>JBDRPL010000017.1:0-7174 GCA_043827025.1 Microcaldota archaeon
AGGTCCAAATTCCATGGACTTTAGGAACACTATAGTTCCATTGCTGCTTGTGTTAATGCTCTTTTTTATGGGTGCATAATTTTGATTGAATATGCTTACTGTTGCATTGTAACCTGTTATCATCGGAAACCAAAACGTTCCTGAGGTGTCAGAGCTTGTTGCGAATGAAACGCTTACATTTCCCTGGTCATTTGAATACCCACTGTATTCTATTTTGGCTTCTCCTCCAGAAGTAGTAATAATACTGCTATTATAGCTTGCCAAGAGAGGATATTTTACAGTGCTTATGTCACTGAACGGATCGCTTGTTGCGCTATAATTTCCAATGAGTTTTTTCATGGAGATGTTTATGGTTAGGTTGCTGCCCGTTCTTGCAGTTATGTTCTGGAATCCTGCATAATAGAAATTCGAATCATTTCCATATGCCACCAGGAGATAATTGATTCCCGTATCTGCGGAGGGGATTGTGAAGTTGTATGCAAAATAATCGACTAATGCTGTGGACCTATGAAGTTCCACCCGTATTGCAGTTTCATTAGACACTCCTGTTGGGTCAGGAACTCCCCATGACCCATTATACATTTGGCCATGGTTGATGTGTGTAAATGGCCCTGCTGAAGGGTATGCTACGATTGTTGTGAAATTTGCAGGGCTGGTGTTTCCAATGAATGTCAGGTTTCCACCGACCCAAATTATTTTTTGTGTAATATTAAATGTTGCGTTATATGTCCCGCTTGTCCATTGGGAGGGGGTTGTGAGGTTACTGCTCAGGATCCTTATGCTTCTTGGCATTATTCCAGGCCCATTTTGGCCAAATCTCATAACGGTCAAGGTGTAATTTTTATCATTTTGCACATAAATCGTCTTGTTTGTCACTTGTGTTGCCCATTCATCTATTGGGAAACCTGCCATGTCTTCAAAAAAAAGCCCGCTGAAATTGGTCTGCCCCCCTAAACTAGTTTCATTGGTCGCATCGATATATATTGTTGATGCATTTACGAGCGAGATGTTTGTATTGTTTACTGCGCTTATAAAAAATTGATATGGCAATTCAGGAAGTGTTGGGGAGATGTGCGTTGCTTGCACAGTATTTGATTCATTGAACTTTAAGACCCTAAGCGTATACATCCCTGCTGGATTAATGGCGGGTATCGAAGCATTATAATTCCCACTGTAGTTTGCTATGCTTGAATTGACTATGGATTTTTCAGGGCCATATTGTCCGAAAGTTATCGAATAAATTGTTATATTCGCCTTTATCACTCCGGAGCCATTGCTCAGGAAATTGACTTTACCAGGCCATTCGACAGATACAGAATTCACCAAACCCAATATAAGCAATAATATGATGATGCGTTTCATAAGGTTCTTTCTGCATACAAAATTAAAAACCCACTTTTTCGTCTTCTGATTGAAATAACCTTAATAAACCTTGCATCACAATCTTCTCTAGGTGATTTGAATGGCAGATCTCAGTGCAAGTGTAGGGGGCCTTGTTGGGTCTTCAATAATTGTTATGATTCTAGTAGTCATAATTGTAGGTGTGGTTTTGACAACATTGAACAGCAAAAAGAAGAACGAACCGCCAAAACAAGTAAAGAAAGCAGCAGCCTTGCCAAAAAAGGCGCGGAAAACAAAGAAGAAATCTAGAAAGTGAATTTCTTCTCCCACATTTCTTTTGCAAGTTTTCCAGTATGAGTGAATTTTTTCACATCTGTTTTCTCTCTTTTTCTTCTATGTTCAGTCAGGAACTCATTTATCCTTGCTATGAGCACCTGTTTCAACTCTCCACTTAGCAGCTTGCCCGACCTATAATTCTTTTCTATCTCTGAAATCTTTTTATCATCCTGTTCGAACATTATCTTCAGCCATTGGAAGGAAACGTCAATATCTGGGTTCCCCCCTAGCTTCCTATGCTCTTCAATAGTTTCCCTTCCTCCGGAAAAGGCGTATTTATTTATCTTCTTTTTTACTGTTTTTTCATCATCATTCAGCCAAACTGCCGTATCTGCAACAGACGCGCTCATCTTTCCTAGAACTCCGGTGAGTGGCGGAAGGAATTTTGAATGTATTGCAGCTGTTTTCACATACCCCAGTTTCTCAGCAATGTCTCGTTGTATTCTCCAAAACGGGTCCTGGTCTATTGCACATGGGATAAGGCATCTTTTCTTTTCGAAAAAAGTCGGCACTATCTGATATACAGGGTAAAACGTGAGTCCCAGGTTTGTTTCCCCTCCGAAACCAAAGACTGCCTTTGCCGTGGAATGGGTTATTTTTTTTGCAGTTTTTATCATCAGTGGGTAAACATTTCCAATATACTCAGAATCCTTGAATATGAATGTTTTGTCAGGGTCGAATCCGACCGCCGCTATGTCTGCAATATTCTCCTGGCTGTACTTTTGGATGTCTTTCCAGTCGGAATCCCTGGCCCAGTATTTTTCATCATCAGTTATCTCTATGTATACATTCACTCCAAAAACTTGCTGTAACCACTTCGTAAAAATCAATGGCACCAGATGGCCGATGTGCATTGGTCCAGAAGGCCCGCGTCCTGTATAAAGAAAAAAACCCTTTCCTTTTTCATAATCCTCAAGTACTAGGTTCAGGTCCCTGTGGGAGAAGAAGAAATCCCTATGCAACATCACTTCTTTTTCCCTTGTATATCTCTCAAGCCTTTCCTTCAAGCCCTTGTTTATCCGTTCTGTTCCGAATTGCTTTATGAGTTTTTCGTAATCTATGTCTCCACTAACTTCCCAAGGAGTAACTTCGAATTCTGCCATAAATACATCATAATCCTTTAATTTAATAAATTGGGATGTCAGAACTTGCCCTTCAATATTTTATTTCACACGATAGTATTTAATATTTTATTTGTGTATTCCTTCCATGGGCCAGTTAGAATATTATTACCGCGAGTTGTTGAAGTTAGGTATCTCCGTGGAGGACTCCAAGGTTATTGCCGATAGCATTGTCTCCCAAAGGAGCTGTTCATGGATCAATATAGAACCTGTTGATGTACCGAAAATCGCTGCATTGAACTCTTTTCTTGATAATAAAAACTTATATGCAGTGGTCAACTCAATCCCTACAAGGGGAAAATATATCTGGGATGTCAAGCTAAAGAAGAAATAAATACGGCCTATTTCAAGCAAAACATAAAATTAAAAATACGTCGAAACTACTTAATAATGCGATGCATGCCAAATGGCCCATTGAGCTTCAAGCAATGAAGATGGCGTTGAACAGTATGCATCGTATTATGGTGTTATTATGGCAATCGTTGAATACGGAGAATATAAGGGAAACAAGCTGATAATCCTCAAGAGAGACGAGAATGACAAGTATCCTTTCAGCTTTGGCAAGAACAAGGCAAGGATGGTTGTGGAAAACTTCGAAAAGATAAAGGCATTTGCTGAAGAAGAATAGCATTTCCTTAACTCTTTATCCTTATAGTGCAAGTACTATTCCCAATCCCATTGCGCAAACTGCTCCAAGTACTGCAGGCATCACTATCTTCAATCCTTTTTCCTGATATGCGTCTTTCAACAATTCTATAAATGCAACATATGTCATTGCACCTGCAGAAAAAGCAAGGGCAAAAGGCGTTGTTGTTGTAGCTAGGCTAAGGAACATATAGCCGAAGATGGCGGCCATAAATTCCACGAATCCTGAAAAAACTCCCCATAAAACAGACTTTTTAGTATTGATGCCAAAGCATGCAAGCGGGCCTGAGATGACGAATCCTTCAGGTATATCTTGGATTGCTATGGCTGCAGTGACTAGCCAGCCAAGTGGTGTTGATCCAGCGAATGCAGATGCAATTGCAAAACCTTCTGGGATATTATGCAAAGTTATTGTTCCTGCGAGAAGTACTGCTTTTTTCCTGGTTTTTTCAATCTCTTTTTTTCGTATCATCGAATGTATGTGTGGCAATATTCTTTCTATTACAAAGAATGCGAACAAACCACAGACCAGGCCGAATCCTGCAATAAGGTCTCCGCTTAATGCATGAGATCCATTTGCCATTTCTGCAGACGTATAAATCATTACTCCTGCACATGCAGACAGTATATATGGGTAAAATTTGCATCCTGCCTTTCTGAAAAATATTACTCCAAGTGCGCCTAGGGCAGTGGCAAACATTGCAATTGTTGCTCCAAGTAAAAGGTCAGTGAATCCCATCAGGTTCCCCATTGATATTTTTTTATTCTGGTACTTATTAAAAGTAATTGATAGCCTCTTGGAAAGCAGTCAAACGAATTCGCTCATTTTGGTCTGCCCCGTTGCATCTGTTTTTGGAATTTTGGCTTCATACCCTTTCTTTTCCTCTGTTTTCTTAACTTCCTTTTTAATCTCATTCTTCTTCCTTTCAATCTCCATTGAATCCTGCATCGAATTCAAAATAGTTTTCATTTTTGCCTCTTTTTTCCTTGCAGACCAGTAGAAGTATTCATCCCTCGTCCCTCTTGTCATCAAGATGTAGAGTTCACCCTCTTTCATTCTTGCAGCCCTTCCTCTTCTTTGGATAGTTCTTATTTCACTTGGGATTGGTTCGTAAAATATGACAGAATCAACTGCAGGTATATCCAAACCTTCTTCAGCTATGGATGATGAAACCAACACGTCAAATTTCTCATCTCGAAAATCCTGAATCGTTTCTTCCTGTTGTTTCCGGGTATATTTGTCTCTTTTACCAACAAACAATCGTGCTCGTACATCATTCTTCTGCAATTCCCGTTCAATCAGCTTGATTTGGTCGCGATATTGGGCAAAAACAATCATTTTCTTCCCACTTAGTTTTTTGACAAGGTCTACAAGTGCTTTGAGTTTTGGGTGTTCTTCATCTGTTTTGCAAAGTTCAAGCACTTCTTTGTATCCTGCCTCATGCCTCAACATTCCTGCTGATTTCGAAGTCTTTTCATCTACTTTTTCCATATAGCTCCGCAGCGCGAATACTCCCTGTGTTTCTATCAATTCAACCATGTGCAGTAGATTTAGAAGTATGGTGTACTGCACTATCGCAGCATATTTGATGTTTCCAGGTCTGTTCAATATTCTTTCTCTCATTGCAAGGAACTGGCCTTTGTGTTTTATTGGTGGAGGGAAGCCCATGCTTGTAAGGCTATGGGCGTGTTTTGTGATCATATCGTCCAATTGTTTCTTTATCAACTTCAAAGTTGGGGATAATTGTATTGGAATCCAGGTGAAATTGCTTTTCTTCACGTATTCCTTGACATCATCATCGCTTTGGGTTCTTATTTCTATATTCTGTATCTTTAGGTTTTTCATGACTTCTGTTATACGTTCTCTTTTTCCACCTGGCGATGCAGTCAAACCTACAATCAATGCTTTCTCTAAACTTTGGGCAACTTCGACATAGGCATAATCCCCAATTGACCTATGCGCTTCATCTACAATGAAAAGAACGAAGTCTGTGCCAATTAATCCATTTTGAATATCGTTTCTCACTGTTTGGGGCGTCGATATAACAACCTTTGATTCGTACATCTCCTTTCTTTTTTTCGGAGGGTGTTCACCAGTCACAAGTGCAACCTCTCCTTCATTATTCATATCCAAAATTTCTTTCACAGATTCAAAATGCTGTTTTGCCAATGGTTTTGTTGGTGTTACGAAAAGGCACCTTCCTTCCTTTACCTTGTCTCTTATCAGCATGAGTGCCAGGAGCGTCTTCCCAAGGCCTGTTGGCAATACCACTAATGTATTGCCTTTCTCAAGAATTGAGTGGTAGATGGCAAGCTGGTAGGCTCTTGGAGTGAGCTTCATGGCTATCTCTTGCTTATTCTGTTTTTTATTGGTTTGGTTTATTGGTCTGGTTAGGAGAGGGGCTATTTATGTTTTTTGCAAAATAAAAAATAGAAATATTATACCATGTTTCCCTAAGGTTGGCCTAATCACATATCCCTTCAAGTACGACTTTGAACACTGCTTCACCTTCCGGAAGGTTCGGAGAGTCAACCAATCTTGCGATTCTCTTTGTGTCTTTTCCCTTTCGCAAATACATTCTGTAGGTTGACATGTGTCCCAAAACATGGCCTCCAATTGGCTTCGTAGGGTCACCGAAAAGCATTGCTGGGTCATCCATCACCTGATTGGTGACATACACTGCCAAGTTATATCGTTCAGCAAGTCTCTGAAGCAGGTGCAGATGTTTGTTTAACTTCTGCTGTCTTTCCCCAAGGGCCCCTCTACCTATATAATCTGCTCTGAAGTGGGAGGTGAGCGAGTCTATGATAACTAGCCTCACATTGTTTTTTTCTATTATTTCATGAGCCTTTTCAATCAAAATAATCTGATGGTCTGAATTTTCAGCCCTTGCAACAGTTATGTTCTTTAAGACTGATTCATCTCCCTTTGCCATTTGCACTATCCTGTCTGGCCTGAATGTATTTTCAGTATCTATAAACAGGACTCCTCCGCCCAAACCACCTTCTTCCTTTGATTTTTGGGCAGTTACGCATAATTGGAATCCAAGCTGGGATTTTCCACTTGAAAATCTTGCATATGCTTCTGTTATTGCTTGAGTTTCGACTCCTCCACCCAGTAAATCATCAAGATTTTTTGAAC
Organism: Microcaldota archaeon; assembly: GCA_043827025.1. Taxonomy (GTDB): domain Archaea; phylum Micrarchaeota; class Micrarchaeia; order Anstonellales; family Bilamarchaeaceae; genus DATDTS01. Next base: position 6,586 of record JBDRPL010000017.1, read on the forward strand.
CTGTTGTGATCTTTCCTATCTCCTTTCTTCTCTCATAAACAATATCTGCTGTTTCATAGCCAACATCAATTGCTTCCTTTGCAGCATCAATTGCCTTCTTTGCTGATTCTACACCTATACCTACCAATTCAGCAAGGTCATGGGGTGCGGCTGCTGCAATGCTTGCAAATCCAGAATAACCATTCTGCCTCATCTTTTCTGCAGTTGCTGGTCCTACCCCTGGGAGGTCCTCTAAATCCACGTAATACTTCTTTTTTGTTTCTTCGCTCATTTTGGTCACCTTATTCATGTTCCGAGTCTTCAGTTTCGAGTCTCGTTTTCATCATCATTTGTTTTGATTTGGGAATACCAACAACTTCAATTGCCCTATCATCAATGTATAGAATTCATTGCCATTCTTGGAAGTGTTCTTCCACATGCCGCCGACGTTCTTGAAAATCGTTTTCCCATCCCTGTCGACTTCTGTTTGCACTATTCTGAAGTCTGGCCTGTTTGGTGTTGTTTTTGGTTCTGGTTTGTTCTCTTTTTCCTTATCTTGTATTTCAACAAATTCATCCTCAACCTGCATTTCATTTCACCTTTTTTTCAT
>JBDRPL010000018.1:0-33898 GCA_043827025.1 Microcaldota archaeon
AGTGATCCAATTGAGAATATCTTTGTTATGTAGTAGTTGTCGAATCCCTTTCTCATGAGTTCGCTTACTGCATCTGTTGCCAGAATATCCTCATGGATTATGGCATCGACCTTCTTTGGAATAACTGGGTTCTCAGCCTGTCTGAATGATTTTAAAGGTGCAGATGCTCCCATTGGCTGAACAAGCGAAGAAAATGCCATGTCGAATTTCGGAGTTTTGGTGAAATGCTCTTCAACATCAATAGCTTTTGTGGAAAGTGCGACTTCAGCTATTTCGGTTTCGATTCTCGCCCTTACATTTGTCTTTTTATTCCCGCGAACAAGCATTGATCTTTGCCTGATTATTTCATCATAACTCAGCGTATAGAGTTCTCTGGTTGGAGTTATGGTGTCGTCAACAGATGCAAGTGGGCCTACAAATACATCGGGATAGCCGAATGAGCCTATAAACACATCCGCTGAAGGGCCAAAAACATGATCTGTGACCTTTCCACCAAGGAATTGGGATATATCTATCTTCTTCAGAACAGGGCAGAATTGCAGCCCGCAGAGTCGCTTGGTGCCTTTGCATTTGACACAAATCTCTGCTGGTGGTTTCATAATTAGATATTGTTGGAATTGGATTAAGAAATTATCTTAGCCTTCTTATTGTTTAGCTGCCATGTCTTTACCTTTGCTTAGCTCCTTCCCTGACTGCCTTTACCATTTCCCTTATCTTTGAAACAGCACCGTCTTTTTCAAATGCAGTTCCAACTTGGATTATCTTTGCACCTGCTCTGATAACTTCACGTGCCTGTTCTGGTGTTTTTATTCCACCAGCAACTATGTATGGAATGTCAATTGCTGAAGAAACAGCCTTAATCATCTCCAAAGGAACATGGCCGTCTTTTGGATTGCTTCCTGTATCAGTTATAACAAAATGAAAGCCCATGAACTGGGCTGCAAGTGCCATTGCTGCAGCCCTTTGTGGATCATTTCTTTTTATCAGGTCTACCTCTGCCACTTTGCCAACAGTTCCGCCTGGTTCCACTACTAAATAAGCAGTTGAAATTGGTTCAATACCTATCTTTTTTATGATTGGAGCTCCTTTTGCCTGAGCACCGCTTATCCAGTATGAGTTTTTCGAATTCAAAAGGCTCATAAAATAGGTTGCATCAGCGTATTTAGTGAGCCAGCTTACATTTCCTGGAAATACTACAAGAGGTACCTTGATGCTTTCCTTTATTCGTCTTGCTACGTTGTCCAGCTTTTCCTGGGAGCTTAGGGTGCTTCCCCCAATGAGGATCAAATCAGAACCTGCTTCATCCGCATTCTTTGCAGTTTCTACTGCACTTTCCTCAGTATGGTCATCAGGATCAACAAGCGTGAAGAGTAGAGCCCCTTTTTTCTCGAGCTCGGAATGAATGTATTTCTCGACTTTTCCCATGGGAAGGATAAGATAGGATGTTTTTATAAACAATGGTTAAGGTGTAAATAAACGGAAACATCTGTTTAAATACATGTGCTTACGTATGAATAATCATGACAAGACATTTAGCATTATCAAGATTCTCAGCCTTAAAGGCTTCCCTTCCAACACAGCATCCTAGTTATCGCCAGGCGGTGTCACAATTTCCAAAGGTTGAACAATTAATCGATAGCGTCTATGATCCGCGGTTGCCTTCATTCCTAAAAAGAATGGAACCTGTTAGCGCACTTCTTGATCCAAAGAATGGGTTTTCCATATTGGTTCATTTTAGGGGATTGGAGGCTGTCAAGGCTGCATCTAAGGCGTTGGTCGATCATCTATTTTCTCATCTTCATGAACTTGGCTATCGCCCATTGACGTTAGTACTAACGCCACAGGAGCACCTTTTAGCAGGTAGCTCTTTTCAGGATATTCCAGAGTCTGAAAAATATACTGCCATGAGTCTCATTAGACAACAAGCCTCTCTTTCTGTCGAAGAAATACGCACAGCAAGGCAGTTACTTGCAATATTTCAGGCAACTGCATATTGTTTTGATGCAGATTGGGATTCTGGAGCCCTGGACCATCTTTCTCCAGATGGGTTTCAGATTTGGGCAACTCTTGAACCTATTGATAATAGGGGGAGGACAATTCGGGATCCAAGAATTGTGCAACTCACTGATAACAGGTTTGAATTAGCCACACCTGAAATCTCCTTATGTCCTGAACACGCAAGACCCCAGCAAAAGGATTAAAACTATCACTTTCTAATTTCAATCCATGAGATTCATCGACCTTTTGCTAGTTTTCATACCTATCACGCTTATCCTAGGATTTTTCGTAACCCAAGATCCACTGATTCTTTTTGTATCTTCAGTTCTTGCCATAGTCCCATTGGCAGCAAAGATGGGCGAGGCAACCGAGGAATTGGGAAAGCATTATGGAGGCCATATTGGAGGTTTGTTGAATGCAACATTTGGCAATTCGGCTGAACTTATAATTGCCCTTATAGCAATAAACAGCGGTCTTATTGATTTGGTGAAAGCATCCCTTACAGGTGCAATAATCGGCAACCTCTTGTTTGTTTTGGGGTTCAGCATGCTTGTTGCAGGCTTCAAGTACAAGGAACAAAAGGTATCACAGTCCCTTGCAGGTATGAACTCAACAATGCTTTTGATAGCATTCATGTGCATAATGATCCCTTCTGTCTTTCACCTTTTTCCAGGTCATACGCTTACAAAGGAATACAATTTCTCGATAATCGTCTCCATTCTTCTTTTGCTTGTTTATGTGGCAAGCCTTGGATTCTCTTTGATAACTCATAAGCATCTTTTCATGGCAGAGCACAAGAAAGAGAAGCCAAAATGGTCTAAGAGAAAGGCAATGAGCATGCTTGCATTGGCTACAATTGCCCTTGTATTGATGTCTGAAGTGCTTGTAGGCCAGGTGGAGCAGGTTGCAAAGAACTTTGGCCTGAGCGAGATATTTATCGGTGCTGTAATAATCGCAATAATCGGCAATGCAGCGGAACATCTGGCAGCCATATTCTTCGCATTAAAGAATGACATTGATGTTGCAATAAACATCACAGTTGGCTCGTCATTGCAGATAGCAATGTTCGTTGCTCCTGTTTGCGTACTTGTTGGCGAGCTTCTGATGAATCAGCCCATGGATCTTGTTTTTACTCCATTGGAAATAATTGCTGTCTTTTCATCAGTTTTGATAGTGAACGAGATATCCAATGACGGAAAATTCAACTGGTTCGAAGGACTGCAATTGATAGTAATGTATGCGATAATCGCAGCACTGTTCTTCTTTATCTGATGCTTAGCGAACCAGACTACGTTGTTTAGCCAGTATTCTGCAGCTCTGGTGAAAACCTGGTTCGCTTTCAACAAAGGCACAAGATCCGTTGTTATTTCAAACGGTCTTATTACCAGTTCCTGTTTGATTTGATGAACTGGGTCCATACCCCGCTGCTTGCAGCGAAATCCAGTTCATCAAAGCTGTGACCGAATGGGGCATACCCTATCAGCTTGCTGTGGGGTCCCTTCGGTCACATTGATTCTTGTTTCAATCGAGATTGCAGGCTCTTTGTTTGTTGGCATACGTTTTTGGCGTTTTACATATCAAAAGAGGTTAAACAATCTGTTTCAGGAAATGCCTGTGAAACAAAGTATCTTTCGTTAATTCGGGATGAAAAGTAGCAACAAGATAATATTTGTTTCCTGATTTTTCCTCTGCAACAATCAATTCGCCATTCAATTCTGCGATTGCCTTGACTTTTTTGCCTATTGTCTTAATCTTTGGCGCCCTTATGAAAACTGCATGCGCCTTTATCTTCTTTCCATCAAGTTTGGCCTCGATTTTCGTTTCAAAGGATTCAGTCTGCGGGCCGTAGGCGTTTCTATCTGCTTCAATATCCATCAATTCAAGTGTTTGTTGTCCTTCGATAAGGCCTTTCACCTGCTTTGCAAGCATTATCGCGCCTGCACAGGTTCCGAATATCGCATGAACTTTTTTGATTTCTTCGGCTATACCTTCGCGTTCAATCAGCTTCCATAATGTAGTCGATTCTCCACCTGGAATGATGAGCCCATCGAGACCTTCAAAATCTTTTTTATGCTTGACTGGTACGACTTCGCATTTTATTTTTAGTTCATTCGCAGCCTTTTCCGTTGTATGAATATGCTCAACCACTCCGCCTTGGAATGAGAGGATTCCTATCCTGATGGGATTCATAAGTTGCATTTACACCCTTTTCTTTTTATCCTATTCCTTTGCTCTTCAATCGTGTCAATCTTTTCAAGTTGGATCGGTTTGCCAGTTGCAAGCCTTTTGTCCAAAGGACTCCTGTGGCAATAGCCTCGTTTTTCCATCTCGCCAACCAGCTTTTCATGCCTGAGATAAAGCGCTTTCAGTTTTCCTTTCCATCTTAGGGTTTCTGGATGCTGAGAGTAACCTTTCTTGCTTTTCGTGATTATGCTCCAAATAGCATGCAACTCTCTGTGCTCGCCAAGAAGATGCTCTCTGCAAAGTTTGCCAGGTTTAACATCCCAGATTCTCATAACTAGTTTATACTCCTCGTTTGGCCATCTTATTGGACTGCGTTCAATTTTGTCATTTCGTTACCTCAATGCCATCCTCTGTTCTTCTGGAATAGTTCCAATCTCGATTCCTTTCATCGGTTCTCCCAATCCTTCGGAAACCTTTGCAAGGAACTTCGCATCATTGAAATGAGCAACAGCATCAACAATTGCCTTTGCCCTTTTGGAAGGGTCAGATGACTTGAATATTCCTGAGCCCACAAATACACCATCGCAACCAAGTTGCATACATAATGCGGCATCTGCAGGTGTTGCAATGCCTCCAGCTGCGAAATTAACAACAGGCAATCGCTTGAGCTCCATTGTCTTCTTGACAATTTCAACTGGAACTCGATATTCATTTGCCTTTTCTTTCAGATTTTCAGGACATAATGCTGCAATTTCATTATTGATTGTTCTGATGTGCTTGACAGCTTCAACAATGTTTCCAGTGCCTGCCTCGCCCTTTGTTCGGATCATTGCAGCGCCTTCATTTATTCTTCTAAGCGCTTCGCCTAAATTGCGTGCACCGCAGACAAAAGGTGCTTTGAATTTGCTTTTGTCAACATGATTGTCATAATCAGCTGGTGTCAACACTTCACTTTCGTCAATGAAATCCACGCCAATTGCTTCAAGTATCTGGGCTTCTACGAAATGGCCAATCCTGCACTTTGCCATAACTGGAATGGAAACTGCTTTCTTGATTTCAATAATCATTTTTGGATCAGACATCCTTGCAACCCCGCCCTGTGCTCGAATATCTGCTGGCACTCTTTCCAATGCCATGACTGACACTGCGCCTGCCTTTTCTGCGATGCGTGCATGTTCAACATTAACTACATCCATTATGACCCCTCCCTTGAGCATCTGAGCAAGCCCGCTTTTGACTGTGAATGTTCCTTTTTCCATTAGACCACCTGTTGAACTTTAATAAGAATATATTTGTTAGTATAAGATAAGGTATTTAAACGATTATAACTCACGCCCTACAGGATTTGGTAGGTTGCTGGCGCTCTTATACAAGCCATTTTGCATCATTCAGTAAAAATAGTTGCTTTGACAACATTCGGATCATCCGTCCTTTCAAACATTATTCTGTCTGTATTATCCTTTAGAATAACATAATGCCCGAATTTGGCAGCGCCTCTTATTGTACCAAGAGAGCCCTCGTATATATAACCCACATACTCTTCCCCCATCGTCCCAGTAACTCTTATCGAAGTGCCTATTTCTGGAAAGAATGCCCTATTTCCGATCCTGATTTTGTCTGTTTGCGTTTGCTCTATTTGTTGTGTTTGGGCTGGCGCCTGCACAGGATCGCATGCTGTGAAAAAATACGTGAATAATGGAACACTGACTACCAGGGCGGTTACAATCGGAAGCATTTTTTCTCCGACCCTATGGGACAATTGGCTTAAACGGCGAAGTTTAAGTAGTTTTCCTTGTGCAGGTTCAGCCATTGGCAAAACGCCGAATCCCTTTTTTTGGGCACGAAAATCAACGAGGAATATATTATTGTATCTTTCAAGTATAAAATCCTTGCCTGATTTGTATCTAGTTGTCCTTTTCATTCGATTCTCCATTCTTGCGGAGAAAGTTATTTAACCCTTTATGAGCCCTATATCCTAGGTATACCTATGGTCTGGGACGAGTTGGAAAAGGCATTGGATGTGGAATTGAAAGATTACAAGAATGCCAAGAATCTTTTGAGTTTCTTCAGGAAGGATAAGCAGGTCAACCATCTGCAGGAGATGTCCAACTGTATCACTGTCCATAGGCTTGGCTTTAGCGACCATGGAAGGATACATGCAAGGATCGTTGCATTGAATGCACTCAAATCACTCCATCTTCTGAAGAATAGGGGAATCGTGCCAAATATTGTAGCAGAGCATAGGAAAGCAAAGTTCGAAGATTCCATAGAAATAGTGCTTGTGGCATCATTTTTGCATGATATTGGCAATTCCATAAACAGGCAGAACCATGAGCTTCTTGGAATGACGCTTGCAAGAGATATATTGGCTAGACTGTACCCTGCTTCTGATGAGATAACTGAAAGAAAAAAATTGATGGTGATGGAAGCAATACTGTGCCACATGGGAAACTATGTTCCTACTTCGATAGAATCCAAACTTGTTGCTCTTGCAGATGGCTGTGACATGCAAAGCGGAAGGGCAAGACTGCCATATGATTCTGGAAGGAAAGATATCTATAACTTGAGCGCACTTGCAATTGATAAGGTCAGAATACGCGATGGGGAAAAGAAGCCTATAAAAGTAGAGCTTGAACTGAATTCATCCGCAGGAATATTCCAGGTTGAAGAAATATTGCTGAAGAAAATAAAAGGAGTGCAATTCGAGAAATATGTGGAAGTGTCTGCATTCATAAACAGCAGGAATGAGACAATTTCTTATCTTACTGATTAGGTGCCTTTCCACTGACTTTTGTTGGAGAATTTCCACCTCCCTTTTTTCCCTCTTCCCTTAGCCTTGACTCTTCCTTCAACAGTTCCTTGAACAAGATATTCCATTTCTTAGCTACTGCCCCAAAATCTATGGTGCCATCTTCCTTTTCCATCGTTGTAAGCAATCTGTTTGCAGCTGTGTTGGCTTCTACTACGAAATCTATATCTGCAATCAGTGGGTCCTTGAGCGCCATGCTTGCGCGATAGATGTCATCATATATCTTTCCCTTGAAGAATGCCTGTAGTATATACTGTTCAGGTGAGATTCCGGTTTCTTCGCACCTTCTTGCAAGTGCAGGGGGAATTGTAATTATTTCAAGCTCTTTCTCAAGTTTCGCTATGTCCAATTTTTCGAATGAATTCATGCTTGCCTCTGGATTCCTTATGAATTTGCATTCCCACTTGCAATCATCTATATTCATGCCTCTTCTGAACCTGAATACTTCTACGAATTTCTTTTCTTCAAGGTCGCTTTCGTATTCATAACCTATTACCCTATATACCCTTCCTTTCCTTCCGAACCTTATCTTTTTCAGGAAGGTGTACCTGTCGGTTGCGAACATTGAGGCTGCAGGTATTCCAAACACTAATTCGAGTCTATCCTGCACATCTTTCAAAGATTCTGCATGCAGGTTGTAAAGCAAGAAGACACCTGGCTGAGTGTTCAGTAAATTGATTATTCCCTGAACTGCAGTACGGGAACGAACTTCGTTTATTATAAGCGCGGCATCACCCATTCTTAGAAGGGCATTTGCCATTGACACAAGGTCAAGCTCCTTGGATTCTGTGCCTTCTACATCAGAGCTCTGCACTCTTGCTGCTCCTATGTGAAATCCTCTTTTCCTGAATGCACGTACAGGTATTTCCTCTATGTCCTGGATTGGGATGATTCTTCTTCTTGTTCCGATTGCTGTTATCTTTGCAGCAGTGAATGCTGTTTTTCCCACACCTTTCAATCCAAGAACTGCTTCGCTGCACCCAAGCGTCACCAACACATCATCATATCCCACAAGGAAAGGGCTCATAGATTTATAGTAAAGATATTGCGGATAGGTGAATGGCTTTTCCTTCATTATCCTCAGTGCACCCTGCAATTCTCCAAATGTTGCAGGAGGCCTCTGCAGGTGGCATCTCATTGACAATCTCTTCAACACAACATCTGCAATTGGATTTGTTTCATCGAACTTTCTTACTCCATGCATTAGATATGCAATATTACGGAATGCCCTTTCAAGCAATTCTCGGTTGTATCTGTAGAGCGTGTGGCACAATCCGAATTTTGCATGCTCGATATACAATGGCGAGTTTTCGCTGTCAATATAAACATCAGTTATGTTGTCCTTATCCAGAGCCATGTTTTCAATCGGCGCACCCAACCCCACAACCCAGGCAGCAGCTTCCCTTCCCATCACAAGTGCTTCCTGGGGTGTGATCTTTATGTTATTCATTATCGCTTCATCCATGAACCTTTGCCTGTACTCCCTTGTCTTTGTTTCCATTAGTATTTCGAAATCAACATTTTCGAATACCTCTTTCATCTGCTCGTTTATTGTTTTCTTAAGCATTTCCTGAAGTTCTTTGCTTAGGTTTGAAATGCCTGGATTTTCCTGAATATATAAGTAAGCTTCATCTCCAGGGACTTCATAAATCTGGGCCGTAACTCCGAATGGCAGAACATACCTCGCATCCTTTGTTTCAAGAGGCTTTGCGCCAGCAGGAATGTCAAGCACTATTGACTCGACAAAATAAAGGCTCTTCAACTCTATCAATGAAAGGAACGCAGCCCTAAAATCCCCAGTCTTTTTCACCAAATCATACATCTTGGTTTTCCTGAATGTCTTTAGTATGCCATTGACCCATGCCTTGAACTGCTGGAATCCCTTGAAAAACACATTTTTCGTTGGCTGGTCTTCCTGATAATCTGCAAGTTCCCTTTCTGCAAGAAGAGGGTTCACGAACATGAGCTCATAGAATTTTCTTATGAGCATCCTTCTTTTTTGGAATGCAGGATCCTGATTCATTCCATAGACATCTCCTCGTAATAGAAGATTCTCTATCTGCTTTATGACGCTTGCATATTCTGTCAGTATTGCAGTCTTTTCTTCGTTAAGCTCTATAACCATCTCTTCTTCGTACCTTATGGTCTTTATCGGAGCTTCTATGGTCGACAGGTCTTTCAGATGGAGGTTTATGAATTCCGGCGAGGCGAATTCGTAAGGGCATTTAGAAAGGTCTACGATTCCTCTTGTTCCTTCAATGGAAATATTGCACATACTACCTATTCGAACTTATCTTTTTTAAACATTGATTAACCATATGATTCTAATGAAAGCACGTTTTCTTCTGTTTCTGGCGCTTGTTCTTGTCATATCTCTCTTTGGATGCGTCCAGCCTGAGAAAGAAGAATCAATATCTTTTGAACAGCAGGACATTAGAATAATCCAGCAAATCCAGAATAATCTTTCTCTCAAAGTTCGAACTGTTCGGGGAGACCATTTCCTTGACATTGGGTTGCTGAATGACAAAAATGTCCCTATGATGGCTGAGAATGTGAGCATCGCAGTGAAGATAAGCGATGCAGAAGGTGGGCTTTATTTTGAAAAGAGATTTGTACCCAGCATTGAAAACAACTACACTTTTGAGATAAAGCGCGATAAGGTGAAGAAATCCTTCTATTCTTCCGGCACCCTAAATGTAACTGTGTTTGGAAAGAAGAACCTTTCGATTTCTTCCAATCTTTTGCTCAACAAATTCTCTGCTGACGAGGCAAGGTTTGTAGAGAATGACGCGTACATGAAAACATCAAAAGTGGTGAATGAGACTGTGTTTACAGAATGCCTGGAGATCTATGTTGAGAGGGCAGGCTATTCAGCGTGGCACAATCTTGATCAAAGAGACCAGCATTTTCGTGTGGATGTCAGCATACGCAATACCTGTCATTACAATGTTCTTTTCTCTCCGGAAAGTTTGTGGCTAAAAGATGAGGCAAGGAATTTTTTCCCTCCTACTTCAAAGGGAACTCTCAATTCATTCTATTTGGGATATGACAACTCGAAATCAGGAACTCTTCTATATAACATAATAAGGCCAAGGGCAAACATCTATCTTTATTACAAGGATCTGAAGCTTGTGGATTTTTCTAATTAATCCTCATTCTTTTGCACAAGCCTTCATGAATGCCAAAAACAAAGGAGATGGCCTTTCTAGTCTTGAAACGAATTCTGGATGGAACTGCCCTCCCATGAAGAAAGGGTGATCTTTAATTTCAGTAATCTGCATTATGTTTCCTTTCGGTGCTTTGCCTGAGAACACCAGCCCTGCATTTTCCAGCTTTTTTATGTATTCTGGATTTATTTCGTATCTGTGCCTGAACCTTTCCCTTGCAATTTCTGAATTGTAAATTTTGTGAGCATGTGTTCCAGGTTTAATTATGACGTCTTGCCCTCCGAGTCTGAGGGTTCCGCCCATCTCAAGCATTGATTCTTTTTCAGGAAGTATCTTGACAACAGGGTTTTCTGTTTCGGGTTCGAATTCAGTTGAATTCGCATTCTTGAAACCGCAGACATTTCTTGCATATTCAATTACCATAAGTTGCATTCCAAGACACAGGCCAAGATATGGCATCTTGTTTTTCCTTGAATACTCAACAGCTCTTATTTTTCCTTCAACACCTCTTTTTCCGAATCCTCCCGGAACAACCAATCCATCCAGAGGCTTCAATATCTTTTCAACGTCTTTTTCTTCCAGGTCAGCTGACTCTATGAAATGTATATTCAATTTGTGATCAATTGCAGCTGCTGCATGCGTCAAAGCCTCATTCGCGCTGACATATGCATCTTTGACAGCGGTGTATTTTCCGATCATTCCTATGTTCAGTTCTTTCTTTGAGGGTCCTGTTATTTTTTGCACGAGCTTTTTCCATGCCTCTATCCCTCCTCTTCTTTTTTCCAATCCCAGTTTTTCCACGATTATGTTGTATAAATTTTGCTTCTCAAGAGCAAGCGGAAGCTCGTAGACTGTTCTTACGAACGGGTCATCAATAACTGCCTTTTCAGGAATGCTGCAGTACAATGCTATTTTTTTCTTAGTGTCTTCAGTTATTTTTTCCTGTTCTCGGCATATGATCATGTCTGGCTGAATGCCAAGACTCTGGAGGAGGCGGGTTGCATGTTGCGTTGGCTTTGTTTTCTGCTCGCCTTCTGACAGGCTTGGAACGTATGTCAGTTGGATGAACATTCCTTTTTCTTCTGTCAACAGCTGTCGCATTGCTTCCAAGAAATAGCCATTTTCAAGGTCTCCTGCAGTTCCACCAACTTCGACAAGGATTATGTCTGCTTTGCTTTCTTTTCCTACTTTTCTCACCCATTCCTTGATTTCATCAGTTAAATGAGGGATGAATTGCACATCTCTTCCAAGATAATCTCCTTTTCTTTCCTTTTGAATTATCCTCTGGAATAATTTTCCTCCAGTTATGCTGCATATCCCAGGAAGGTCTATGTTGAGGAATCTTTCATAAGTGCCGAAGTCCATGTCAACTTCTGTTCCATCATCCAAAACAAAGACTTCACCGTGCCTATAGGGGTTCATGGTTCCACAATCTACATTGAGGTAACCATCGAATTTAATAGGTATCACAGAATAGCCTGTTGAGCTAAGGAGTTTTCCGATGGAAGAAGAGAGTATTCCCTTACCAAGACCGGACATGATTGATCCAGCCACTACTATGAATTTAGGTTTTTTAGTCATAAGGAATATTACGTACAAAAAAACATTATAAAAAACCTGCGGTTGATCTGCAGTTCGGAACGATTAAAAAATAATCTCTGCAATATCCTGAAATGCTTATTGACATTGGTTTTGATACAAAGAAGTACGTGGAGGAACAGGCGAGATTCATCATTGAAAGAGCTGCTAAGTTTGACAAGAAGCTCTATCTTGAATTCGGTGGCAAACTGCTTTTCGATTTCCATGCAATGCGCGTCCTTCCTGGATATGAGCCGAATGCCAAGATGGAAATCCTTTTGAAACTCAAGAAACAGCTTGAAATAGTTTTCTGTGTCAGCGCAAAAGATATTCAGGAAGGCAGGATTGCAGGTACTTTTGGAATAACCTATCGTGATTTCACCTTGAAATGCATTGACGATCTGAAGGGGCTTGGCCTTGAGGTTTCAACAGTTGTGATAAATCTTTTTTCTGGCGAACCTTCTGCAAAACAGCTTGGTGATCATCTTAAGTCAAAGGGCTTCAAGGTTTATTTCAGGAAAATGATTTCAGGTTATCCGAATGATACTGAAAAAATAGCGAGTGAGGAAGGTTTTGGAGCAAAGCCTTATTTTGAAACTGAAAAGCCAATTGTGATTGTTACTGGTGCAGGTCCTGGTTCAGGTAAGATGGCAACCTGCCTTGCAATGGTTTATCAAGATACTATTCGTGGCAAGGACTCAGGCTATGCCAAATTCGAGACATTTCCGATCTGGAACCTTTCATTGAAGCATCCGGTAAATGTTGCCTATGAGGCTGCAACTGCCAATATAAGCGATTACAATATGGTTGACCCTTACCATCTCAAGGCATACGGCAAGGAATCAATAAATTACAATAGAGATGTTGAGAACTTTGCCATAATCCAGAAAATACTCCAGGCAATAATCAGCAAGGATAATCACATGCACACCTATAAATCTCCGACAGATATGGGGGTGAATATGGCCAAATTGGGCATAGTAAATGAAGCTTTATGTGCTGAAGCATCAAAACAGGAGATTGTTTGCAGGTATTTCAAGTACAAAGCAGATTTCATTCGTGGAATAGAGAAGAAGAATACTCTTGATTTGATGGAAAAGATAATGGCTGAAGTCAATTTGGGTGAAACCTATAGGAAGCCTGTTCTTTTTGCAAGGGAATCTGCAAAAGAGGCTGAGGCAAAAGGAAAGGGCCATGACTCTGTTTTCTGCGGTTCAGCAATCCAATTGGCAGATGGAAGGGTTGTGAGTGGAAAGAACAGCCCATTATTTCATTCTGAATCAGCAATGCTGTTGAATGCATTGAAGGTGCTTGGGGACATTCCAGACGAAGCACCATTGATTTCGAAGGAAGTCATTGATGAAATCAAGAACATGAAAAAGACAATGCTTTCGGAAAAGTCGGCAAACCTTAGTCTTGAAGAGACCTTGATGGCATTGGCGATAAGCGCTGCAAAGGACAAGGTTGCAAAGCATGCACTTGAACAGCTGAAGAAGTTGAAAGGAACAGAAATGCATTCGACTTGCATGTTAGACAGAAGGGATGAAGGACCTTTGAGAAAGTTAGGTGTCAATACAACTACAGATGGATTGGTTCCGATTACTAAACTTTATTTGGATTGAATCAATCAGTATCTTTTTTAATTGTAATATAAAAAAGCATGACCTAAATCTTATTCAGCGCCTCTTTTATTTTGTCTATTCCCAATTTTGTTATAATGAGCGGAATCCTTTCCTTTTCTGAGATCTTGTATGCTAGTTTGTCCAGCTTCTCGATTTCGAGGCCGTGCATCACAACTGCAGATGGCCTTGAAGGGCTGACTCTTAAAACAACCATAGGGCTTCTGCCTGTGGAAACTCCTGTAAAGATAAACACTCTTTCATTTATGTTTCCGTAAAGGTTCTGAAAATAGGTAAAAGGCATCTCAAGAATCACTTTCATGCTGTCAATAAGTGTATATCCATATATTTTCTTAGTCTCAAGAAGGTCTGCATTTGAAATTGCCTGGCCTTTTATCAGGTTGACAAAATCAAGCAGTGTAATGCCTCTTGCGAATTCGTGGACTTCAAAATATTCGTTTGTTGGCTTTTGGCTGCCTGTTAATTTCTGTGAAATAGTGCCTCCTTTTGCAACATCTATGTTAAACAATGCCATGACGAACCTTTTGATAACATGGCTTCCAGGCGACTTTCTTCTATTGCCTTCGTAATCGCTGATCGTAGATACAGTGATGGACAAATGACGGGCTAATTCAACCTGGCTTATGCCGAAGATCTCTCTCCATTTGCGCATGGTTGCTCCTGGGTCTTCAGAAAAGGCAATTTCACCGGCTATTTCCATTTTGATCTTATCCATGCTTTACACCTGCAAAATGGAGAGACTTGAACCGCAGTTCAAGCGGATTTCCATTTTGATTTTATCCATCGTTTACACCTGTTTCAAAACGAGTTCTTCGTCCTTAATTAGTTATAATTCAGACAACTGTTTAAATAGGTTTCGTCAATCCCCGAAATGCAGGACGACACATTATCCTTGCTTTGCAAGATATTCAACAGCATTCCTGAATATCGAGAGCCCATGCGCTTTCTTTAGTCCAAAGATCCAGCTTGGGCAATTCTCTACGAAGCAAAATGATTCAGGATGAGGCATCATTCCAAAGACATGCCCTGTTTTATCACAGAGTCCTGCTATGTTTTCAACAGAACCGCTTGCATGTGGAGTATCATTGCCATTTGCATCCACGTATTGCATCACATTCAGGTCATTCTGTATTATATCATTCAGGTTTTTGCCATTGCAATGGAATCTGCTGCTATGGTTCCTAATAGGCAATGTGATGCATTCAATTCCTTTTGTGAAAATACAAGGCGATCTTTTATTTATCTTAAACAGCGCCCAGTTGTTTATGTAGATGCCATTCTTATTCTGCATCATGGTTGCCTTCTGTTCAAGGTCTGTTGAAGGAAGCAGTCCCATCTTAACAAGTGCCTGAAATCCATTGGCTATCCCTAACACCAGATTCTTTCTTTTTATGAATTCTACCAATTCATTTCCAATCTTGGATTTGAGTTTGTTTGCAAGTATTTTTCCTGCGCCCATGTGGTCCCCGAATGAAGAACCTCCAGGTATTATAAGAAGGTTGAAGTCACCAAGCTGGCTCTTCTGAGCTATGAGTTCATTTATGTGGACTATTTTTGCATTTCCACCTACAGTTTCAATTGCATACTTTGTTTCATGTTCTGTGTTTAGGCCATAGCCGGAAAGTATGATTGCTTTTGTTTCCATTTTCACACCTAGTACTCTATCTCGACATTTCCTTTCATTATTTGAATTTGGCATGCAAGTCGACTTCCATTAGGAAGACCTAATTTGTTTATTGTCAGCTCTTCCTTCTGCGTTTTCTTGTTGACATTCTGCTCTCCTTTTATTATGGAGCAGATGCATGTGCCGCAATTTCCACGTTGGCATCCGAACAGCATGGCGGTTTCACCATTTGCGTAATCCTTTAGGAATCCTCCATCAGGAATCTCGAATTCGACATTGTCATTCCTTATCTTTACCGTTGCCATTTGCTTCCACCTTTTTATCTTGTCCGCTTGCTTCAGGTTCAAACAGTTTTGTTTGCTTTATTGTCTCAAGTGTCTTCCACCTGTGTCTTATATGCTCTTTTAATTCCTTGAAATTGCGTCTTAGTGCTTCTCTTGTTTTTTCATCTGAAGGATATCCTGATCCGAAATTCACCTGGGTCTGCTGTTTTATCTCTTCTATTTTCCTGTCTCGGATTACCTTTGCACATATTGATGCTGCTGCGACTATTGGATAGTTCTCATCTGCCTTGTGTTGCGCCTGGAATTTTGTTACCCCGAAACGTTCCATCCTTTCCTTGAATGTCCAGGAATACCTGTCAGGAAGGTCTATCATTATGTCTCCAGTAAGGTTCTTCAGCAGAAGCGCCATTTTCTTTGCTTCTATGTCATTCAGGCTCATTGTTGCCATCATTTGATTAAGTTCAGTTGCAGGTATCTCGCATACCTTGAATCTGCAGAATTTTTTGAGTTCATTGTAAGTGGCTTCTCTTTGCTGAGCTGTAAGTTGTTTGGAATCTTTTTTGCCCAATGCATTTAGCAATTTTTCATCTTCGCGTGAGCATATTGCACAAGATATGATCATGTGGCCGATGACACTGCCTCTTCCAGCCTCATCAATGCCTATAAGAACACTACCCAAAAAATTCACCTAACATATATTATGCCTAAAATTTTATAATCCTAAGAGTAAGGCAATTATTTGTATAGAATAAGAAATATAAAGTATTAAAAGAAAAGACTAGTAGATGAGGTTTCTTTTTTCTACGATGATGTAATCGCTGACTGCAAGAACGCTTTCATACGGAACAACGACCATGCCATCCTCTTTCCTCATTTTTTCTGCAAGCATGCTGTCAGGGTTTGGTTCGACTACAAGCATTTCTATTTTGCCAGTTACCTCGTTTACATTGATGTCCACCATGCGCCCAAATTCTTCCCCTTCATTAGTAATTATCTTTTTGCCAGAAAGTTGCCTTGCAATAATGTATTTTGCCATTCAATCACCAAAATTTGTTTCGAATACTAGTTTGTGGTCTAAAGTTTTTAAACCTATTTGAATTCTGCTTAAACAAATTTTTAAATTGCTTGTGTGTATTCATTGCATGGAATTTTTAAGTCTCTCGTGGGAACAGATGGAAAAGTTGTGTGAGAATATTGCAAATAAAGTGAAAAAATACGAGCCAGACATTCTTATTGGGGTATCGCGAGGAGGCCTTGTACCTGTCAGGATACTTTCAGATGTTCTTGACAACAGGAATGTGGCAATAATCAAGATAGAATTCTACAAAACAATAAATGAAACGCATGGTTTTCCCAAGGTGACGCAGCCTTTGGCATTGGATGTGAAGGGGAAGAAAGTGCTTGTTGTTGACGATGTTTCCGATACTGGACGCAGTTTGGCAGTTGCAAAAGATTATTTGGCTCGTCATGGTGCCAAGGAGATCAGGTTTGCAACGCTTCATTATAAACCTAAATCTATTTTCAAGCCAGATTACTTCATTGATACGACAGACAAGTGGATCGTTTATCCATGGGAAGTCAGGGAGACAGAAAGGGAGTTGAAGAAAAAGAAGAAGGAGTAGGTTTAGTGATGCTATGAAGTTTTCAATTGGCAAAATACTCATGATTGTAGGGGTTGCATTGATAATTTACAGTTTCATAACCTCGCCATTTAATATCTACCTAGATGTCATCGCATTTTTTCTGATACTTGGAGGTGTGATGACTTTCAAGAAAAGTTTGGATTCGAAAAAAGATGAGAAATAGAAATTTTATGAATGAAAATTGGGCCCGCCGAGCAGAGAAGTTGCGGGTCCAGAGTTCAGAGTCCTGGGTTTAACGTCTTGAGTTTCGTGGTTTTCTGTTCCGAGTTCAGCGTTTTTTAGATGCTGCTTTCCGAACTTGTTTTTGTTCAAACTCATACGATTTCACCTTTTTTGTTTCTTAGAATATAATATACGCCCCTATATCTCCCAATTTTTTCTAAATAACCAAATTTGAGCATCTCATTTATTTCAGCCACTGCAGTTCCAAAGGAAATCTTATTCAGTTTCATGTACATTTTTGTCTTTATTGATTTGTTTTTCTGGAGGAATTCAATGCTTCGTATCTGCCTTTCATTCAAATCAGCATATGATTGTATTGCCTTAAGTTTGCCTTTTTTATTTCGCAAGATTACTCTAAAGAATAGTTCATAAATGCCAAATTCCGGATCCTGTAATCCGTATTCTCTCATGCCATTAATCATGCGTGGCACTCCTGATCCCAATCCTTCTACATAACCATAATCTCTCAATAGCCTATATGTTATTGGGTTCCTTCTTACAGATATTGTTCCAAAAAGTTCCTTTGTTAATCCTTGAGGTAAAGAACCAGGGTTTGTTATTTCTATCCTGTCATCAAAAAGATATATCTGGATAGAATCTTTGCTGAAATAATCCCTGTGAGCAACTGCATTTACTATCGCTTCTCGGACTACCTCTATGGGATATTGATATTTTTCTTCTCTTTTAGCATCACCCTTAATCTCTATGCTTCTTGGCAGATTGGACTTTATGAAGGCCAGCGACCTTTCTATGGATTCAATTAAATCTGCCTGAACGAGTTCATGTGAGACAATTTTTACCGGTTCAATTCCTTCAAATCTCACAAGTTTGATTTCTATTTGTGGATACAACATAACTGGATTTTTAGCAAAGAACAGGAGTGTTGCATTTTTTATCCTAAGTTCTCCATCTTTTGTAGCAAGTTGCATGCTTACCAGGAAGTCTTCCAAGGAATGCACATCCAGAAACTCCTGCTGTCTTCTGATCTTCAGATATTGCCTTACCTTTTCAATATCTATCTCCTCAATTGTTCTGCTGTTGGGGGTTTCGTCAAAACATAGGATCTGTTTTGCCCTGAGAAAATCAACCATCTGGTTTCCTTCTATTTTTTTCAGCGTGCTGCCAACCTTAACATATATGACTCCTTGAAAAGTATGGAACGTATTATCTATCGCTTTTTGTATAGTTACAGCGATAATATCCTTGCCGTCAACTTGAACTACTTCTACTGTTGGTATAACCGGAGAGGAGACAGCCTGTGCAGATGCTGAAATTTTTTGTTGGACGGCATCAACGTCTTCTTGGATGCCAATAATTGTTTTTACGGAATTTACGCCAACAAGGATTACTCCTCCGTAGGTATTGGCCAGTGCGCACATGATTTTTGAAAACTCCTGAGAACTGTGAAATGATTGCTTGAGTTCAACTTCCTGGGATTCGCCACTTTCGATTATTCTCATCAATCTTTCCTTTTCCATATTATCACTTTACTATCAATTTACACTAATAGTAATTGATAGTATTTATAAACTTTCCTCCTGTGCCTGGCAAAATATTCATGAGTTTTACTATCAATTTACTGTATACTTTACTGTATATTTTCGAGATATACAGTTAGTATATACTTATTTTACGTTTTATTTTTTTATAATACTTGAATAAACTCAAAACAATCTTAAGGTGGAGCGAGGGCTGGGTGAGGGGATACCTACGGATTTAAATCTCTTAAAGATCAGATCATGAAGTTGATAGTTTTATGGATATTGGCATGTATGACAAGAAATTAGTCTGTAATTACAAAAGCAAATCACAGATTGCAAGAGTTCTCACGGAAAATTGGTTCTTGCGACAAATGTATTGTCCTAATTGTCTGGCTTCTCCAGTGAACAAAGAAAAAGATAATTCTAAAGTTGTTGATTTTTCCTGTTTTTACTGCAGACGTTTCTTTCAACTTAAAGGCCAGAATAAGAAATTTGGTCTAAAAATGAATGATGGAGCATACTCTCCAATGATTGAACGAATTGAAGCAGGTAAGTCTCCAGATTTTTTCTTTATGGAATATACTCCGGAGGAATATGTCGTTAAGAATCTTTTGTTAGTCCCATCTTTTTTTGTGACTTCTTCTGTAATTGAGAAAAGAACTCCTTTGTCAAAGCATGCCGTAAGGGCAGGATGGACTGGTTGTAATATTTTGCTTTCCAAGCTTCCGGAAGAAGGAAAAATAACTGTAATAAAGAACGAAAGAGAAATAGAAAAGGAAGAAGTAAAACGAGTTTATCATAAGTTGATTTTCTTAGAAGCAGAGAAACCTACTCAGAGAAGTTGGATTACAGATGTCTTAAGATGTGTTCAAAACTTGGACAAAGAAAACTTTGTACTTGATGAAGTTTACTGTTTTGAAAATGAACTGAAGCAGTTATATCCAAATAATCTGCACATTAAGGATAAAATACGTCAGCAGTTGCAGATTCTAAGAGATAAAGGAATTTTGGAGTTTGAAGGACAAGGAAAATATAAACTTAGAAGGTGATTTTTTGTCAAAATATCTTGTGTTGGAAATAGGAGGATCTGTAAGGACTGAGTTTCTTATGAAGAATGGCGAATATGAAGAGACAGAGGATGCTGTTCTGATCGGACACGTAGATGCTGAATCCGAATCTGAAGCTTTGGATGCCATACTAAACCAGCCTGATTTTGAGGAAAGGAAATTCGATCATCTGATAGCATACAAGATACTTAGGTAGATTGAAGATCCAAGACTCAAGACGCTGTACACTAGACCAAAAAGATAAATTGGGCCCGCCGAGATACTCATTGTTCTCAGTTTTCCGTATGGTGTTTCGAAATCTGAAAACACTTTGAATTCCCGAAACTTTTGGACTGATTGTTTTTGATGAAACTTTTTCCAAAAAGTTTCCTCGGGACCTACGGCTGCCCTAGACCGTATTAGAAACTCATTTTTAGGAAGTTTTTGATGAAACTTTTTCCTAAAAAGTTTCTTGTATTAGACGGGGTCATATAAGACCGTCGCTCTAACCGGGCTGAGCTACGGGCCCAACTATTGTTTATTGCTGTTAACAAAGATTTTTAATGCTGATTCTAGAGCCTTAGCTTTCCCCTGAACTTTATGTATGTCGAATACTCGATATACTGCTTCTTGGCGATAAAGTCCTGCACAGTTGGCGCAAGCTTCTGCACAGAGGTTATCCTGTCTGTGACAGTTATTGCAAATGAATCGCTTCCTGCACCGCTTCCGAAAGAAGTGACCAATATCTTATCCTTTGGCTTTGCAACATCAAGAACTGCTGCCAATCCAAGCATAGCTGCTCCTGAATAGGTATTTCCAATAACAGGGGTCAAAAGACCTGTTTTTAATTTCTCAGGAGGAATGCCAAGCTGTTTTGCCATTGCCAATGGGAATTTTGCATTTGGCTGATGAAAAACAAAGTAATCGTAATCTTTCACAGTTGTCCCTGTTTTTTTGAGCAGAGCTTCAGTTGCACTGCCTACATGTTTGAAATAAGCTGGTTCGCCTGTGAACCTTCCCCCATGCGACGGATAGTGGGCATGTTGCCTTCTCCAGAAATCAGGCGTATCTGTTGTAAATGAAACTGTTGCATCAATGGTTGCAACGGATTCTGAATCCTTGCCCATTATGAAAGCAGCTGCACCGCTTCCTGCTGAATACTCAAGCGCATCCCCAGGCCTTCCCTGTGCAGTGTCTGAACCAATACTCATGCCATAATCTATCATACCTGAATCTACCATTCCACAGGCTATTTGTATGCCTGCTGTCCCTGCCTTGCATGCAAACTCAAGATCAGCTACAGTTAGATTAGGGGTGGCCCCAATTGCCTCAGCAACGATTGTTGCAGTTGGCTTCACAGCATAGGGGTGACTTTCGCTTCCAACATAAAGGGCACCTATTTTCTGTGGATCGATCTGAGCGCGTTTCAAGGCATTTCGTGCAGCTTCAACTCCAAGCGTTGCCGCATCTTCGTCTATGCCTCCAACTGCCTTTTCAATTATCCCAAGGCCCTTCTCTATTCGTTCCCTTTCCTCTCCCCAGACCCTTGCAATTTCTTCTGTCTTTATTCTGTAAGTTGGAACATGAACTCCATAACCTATTATTCCTGCCATATACTAACCTCGTAACTAAGTTGTAAGTTTGATGAAAAAGGTGTAAACTACCCTTCTTAAATCTTCTTCTTGTTTGTTCGTTTCTTATCGTAGTCCTTGTTTTGGCCTCTTGTGCGGTTATAATGGAGGGTGCTTACGATTATGAAGACTATACAAATGAGTATAATTATAAGCGCAAAGTTGACCTGCGTGGTTTCAACAACGAGTGGCGCAGAATCTTTCGAGACTTCCATAATGTCAAAGGTTGCCTTTGACCCGTTTATTATTGCCCTGTATTCTCCTGAATAGGCATTGGATATGCTTCCTGGAGCATCTAATGTATAAGTAATTTTGACCCCTGCACCTTTCTGCAATTCATAGTTTTTCTTGTTTGTTTCTTTGTCAGAAAGATCTATTGGCAGATGTACCTGGTTGCTGAATTTGTCTCTGGGCAGGGCTTCTGAAAAGACATTGATAGGTATCTTATTTACAGTTATCCTGTAACTAGTGACAAATACGTTGCTGTCCTTTTCAATCGTGTAATACTGCCCTTCTCCGAATTCCTTTGTTATTGAAAGCACAAGGCCATCTGCAGTGCATTTGAATGAAGGGTCCATACCTGTACATGCTTGCCTGAAAAGTTCTTCCATCCTAGGCGCAAGGGTTTTGTCATTTGTCTTTTTTGCGAAATCAGAAATATATTTCATCATGTCTGTTGTTTGCGTAATCATATTGTCTTTCTGGTAATATGTCTGGGTGATGCTTCCGGTCAGCAGGATGATTGCCAATATAACGATTGGAAAGAGGTTTTTCATGCTTTACACTGTATTTGAATGTTTTTTAATCTTGTTGTTGCCTGGAAATCAGTCCTTCCTTTCTTTTTTTCAGTCCAATCCATATCAATCCTATTCCGACATGGGTTGCCATTAATAAAGAGAATGTCCCGATTCCGATAATGAAGAAGCTTGAAATTTGGGTTTCGATTAAACTTCCCATCACTCCTGCCATGACTGAAACAGGGATATATTCAGGTACAAACGTCTGCACTTTGGTTTCCTTGATGAGCGCATGCTTGTCGTCCAGGAAATCAGATACGTTGTCGCTTCCTATCCTGAACCGAGCATCCATTAATCTTGAGAAGCCTATGCCAGCTCTTTCCATGTCACTGCAAAGCGCTAGCCTTTTTCTTTTGTCCCTTTCATTCAATCGCCTGGCTCATCGAAGAATTCCTTTTCTTTGCCATTCTTTATCGCCAGCCCTGCCTGTATCAGCCTTTTTCCAATATACAATGCTGTAAGAGGTATGAATGTGGCAAATCCAACCCAGAAGAATCCTGCTGTCATTTCCCACAATCCGGTTCCTACTGATGAATTCAAATGCGAAGCGCATTGAGCGCAGCTGTTTATGGTTCCAATCAATCCTGAGACCACTCCGATATTTACAACAGTATTCCAATTAACTACTGCATTCATGTCATCATGATTAACTCTTAGTGTGTAGGCCAGACTCGAAATACTGATCCCCTGGCGTTTCATTTCAGTGAAAAGTCTTTCTCTAAATTCATTTCTTCTTAGGGCAATATCGCTTTGGGTTCCTTCATCCCATTTTTCTGAGAGTTGCCTTCTTAGTGTATTATCTATTTCATAAAGGAGTTGTCGGATTTTGTATTCGTTTCTAGAGCCATTCAACTCCCTTCTTTCTGAAAGCAATTTATTGCACAGCCTGGATCTTTTGATTAGATCTATGGCCTCATGCCCATATAATCTTGCAAGCAAGATCATTGCCTTTATTTCTGCATCTGTTGTTTTTTGATTGAACTGTATTGCTTCTTTCAAATCACATATCTGGCCACACTTATGGTCATTATGAAAAACACAGCGTTCAAGAACTGATTCAAGCGTATAAAAATTCAAATCTCCATCAGGATCGCTTTGCATTATTCCTTGCAATTTTTGTTTTGCCTTTCCTGTTTCTTCTGAAATTAATCTTTCAAGAAATGCAGGGTGCACTTTGACAACTGCGTTTCTTGCTGTGAACTTATATCCCATCAACTGATCAATGATTTCAAATGCCTTGAATGTACCATCCCTTGCCAATGCATCTGCGAATTCAAGGATTGCTGGAGTATACTCTATATCATCAGTTGTTGTGTAGTAGTTATATTCTTGCTTTTTAAAAAAAACTGCAATAAGCCTGTCAACATCTCCTGATGCTTCTGCCTGCCTTATTCTATTTATGAGTGTTTCGCTCACCTTTTCAATGATGCGAGCTCTGGTAACTGGACCTATTTCATGTTCTTCAGGAATCTTGCTGAACGGTATGTATCCGCCGGAACCTTCAAGGAAAGCATCAACTGCTGTCACTATAACTTCCTCAACCTGATTTCGGTCCTTTACTATTGTCCATAATCCTTCATGGTTGCCGGTCCTTTTCAAGTTCTCTATAATTCGAAGCATGGCTTTAGCCGGTGGTTCTACAATAGGCGTGGCTGTTCTTGGAATTCCATTGCCTGGTCCTCCGCCTCTGCCAGCATTTTCAAATGTGTTTCTTTTGAATTGCATGATTTCACTTCTTTTCCTGTTCCTTCTTCATTTCCAATCCTGTAAGTATCATTCCTGCGCCAATCAGGGTTGCAATGAAACCAACTGCCGTACCAATTATTCCGAATACCATGAATTTTCCAATTGCAAATGTAGTTTCCTGGCTTGCCACATAAACCCACGCAGGTATGTTCAGAAGCCCAGCTCCAAGAGATCCTATTATTGCAACTGTGGATCCCCTTGCCTTGTTGAACATTGCAGTTGCATCCTCTGCCAGGAATTTCGCTTTCAGGAAAATCTTTCCCACGCCGCTGATCATCTTTGCTTCAATTGCAATTTCAGTAAGTTCTCTTTTCGTTGCACTGTTTTTTTCATTCCTTATTGCTGATAATGCTCTGACTTTTGATGATTCACGTTCCCCTTCGTTCAACTGAGGTATAATCGCACAGAGTTTCCTTGTCACTCTTAATCTAGTTGCAGATGAAATTGATCCAGAATCAAGTGCATTTCTATATGCGATTGCCTTTACTCTTTCTTTGAACTGTTCTCTGTTTTGGGT
This sequence comes from Microcaldota archaeon, assembly GCA_043827025.1. Classification (GTDB taxonomy): domain Archaea; phylum Micrarchaeota; class Micrarchaeia; order Anstonellales; family Bilamarchaeaceae; genus DATDTS01. The sequence continues at coordinate 24,368 of JBDRPL010000018.1, forward strand.
CAGGGCCCTTGCCTTCATAAGGAATTGTCCAGTACCAACCAATGTATTTGTGTCATTCAATGAAATGAATGTTTCGCAGTTTGTATCTTCTCCGTATACTGCCACATCATCTTCATGCGATGTCACTTCATTTATTATCTCGTTTATTTTCAATATTTCGCGCTTTCCCAATATTTCGAGGATCAATTTTTTTGGTGTTTCAGCAAGATTCGGCAGGTTGAGCATCCTCTCTAATGTAGTATGTGCTCCTTCTGTTCCAAGTGCATCAACCTGTTGGATTATCCAAGGCTGGTCTTCTTCTGCAAACATTCCAAATGATCGCAATAATCTGCCACTGCAGATCATTTCATCTAATTTCTGCAAAACTGTTTCTTTAGCCTTTTTCTTTGCATATTCCTTTGTCCCTTTGTCTCTCACACGCGGTTCATTTGCAATCCCTGCAAGCTGTTCAACTGCCCCTAGTTCTACCAATGCATTCATTGCCCCAATTGCAATATCTTCGTATTGATAAGTAAAGATAAATTTCATGAGCCTGCTGCAATCCTTTTCTTGTTTTAACTTTGCTATTGTCTCAAGTTCATTTCCGACTTTTGCAGCAATGCATGTCCTGTCGTCGTTTTTCCCACCATTGTCATTTGCAATTGCAAATCTTATTCTTCTTTCTGCATGTATGACTGGGTCAACTGTTCCTGTAAATTCAGGAACGCCATGTGCTTTGGTAATATCCGTTATTCCGTCTGTTTCCAGAACCACAAGCCCAAGAAGAAGCTCAGTTCTATGTACTGAAGGGATGGCTTTAGCTGGGTTTCCGTCAAGTGTTCTTACAATTACGCTTTTTGCATCTGCAACCGTCAAAAACCGTTTGGGGCTATATGGGCTTGAGTGAACTCCGCCGTTTGGCCCCCTCATGATTTCCATGCCTTCGCGTATCTCTGGCCACTTGTGGCTCATATTATTTTGCATCTCCCGAGTTACAATCACGGGTTTCCATTCCGTGTTTGTTAACTCAACATACAAACTATGCTCAGTAGTTATTGGAACAGCTGTACTGTCAAACGAAAGTGCATGCCCATTGCTGTCACCAACATTTGCTGAATCTATGATTGTAATTCCTGCTGCGTTTCGAGTCAGTTTTGCAATTGCAATTGTGGTTCCGCCTTTTTCAAGCGAATTATCGCCTTCGGAAGTTCTCTGTACCTTGTTTTCTTTCAGCTTTTGGTTTGCACCTGCTATTATTTGGGCAAGGTCTTCTTCAACTCCTGCGTTAATTCTTGAGGCCACTTCATTCAATACGAGTTCGTTGCATTCGCCTCCCCCTCCGTGTCCGCCCACTCCATCTCCAACTACAAAATAACTAGCTCCATATCTGTTGGGCCATGCGACCCCATCTTCGTTTTCTCCAGGTTGGAATTTATTCCCGTCCTTCATGTTTCGCACACTTACTGAATAACTTCCGTCATTAAAATCATAGTACCTGTATGAGCCAATTTCTCTTTTTTGCTTCGCCCAAGGGAGGGAGTCGCTGTGTTCCTGTGAAATTGCATAGCATGCTAGAGACACCCATCTGATTGGAGGTAATCCTGCCTCAGCTTGAATCTGATCTACCCTGTAAGCAAGTTCAACCATGCATGACCTGAACAATTCGAATTGCTTCCATTTGTTCCTTGGCATTGACTCTAACGAGAGGATCCATTTTTTTATCCGTTCAGGCGTTTTTGTCCCCTGCTGGAAATTGAACTGCAATGTTAATTGTGTTATTTCTGGAGCAGTACTACGGTCACGTATGTGTTCCCATTCTCCCTGGTGCAGAGATCTGGCAGGCATACTTACTCCTTCTTGAGCGCTTGCACAATCGTTCATTTCACGTATTATCTCACCAACTGCACGTGGTGTTGTTCCTGTGAGTGTAACTAGGATTGATTCTTCTCCAGAAGCAGTTCCTGAACCGACTATATTTAAATTTCCCAATTTGCAATCATCTATCTTAACCTCTCCAGTCCTGAATCTTCCATGTGTTTCATAGCTTGCTTCAACAAGTTTCCTGAGCTCTTGAGTCGACTCTCTGCCCAGTGCAAGTTCTGCAATGAATCCCTCAACACTTTGGTGTTTTCCTGTTGCCAACTGTTGAACAACGCTATGAAAATAAGGATCATTTATTTTTATCCCTTCAACCATCCTTGCAGCCCGCCTTTGGACTTCAATTTGCTGTTCAGTCCGCGTGTCCAGGGGAGCTGTTGGTCTTGGCGGTGAAGATGATCTAGCTTCTGGTGCATGGTTAGGTCTACGAAGTCGTCTGTCGGGATTCATATTGATAGATTATGTATAACTATCTTTATAAACCCTTGTTTTACACTTTTTGCAACACACAATTACGCTTGAGACTATTTCATGAACCTCTCTATCCTGTCCAGTGCAGCATTCAATGTACCTGTATCGGCAAGGAAGACAAGCCTGAAGTATTGGCCAGGCAATATTGAAGTAAATCCTGCGCCTGGAACAACCACAACGCCTTCCTTCAGCAATTCACGCACAAAAGTCCAGTCGTCCTTGAACTTCTTTTTCTCTATTTCGACAAATGCATAGAATGCGCCTTTTGGCACAGGCATCCTAAGCCCTTCGATATCATTGATTCTTTTAACAAGCAGATCCCTTCTTTTCTTGAGTTCCATGTTGAAGCCATGGATGTGGTTTTTCGGGCCATTCATTGCCGCAATCATCCCTCTTTGCTGTTCCCAATTGACTGATAGCCTTTGGTTGCACAGCCTTTGCATCGCATCCTTTATCTTTTCCCAACCCTGCCCGTGGAATGCTACATATCCGACCCTTGAACCTGGATAAACGTAATTCTTGCTCATGCTGTTTCCTGAAACAAGAGGGACGTCCTTGCACAACTCTCTCATATTGGTATATTCGCCATCCATTACTATCAATTCATAGGCATCATCTGAAATTATCGGCAGTCCGAATTCTCCGGCCATATCAACTATTTCCTGGAGTGTTTTTCTTGGATATATTGCTCCAGTTGGATTATTGGGATTGATTATTGAAATTGCCTTTGTATTTTTTGTTATATTTTTTCTCATACTGTCAAGGTCAGGCTGCCATTCGTCATCGCATTTATAGAATTGCTCAGGCCCATATGCAAGCCTTTGTTTTGTCAAGTATAATGGGTAGGTTGGGGCTGGCAGTATTATGCTGCTTCCAGGATCAACCATTGCCTGGTAAAGGAAATCAATGCCTTCTGAAAGCCCGCTGCATACAAAAACATCTTCCGGCGCAACCTTCTCGTATTTTGCAATCACTTCTCTTAATTCCGGGTCGCCTTCGGATGGAGCATAACCTGAATAGTTTTGATCAATAGCGTCTTTCACTGCGTCAAGGATGTGCTGAGGGGGCCTGAATCCATATGGTGCAGGGTCGCCTATGTTAAGGTAAAACATCTTCGTTCCCTGTTTTTCGAGTTTCTTTGCCTCGACAACTATGTCCCTTATTGGATATGAAACAAGCTCGCTTCGTTTTGATGGCTCAAATATCATTCAGAAACCTCCAATTTCCAAAAATAGCCTTACGGCTACCTCGGGTTTATGGAAAGTTATTCATGGGTAGCCTTTATATAGATTTTGTAAGTTGGTTCGTTCTTTGACGGAAATTAAAAGGACTCATGCACAATTTTCCTGATCTTGAAAAATCGTTTCGTAGCTCCAAGCGCCTTCTTTTCATCAAAGCCTTTGCATGTGTAGATTATACATGAAATAAATTTTGCATTCGACCAAATGTATACAGAGATTCCTGAATCAATAAGCGGGACGAATGCATCGTATCCTTGATTTTCTTTCTTACCCATTCCGTTCGGAGAGAAGATTATTGGTTTTCCGTACATCTTGAGTTTTAGCTCTTTCGTAATATTCGAAAAATAGCTTTCAATCTTCTTTTTGTCCACTTTGACAGTGAAAAATCCTTCAATCAATAGTCTTTGCCTGAAGATGTCTGGAGCGATGTTTTTCATAATTAGATAAATAAATGAAAAATTAAAAAGAATTCACTTTACCTTTATCGCATATCTTCCAACCGAGTTTATTTCGGTTATCTTTGCGATCTCTGATTTTTCAGGGTCAAGTATGACTATGATTCCGTGGAACTTTTCTGTCAGTTCGCCTTGGCACTTTGGGCATACCTTTTCAGTTTCCACGATGTATCTGCAAGTTCTACAAGCCTTCATTTGCTTTCACCTTTTGCATCTTCGTTCTTGGCCTTTTTCTTTTCAACTTTTATTTCAGCCTTCTTATCCCTTTCCATCCATTCGTTTCTTCCAAGTCCATCCGGCCTCATGGTCAATCCAATCTTTGTTTCATTTGCATGTGACTTAAGACTGACTGTGGAGATTTTGACAAGTATGTCATCGCCTTTTTTCAGGTTTTTCTTTTCAGCCCTTGAGCCTAATGTCTTGGTTTTCTTGTCGTAGAAGAATTTTTCCTTTGATATCTGGGAAACATGGAGAAGTCCCTGGAACGGACCTATGCTTGCGAATGCGCCGAACTCTACAGTTTCCTTTATTTCAGCTTCATAGACTTCATTTACCTGTGGCATGAAACTCAATGCTTCCAATTCCACATCGTAATATGCGCCTGCATCTCCTGGAATGACAACTCCCTCGCTTAGTATCTTGATGCTGTTTATTGAGATTATCATTCCAATGTTTGGGTAGATTCGTCTTTCATATCGTTCACGAACTATTTTCATGACTGCGTCGGATATCTTGCTTCCGAATAAATCTGGAGGTACCCTAATCCTGTCTTGCATTGTTTTTGAATAATACATCATTTCACCTTATATGCGCTTTTCGACAAATTGAAACTGCGTCGATCGCCTATGCGCAAAGCATAGGAGAGTCTAACTCTCGCGCTTGAAGAGTAAATATTATGTGCTGTGATAGGTTTTTAATCCTGCACAGTGCCGAAAATCGTTGCTGCTGTGGAAAGTTGGCTCTGTTGGTAGCCTTCAGTCAATTGAGCATATTCTTTAAGTTCTTTAGAAACCAGTATTCGCGTTCTGCGTCCAAGCATTCCTGCAAGTTCAGTTGCGGTGCCATTCAATTTTCCTTCTTTATCTACGAAGATGCCTGCAATTGCATTTGCAGTTGCACTTGCGTCGATGTGTTCAGCAATCTGGACAACTACTCTTTGAGGGAGGGCGCCATTTCCTGTTTCAAGCAATCCGTTCACTACCTCTTTTCTTTGCTTTTCATTAGGGTCTTTTCTTGAAAGCCCAAACCAGATTTGTTTGGCCATCTCAAAGTTTGCAGATTCCGAAAGGGATTTTATTGCTGCCGCGACATCGAATTCGCGGGTAAGGCCTCCGGCTGCCATCCACTCAAGTTCCTTTGCACGAATTCTCGGTGTTTCTTTTCTAGTTTTCGGTCTTTGGCTTCCATTTTTTGTTTGCTGTACCTTTGCCATAATATCAACATCTCAAATAGTTGCAATTTATGTATTAACATATATTTTAATACTTTTCTTTTGGTTGGCTGTTTTTAGTCGCGTTAGACAGAAGGCTAAGCAAAATAACAACTCTTTAAATCCTTTTATCTCAATCTTATTATCTCAATACGAGGTCATCAAATGAAACTCTATGAGCGAATAATCGAATTGGCATTGCAGCGTTCAATATTCTTTCCAAGCAACGAGATCTACAATCCAGTCAGTGGATTCTATGATTATGGCCCCGTTGGCGTAAGAATAAAGAACAAGATTCAAGATCTATGGAGAAAGATGTTCATAAGTCGCGAAGGGTTCCATGAAATCGAAACCTCGCTAGTTACACCGGAAATCGTGCTCAAGGCTTCGGGCCATGTGGATTCTTTTGCTGATCCTATTGTTGAATGCAAATCCTGCAAAGCAAATGTAAGGGCGGATCATCTTGTCGAAGAGGTTGAGCCAAAGTACAAGTTCGATGGCAACTTTGAACGATTAAATGCACTCATATCCCAGCATAAATTGAAATGCCCATCATGCAAGAAAGGCGAACTAACAGAAGCAGCAAGCTTCAATTTGATGTTCAAGACCGGAATCGGCGGCAATAGGGATGTCGGTTTCAACAGACCAGAAACAGCACAAGGAATCTTCACAGCATTTTCAAGATTATATAGAAACCATGGAGCTAAACTTCCATTGGCAGTTGGCCAGGTTGGAAGGAGTTTTAGAAATGAGATCTCGCCAAGGCAGGGTTTAGTGAGGATGAGGGAATTCACCCAGATGGAATTGGAATATTTCTTCAATCCTGAATTCCAGGATATAGAAGGTGCAGAAGACCTTAGCCATGTCAAGATGACATTTGAGGTAAGCGGAAAGAAAGTTCACAAGACAATGAAAGAGGCTACGCATAACAAGATTTCAGCAAACAACATAATGTCCTATTTCCTTGCAAAGGAATGGTTCTTCTATAAGATGTGCGGCATTCCAGAAGAGAAAATGTATTTCAGAGTATTGGGAAAAGATGAATTACCACATTATTCAAAAAGTAATATCGACATGGAAGTTGAGACTTCATATGGCAACATTGAAACAATTGGAAATGCCCATAGAACAGATTACGACCTTTCACAGCATGCAAAGTTCAGCAGGAAAGATTTGGCAGTTTTTGATCCTGCAAATAACAAGAAATTGGTTCCGCATGTTTTCGAAGCATCTCTTGGGGTAGACAGGCTTTTCTTTTGCATACTCGAGCATTGCTTTAGGGAGAAGAAACAAACAGCAACTGGCGACTCAAAACTCAAAACCCAGGACTCAGGACACGAAACAGGCAAGGAATGGGATTGGTTTGATTTCCCTCCAGTGATAGCGCCATACGATGTCTGCGTTTTCCCATTGATGAAAAAAGATGGTTTAGCAGAACTTGCAAAAGAAATTTCAAACAAGCTCATGGAAGAGCTTGATGTCCTTTATTCGGAAACAGGTGCAATTGGAAAAAGATATGCAAGGGCTGATGAGATCGGATGTCCATTTGCAATCACAGTTGATTATCAGACAAAAGATGATCAAACTGTGACGTTAAGGTATAGGAATGATGGAAAACAGGAAAGGATTAAGGTTTCTGAACTATTGGGAAAGATCAAGGAAAATATTAAGAACAACAAGGTCAATCTATAATTATGAATGAATGGGCGTGAGAGTTATGGCAATGAAAAAATTATTTATTTTAGCTTTGATGATTTTGGCATTTGGAATGCTGTTTGGCTGTCTGGATATTTTAAATCCCTCGAAAGAGAACCAGACGACTGCCGGAGATGGCTCCACAGTTGTGGGTGACAATACTGTCAAGCCTAAGGATGACGGCCTTGTAATAATTGGTTCAACAAACCAGAGCGTTGTTGACGTGAATAACAACAACGTAAACAATATTACTAATGGGAATGGAGTTGTTCCCCAGACAGATGGCATGGGTTATACTTATGCGCCTGATGAGAAAATGGCAATCTATTTCATAGATGTTGGAGATGAAGAAAGGCACGGCGATTCAATTCTCATAAAGAAAGGGGATTTTGATATGCTTGTAGATGCAGGCACTGAGGAGAATGCTGGCAGGGTAGTTGATTTCTTGAAGGCGCATAATGTGGATGATATCGATGTGTTGGTTTCAACTTCAGCAATTGCTGAAAATTACGGTGGCATGAAACAGGTCTTGGACAATTTCAAGGTTGAGGAGTTGTGGTATGGCGGCAATTCTTTCAATAATCTCACTTATGAAGGCATACTCTCAGAAGCAGAATCAAAGGGAGCTAAGATTGTAGTTGTAGAAAGGGGTGATGAGAAGGATTTCAATGGTGCTGAATTTGATATCTTGAATCCGAAACGTGTTCCATTTGGGGATCCTGCAAATGATGCAATTGTCATAAAAATAACGAATGGTGTAAACACCTTCCTTTTGACTTCAGACATAAAGACTGGGGCGCAGGGCGACCTCATGAACAATTATGATTTGAGAGGCGATGTGATCATGGTGCCTTATCATGGGCTTGGGGTGGGAAATCCTCAATTCAACTTTTTCTTATCCAAGACCACGCCTTCGTATTTTGTAATTACCGGAGGCTCGAATGATGATGCAGCTCATGGCGGGGACAGGCAGCCACTTTATAGGATACTGGATATGAACAACATTCCTTACTTCGCTACATATGAAGGCGGAACAATACGAATTATCAGTGATGGGAGCGATTATACGATTCAGTACCTTCAGTGACTTTTCTTTTTCTTCTTCATATTTTTAGAAACAATTCCATATTATTGTATTATGCATAACTTTAAGAACACAATGCTACACCATGAGCCATATAATATAAATAAATAGGTGATCTTATGTGTGTACTAATTACGATCAGAAAAAGTAGATTGGATGAAAAGGGGAGTAGATTGCTTGGAATAAAACCTATGAGTCTTCCACCTGACTTTATTTCAAGGGCTGCAGAGAAACTTCAATCTGATAGTGCAGAAATGGAGATTCATCTTCTGGATGGAGATGTTCGAAGGATGCTAAGGAGGATTGCAAGATCGCCTCATCTTGCCAGAGTGGCAGGCCATTTTCTCGAAGACCCAAGTTTTTATCATACTTATAATTCTTTCACTGTTCTTCAAAAGGCTGCAGCCAATGAACAAAGCAGGCATGACTCTCTTGTTGCGCTGGTTGGTGCCCTTTCTTCGGACATTCCATTGGCACGAGGACTTGCTACAGGTGCTCTTGGAGAGGCTTCTTTATGCGGAGTGCCTTTAAGCCGCGAGGCAATTTATGCCCTTGTAGAAACGCTTTCAGATCCTGATTCGGGAGTTTCATTACGTGCTTCAGATGCACTTGCAAAAACAGTGACATCCACAGTGAACAGCCAGATTCTTGTTCCAGTGCTTATTGCCAGGGTTACACATGAGCTGGATGAAAAAACAAGACAACAAATTTCCATGGTGCTTGCTGAAGGTGTAAAGCGCGAGCAGGTTAGCGAATTTGTTGTGGATGTTTTGACCTCTGCCCTTTCAGATATTCATCCTTCTGTGCGTAAGTGCGTTGCACATGCATTTTTCATTGCTGCAAAAGATAGTGCAGAAACAGTGGTTCCAGCAATACCTGCGCTTGTAAGCACACTCTCCAGTACTGATCCTGCTGTACGGATGGAAATCCTCAATGCCCTTTCATGCAGTGTGGCCAGACCTCATATTGGGGCAGTTATCCCTAAGGTAGTGGAAATCCTAAATTCAGACTGTGATCTTTTGGAGAAGGAGGCTGCCATGTGGGTATTGATAAATGCAGCTAAACATGGTTTTGATATCTTCTGTTCCAGAAGCGTGCTTTTGAGGTTGAATGACCCTCATTCCAATACTAACAATATGCTTATGGTATTGGCAAAACAACTTCTGTAAAAAATGTAATTCAAGGACCGTATGGAGTTGACGGCTCCTTTTTTATCTCTTTGATTTGATGAACTGGGTCCATACCCCGCTACTCCCGATTGTTGCGTAGCGCAACAATGGGCATCTTGTTGCATTGCAA
>JBDRPL010000019.1:0-104358 GCA_043827025.1 Microcaldota archaeon
GTTTACAGTAAAGCTGGCAAAGGAAGATATACATGCAAAGATATATTTTTTCGATGAAAAAGTTGCTTTAGTTGGAAGTTCTAACCTTACTCGCAACGGTTTTTTCGATTTCTATGAGATTGGAACAGTAATATTCGGTAAAGACTGTCAAAAAATCAAAATAATATTATGTCAAATGGTCTAGGTGCAGTTTATGGAATACCAGTACTATCCAAAGTCTGATGCAATTCCGGTACATTTAGAAAAAGTTGTTAATGTTTTTAGAAAAAACGCAGAAGTCATAAGTTCTGGAACTAACAAATTTTCGAGTGATCATGTCCTTTCATTATTAAAACCCGACTTGGAACAAGCAGGTTTTGATGTTGAGAGCGGAAAAAAATTCCTGGATAAGATAAACATTCCAGTTCTTTATGGTAAGAACGGAATTTATGAGAAATCCTTTGATGTAGATGCTTTCCAAAAAATGTCAGGTACTGTACTTGAGATAGAAGCTGGAAGAGCAGTTACAAACTACCAATTTCTCAAAGATTTTTTCTCTGCTTGTGTTATGTCTGAAGTTTATTACCTAGTAATTGCAGTAAGAAAAAAATATCGGGATAGCCCAGATTTTGAACGAGTTTTAACATTTTTTGATACACTATATGCAAGCAAGCGATTGTCTCTCCCATTAAAAGGAATGTTGATAATAGGTTATTGATTCCGCAATTTTTAAAATGACCGTGATAGGAAAGGCAAACGGCACAATCTCTTTAAGTCTGTCTTAGGATTTTTCATATATGCATCTACTCTTCAAACCTTTTCCTGCATCTTCCTCACCTTCTCTAACAGATCGTCGTTCTGTGCCTTGTCTATGCCTTCATACAGTTCCTGTTTCTCTGTGTGTATGTAAACCATTGTGCTCTGCAGGCTGTTGTGCCTTGCGAATTTGCTTGACAGCATTACATTCCCCCCGTTCTTCCTGCAGAAGTTCGTTATCGCGTAGTGCCGCAAACTGTGGGGACTGAGCCGGTAAAGGTTCCTTGGGCTGGAGCCTGAGCTGTAGGCATACGTCTCCTGCAGTTTTGCCTTTCTTGCGTAGTCGCGGAACAGGCCGCGGACTGTTTCACTGCTAAGGTGGTTTTCTGTTCCCTGTTTTCGGTTTCCAGAACTTAGGGAAAAGAACAGGAAGCCTCCTGCCTTTGCTACTTCTGTTTCATAGCTGTTTATGTACTGGATGGTGGCATCAAACAGCTTCTGAGGCATCAGAAGATAATCAGTCTTTCCGCTTTTCTCTGTCTCTATCCTCAAATCCCTGTTCTTCAGGTTCAGGTCTTTTATGTTGATCCTTATGGCCTCGCCAATCCTTAACCCAAGAATTGCCTGGAAGCTGAAAAGCAAATGCATCTTATGGTCATCTATAACGCTGAAAAACCGCTCCAGCTCTTCATTAGTGAAGCCTTTGTTCATTGATCCATACTTGGGAGTCTTTCTCCTAAGGAAACGGCATTTCCTTGCCTCTGACAGCAATGCAATGGCCTTGACCAGGTTCCATTTTGTCAGGTAGCGACCCAGAAACCCAAGTTCAAGCTCTATCTGTTTCCAGTTTCCGGTTAACAGTTTTGAGATCTGTTTTGCTTTCCTGGAAGGTTGTGCTTTACTACAATCCGGGAACTGACAACCCAGAACGGAAAACCCACAGTTTTCATTCCTGGAAACTGACAACCGTAAACCGACAACCTGCCCCTCGGTTCCCTCAGGGCCCAATTTCCCTTGTTCTGTGTTTTGTGTCCAGAGTCTTGGCAGAGTGGAAATTGGGCTGATTTGACCGAAGGTCAAACTGAGGCCCAATAAAGTATTATTGTCTCCAGTTTTCAGTTCTCTGTTTCCTATTTTCGGTGGGGGTCCCCTAACTAAACCATAATCTACTTATTCTTTCTCTGTTTATCTTTTTTGGTGAAATTTATGAAATCCCTATTATGTTTAGGAATTGTCTTTGTACTCATGTTCGGATGTTTGGGGAATAATCCTGTGAATTCTGAAATAAAGTTTACTGAAGAGCAAAGCCAAGAACTGGCATTGCAATCTGTGAAGAATACTGCAGAATATAAACTAGGAGGAAATGATCTGAAGCTGGTAGATTCACAATCCCTTAGCTGTCAATCTTGTTGGACTTTTGAATATTCGTTTGATGCAACAAACGAACTTGGAGGCACTTCTTATTTCAAAGCAACAGTCACAGTTACTAATGGAAAGGCAGGTTCTGTTGCAGTGGAAAGGATGATTGGTGGAGACACAGATGCACACGGTTGCATTGGCGCAGCAGGCTATGAATGGTGTGAAGTTAAACAAAAATGTATCAGAAGCTGGGAAGAAAACTGTACTACCATGCAATCACTTGAAGAACAAGCACTTTCCTTCTGCGGCCAACCAGATGTAGGCGAAGTTTACGTTTGTGGGGGATATGTGCGAGTGATAAGCACTCTCATGGGCGGTGGTTCAACATTTTACAAAGATGGACAGGAAGTGGTAAAGTGTCCTGTTGTTGGCCCTGATTCTGTCAGTGAGCAATGCAATCTTCTGCTCAATGGAAACAACTGCATTGAAACTCCAGTGGCTTGTCCGGAATTGATAGGCGGAGATAGGGATGAGCATGGCTGTATTCCTTCGGCAGGCTATTCCTGGTGTGAATCAGAACAGAAATGCTATAGGAGTTGGGAGGAATCCTGCAGTTTTATTCCAGAATGTGCACCTTCGGAGATATGGTGTACGCCTTTGCAGAAGTGCTTCAAGCCATGGGAAGAGCAATGTAAATAATAATTTTCTTTTACATTCTAGTAAGAGGTTGTTGGTATGGAAATATATCTATCTGAAGAAGAAAAGAAACAGTTGGAAGACATAAAGACGCTTTTGCTTGCAAAGAAATACAAGGACGCTTTACTCGCAGTCCAGAAGATCGAAAAGCTTCTACAGGGCCCTCATGCAGCAATGATATTTGTCTACAAGGGAAAGGCATTGAAAGGCCTGAAGGATGACAAGGGCGCAGAAAATAGTTTAATGACTGCATTCAGTGTTGTCAACATGGCTCCTGAATCTGATACTTATGCCCAATTGATTAAAGCAGAGGCAGCAATACTGCTTGGCAAGAATGCAGAGGCCAAGAAAGCATACCAATTGGTTCTCAAGGGTGATGCAAGTAACAAGGAAGCTAAGGACTGGCTGAAGATACTTGGATAATCAAATCCCTTCCGTCATTCTTTTCTCAGCCTTTTCAAGTATCTCTTTTGTACTAGGAAAAGACAGCAGTTCCATTGCTTTTTTGAATGGAAGCCATTTCAGTTCGCTGTGTTCGTTGTCATTGCATTTGACTTCCGCCTGTTCGGTCTTTGCAAGGTAATATATGGATATTTTTGCCGTTTCTTCTCCAGCTCTTTCATAACTGTAGGCCAATTCTTCCTTATGCCCCGGTATGAATTCCAGTTTTGATATGTTTGTTTCCTCATATATCTCCCGCAATGCGGTATCCTTAGGCCCTTTGTCCTTTGTCTTGTCAGGATGCCCCTTTGGGAATCCCCATTCTCCCCGTACATTCTTTACAAGCAGGTAAAGCCTTTTTCCTTCTTCTTCCCTGAAAATCACTGCGCCGAATGCGCTTTCTGTTTTTATGCTGTTCATCAAACGAATTTACAGCTAATTTTTTTAATTGTTTACTTTTATTCTATCGATATGGGCCTCAAGGAGATTTATGGTGCACTGCTTTTCAGATATGGTTATCAGGGCTGGTGGCCAATAAGCGAGTCTGGAAGTTCTGAGTTTTCAGTTCCTAGTTTTCGTTATTATTCGAAGGATTATTCGCATCCAAAAAACGAAAAAGAACAGTTCGAAATCTGTATTGGTGCGTTATTGACTCAAAACACTAATTGGAATAATGTAACGAAAGCACTCGGAAATTTGATTCAAGATGATTATTTGGATTCGGAAAAAATAATTAAGTTGGAGGACGAAAAGTTGCAGCAGCTAATCAAATCATCTGGTTATTTTCGACAGAAATCCGAGAGAGTGAAGCTTTTTTCAAAAAGATGGGGCGAGGTTCTGGAGAATTCGAAACGGATGGAGAAGATGGAGTTCCGGGAGTTTCTCCTGTCGCTGAAGGGAATCGGAAAAGAAACAGCGGATTCGATGATGCTTTATGCGTTCAAGATTCCAATTTTTGTCATTGACGCGTACACAAGAAGGTTCTGCGTTCATCACAAACTATTCGATTCAACGAAACTGGATTATGATGTCTACAGAAATTATTTCGAGAAGAATCTGGAGAATGATTACAAATTGTTCAACGAATATCATGCTTTGATCGTGCGCGATCAAAAATTGAAATGAATGCATTTCAATGCACTTATTGTGGAATTGGGAAAGAACAACAAATAAAAACTCTAAGCGTTTTATGTCAGTTATGTTCTCAATCACTTTTCTTGGAACTTCTGCATCCGCTCCAACGCCAGAACGAGGCCTTCCATCCATTGCGCTTAACTATGAAGGCAACTTGTTCCTTTTTGATTGTGGTGAGGGTACGCAAAGGCAGATGATGAAATATAAAATCGGCTATGGAAGCATTGGTGCAATCTTTATTTCACACAGCCATCTGGATCATTATCTTGGGATATATGGCCTTATTGAAACACTTAATTTGAGTTCTCCGTCACCGAAGCCAATCAAACTATTCGCAAACGAATTGATGGAATCCAAATCGCTTTCTAAGAGAAAATTTGTGGATCGGCTCAACATAAAGAAGGGAAAAATCTATCGCGGAAAGAATTTCACAATCACTGCGTTTCCTGTCACTCACACCGAGGATTCATTCGGCTTCATATTCCAGGAAGATGATAAAATCAAATTTCACGAGGAAAAGGCAAAGGGTATGGGTATTCAGGGAATAATGTTCAGCGAAATCCAGAAGAAAGGATATGTGATAATAAAAAAGAAAAGAATTAAATTATCTGACGTAAGCTGGAAGAAACCAGGTAGAAAATTAGTTTATACTGGAGATACTGCCATCTGCAAGGAAGTTCTCAAGGCAGCGAAGGATGCTGATCTACTCATTCACGAGGCAACTTTTGATGAATCAAGAAAAGAAGAGGCAACTGAAAGAATGCATTCAACAGCAAAGGATGTTGCAGAGCTTGCTAAGAAGGCAAATGTCAAAGTATTGATGTTGACTCACATAAGCCCGAGATATTCAGATGTTTCATCATTGCTCAACGAGGCAAAGCCTATTTTCGAGAATGTTTTGATTGCAAAAGACGGAATGAAGTTCGATCTCTGATTTTTAGTTAAAACATATATTTATATCTACTACCATTCTATAATAATGCATGAAACTAAGGCATTCGACAATAAAATTTCACCCTCAGCAAAAGGCAACATCACTAAGTTCTGGCATAATTATCACTTCGGCAGTCGCAGCCTTTGCAGCATTTAGTTTATCTTTACCACCAGGCATTTTCCACAAACAAACATTTGACTTGTCTTTAATTCCGAGGGCAGTTGCAGCACAGGAAGCTACAAAAACAAATCCTCTTGCAATTACTTCGAAAGAACTTCGAGGTTATTTGGATCAGGCCAGAGAAATCACCGATCTGGTCGAGGTTTTGAGATTCGCTCACGAGGTTTTTAAGTTCAAAGGTGGCAAACTTGGCCTTAAGCCATCTGCAGAGAAATTCAGAAAGCCAAAGACTCCTGATGAGCTTGCAGAAGGGAAAAAGGGTGATTGCAGCGACGGTACATATGCGATCGTTGGATTCTTGGTCGCATTAGAGAAGAAAGATATTGAGGTCGGCGCAATCTTCGGCCATGTCAAAGGCGCATCCGAGAACATAACACATATTGTTCCAGCAGCAAAGGTTGACGGTAAATTGATTATTATTGATCCATTCTCTTCATTCGGAAGAACAGTTGAATTCGACAGGCAGCAATTCCAGAAAGCAGAAGTTGTCGAAGGGAATTACTACCGTGAATTAGGAGATTATCATAAGAAGCAGGGAAATGTCCAGAATGCAGTCGAAGCATATGGAAAAGCCTTTGAACGAAATTCAAAAGACGAAGAAGCGCGAGGGCAGGCAATAAATCTTCTTTTTAGAGAATTCAACAGAGTTAGACAGAATCTGAAGCCGGAAAATCACGCCGCAGTTGACAAAGCAATCAAAATCCTCGACGAAATATTATTCTTCATATCCGAATCTGATGAGCAAAGACCTGCATTGGATAGCAATTTACAGACTTTGAAGAGCTGGGTTCAGGCAAGATGATCCTGGACGTAACCCTTTCATAATTTTTTTTGTTTCATCCCATTAATTAAAATAAATTTGCATTAATTATCTTCTATTACAATATCCCACGAATCGAAAAATAAAAGATTATCGTCTAGATTTTACTCGGATTTTTTTGAAAATTTAGGCGAATACGTCTAATGGCGTATGCGGTGTTCGTTTATTGCCATAGTTCATTCGGCTATTTATAAATGGCGGTTTACAACAACCCCAAATGTTTATAAACCTTGTGTCAGACACTCTCTATAATTCCTAGCGAGTCTCCTCGCTATGAATAAGAAATCCGGTTTGGATTTCTGAATGGCCCTGTTCCCTGCGTTGGGAGCGAACAACCGTCATAGTCTTTATAAAAACGGGCCATCGAATACAGGCGGTGTAAATAAGTCGGGACAGACGTGTCCTGTAAGAAAACCCATAAAAAATCGAGGTGTATAAATGAAAGTGAACTTAAGGAAAATTGGAGCAGTTGTTGCAGGAGCGACCATTTTGGCATCTTCTGTAGCATTTGCAGGATTGGTGTTTCAGAACACCCCATTGGTAAACCAAAACGGTGAACCACTCGTAAAAGTCGTAGTGGGACAAAGCGCAGCAGCATCAGATGGTGTTGCAGCAGCAAACATCGCAGCAAAAATTTCAAGCGAGGCATTTAAGTCCTCAGTATTGACTGCGTCTGTTTCGGGTGAACCTACATGTGCAGCAGGTGGTGCAGGCGCAGGCGAGTGCACAGTTACTGATGAAAAAGTAAAATTGGAATTCACAGTACCAGGTGCATCAGCAGCAGGAACTTATGCAATAAGCAACCTGATCGGAGATGTGTTTGATAGAACACTTGAAGACAGGGGTTTGGGAGCAACTTCGGACTACAACTTTACGACTGCAGAAACTTCTTCGGAAGCAAACCCATTCTCTAATGGTGCATCAACTACATTGGGTGGACAGACAACAGCGAATCTCTATAAGATAGATGGTTCCAAGTACACTCCTTTTGCAGATTATACTGTAGAAGATAAGGATGCAGGAAAGACATATAAAGAAGAACAAATGCTTTGGATAAGAGCAGATACAAAATGGCAAACATCAAGTACACAGGTAGAAGGAAAATTGAAGAACATTATATATCAATTGAAATTCTACGACAGTGCAACAGGTAACTTTGGTTTGCCAGTCTGTTCGCAATCTGACTCAAACAACAGCTGGGCAACATGTTCAAGCACAGACTCAAACAGATTCTCAACACACAAAGTAAAGGTTAAATTTGGAGGATCTGACTGGGTAGTAACAAAGCTTGAAAACCCATCAATAAGAGCAGAGAACCTTACTGTATTACATATTGGTGGAGAAGTTGACCTTGCAAAAGAGTCTCTCTCAGGAATCGTAAACGTTGGAGATGTCTTAAAGGCACAAAGCGGATACTCTGTAAGACTTGACGACATTAAAGCAGGTACAACTGCTGCAGAACAATCTGCTATAGTTAGTATTTTGGACAGCAACGGAAACGTCTTGAAGCAGACAACAGTTGCTCCAGGTTCAACATCTTCGATAACTATCGGCTCAGACAAAATAATGGTACGTGTCTACAAAACAGCTCCTGGTTATACCTACGGTGCAAAATGGGCAGACATGGCAATCATTCAAAACGAACTTTCTTTGAAAGATTCGCTCTACCCAGAAGTCAATGGAGACAACTCTTTGAACAAGGATGCAAACTGGAGAGTCAGGCTTGGTTGGAAAAAGAAGGAAACAGCTGCTTCAGCAGTAGATCCTTATAACTACTCTGACCACTTGAGAACTATTTTGATCTACAAAGATACCTCATCAAATTATTTGTCTGAGGGTGAATATGTAGACATTATGGCAGATCCAGCATCATTGAGATTGACTTACAAAGGACTTGACCTTGATCCGTCAAGCTCAAGCGACTATGATACCCTTTCCATACAGGTAAGGAGATCAGAGGATTTCAGCTTTAGGACACAAGGAAACTCAACAACTGTTACTTTGGAAGCAACAACCAACATCTTTGATTCTTGGTTGGACATCTCATCCACAGTGGATGATGCATTTGCATCCAGTTCAGGAAGTGGTGCAAGATTGGCTGTATTGTTTGGTAACGGAACTGCAACCTATTATACGCATGGAGATACATATCGTTCAGGAATCTTTTCTCCATTCAATAGTACTGTAAATAGTACTGCAGAAATTGGATTCACACCTGGTAACTCAGCAGCATACGGTGATCCTAATGCCTTAAACTCTGGTGTTATCCTGTTGAAATTACAGGGAAGCGCAGGAGAATGGGTGCGTGTAGGAGATGCTACAAATGGTACAAAGGATGTCAGATATAAAGTTGCAGGTACTAGAGAAACAGTCAATGAATCTGGTGCACTCAGAATGGGTGGTTGTAATGCAGGATATTACTCCCAAATAGCTCACGAGGCTGACTTGCCATACTTTGACAAGGTTGGTTTAGCAGGTGCTAACTTCAGTAGCGGAGTAGCATCAGGTGTTGCAACAAACAACTCTGTAACCTATTGTGTAGGTGTGAGTGAAGATGCAGGTGACAATTTGGCAGAAAGAAGACCAGATTTCTTTGCATTTGCTTACAACGTATCCAAGAAGGATCTGAACGTTGACCAGGGCTCTTATGCAAAGGATAAAGTGCTTGCAGGTGGCGTATATGTTGTATCTAACATTGCAACAGCATATGAAACATATGATACCACAGTACAGGCATACAAGGTTGGTTTCGTAACAGAAAGAGGTTCTATCTTTGACTCTATCGACTCTGAAAATGCAGTCGTTAAGGTTGCAAAGAAACCTGCAAGAGCACAATTCCTCTTATCAGGAGTTGACTCAGACGTTACGTCCTCAACTGCAACACAGGTTTGGACTGGAGCAAAGGGAGATGAAACCACAATTGATGGCACAGGCGGAGTGAAGGTAAAAGTCGCAGACATTACCTACACACCAGGTAGCTGTTCAGTTGGCGGTGGGGCAACTCCATCATGCACAGTTGACGAGAGCGGAATGTCGGCAGTTATATTGCCAGCAGGCACACCTACAGTAAATGCAGTGTTGCCTTATGGTTATACAAACTACGCACCTCTTGTAGTCTTGGACTCAGAACTTACCTCTGATACAGTAGTAACTGTCGGAGGCCCAGTAGTCAACACAAAAACAAAAGAGTTGATGACTGGTGCAGCTGTAGTCCTTGATGCTGTTAATCCAACATTGGTTTGGGAAGCAGTACCTGGTAAGTCAATTGTAGTTGCAGGTTGGTCTGCAACAGACACTTTGGCAGCAACACAGAACTTTATCTCTCAATTGCAGAGCCAGTAAAGTTCAATCTTTTTTTCTTTTTATTTTCCTTTTTTATCTAACAAACTATTCTTTTGAATCTAAAGTCGTCATAATCTTGCCACTACTCCATAGAAACCTATTTATATCCCTTCTGGAATAATATCTGTTGTTATGGGGAATAGGGGAGTGTATGAGGCTAAAACGATTCAGATCAGGCAATATGAGTCATGTCTCTTGCCATTCGGCCTTAAAACGGGCTGTTTTTGCCTTATTTCTGCCATTGGTTTCGCTAACAGCCCCATCATCAGGCGCAGAAGAGGTCGTTAAAATGCCAGTATTATTACAGTCACCAGAATTGCAGAGTTTTCTTGGACCAAGAGGGATAAAGCTTGAAGAAGTTGCAAAGAGTGCACAGGGTTCTCCAGTAGGTTTGAACGGGAATGGTTCAATGAGCTTTATGATTGATGCTAACGGCCAAACTTATCGTGTCACCTTTCCAAAAGATACTGTGGAGGATTGGATGAAACTTCCACGGGATAAATTAAAGCCAGTGATAAGGCTTGAGCTTAAAGGGGTTTCGGATAGATTGATCCATAAGGTAGAAGAGCCAGTTGGAACTGGTGGGCCTACCTTTTTAGAACATCTTGGTGCAGGAATTACACCTGTGCTTAGACCTACTGAAGAAAAGCATGTCGCTCCAATAAATATTAACCGACGAATTCAAATGATTATTGATCAATTAGAGAAAGCTAGAACTTCGAAGGAAATACGAGAGGCGCTTCCTAGAGATGAGGAGTTAAAATTAGAAGTATTGTCTAACTTAACTCCTAGTCAAAGAGGTAAACTTCTTGCGATTTTGACTCCTGCTGAACGGAAAGAACTTGAAATCCTTCCCCTGGCAGTTGAAATAAGGACATTGCCTTCATTAACGCCTTATTTTATGGGATCGGACATAGGATTTATTATTTCTGGTATGGACTGTCTTAATTTCCAGGTTCCAAGAGATTTAATCATCAAGAAGAAATACAGAGAGATTTTGGGTTTTTTATCTCGGAAGATAGAATCTGCAATAACTGAGGAACAGGCCCAGTTGCCTGAAGATAAAAGAATGTCTGGAGATCAGACCTCTTCGACTGTGAAATCAATAACAGAGTTGATTGGCATTTCCCAGGTTACTGCTAATGCTGACGATATTCTATCAAAAATTAGAACTGCAGATGCAGAAGCATCTAGTCAGGCACTTTCTTCAAGATCCTGGATTTTTAATGGTAATATATACGTAAAAAAGGGTGGTGAAGAAAAATCATATGCTGTTTCTATAGCTGTTTCCTATGCTGAAATAATAAACAAAACTCCTGCTCAGATATCTGAGATCGTTTCAACTAAAATAGATAATGCACTATCTACGAGTATTCCAGATTCTAGAAAAAGAAAAATCGAAGTAAATATATTTATGAGGTCTTCGAATATTAAAGAATATCTGCGTGTTCTGAATTCAAGTTCAAAAGAAAAGTAATCGTTCCAAATTCTCTTATTTTATAAAGTTTCACTTCTTATTTAACTCATGAAATGCATACGCTGTGGTATGGAAGCGCATCAGTATGGCTCTGATGGTTTGCCCTACTGTGATGGCTGTGCATTCTATGGCTTGAATAAGCAGTGCTGGAAATGCAGGATGTATATACCTTCTTCTGAGTTGCAGCAATATATGGGGCAGTGGATATGCCCAGTATGCCTGAATGATTCTAAGAGCGAAGAGCGCAGGCACGATGAGAGTTCGCGCAAACCGAGAGTAGAGCAGGAAATCATCAATGAGGAGTGCGCGAGATGCAGGCGAGAGTTGACAGTTGTTTATTATTACAAAGGAGAGAAGCTCTGCGAATTCTGCGCAAGGGTGGAACGCGATGACAAGGGCAACCTTCCGAATTCAATGTCTGTCTTCAGGATAGGGAACAAGAAGAAAAAGGGCATTTTTGGGAAGATAGTGGATCTGGTGCGCGGGAAGCCAAGGGAAAGAGACGAACGGAAAGTTTTCATCGAAGCGGTGCGCAATAATGAAAAAAAGAAAAAGTCCATAAATATAGATGAAGAAAAGATACGGGCTTTGGATGAAGACGAGCTTCCAGGAGAAAAAAAAGAGCTAGAGAAATCCGAAGAGGCTGAAAAACCAAAGCCTTTTGGGAAAAAAGAAGATGAGGCGAGATTCAGGCCTCTTATCGACAAGCAGAAGACTAAGAAGGAAATTTTTGCATCCTTCAAGTCCCCTAAAGAGAATTACAAGATTGAGGTGCCGGTCAACTCAGGCGCCAAGAGCGCAAGCAAACCAAAGGCCCAGAAGAAGAAACGCACTTCGAAGAAGGATTAAAAGCTTATTCTTACACATTTGTCTAAGTATGAAAATAGACTATTCTTCTTTAAGGGACATTCAGCGCAAGGAATCTGAATCAGCTGCCATAGTTTCAGTTGACGATGGGTTCTATGGTGAGGTCTCAGAGGTGCTGTCTGCCAAGACTGCAGAAGCATTCCGTTCCAATTCTCTTCTTGCAATACGTGAATGCGAAAACCTCAAGCGCATTGTTCTCGGTATATTTTCCAAAAGGGAGGAGAAAATAATTCTCATGGCCCTGAGGAACGAGAACAACAGCGAAGGGCTCACAAAGGAAGAAAAGGAGATGCTTAAAAACCTAGTGGATATAATAAATAAAAGAAGAAGTCACGTTAACGACCTTTTGTTTTTATCAAAGAGGCGAGTCCGAATCCTGAAGGATGTTGAACAATACACCGGAACGGACAACAACACCTACGGTCCGTTCAAGACTGGAGAGGAATGCTCTTTGCCTAAAGTAGAGGCCGATTGGCTGTTGAAGTCGAAATTAGCTGACTTGATATGAAAAATTGAAGACATTTAAGTAGATTCGAATAAATTTGAGGTGAAGATATGAAATTTCCAAAACAAGTAAATACATATTGCCCTTACTGTAATTCTCACCAGATACACAAGGTGAAAGTTGCAAGCAAGGGCGCACCAAGGACGATGGCTAAGGGTAACAGGGCGCACCAAAGGAGTCTTGAAGGTCACGGTGGTAAGAGAGCTGGTGAAAAGACTGTCAAGAAGCAGGGCAAGAGGCAGAAACTCATGCTTACGTGTAATCAGTGCAAGAAGAAGCAGGAAAGAGTACTCGGCGGCGGAAGGACGAAGAAGAAAGTCGAGATCAAAGGATGATGGTGATTTTAATGACTATTAAAACTAACAGCAGATTTTATCTTGTAAAATGCAAATGCGGTTCTGAGAAGAAGATTTTCAGCCATGTGAACCAGCAGGTTAAGTGCGATTCATGCAAAGAAATTCTTGCAGAATCTTCTGGTGGAAAAGCAATTTTCATGGGCAAGATTATTTCGGAGTTGGACAAGTAAAATGTCAAACAAGGTTCCGGAAGTTGACGAGCTCGTTGTAGCAGTCATAAAGAAAATAATGCCTTATGGTGCATTTTGCGTGCTTCCGGAATATGATAATATTGAGGCATTTTTGCACGTCTCAGAAGTGGCTCCGCGATGGATAAAAAACATCCACGAGTTCATTTCAGAAGGCGGAACCCATGTTGTAAAGATCTACAGATTAGATCGTGAAAAGAACCAGATAGATGTTTCATTGAAGAGAGTAACAGATCAGGAGAAGAATCGAAAGCTGGAAGCTTCGCGCCAGAAGAAAAGGGCTGATAAGCTTTTGTCGCTTGCAACAGAGAAGACTAAGGTGGATATTGCAGTGGCGCAGGCTGCAATCGAAAAGGAGTTCGAAGATGTTTATTCTTGTTTTGCATTCTGTTCTGAAGAAGGCATGGATGCTTTGAAAAATATCGACCTTCCTGAAGCATTTAAGATTGAGCTCGTTGATTTAGCAAAGAAGAACCTAAAGAAGGCGTCTGTTGATATTGCAGGCCTGATAACTGTCCAGTGCTATGAGCCCGATGGCATTGAGAGGATAAAGAAGACTCTTGAATTAGGAGAAGGCGTTTCTATAAGCTATTTCGGAGCACCTAATTATAGGGTTTCTATAACTGAAGAGAACTTCAAATTGGGAGAGAAAAAGCTCATGAAGATAATTCAGGGAATAATCTCGAACGGCGCCAAGAATAAATGCGAAGTGAAATTCACAGGCATGCAGGAATGAGTGTAATAAAATGAAGAAGATGAGGATATGTTCTGTTTGTGGTGTATATACTCTTAGTGAACAGCATTGTGGAGTTTTGTCGAGGTCAGCACACCCTGTCCCATTCGTGTATTCGGATAGATATTTAAACTCTTTCGATTTCAGTTTATCATATGAAAGAAACACTCATCATCGAGAGAGAAAGGGTTAAGCCAAAGGATCCTGTTCTTGTTGTTGGTCTTCCTGGCATAGGCTTAATAGGCCGTGTTGTAGGAAGGTATCTCGTAGAGGAGTTGAAAGGCCAAAGGATAGCAGATCTTTATTCACCTCATTTTCCCCACCAGGTTTTCATGACCAAGAAAGGAGGAATGAGGCTCATCAGGAACAAGTTTTATTTTTTAAAAGGAAAGAAGCAGGATGTTATAGTTTTGACTGGCGATGTCCAGGCGATTTCAAGCGTAGGCCAATACGAAGTCAGCGGGGTCATAATTGATTATTTGAAGAAATTGGGAGTCAAGACTATTCTTACAGTTGGTGGTTACAGTACTGGAAAAATCCAAGAGCAGAGAAGGGTTTTTGGAGTTTCAACCACAATCGCGCTCAAGAAAGAATTCGAAAAGAAAGGTGTTGTTTTTGGCCTTGCAAAAGGCTCTATAGTCGGTGCAGCGGGCCTTCTTCCATCATTGGGAAGGCTTCGGGGCATACAAGGCATCTGCATTATGGGTGAAACACACGGAAGCTATGTGGACATCAGTTCTGCAAAGGCGATAGTCTCCCTGCTTTCTGAATATTTTGATTTCCAGTTAAACCTTTCCAAGCTTGACAAAAAAGCCAAGGAAAGCGAGAAGATACTCAGGAAAGTGGAGGAGGAGATAGAGAAGAATTCTGTCTTGCCATACCAGTCCACTGACAGGAGCACTTCATACATCAGATAAATTTAATAATTTCACAGGTGTAATTGAATTATGGTTTCCAAGGGACAGATTTCTGTAGAGATGCTTATTTTGATAGCAGTGATAATTGCAGTAATAGCTATTGCTGCAAGCCAATTGCTCAAGACAGCTGACAAGACTTCACAGGAAGTTGACAAACGATCTGATGAAGTTCTTAAGACAACTGAAACTGCTATGAAGTCCAAGAAAGGTGGGCCATGCACAAGCGATTCCAGCTGTGCTGAAGGCTTGCGATGCAATATGGACAGCTACGTTTGTGAATAGATGGAAAATCTAAAGGCTCAGGTTACAGTAGAGTATCTCCTGGTTTTTGCACTTTCGCTTTCTCTTATTTCTATCTCTATTTTTGTTTTGATGAATGTGAAGGATGGTTCGGACAAGTCAATTCGCCTCTCTAAGTTAAGAAGCATGGCAGATGATTTTGCAGATAAGTCTGACACACTCTGTTCATTGGGCAATGGTGCAAGATTGGGTTTTGCTACTGACGAGAAATTGGAGACGCGGAGGAATGTTTTCACTTTTGGTTCAGAGATTTCAGGTAAATCTGTTTGTTCTTTCCACGATAATTATTTCTTTCAGCACGGCAATTTTGTAATGGAGAATTTTTATGGGGAGATTATGCTGGAAGAAGTTAAGGATTAAATCCTTTTTATTCTAATCTCACTTATGACAAACGTTTTCATTATCCATGGCACTGCCGGCTATCCTGGTGAGAATTGGTTTCCATGGCTTAAGGATGAATTGGAGATACTTGGCTGCAAAGTAATTGTTCCGCAGTTTCCTACCCCTTTGAACCAGACGCCTGAAATTTGGTTTGAAGTATTTGACAAATACAAAGAGGAGTTTACAGAAGATGCTATTTTGGTGGCTCACAGTTTGGGAGGTGCATTTGCGCTTCGCATCCTGGAGAAGAGCAAAGTCAAAATCAGGGCTACTTTTCTTGTGGCAGCTCCAATTGGGATTTTACCAATAAGGAATTATGAAGGTGACAAGCCATTCATAGGGAAGCCATTTGATTGGAAGAAAATCAAGAACAACAGCAGAAAGTTCTTCGTTTTCCATTCTGAAGATGATCCAATGGTTTCGGTTGGTAATGGAGTTGAGCTTTCGAAGCAAGTTGGCGCTGAATTCACAAGGCCTCCGAATGCAGGGCATTTCAATGCAAAGGCAGGTTATCTGACGTTTGAGTTGCTTTTGGAGAAGATGAAAGAAGTGCTGGGCTAAAAGTTATTGAAAAAGAAAAAAAAGCCCCTGGAGGGATCTTCAGCTTGCTGACGAATTTTGGTCGTCAGACCAAAGCTATTGAACCCCCGACCTCAGGTTTACAAAACCCGCGCTCTACCACTGAGCCACAGAGGCATGATTAAGGCTTAATTAATGCTTATTAAGAGGTAGATTTTAATTTTTGTGGACAGATATCTTTTTATATTAATCTCTTTTAATTAATCTCTAAGTTCTAACGTTATTTACATAGGTGTATTTATATGGGTAAATTCGCAGAAGCAGACGCAGAAATCATAAAGATTGTAATTTGCAGGAAATGCAAGAGCAGAAACAAGAAAACAGTTAAGAAATGCAGAAAGTGCGGCGCAGGCGCTATAGATATGAGGCCAAAGCGAAAAGACATAAGAGCCAAGAAGTAGTCTCTTTATTTCCTTATTCTTATTTTGTTTTCTTTTTTACAACTATAGCAAACCGCATAATTTTTGCGGTTCGCTATTAGTAATCTACCTTTAGGGCGATTATAAGTTTGAGTTTGTACTACTTTGGTGGATTGCTATAATTTAAAAATTGATTCGGGCTTAAATAGTTCTGTCGAATTTGCTGTTGTAAGTTCAACATGCAGGGGTGGCAGAAGCCTTGAACCGTTGTTCAAGAACTGCCAAGTTGCTTCGCAACTCAAATCCCTGCTCACTTCGTTCGCAGGGGTGGCAGAGCGGTCAAATGCGGCGGGCTTAGAAAGGCTTTTTTGAACAAGTACAGACATGTGGCAAAAAACCCTGGAAACACGAATGAACTTTGTTCATTGTGTCCATTGAAATCGAAAACGATTTCAATCGGGAAGCCACGTGGTATTACTTCCAACAAATGTCTTATGAAACCCGTTGGCCTAGCGTCTACGCAGGTTCGAAACAGAGCCCCAGCGGGCTCCGTACCTTTTGCAACCAAGAGGTGCAATACGAAAACCCTGCCCCCTGCATTTTTTATTTGTAAAAAATGTTGACTCCTGAACGTCGGTTCAGGCCTGCTGCAATTTTATTGCCATAACTCAATTGCATTCTATCAGAATGTCATCCAGATACATGCTGACTTCATAATCCTCAAAATTATAGATTCCAGAAGAAAACCGTATTCCGTTTATTTGATCTATCTTGTCTAGTGGAACAACCTCGTTTGCAGCATCCTGAAGATGGATGGAAACCAACCTCCAATCAGCATCCTTTCCTGGCCCGAAATTGTTTGTATACGGCACTCCGAAGAACTCAGGAACTGTATTTTCATCGGCATAAACCCAATAATATTCTGCCAGTGTGCCAAGTTCTTTGTCTAAAAAGCTTATTCTTGCATAGATGATTGCTGATTTATTTGTCAAGTCATGGCTATTTAAAATTTTAAATGAGAAATTGTAATTACCCATCTTGTCCTGTTCAAGAACTAGCCTGTGGGAAATGGAGGACCTTTCATTTGAATTATGCGTATTTTGTATTTTAAGATATAAATTGTTTTTTGAGTCTCTTTCCAATGAAAAATCAGGGTAGTTTTCTTCAACGACATTTCCATTTCCATTGACTTCTATGTATGGATACCATTCAGAGAGTTTTCCTTCAAAATCGTTGTTAGGGAAGCCAACACAGATATTCGCTTTATCCTCGTATCCACAAAAAATTCTTGTCGAATCGATTATTTTAGTTTGTAGTATGGTATCATTCACACATGTTTTTCCTTTGTCGATAGTCTTCAACATATCATCGCAACTATCCTTCATCAGGACAGTATTTGTTTCATGGGTTGTGTGCGTCTTCACCACTCGTTCAAATGCACTCAAAAAATCATTTTCAAATTCAGCGCAGAATTTGACATTGCTGCATCTCTCCCCGAGAATGGGCCGTACTTCTTCATAATCATAAAAACAATCTTTATATTGGTCTATCATACTCAAAGTTGCGTCACAATAAGAGAGGACTGTGGAAAAGTTAACATTTTCACCGTTTTTAACGATGTCCCCGATGTCTTTAATCTGCTTGTTCAGAGCATTTTCTTTTTCATCAACAGGAATGCAGGATTTGAAGTAATTGCATGCTTCGGTGAGTTCTGATTTCAGTTTTGAGTAATCTCGGAAACAATTTTCGTGGGATTCCAGATAAATTAGCATTTCGTCGCAGTAAACATAACGGGCGGTGAAGTTTGTTTCATCTGAATTTGTAAATTGCCGGAATTCAGTAAGTTTGCTTTCAAATACCTTCTGTTCTTCAGAACAGGATTGGAGGCACCCGTTCATAAATAAAAAAACAAGCGTTGCAAGGAATATAATCGTCTTTTTCATGTTGTTTTTGTGGATATAAATAATTAAAAAAGCCTCCGGTGTTTCAAAACATTGCCATTTATAATCTGGGCAAGGAAATTAGGTGTTGGGATAAAGGAATTTGATGAACTGCGTAAGCTTTATTGGTATGCTAAACGAAGCGCTGAACTCATGAAGCATAGTGTTAAAAAAATTCATATACATAATCATTCATGCGCATATTGCTTGCTTTGGCTGTAGTCGTCTTTTTTCTGTTTGGTTGCCTAGGTCCAGCATTATCTTTGGAAAAGTTGAAGAATGAAGATAGGGCTGGCATGGAAAACGGATGCTACCAAAGGATATCCGGTTCTGTAAGGAATGCAGGCAGTTCAAGCGCAGAAATGGTTTTGGTGAATTGTACTGCTGTTCAAGGGGAATCAAAAATAGGATCTAGGATATCAACATTGCCCATCGTGGCAGCAGGTTCTTCTAGCGAATTTTCAGTGGATGTGCCAACAGATTGTTTTAGGGGAAAGGCCACGTATTCCTGCGAAGTGGAATGTCGGAATTGTTGAGTACGCAGGGCAACTCTTATAAACATTTCAAATGAATAAGGGATAATGGATATCTCCGGATTATTGGGCTATACTGTTGGTAGCGATGCAATTCAGGATTATACCAACGCAATAGTCGTATTCTTGGTTGCACTCATAATCCTAAGATTTTTCAAGTTCGTGGTCATAAGCAGGCTTAAGAAAATCACTCAAAAAACCAAAACAGGTATCGACGACGTTTTGGTAAATGTTGTGGATCAGATCGGCTGGTTCTTTTATGTGCTTCTTTCAATATATCTCTCGCTATTGTTCGTTCCTCACCCGCAACTCCTCGACCAGGTGATGTATTACGCTCTATTAATTTCAATCACATACTATGCAGTAAGGGCAGTGCAGCAAATCATAGATTATGCTGAAAGGAAATTCATCCGCGAAAGGGAAAAAGAAGCAGGCGAAACCGACAGCTCTTTAGTTCATCTCATGACTCAGATCGTCAAGGCAGTTCTTTGGCTGATTGCGCTTCTTCTCATAATCTCCAATGCAGGAATAGATATCTCTCCGATGCTTGCAGGCCTTGGTATCGGAGGCCTTGCAGTTGCATTTGCATTGCAGAACGTCCTTAGTGATGTTTTCGCTTCCTTTTCTATTTATTTCGACAAACCCTTCAAAGTAGGGGATACGATTTTGATAGGCACCGATCTTGGCGAAGTGAAAAGAGTTGGGATAAAAACCACCCGCATCCTTACCCAGCAGGGCCAGGAACTTGTTGTTTCAAATAGGGAATTGACTGAGACAAGGATCCACAACTTCAAGAAAATGACCAAACGCAGGGTTGTCTTCAGCTTTGGCATTGAATATGAAACTCCTACAAAGCAAGTGAAAGCGATTCCAAAGATGGTTGAAGATATTGTGAAATGTGTCGAGCTTGTAGACTTTGATCGAGTTCATTTCAGCAAGTTTGGCGATTCAGCGCTTCTATTTGAGGTGGTTTATTTCGTGAAGACAAATGATTATAAGAAATATATGGACATTCAGCAGGATATTAACCTTGCTATAAAGGAGGAATTTGAGAAAGAAGGAATTGCAATGGCTTATCCGACACAGACCCTCTATATTAATAAACTCAAACAAATCAAGTAATTTGTGGTTATTATGGGAAATGAACCTAGTGTTGTCGAGTCAATCAAAAAAGCATTCGGATTATTCAGCAATGGGAAGTTGCTTACTAACTTTTCGAAAATATCTTTGCTGGAGGCGGGGGTGCAGGCCGTATTGGTGGTTTTGGTTTTTGCCAGCCTTTTGTCAGCACTTCTTTCTGTTAGTAAGGTTGATCCGAGCAATTCGGAGTTAGTACTGTCCACCCTTGTGGCTAGCCTCCTTTCAGCAGGCATCTTTATACTATTCCTGGGTTTAATTGCAATTCTTGCTTTAACAATTATCAACTCTATCTTTTGGTATGCGATTCATGCACATTCAAATAATAAGCATTTCAATCTGTGGAATTCGCTGAAGGAAGCGGCAGTGCCAATGACGAAACTTTTCCTAGTTTATCTATTGGGCGGTGTTTTGGCAGTTGGAGTGTTGGTAGTGTCTGCAATCACATGCGTGCTTCTTCCAATCGCCGTGATAGGGCTTTTGATCCTTGTATTTTCGATAGTCTTCATGGTTCCTGAAATTTTGATAAACAAAAAAGGAATCGTTGATTCTTTCAAGACCTCCTGGAGAATACTGAGGACATATCCTCTGAAAGTCATTGCATTGGTTCTTGCATCAGGGCTGATTGCAGCTGTGCCTAATTACATTTTGTCAACAGTTTCTGATTTGCTTATGGATAACCTAGGTACTAATCTGGCATTGATCTTCGCAGTCACGTTGGTAATTGGATTCCTTCAGATTCTGATCGATTCAATTATCCTAGTTGGTTCAGTATACTACTTTTGGATGGATGTTCCAAAGGCAGTTCAAAAGAAGCCTTCGACTAATCGCAAATAAGCAAAATATTCGGACATTTATTGCTTATTTGCTAGCTAGCAAGTTGCAAATAAAAAGTTCGATTATTTTTGCAACTTGCTATAAGAAGAAAGTAAATCAAAAACAGAAGTAAATCTTCTTTATTTCTTTCATTTCTCCTAAAGCCACTATGCGGTAGATGCAATTCCCTCCATCGGGTTCGAATCCAATCGAGATTTCCTTTTTTTCGTTTAGCATTTTTGACGAATCGATCCAGTTTTCGAAATTCATTCCCTCTCTTTTCACATCCATTCCTTGCTTTACTGATTGTTCTGAGATCAGATAGAGTTTGTCAAACGCCTGTTTTTCAAGGATGTTGTTCTCTGTACCCTGTTTGAGTTGCGAGATTGTATTAAGGCCGTACATTAAAATAAGGATTATCGGAATCATGCTAAGCATCACATCTAGCGTTACGAACCCTTTTTGCAATAAGCTATTATTACGTTGATTCTTCATCTGGAAATTCCACCTCAAGAACATTTTCGTATTCTATGGACCTGCCTTCAGATGTTTTTGCCAGTTTATTTCCTTTTATGGAAAATCCTCCTATTTCAAGAGAGTTGTATCCCTTGGACATCATCTTTTGATCAAGCACAAGCATGTTCTTTTCAAGTTCGATCCGTTCCTTGGCTGTTTTCGAGTAAATGCTGATTCCATCTTTAAAATTATTTAATGAAATTGTAATGGCGCCTATGACTGCGATTGTCAAGACTATTCCAATCATCAGTTCGAACGTAACTTGGCCCTTGTTACTCATATCTTACCGAATACTCCACGCCATTTGTTTCAATTACTACTGTTCCACCCATATAATTCTCAAGAAGCGTGACATTGTCCTGTGAAAGTATCTGCCTTATCGGGCCCCGACCTTCTTCGTCTTTGAGAGAACTTGGCCCTCCGCTTATTATCGCGTATTGTGGTTTGACTGCCCTTATGAAAAGAAATGCCTGCCGGTTGCTGTCTCCTAATCCATGGTCAGGTATTTGCAATACAGGGCATTGGATGTCAAATCTGTTGAGAAGGTCTCTTTGCCCCCCTGCATTCAACTCTGAAGTGAGCAATATGCACATGCTCTTGTAGGTGAGCTTGAGCACAGCTGCATTCAATTTCAGGTCAGGGTTGGAATTCTCCATGGTCGGGTTCAATACTTCTATTTCCAAATCCCCGTAGCTCTTTGTGATTCCTCTTGCAAGATACACCACTCGGTCTGCAGTTATTGAATTAATGACTGAATTGTAGTCGCTGCTTGCAGACCTCATAGCGAAAGTCCATAAATCAGTTATCTTGAATTCCTTTGTCAGCGCAGATATCCCGCCATACTGGTTTTTGTCATTTATAGTTATTACAAGAGCATCAAGCCTTTCCACTCCCTTGCCTTTCAGGTAAGCAATGAGCTTTTGGGATCCGCTTTCAGGGCCTGTATCTACAAGCATATTAAATTCGCCCTGGTTTATCAGTATTGCGTCTCCTTCTGTTTCATCGTCATTGACTTCTATGAAATATATCTTTAGCACGTCTGAAGCCTGCAAGGTCTTATTACCCTCAGTTTTTGGAATCACGACAGTGGCATTTTCCTTGGTCGTAATCTTCGTGACATCTACTGGCCCTTTTACATCTCCCTGCTCCATCACTTTCTCAGCTACATTTATGCATGCAAAAAGAAAAACAAATGCTAATCCCAGATACAAGAGTCGTTTCATGCTTACGAGTTACATTTAAGCTTTAAAACTTTTTGCCTGTTCGGAAGTGTCGTATGTATTTGCCATATGCCAAGAATAGCGCGAGATTATGCTGACGATTTTGTTCCTAATTTCGTAGGTCGTGTAAGTTTTAGGTTTGGCATCTGCGATAGCCTTGCATTTATCTCACCTGAGTCTATGAGTTCCTTTGCCTCTCCTTCGCTTTGTCCAGTGAGTTGCTTGGCAGCATCAATGACAAGGTTATTTGTTGTTTCTTCTGGCACTGCTGCGAGGTCTGTGTATGCCCTATATAAAGAACCAGCTAAATCAAACACTTCTTTGCGTGTAATCTCTTTTCTTTCCCCATTGAGGTCTTTTATTATCAGTGCCATTGGGATCGGGCTATCTCCTTCTTCAAATGGTGGCTGATAATATTGAAAGCCATCCACAAGGCATAGCCCTCCTCGTTCCATAGCATGCAATGCTGCTATTTTAGCCCCATCTTTATTATCTTTTGGCGCTTCAACTTCTGCTGTGATATATCTTAATTCTCCACATTCTAATTTTTTAGATATTTCTTTTGCCTGTTTTATTGCCATTTCCGTAGTTGCAGTAGATATCCCTTTTTTTCTAGATCCTCTATCGACAACTGTATAGTGGAGATAAAACATTGCACCTGAATCCGTTTCATGTATACTTCCGGCGTATGCACCGACTGTTTTGCCCGTTCTCTGGTCAGTTGCTAAAACGAATACATATCTTTCTTGTTTTAAATACTCTCTCAGTGTCTCTTCGGGAGTAACAACTTCCACCTCAAAATTTCTGAGCAATAAATCTCGACATGCCCTAAATTTATTTTCAAAATCCTGACTCTTTGAAGTTAGTCTCTCGATTTTGAAATTGTTTTCTTGTGATAATATTGGTTCTCTTTTTACAGTGCGTGCTGGCTTTTCATGAGGTCTTATCTGTAACTCTTTTCTAGCTGTCATATTCTATCATCCTTTATCATAGTTTGCCCCCACCTATTTTTTAATTTAACTTTTGAGTGCCTTAGCAATCTTTTCCAGAGTTTTGGCATTCGCACTCATCATCTCATTCGCTATTTCGACTATTTCTGTCCATTTTCCTTCCACCTGGTTCACAGGGATTGCTATTTGGCCTTGGCCATGCATTTCCATCATTACTTTTTTCGAAATGGATTGGATGCTGCAATTCCTGATCCCGCACTTCCTTGCCTTTCCAAGAAACTCTAATGCGGATTTAATGTCCTTTGCTGCAACCTCAAGAACAAATGGCTCGAATCTGAACCACAGTTGTTTCTTCAGCCCGTGTCTTAATATTGACATCTCTACTGTTTCTGGTTCAATGGCTGAATGCCATCTGCCATGTATTTTTGGTTCTTTCTTTTCAGATTCGAAACCATATTCCAACAAGCCTATCTGCCCATGGCAGGATGAAGCAGTTGTCCAGTTCTTGTTTTTATTAATCAGTCTTATAAGTGGAATCACATTGGAATCCACTTTGTTCTCCTTGATTGCTTTTTCGAATTCATTTATTTTCTGTTTCTTGAATTTCTCCCATTCCATGCAGGATTATTTTGTTTTAGATTAAAAAGCATTTCGTGCAGTTTTTGCAAATTCGAAATATCATTTTAAACTTAACTCTACAACATTAGTGCGCTGATTTTTATGGTAAGAAGATCACTTTTATCTAGTCTTGGCCCTGATCAACGACAAACATTAGCTCAGAAGCGCGAACTCCAAAGGCCTCATCTTCGTGTTTCTCCGGATATGCTGGAAACCGCTGGAAGGGCATTTCCAGTTACAAAAGGAAGACATGATTTTCAAGATGGAGTCTATTGGAATTCACATTTTACCGGACATTCAGAATGCCGTTATATCACAGGCACTCATTCGGAGGATGACGGATTAATTGTTTGCATAAGTCCAATAATTCTATGCAGGTACGGTTCATCTGTTAAGATGCATCACCAGGATTTAATTGCCAGGGATTATCTATTTGACTTTGAGATGCCGCATCAATTGGTTATTGACTCTAGAGAAACATTTTCTCATGAAATTAGCTGGTCAAGAGCGCATAAAGCGATCATTACACCTTTGAATAATGTATTCAGTTCTCTGGTTTTTGGAGGACTATTTGGTGGTTTTGGTGCGCTTGCTAGCCATCTTATCTGTACTCTTTACAAAGTAAGTTCTACTCTAGCTGCAAATACGATTGTTGCAGGAGTTGTTGGTTTAATCGCGTTTGTTATGAATTATCATCTAAACAATGCACTTTATCGGGAGATAAGACAGAATTGCATTGAACAGTTGGCAGTGGATTTGCAGAAATTAAAGGAAGCGCATCCGAGGAGTACCTGAACCTAGATCTTCAGAAAATTAGCCAATATCTTTTCCCCATGCTCAGTATGCCAGACCTCAGGATGGAATTGCACTCCGAATATGTTCCTTGTCTCATGTCGCATAGCTTCATGCGCACAGGTTTTTGAATGCGCCAATGAAACAAAGTCCTTTGGCATAATCTTCACAGTATCAAAATGAGAGACCCAAGCATTGAATTTCTTTGGAACGCCTTTGAATAACACATCTTCAGAATCAACATCTATCTCGCATATCCCATACTCTGCTGACTCGCCTTTCTCTACATTTCCGCCAAGAAGATGGGCAAACAGCTGGTGGCCGAAACATACTCCGAGTATTGGCATCTCTATTCTTTCGACATTTATTTTCTTCACAATTTCTTCGCTTAACCCCAGATTGCCTGCATTGACAGAACTCGGGCCTCCAGACAGTATTATCTTTTCAGCATTTTTGATTATGTTCTTTATTTCTGAGAACTGTTTTGAGTTGTTGAAAATCATTGCCTCGAATCCGAGGTCGCGACAGTTTCTTTTTATGAGGTGAGTGTACTGGCTGCCGTTATCGATTATAAGGATCATAATTAACTAATCTCCAGTTTTGTTTTTAATATGTTGCCCAAACCTTTGTGTTATCCACTACGCGTCAAGTTTCAAGGGGGAAAATCCGATTAACAATGATTATAAACCTTTCCTTTCTAACTATATGTTCTAGTCTGGTAAGAGGTAGCCCTATCTCTGCCTATTAGTTGGGTGGTTCTGCTTGGTATCTAAAGGTTCTTCTAAGAAAGTTTCTAGGAAAAAGAAAGATGTTGCTGAAGAAAGCGTTGATGTTCTTGGTTATGAACTTGTTCCTAAGATGGAAATACTTTCTGAGTCTGAAAAGAAAAAAGTTCTTGTAAAATTTGGGATAAATGATAAACAGCTTCCAAAGTTGAGAAGCTCTGATCCAGAGGCAAAGGCCCTGAAAGCTAATGTTGGCGATCTTATTAAAGTATTACGAAATGACTCGACTGGGGAGTATGTTGCATACAGGTTAGTCATAGATTAGATATAGAGGTTTTGTTATGGTTTCCGGCATGATAGAAGCATATTATAATGTGAACACTTTGGTCAAACAGCAATTGGATTCTTACAACTGCTTTTTGGAAAAAGGCATCCAATCCGTTGTTTCAAGGGTTGGAACAATAAAGACTAATGTAGAAGGTTTTGAACTTAGGTTGGGAAAAGTGAGGATAGAGCAGCCAAGGTATTACGAAGTTAAAGGGGGCTACAGATCCATTCTTCCAACCGAGGCGAGATTGAGGAACCTTACGTATGCAGCTCCGGTTTTTCTTGAAATAATCCCAGTTTTCAACGGCGTTGAAAGGCCAACTTATTCTGATGTTTTCATAGGAGAAATCCCGATAATGGCGAAATCAAAGATTTGCTATCTGTCATCAATGAGCGAAAGCGAATTGATTGATGCAGGCGAAGACCCAAGCGATCCTGGAGGATATTTCATAATCAACGGAAGCGAACGTGTTTTGGTGAGCATTGAGGATCTTGTTCCGAATAAGATCATGGTGACTAAGGAACGGAACGGATTCGTTTCAAAAATCTTTTCTACCTATTTTGGTTTCAGGGCAAGATGCGTGGTCAATCGAAACGCCGAAGGTGTTTACACTGTAGAGTTTCCTTCTTCCCCTGCAGGCATTCCATTCATCCAATTGCTGAAAGTGCTTGGCCTTGAAAAAGATTCTCAGATCCAGAATGCTTTCTCACAAGACAAGAGGATACAGAACGACGTCATTCTTAATCTTGAGATGGAAGAGACAAAGAATCTGGAAGAAGCTATCGATGTGCTGAGCAGAAAACTTTCTCCAGGCCAGCCGCAGGAATTCAGACTGACAAGAATGGAAAATCTCATTAATAATTATCTTCTTCCGCACGTCGGAGTAACAAAGGATTCCCATGACGAAAAAATAAAATTTTTAATCAACATGGCGGAGAAAGCGACAAAAGTGTATTACAAAGAGCTTCCTCCTGATGACAAGGACCATTACGCAAACAAGCGCGTAAAACTTGCAGGAGAACTTATGGAAGAGCTTTTCAGATATGCCTTCCAGTTTTTGGTTAAAGACCTTATTTATCAGGCATCAAGGGCGGATGCAAGAGGAAGACGATTGCAGGTCCATACGCTCGTAAGGCAAGATGCAATGGCTGACCGTATAAGGTATGCAATGGCAACCGGAAACTGGATAGCAGGCCAGACAGGCATTTCCCAGCTTCTTGATCGTGTTAGTTACGCTTCAACAGTTTCGCACCTGAGAAGGATAATTTCTCCACTCAGCAAAAAGCACCCGCATTTCAAGGCAAGAGATCTGCATGGAACACATACTGGAAAGCTGTGTCCTAATGAAACTCCTGAAGGTCCAAGCTGTTCGCTTGTTAAGAACCTTGCAATCATGGCAGAAGTTTCTATTGGAATGGACAATGAAGAAGTCCTTAACCTGCTGAAGGTTTATGATGTGAAGAAATAAGGTGATACTCATGAAATCCGAAAAAACTGCAGTTTATATGAATGGAAAGCTCGTAGGATATCACTCAGACGGCAAGAATCTTGCAAAGAGATTGAGGGAAAAGAGAAGGACCAATGAACTCAATTATCTTGTCAATATCTATTATGATTCGAAGCTCAATGAGTTGCATATAATAAATGACAAGGGAAGAGTCAGAAGGCCTTACATCGTAGTCGAAGATAGCAAATCAAGACTTACCTCGGAAATACTCCAGAAAGTTAAGAGCAATCATCTTAATTGGAACCATCTTATAAAGATGGGTGTAATTGAATATCTTGATGCGCAGGAAGAGGAGAATTCTCTGATCGCATTGGATGTAAATGAAATAACCAAGGACCATACCCATCTCGAAGTAGATTCTGCAACCATATTCGGTGTTGTCGCATCCATATTGCCATATCCAGAACATAATTCTTCTCCGAGAATTACAATGGCTTGCGCAATGGCCAAACAATCGTTGGGGATGTATGCAACTAATTTCAACATAAGGTATGATACAAGAGGTTATGTCATGTATTATCCCCAGCAGCCGCTTGTGCAGACTGACCTTTACAAGGCATTGAAAATGAAGAAAAAGTGCGCCGGGCAGAATTGCGTAGTTGCACTTACAAGCTATCGTGGATATAACATGGCTGATGCGATTATAGTTAATAAGAATGCAGTTGAACGAGGGCTTGGAAGAATAGCAATGTTCAAGACTTATGAGACTGAGGAGCGTTCGTATCCTGGAGGCCAGAGGGATAAAATCTGTGTCCCGACTCCGGAAGTCATTGGATACAGGGGAGAAGAACCCTACAAATCAATTGGAGAGGATGGAATTGTTTTCCCAGAAAGCGAAGTAAAAGAAAAATGCGTTCTTGTTGGAAAAGTATCACCTCCAAGATTCCTTGAAGAAATCTCTGTTTTTGGTACAGTTGAAGAAAAACACAGAGAGAGCTCGCTTGCATTGAAAGCAGGAGACAAAGGAAAGATTGATTCAGTGCTTGTTACAGAAGGCCCAAGCGGAAACAGGCTGGTGAAGGTGAGATTGAGGGCGATAAAGATTCCAGAAGTGGGTGACAAGATCGCTTCACGTCACGGTCAGAAGGGAGTTATCGGTCTTGTAGTTCCACAGGAAGACATGCCTTTCACGGCAAGCGGGGTAGTTCCTGATTTGATAGTTAATCCTCACGCAATACCAAGTAGAATGACTGCAGGCCACCTTCTTGAAACGATGGGTGGAAAGGCAGGCTCGCTTGCAGGAATGCTCATGAACGGAACTGCGTTCAGCGGAAATACTGAAGAGGAATATAGGAAGATTCTTTTGGACAATGGATTCGATGAGTATGGGGAAGAAGTACTATATGACGGCTATACTGGACAAATGCTTACAGTGAAGGTTTTCATAGGCGTGATTTATTATCAGAGATTGCATCACTTGGTTTCGAACAAGACTCACGTAAGGTCAAGAGGCCCTGTACAGTTATTGACCCATCAGCCTACTGAAGGTAGGGCAAGAGAGGGGGGTCTCAGATTCGGAGAGATGGAACGTGATTGTTTGCTTGGTTATGGTGCAAGCATGGTCGTAAAAGAAAGGCTGCTCGAAGAGAGCGACAAAACTGTTCAACTGGTATGTGCGGAGTGCGGTGCAATTGCCACTCATGACTACGCAAGGAACAAGGACGTATGCCCGGTGTGCGATTCGGAGAATATCCACCAGGTGGAAATGAGCTATGCTTTCAAGCTATTGCTTGACGAGATTAGATCTCTGTATGTGTTCCCGAGACTGCTTCTCGCAGATAAGGGATGAAAAAAAGGATGATTTGCATGATTGGTGAAAAAACTTTTGTATCGAAAATCATAGAGAAAATAAAATTCTCTTTGTTTTCTCCGGAAATGATCAGGAAGATGTCTGCATCGAAGATACTCGTGCCTGACACTTACGATGATGACGGTTATCCAATAGATGGCGGGCTTGTCGACACCAAATTGGGTGTTGTTGACCCTGGCCTTAGGTGCAAGACCTGCGGTGGACGAGTAAGAGAATGTCCTGGGCATTTCGGCCACATAGATATGGTCAGGCCGGTCATCCATGTAGAATTTGCAAAACACATACTTTATACTCTGAAATCCTCATGCCTATCTTGCCACAAATTGGTTCTCAAACCAAAGCTTGAGAGTGTGGTTTCTGATGAAACTGCTGATGATGGAACAGTTAGCAAGAAAAAGAGCAAGATAAAGAAATGTGCAAACTGCGGTTTCGAGTTGCCTGAATTCAAGTTGCTTAAGCCAACTACTATTTACAAGGACAAGACTGTTTTGCTTGCAACTGAGATAAGGGATCAGCTCGCTGCATTGAGCGATGATGACATAAGGGAATTAGGGTTTGATCCCATCTATTCCAGGCCTGAGTGGATGGTTCTTACAACATTACCTGTCCCTCCTGTGAATGTCAGGCCTTCCATTACATTGGAAACAGGAGAAAGAAGCGAAGATGATCTTACTCACAAGCTTGTGGATATTATCCGTATCAACCAAAAGCTTGAGTCGAACATAAACGCAGGCGCCCCCCAGTTGATTGTCGAGGATCTCTGGGAACTGTTGCAATACCATGTAACTACTTATTTCAATAATGAGACTGCGAACATTCCTCCAGCAAGGCACAGAAGCGGAAGGCCGCTCAAGACCTTGGCGCAGAGATTGAAGGGAAAGGAAGGAAGATTCAGATATAACTTGAGTGGAAAGCGTGTCAATTTCTCTGCACGTACAGTCATTTCCCCTGACCCGTATCTTTCATTGAACGAAGTCGGAATTCCATTCGAAGTGGCAGCTGAACTTACAGTTCCTATTACAGTGACTGAATGGAACATAGAGGAATGCAAAAAATACATACTGGCAGAGAAATTCCCGAAAGCTGTCTATCTCATCAGAAACGACGGAAAGAGGGTGAAGGTAGGAGACTCTCCAGAAATGAAAAAAGAAATCTGTGAAAACCTTAAGGTAGGCTGGGTAATGGAAAGACAGCTTAATGATGGTGATATTGCAATATTCAACAGGCAGCCTTCTCTTCATAGAGTATCTATGATGGCTCATGAGGTCAGAGTATTGCCAGGCAGTACCTTCAGGATAAATCCTATTGTTACTTCCCCTTACAATGCAGACTTTGATGGAGATGAAATGAACCTCCACATTATCCAAACTCCTGAATCGCAGGCTGAAGCAAGATGTCTTATGAGAGTAGAAGATCAAATACTTTCCCCAAGGCATGGCCATGCAATTATAAAGCCGCAGGAAGACCATGTGTCAGCAGTATATTTCCTTACCAAAAATGGCAGGGCTTTTGATAAGGTCGAGGCTTCCAATCTTCTTTACTCAGTTGGAATAACCGAGCTTCCTAAGGCTGATGACAAGAAAGGAACATATTCTGGAAAACTTTTGTTTTCACAGCTTCTTCCTGAAAAACTTGATCTCAAGGCAGATTCAAAAGTCGGAGGGGAAGTGGTCATAAAGAAAGGCGAACTCCTGAAAGGAGAGCTCAGCGGGAATATTGTGGAAAATGAAATTCTTGAAAGAATCTTCATGCTATGTGGCTCGGCTGCAGCAGGTCGTTTCCTAGATCAGATGACAAGGTTGTCACTTGACAGCCTTGCAACACACGGGCTCAGCGTTTCATTGAAGGATTACACTCTTTCTCCAAAAGCAGAAGAGAAATTGAATAAGCTTGACGATAAGATGAGCAGGGAAATTGACAACCTGATAATGCAATACAAGAACAAGACACTTGACAGGTCCCCAGGCCTATCTCTCAAGGAAACACTTGAGGGTATGATTGTCCAGGTCACCTCAATTGCAAGAATGGATGTGGGCAAGCTTGTAGAAGAGGATTTGACAATGTCCAACCCATCTATTGTGATGTCTAAAATCGGTGCAAGAGGAAGCCTGCTTAATGCAATTCAGATGTCTGCAAGTGTTGGACAGCAAACAGTAAGAAGCAAGAGGCCGAAAAGAGGGTATAGAGGGAGAACTCTTCCATATTTTAGGCCAGGTGTGCTCGCAGCAAAGCAAAGGGGTTATGTATTTGCCTCTTTTAGGAAGGGCCTTACACCTTTTGAATTTATACATCATGCAATGGGTGGAAGAGAGGCGTTGGTTAACACAGCCATTAGAACTGCTAGAAGCGGTTACATGCAGAGACGGCTCATCAATGCATTGCAGGACCTCGTGGTTTATCCTGATTTCACAGTTAGGAATGCGGACATGAGTATTGTCCAGTTCATTTACGGTGGAGATGGAAAGGATCCGATGTATGCCTCAAAGGCAGAAGTGTCAGATTCTCCAAAAGGAGATGATATTGATACTGCATAATGTGATTTTTATGAAAAACCCTACAAACAAATCAGCGAAAATCGCACCATATGAAGCAGTCGGAGTGGTATGCGCCCAGAGCATCGGGGAGCCAGGTACGCAGATGACTATGCGTACGTTCCACTATGCAGGAGTTGCAGAGCATGTGCCTACTGGCCTTCCAAGGTTGATAGAGATAGTTGATTCCAAGAAGGAGCCAAAGAAACCTATTATAGATATTTATCTCAAGAAGTCCTTTGCAAAGAGCCAGTCAAAGGCGCAGGAGCTTGCAAGTGATGTGAGTGCAGTGCATGTTTCAGATGTAGC
Organism: Microcaldota archaeon; assembly: GCA_043827025.1. Classification (GTDB taxonomy): domain Archaea; phylum Micrarchaeota; class Micrarchaeia; order Anstonellales; family Bilamarchaeaceae; genus DATDTS01. The sequence continues at coordinate 32,036 of JBDRPL010000019.1, forward strand.
TGAGGTGGAAGACGATCTTATTGCGAAAAAAATCGTAATATCCTATAGGGAAAAAGATGGCAAGCAGCTTGGCGTGACATTTACAACTCTCAAGAACGCGCTTTCAGAGGTTTCTGAAAACATAAAAGTCGGCGACAATAAGATAATCATGAAAATACCTAAAAAGGCCGAGACTTCAAAAGACAAGTCAAAGGATGGAAAAACTTCTCCGCAACCTGATGATGAGCTAGGTACAGGGACTGCACGTGCAGTAAGAAAGCTTGCAAATAAAATACAAGGCACTATTGTAAAAGGCATCAAAGGTATCCAAAGGGCAGTTGTTCTTAAGAGCAGTGATGAATATTTCGTAAGGGCAGCAGGCTTCAACATTGTGGATGTAATGTCTCATCCCATGGTTGATGCTTCAAGAATATATACTAATAACATAAAAGAAATCGAAAGGGTATTTGGAATAGAGGCTGCAAGGAAAGCAATCATCAAGGAAACAAAAGATGTGCTGGATATGCAGAAGCTTTTCGTAGACATTAGGCATATAATGCTTGTTGCAGATGCGATGTGCTATTGCGGTGAAATTAAATCTATTGGAAGGCATGGACTAAGTGGAGAGAAAGTTGGTGTTCTTGGAAGAGCTGCTTTCGAGGAAACAATAAAGCACCTGGTGAATGCAAGCGCATTTGCTGAAGACGAAAACCTTATAGGCGTTACGGAGAACATTATAGTTGGTCAAACAGTGCCAGTTGGTACTGGGAAAATTAAGCTTTTAATTAAACCAAAGAAATGAAAATCAAAGAATATGGAGTATTTTAATGAGGTAATCACATGTCAAAGAAAAACGATGAAGATGCAAATGAAGGCAAACAAGTCGAAGAGACTGAAACCGAAGATGTGGCTGTAGAAGAAGCAAAGGTTGAAGAAAAAGTCAAGAGAAAAAAGGTCATAAGAAGGAAATCCAAGAAAGAGAAGGAAAATCCTATCAATGCAATGATTAGGCTTACTGTTGAAAGCGGAAAGGTGGACTTCGGTTCAAGAAGCTCTGTCAAGAGCAATTCCAAGAACGCGAAACTATTCGTTGTCGCAAAGAATACTCCAAAGCAGATACTTGCAAAACTCAAGACTGCAAACGTATCTAATGTGCCTGTTTTCACTTTTGAGGGCAGCACTGTAGAACTTGGTTCCATTTGTGGAAAGCCGTATCCTGTTTCTGTGATGTCTGTTTATGACTTCGGAAACGCGGATGTCAAGAGCTTTTTGAAAAAAGACTGATTAGATGGAACTGACCGGCGAAGATCTCAATTTTTTTTCAGAATTCGAGAGAACAACAGGTGTGATGCCAAAGGATTATTACACTTCACAGGAACTCCTGGTGTTTCTTGTTGACATGGTCAGCCTTGGTAAGGCCATAGGCAAGAAAGGAATCAACATCCAGAGGCTTAGGGCAGCATTCAGGAAGAATGTTGTCATAGTCGGGGATTCGCCTGATATTGAAATATTCCTTCGAAGTATGTTCAATAATGTCGAAGTCATCTCAATCGAACAGATGGACATCATGAATGAGAAGAATATTGTTCTCACTATTGATGAAAAAGACAGGGGCATTGCAATTGGAAAGAACGGAGACCGGATAAAGTCAGCGAAGGAGTTTCTGTCAAGGAAGTTCAAGGCAAAGCTGATGCTCAAGACGAAGAGAAGGTTGGAGAGCATATAATTATTTTCTTTTGTTTAGCCTAGCAGTTGATTCTTTGCATATTTTAATATAATCACCAATAGTTTTAAAAGATGTATCTATGTGACTATCTCTTATGCATAAGCAACTTAGAGTCACTAGTGGTACTAGAACCCTGAAAAACGGGAAGATACGTTTCGAGAATTGCCATATTCTACAGGATAGCACAACCCATGTCACATGTGTGAGGCTTGGGCTTGACCGTACAAAACCAGCCTCATTCTCCCTTAGTTCTGATAGGGTTGAAATCGCGGCACATATAAGGAAAAAAGGAGATCCTGCCAAAACAGAATGCCAGGATTCTGCAATTGTAATCATAACTCCAAAGAATGTGGTTGCAGGGGTTTTCGATGGGTTTGGGCCTGCAGGAACATTTCTTTCAGAGAATGCTGCAAGCATTGCAACGAGGTTGCTGCGCACGGATAAGGTCAGGTGTGATCCTTTGTTGGATGTTGCTCAAGAATTAAGCGATTTGGGCCTTTATGCCTCAGGAAATTTGAACAGAGAAGGAGGTACAACTGCGGTTCTGGCAAGCGTTTCAGATAAAGACGGAGGATTTTGCGTTAATGGTGCTGGGGATTCTGCAATATATCGTCAGAGACTGCCTAATCAGATCTCTCGGCTTTTGAATTATTTTTTTGACAATAGGGGCGATAGAATTGATGAGATGATAATTCAAGAATATCTTTCCAGAAGGCATTTTGTTTCTTCAATAGGCACTTTAAGTTTTCAACCTCCTATTGCGGGGAGATATGAGTGTTCTGGTGGAATGCTTGATGCAGGCGAAGTCCTGCTTCTTGCAAGCGATGGACTCACTAAGAATTTGACAGTTAGGTTCAACCCTGAAACTCAGAAAGTGATCGATGTTAGCGGGTGTAGAAGCCTTCAACATATTCTCAATGGTATGCGCGAACCATCTGCGATGGTAGAAGCAATTCTCAGAGCAATAAATAGGAGGGTTAATCGTTTGGAAAGACGTGTTCATCTATGCAATAAAAGCACAGTTCTTTGGCCTCAGGACGATGATGTTGCATTGATTGCAATGAAATTCCATAAATTTCAGGAAACCTTTTGAATCTGCTAATTAAGACAAATGCCTTGTCTCGTCTCTTTTTGGCCCATATGAAAGAACAGTTATCTTCACTCCAGTTTCTTTTTCTATGAACTCCAAGTATTCTTTTGCAAGTTTGGGAACTTCCTTCTTCCAGTCTGGCTTGCCCCAGCCTTTGAATGTTTTGTAAATAGGTTTTGCTTTTGCTAAATCAACTGGCAAGTCCTTTGTTTTCTTACCATTTACTTCGTATTCTGTGCAAACTTTAATTTCATCAAAACCATCAAGTACATCCATCTTTGTTACTACCAATTCAGTTAATCCATTTATCCTGCAGGCATATCTCACAACCACTAAATCTAACCATCCGCATCTTCTTGGCCTTCCTGTTGTTGTGCCGAATTCATTGCCATTCTTTCTCAGCATTTCGCCATCCTTGTCATTTAATTCAGTTGGGAAAGGCCCTTCTCCGACCCTGGTAGTATATGCTTTCACAATTCCAATTACTTTGGTCAGCTTGTTTGGCGGAATTCCAGAGCCAGTGCATGCCGAACCGCTTACTATATTTGATGAGGTGACAAAAGGATAGGTTCCATGATCCATATCAAGCATTGTTCCCTGCGCGCCTTCCAGCATCACGCTCTTGTGCCTTTCAATGGCATCATTCAATAAAACCTGCGTATCGCAAACATAGGGTTTGATTCGTTTTGCAAACGTCTCGAGTTTGTCATAGATTTTGTCAGCATCCAATTCGACTTTTTGTCCATACGAGTTAAGTATCTGTTTCTTTATCTTCACAATAAAATTGACCTTTTCTTTCAATCCATCATATAAATCGTAAATTCGTATTGCAGTTACTCTTGTTGCCTTGTCAGCATAGGTCGGCCCTATTCCTCTTTTTGTCGTTCCAATCTTTCCAGCAGCCTCTATGCCATCAAGCATTAGGTGCCAATCAAGAATAATGTGCGCCCTTTCGCTTATTCTGAGCTTCTCAAGTGAATATCCTGCCTTTTCAACCTCATCTATTTCTTTAAGCAGTGTTTCTGGATGAATAACAACTCCGTTTCCAATGACCTTGTATTTCTCAGGATAAAAAACAGCTGAAGGAATGAGATGAAGGCCGAATTTCGCTTCGCCAACCTTTATAGTATGGCCGGCATTGTTGCCCCCGTTGAACCTGACAATGTAATCATAATCTCTTGCGAACATATCGATTATTTTGCCCTTTCCTTCGTCTCCCCATTGTGTGCCGATGATAACTGAAACAGACATGCTTTTGTATTAATTAGTTTCATTTTAAAATACTTGATGGAATTCGATTCCATCAATTCTGCCGGAAGTTCTCTGCTTGACGCTATTGCGGAACAATTTCCCTGAAAAATCCGCCAGATATTAATACGGATTCCCGGATAGGGATTATGTCTTTGCCCATTACTCTTGCGATTGCAATATACTTCCATCCAGGAACTTCCTCCCGGATCTTCAGGAAGTATTGCAGAACAAAATCAACCATTGGGACAACAATGTTTCCTTTTCCATCGCAAATATCATCCAATTCTATGTAAGGTATTGCGGCATAGCTGATTTCTCTTATGGCAGTGCATTTTTGACTCAGCATTAGATACTCCAACCTAATTCCTTTTCTTAGATTTTCTGTCATTCCTGCTAATGGGAATACCCTACAGTTATGAGGCTTGACTTCATGAACAAGACACGCTCTTTCTGAAAGCAGATAGCAGTCCCCATTGAAATTACTATACAATCCCACGTCTTGGCCTCCTTGTGATATTGTAATTGCAGTATTGATGCCTCTTCCATATGTTAATTCTCTTCCATGCATTTTTTCTCTGATTTTTCGGCCTTCGCCGTCTTTGAGAGGTACGAATGAGTTCCGTATCCCCCAATTTCTGCAGCATTCTCCGCATGAAGTGCACTGCTTTTTTGCGAAAACCTCCCCGATTTTTTCCCTGGCATTCGCTGGCCTTTTTGGCAATTTGTTTACAACTATTCTCTGCTTCGGAAGTCTTTCGATTAGCGATGTCATTTCAGAACTATTGTGTATATAAATGTTTTTAAATGAGCTTATTTCTTAATTTCCTTTTTGTATTCCAGATAAGAGTAAACAATGATCCCTAGCGAAACCAGCAATATCGGCACTATGATTATCCAGATTGCGTATTGCTTAGGTGCAAATATCCCCAACAGGGCAATCACTCCGCAAATCCTGAACAGTTTTCCGCCAAGTGCGTGCGTCTTATTCCAGACATTTTCATTTGAAAGAGTCCATGGCGTCCTTATCCCTATGAACCAGTTCATCTTTGCCTTTTCCAAAAGCGTTCCTGTGTAATAGAATATTGCAGCTATGCCTATGCCCATCGGATAACTGACGGGTATATCATATCCCATATTCGAGACGATGATGAACGATTCCATCATCAGCATGAAAAGAAGCATGATGCTTATGAATGTGTCATACTCTTTTTCGAAACCCTTTGCGTTTTTGCGCATTGGGTCAAAGCCAGGCAAGTACTTCATAAGGGCATAAATCATCAGTGTGATCACAGGAAGCAAGAACAGTCCTAAGGGCTTGTCCATATGCCCGTTTGGATTTCCCTCGGCATCCCAATGGCTTATCACTTTGTCAGGAACCTGTCCGTAGAAATATATTGGTAATATGAACAACAGAAGAATTACTGCTAATTGGATGTATCGCATCATGTATCATAAATAGAAAAAAGAATTAAAGAGGTTATGGGTTTTTGTTTTGAATCAGATTCCAATCTCCTCTCCAGGAACCTTTGGAAACAACACCGCATCCCTTATGTGTGCCTTGCCTGTCAGATATCTAACGAGCCTTTCGACTCCGAATCCGCCACCTGCGGTTTTCTTGAGCAAACCTTTCTTTGCGATTTCAAGATATGGCCGGTAAGCATCAAGGCTTGTCTTTCTTTCCTTCATCTTTCTGACAATTACATCGTACTCTGTCTCTCGTTCAGCACCAGACATCGCCTCTCCGAAACCCTCAGGATAAACCAAATCATAGTTGATATGCTTCTTTGTTGTTGGATCTTCCCGATCGTAAAACTCACGATAATGATCTGTTATCCAGAAAGGCTCCTTCTCCATTTTTGAAACATGTGATTCAAAATCATCCCCGTATTTCTGCTTTAGTTCAACTGAATCATATACTTTGAATGGTTTTTCCAAGTCAGGGATTATTCTTCCAAGCCTCTTCAGTTCTTCAGCGCATTTTTTCTTCACGAACTCGAATACGTATGCGTAAAGCCTTTCAGTGAACTTCCTGAACTCTTCTGAACTTGCGCCTCTGAGTTCAATATCTACCTGACTGAATTCAAGCAGATGCCTTCCGCTCTTTCCCCTTTCTTCTTTCTCAAGCCTGATGTTCGGAGAAATTATGTAGATTCCTTTGACATCAGACCTAATCATGGAAAGCTGTTTGTGCAATATCATGCTCTTCATCAACTCCAGCCTCTGGTCTCCATAATGAAGCGAGGCATCATAAACAGAGTGATTAAGGGGATCTGTGACTGTGGATAGCATCACAGGCATCAATTGCGTCATTTTCTCTTTCCACATGAAATCGCTGATGGCTCTCAGCACTGCTGTTTGTATTGACATGATGTCTTTCATTTCCGGTTTCATGAGTTTCTCTATTGTTTTTTCCATCTTTACCAATCCTCTGTTTTATTCATTGCATTTGACGTGGTATAAATACATTTTGCCAAAATTATGGCAAAAACTGCCAAAAATGCATTAATTTATAAAGAGTTTGGAACATATGTTCCATAGTGAACTACAGCCTCGATGAAAAAGACCAGTTGATTCTGGATACGCTGAAGGAGCGTAGCGATTCAACAACCCGCCAAATCGCAAAGAAAACGCTCCTTCCTCCTACCACCATTCATAATCGTATAAGGAAGCTCAAGGAAGCAGGAATAATCAAACGATTTACTATTGAGATTGACGAGAACAAGGCTGGAAACAAAGTTTTGGCCTATGTCCTGGTCTCAGCAGATCTTAAGCTACTCAAGGAAAAGAAGAAGACGCAATATGATCTTGCAAATGACATAAGGAAGTTTGGATTCGTGAGGCGAGTTGATATTGTTGCAGGAGTGACGGATCTTGTTGCTATGGTTAGGGTAAAGGACATGGAAGAATTCGATAAAATGTTATTAGGAAAGTTACAGCTCATTGAAGGAGTGGACAAGACGCAGACAATGATTGTGATACATGAGAAATAAAAAAACATCCTCCATTAGTTCGAACTGCACTTCGTTTCATTCAAGGATGTCGTTTTTTGTAAAATAAAAAAATCGCCATGGCAAGAACGCATTCGTTCTTGACTGTCGAAATTTTTTTTAAGAAAAAAAATTTCGCCAAGGACCGGATTTGAACCAGTAATTCCTTGCGGAACTAGATTTCAAGTCTAGCGCACTACCGGGTTGCATGCTCTGCGTGCAATTTTGAACGCGCACGTTCAAAGCTTTATGCGACCTTGGCGAATGAATATGAGCCATGGTTATTTACCGAGAAGGTAAATTCACCCTTGGCAACGAACGTGAGTGAGTCTCAAAATTACTATTGTTCTGGCAAACGTTTTTATTGTTTCCTTCTGAGAATATGTTTATGAATTCTGTAAATATGAACAAAGATAGCAAGTTTATCGACAATATGTCTTCGATATACGGGCGTTTTTTCACTGTGAAGAGAGTTATCGCAAAGAAAAAAACAAAATATCAGGAACTTGAACTAATAGATACTCCTGCATACGGGAAGATGATGATTCTTGACGGCAAACCGCAGATCGCAGAGTATGGCGATTATTTTTATCACGAGCCTTTGGCCCAGCTACCTATGTTTTGTGCAAAAGATCCCAAGAGAGTTTTGATTATAGGTGGCGGGGATGGCGGTTCTCCAAGAGAGGTCCTGAAGCACAATGTGAAGCAAGTAGACATGGTTGAACTTGACGAGGATGTCATAAAATTCGCTAAAGAGTACCTTAGGTTCGTCTGTAAGGATTCCTATGAAGATAAGAGGTTGAATCTGCATATTGGAGATGGAAGGGCATTCGTAGAAGCGCAATTGAAGAAAGGTGAAAAATACGACGTAATCATTTCTGACCTCACTGATCCTTTCGGACCTTCGAAAATGCTTTATACCAAGGAATTCTACACCATGGTGAAGAAATTGCTTAATAAAGGCGGCGTATTCTCAACACATTGTGAATTTCCATTAATGTTTAAAGATGCGTTTCCGACAGTAACCACTACTCTGAATTCTGTGTTTCCACATGCTGTTTTTTCATATGTATTCGTTCCGGCATATGGCGACCTTATGGTTTTTGGCTCGTTTTCCGCAGAAAAGATAGATGAGGTTGCGGTCAGGTCGAATGTCCTGAAAAAGCAAAAATCCCTTGACCTGAAGATGCTGGGCACTATGGCGATGGGATTCCCTCGATTTTTGGAACCTTTGATGAAGTATGGGAAAGTGTCGACCGATGCGGACCCATATGAGATTGATGAATCTCAGACAGGTGTTCAATACTAAACTCATACTTCAAAATAAGTCTTAAATTTCTCAGTCAGTGTGAGTTTCGAAGTTCTTCCTTCTTTTCTTTGCCTTATGAATCCGTTTTCTACAAGTTCCCGTACATCATCATAAATCTGCGGACCTATTTTTTTGACCAGGTCGGACTTGAGCATTTCATTGTGTTTTGAAAGATATGCAAGGGTCCTCAATGCATTTTTGCTTATCTCTGTTTCTTTGGCGAATTGTTTCACCTTTTCAATGTGTTCCCCCTTTATTTTCATCACGTATTTTCCATCTACCTCTGAGATTTCTATGGCACTTCCTCTTTCTTCATAGTCTTTCTTGAGTTCCTGGATGGCGTTCTGCAGGTATCCTACTGCGCCTATGCCTGTGAGTGTCTTGAATTCCTCGACCCCCATGGCCCTTGAGCTTAGGAAAAGGGCAGCCTCTATCATTTTTTTTTCATCGCTCATTTTTTTAACCCCAAATATGTTATGAGTTCTCCAGTGTGGTTTACTTCGTCAATATTCTTTTTGTCAACAAGTGCTTTTAATATCTTCCCAATGGTTTTTTTCACGTTTCTTTTTGAAGTGTCAATCTCGACTATGCAATTATATTTCTGTGTACTGTTTATGGAACAATAATCAAGAAGTTCGGCCATGGCATTTTCCTCGATTTTCTTTTTTGAATAGCCTCTTTTCTTCAACCTTTTTCGGAGCTCCTTGATTTTGGTTCTCAAGACAAACACTATGTCAAGGCTTATCCTTACTTCGCAGAGCAGGTGCCCTTCTATGACGAAATCCTTCTTTTTGGCAACTTCTTTTTTGATTTCTTTTTCAAGTTTTTTTGTATCCACTTCTATCCCGGAAACAAGTTTCTTTTTTCTGGCAAGTTTTTTTATGTCAATTAGTTCACATCCAAGTTTAGTAGCCAGTAATTTCGCAAGCGTTGTTTTTCCGCATCCAGGAGTCCCAGCAATCCCAATCTTCAATCAATCGACCTTTTCAGAGCTTTTTTGCCAATGCTGCAAGATATTTCTTTGCAAGGTTCAGGGTTTCCTGGCCTTTTGCAGTCATCTTGTAGTATTTTCTTCTTTCTTTGAATGTTGATTCTATTATTTTTTCGCCTTCAAGTTTGTAAAGCACAAGGTATATCATAACTCTGCCAGGTTTGAAGCCGAATTTCAATTCGATATCAGTTACAAGTGAATATGCATAAACTTCTTTTTTTGATTTTATGAGCGAAAGGATGTAAAGCCATATATTTCCCACTGTAAGTGCCTGCCTCAGCCGTTTGGCAGGCAGGGCATCTTGGCGATTCATTTTCATCCTTCCTGCGATTGTTTCGTATAATATACGCACATATCTCGTTCAGCAAATGTTTCTATTTTGTTGCATATGCTTGGATCTTTTTGAGTTCTTGCTACAGATGTGTAACATTGGTTTCTCCAGTCATCTGCTGCAACTCCGTCACAATCGCTGACTTCTTTGACGTCCTGTCGTATTATCGTAGCTTCATAGCACTGTATTTTGTGAGGTACACTCGCAAGGTTTTCGCAGATTTCAGGTTTTGTGTACTTTTTCGCTACGTCGAAATAGCAGTTATTCCTTGAAATCTGGGCATAGGTTTGGTCTATCAGATTGCAGCCTTCAATGTTGTTTGTTTCAAGTGCATAATTCGCATAGCAATTCCATCTCCTGTTTTCATCTATATCTATATTTGCGCATATTTTTGGGTTATTATCATTCACTGCAAAATAATAGTAGCAGTCGTATGCAAATTGGTTGCCTGGCGCGCTTATCTTTCCGCATAGGTAATTCTCATTTGTTTTTGTTGCATACATCTGATAACAATAATCTCTTTTTGAAACAGTAGTAATCTCTTTGCAGACGTCTTTGTCTTCTACTATGCTTTTGCATGCGCCAACTTTGCTTGCATCCTCCATCTCATCGCATGCTTCTGATGATTTGTATTTTGATATATATTCAAAAATGCAATCTTCGTTTCCTTCGCAGTAGCGATAATCTTTTTTATCGAGCGCCATGCACGTATTTTTCGGTTCGGCTTCTCCATAAAAGCAGGGATCTATGGATAATATACACTCCCTTCTATCTCCGTTTTCTAGGTTATTGCATGGTTCTATGGACGAGCCTTCCTTGGCAAGCTTGTATATGCAGCTCTTTTTCACTTCATACTCAGAAACAAGTGCGCATGCTTCCAATACTTTTCCAGAAAGTGCCTTGTAGCAGATTTCTTTATTCGTATCGTTGAGCCTGCTGCATTCTTCTACGTCGCTCTGTGCTATTGCATTTTGCAATTTGCAGACTTCATCGCAGAAATATGTAGTATCCCTTTCGTTTATTATTATAGTCACATTTTCTACTCCATTGCCGTTTTTCGAGCCGTTTGGTATGATCAGGAATGCTATGGCTATGGACATTACAGCTATGGCGCAGATTATTGCAATTGCCATCCAAGGTGATTTTTTTTCCTTCGTAGGAGGTATTGATGCGTGTCCAGTATCCTTCTTATGCTGCCTTGGGATGTATCCTTTATCGTCCATGGGCTACCTAACTAAGTTAAAATTTATATATTCAACCGTCCGAAACATCCGGATATCATGTTTGTTTTTACACTTTTGTGTTTATGTGATTCACTCGGAAAAAGTTTGGTATTTAAACAGTGGTGGTGTAGTCTATTTCCTTTTGAAAAAAAGTAGAGGTGGGGGGTGAGATGGAGCCTTTGGGTGTACCATCTTGCCTCAAAAAGCTTTTTGTGTCATTGAATTTTTTGGTGATTTCTGTTTTTATTCCAGGTGCTGAATTATAGCAGTTCCAGGCGCAAGTTGTATAAGCTGGGCTATATGATCCCGCCCTGAGCCTAAAAGCATGCCCTGCCAGATGATCTGCGGAGTAGACACATATTCTTTTATAAGATTAAGATATGCCTGTGCATGTCGGTCAAAATCCACATTAGCCACTCCTTTTGCAAGGATTTCCTGGATCGTATCAAGGATAGGGTGCTGGAATTCCGTTGCTTCTACGATTACGTCACAATTCCTTTCCCTGAGCATATGGGCCAAAGCTACTTGCATCGAATCCCTAACCACAATCCCGAACCCATCTTCAGGAACTGTATTAATTATATATTCTGCACTGAGCGCAGACCTGACCATGCTTGCTTCACAATAATTAAGAACTACAAGCATTGCGTAATATACTGATTCTGGAGATGAAGGCGATTTGAGAAGGAGTTGTGTGGCATTCCCCATCTCATCTTCCAATTCAAAACTTCTTGCATCGTGCGGTTCGCCAATAATCTGTATTCTTCCTGGATTTTCTTCATTTACAGTGTGAACTAGGTTTCCGCATCCATATGGGATATTTTGCGAATGAGGGTTGTTTGAGATGAGCGTTCTTTCCAGTTGTGAGGCTTCTGATTCTGTGACAAACCTTAATTTCTCTTCAAGTGTAAGATTTCTCCAGGACATATCCCTTTCTGTTCCGTGTTGCCACATGGCACCTATACGTGTTAATTCCAATCGGGCAAGGGGTGGTTTTTCAATAAATAATCCGAAATTGCCCTGCATTTCCCTAACCGTTGCCTCTAGTTGTTTCCTTACAAATCCAGATTCTTGTGTTACATATTCTCTTGCGAATACCAGTTTTATCGTTCTTGTCATTATCATCACTTGTGGTAGAACCTAGAAACATATCGAAAGATTCATAAGGTTACTTAATCTGAAGGATAGGTTTAAAAACTAATTTGTGTAAGAGAGTTATGCTTTTTTCTATAGAGAAAAGTCGATACAGTGATCCATATGGATCACTTATTCTCATGCTGCGATTGTCACAACGATCACGGGCACAAAAGAAACAGATCGCTGTTTCTTTACGTCCAACATCTGAAAAGTTAGTTGGATGAGAATGGCAGTACGCTAGCAGTATTGCAAATGTTATATTAAGGAGGTTATTTGAATGGCAGAAAAAGAACACTTGAATCTTGTATTTATTGGACATGTCGACGCAGGTAAGTCGACATCAGTTGGTAGGATCCTGTACGAAACAGGCGCAGTCTCAGAACAGGCTTTGAAAAAGCTGAAGGATGAAGCTGCAAAGGTCGGTAAGGCGACTTTTGAATTCGCATTCGTCATGGATGAATTGGCAGAAGAAAGAAAGAGAGGTGTCACAATCGATGTTGCACACAGGGAATTCAATACTTCCAAGTATTACTTTACAATCATTGATGCACCAGGACACAGAGATTTCGTCAAGAACATGATCACAGGTACAAGCCAGGCAGATGCAGCAGTCTTGGTAATCTCTGCAAAAGACGGAGTACAGCCACAGACAAAGGAGCACGCATTCTTGGCAAAGGTTCTTGGTATTTCTCAGTTGATTGTGAATATCAACAAGATGGATGCAGTTAACTACAGCCAGGACGAATTCAACAAGGTAAAAGGCGAAGTTGAAAAGCTCTTGAAAGGCATTGGTTACAAGATAGAAACCGTTGCTATTATTCCATGTTCAAGTTATGGTGGAGACAACATCACAAAGAAATCTCCTAATATGCCTTGGTATACCGGTCCAACATTAATCGAATTGTTCGATAAGTTGACAGTTCCTCCAAAATTAGACAACCTTGCTTTGAGAATGCCGATACAGGAAGTCTTTTCTATTACAGGACACGGCGTTGTTCCAGTAGGAAGAGTTGAGACGGGTATCTTGAAGCCAGGTATGGCTATTTGTTTCATGCCAAGCGGAAAGAAGTCTGAAGTTAAGAAAATCGAGATGCACCACCAGGAACTAAAAGAAGCAAAAAGCGGTGACAATGTTGGTTTCAACGTAAAAGGCGTTGAAAAGGCAGATGTAAAGAGGGGAGATGTTATTGGCCCTGCAGACAAGCCACCAACAGTTGCAGCTGAATTCACAGCACAGATTGTGGTTCTTAATCATCCAACAGCACTTTCAGTAGGTTACACGCCTGTGTTTCACATTCACACTGCACAATTCGCAGGAAGAGTGGTGGAGATCATAGAAAAGAAGGATCCTAAGACAGGCCAGCCTACAAAAGAAAATCTTGATTTCATCAAGACGGGTGAAGCTGCAGTCATAAGGGTTCAGCCTATGAAACCTGTTGTTATTGAGAAATTCAGCGAGTTCAGGCCTCTTGGAAGATTCGCAATCAGAGACATGGGTCAGACTGTCGCAGCAGGCGTAGTCTTGAGCGTAACTCCGAAAGTAATGGAAGAGAAGAAGTAGTTTCTTCTATTTTCTTATTTTTATTTTATTTTATTTCTCTGTTTTTTGTATTTTCGAATTCTATCCAAGCCAATAAATCTACTATTTTTAACCCTTTTGCAACAAACACCATATAGTGTTTTATATGTTCAGTACTGTAGCTGATGTTTTATCTGGAAAAATGGAAGGCAAAGAGGTTCATCTTAGGGGATGGATACACAGGCACAGGATTGGAGGGGCAGGTTCACTTGTTTTTGCAGTAATTCGCGATTCGACAGGAGTAGTCCAGGTTGCAATCAAAAAAGAAAATGTTGATGAGAAATCGTTCAAGGATGCAAGCGAAGCCTATGTCGAATCTTCTGTATTTCTGTCTGGGAAAGCTGTCAAAGACGCAAGGGCGCCAGGAGGATATGAAATACAGGCAAGGGAATTCGAAACCGTTTGCAGAGGCGAACCATTCCCTGTTGCAAAAGATCTTTCGGAAGAATATCTTCTGGACATAAGGCATCTTTGGCTAAGGAGCCAGAAGCTTACCAAGACGATGCAGATAAGAAGCACAGTGGTTTATGCTATCCACGAGTTTTTCCAGAAACGCAGTTATACTTTGTTCGATCCGCCAATATTTACTCCAAATGCATGCGAAGGCGGGGCAACACTGTTTGAGGTAAAATATTTTGATACTAAAATGTACCTTACTCAATCGTGGCAGCTTTATGCAGAAGCTGCTATTTTTGCACTTGGAAAGATATACGATGTTGCACCTACCTTCAGGGCTGAGAAGAGCAAGACCTCCAGGCATCTGGCTGAGTTTTGGATGGCTGAGATGGAAGCTCCGTGGATGGAGCTGAAAGAGGTTACAGAGGTTGCAAAAGATGAGATCAAGTTTATTGTCGAGAAAGTCCTTGAAAAACATACAGAAGACCTTAAGTTCTTGGGAAGGGATGTGGAAAAATTGAAGAAAGCAATATCAAAACCATTTCCAACAATCAAATATTCTGAAGTATTGAAGATGTTGAAGGAAAAAGACAACCTGGAAGTAGCTTGGGGCAAGGATCTTCGGACAATCGAAGAGGAGAAGATTATGACTCATTTCGATACTCCTATTGTAGTGACTCATTATCCAAAAGAAATAATGGCATTTTACAAGCCTGTTGACCCCAAGAATCCAAAGGAGGCGCTTTGCTTTGACATGCTTGCTCCGGAAGGCTTTGGGGAAATTGTGGGTGGAAGCCAGAGATGCATTGACATCAAGGAAATCGAAAAAGGACTCAAGAAAGAAGGCGAGAACATCGAAAATTACCAATGGTATCTTGACCTTAGAAAGTATGGTTCCGTTCCCCATTCCGGCTATGGAGTTGGAGTCGAACGGGTAGTGAGATGGATCTGCGGTTCTGAAAATATAAAAGATGCGATTGCATTCCCGCGGACAATGGCAAGGTTTAAGCCATGATTTTTTTGACTATTCAAAAAAGTTTTGTTAACTGTTGTGACAGTTATTTTTAAATTTAACCACTTATTATTCTAGGTTATGGCCCAATTAGCAATCAGACGCATTCAGCCTCACGACCTGCCAGATTCAAGCTTTGGTGGAAAAGCATTTGGTATGAGAAAATTGGCAGTTTGGCTGCCAGATCTTCAGAATGCAGTAGGTAAGGTCAATCCAAGTGCAAGTGTTTTTGTTCCTGCCACTATTGAAATTCCTGTTGAGGGTTGCAGATCATTTATCCTTGGTCATCAGAAGGTCTTGAGAAGCCTTCGTGATGCTAAGGATGATGAGCTTTTTTCTATAATGCAAAGCCATAAATTATCTGCAGTAACTGGACTTTCATGGTTACTTAATGGTCTTAAGGCAGAGCTTGCCCAGGATCCTTTTGCAAATGCATCTGCATTGGCCATTCGCTCAAGTGCAATTGGTGAAGACAGTGCAAAGGATCCAAGGGCAGGCATTTATTCGACTGTTTCAATGGCTTTGCCGCAAGGGACTCCTAAAGACAGATTAAAGGCAGTGCTTGATGGCGTAAAAGGTGTTTGGGCATCTTTTTTCAGTCAGCTTGCCAGAACGTATGTGGGTAATGAGCATGAGATTTGGACTCCTGGAGAGGGAGGCATGGGTGTCATCATCCAGCCAATAGTTGGTTCTCGCTTTTCTACAGATGGGGCGCAATTTTTTGCACCGCATTGCGCAGGCCAGTTTTGTTCAGTCGATCCTTATATAAAATTATTTTCCAATCCAGTTGTAAGTCTTGTTTTTGGGCATGGAACTACAGTTGTTGATGGTGAAGTAATCCCACAGACACTTCACCTGGTTGACAAAACAGGCAATAACCAAGAAGGAATAGATCAACCATTTGCTCGCGCAATTGATCTTTCAGTTGTTGATGGGTCAGATGCGCTCAGGAGAATTCATCTTATGGGAAACCTTCGAACAATTCTGTCACAAGATCCTGGTTTTGAACTGGCTCTTGAATACAGTTCACCTAAGCTCGGCAAGGCACCATACGTTAACATTAAGAGATTGCTTTCATTAGGCATAGAAGGTGTGCTGTTTGCAATTCACAATAAACTAAGGTCTTTCATGGATGGCTCAGTTGATGTGGAATTCGCATTAATGTCTGGAAAAGAACCTGGAAATTGGGAGATACATTTGGTTCAGGTAAGGCGTGATGTAACCGTTGATGCTTCAAGCCAAATGGTCCTGCCTGCAGAATCCGGAGCAATTGAATCCAGCGTTTTCGTAGGTCACGGAATTAATGAAGGAATACGAAAGATAGTTGTTTTAGATGAAAACACAATTCCGAATCAGCAATTCTGGGATTCATTAAGGAAACTGAACGAATTAGCTTCTGGAGATGGCGCACTACTTATTACCTCGGGAATTGCAGGCACCTCTAACCCTAAGCTTGGCATTCCATTTAATTTTACCCATGTTTCCCATTTTTCATGCATACTCGAAGGCAAGAGAAATGGCAAAGTGATTGCCTCATCTCCTGCAACTCATTTTCTGAGAGGCTTGATTTCAAAGAAAATAGTTTTTGGTTGTGTTGATGGTGACAGAGGAGCAGTTGATCTTGAACAGATTAAGCAGAGTTCATCGCATATTGAAAGAGTAGGGCAGTACATAACTGTTTATACGTTGGAAATTCCAGCAACACTTTACGCAAACAAGAATCTTGAGTTTGGACCGGTAAGGCTTTCGCTGCAGCTCTAGGTACTTAGAAAAAGAACATACGCCCCCGTCGGGGATTTCGCTTCGTTTTTTGGTGCCGGTTTTTAGGCATCCCGAAAAAGCGGCTTCGAACCCGAGTCGGAAGAGGACTGTAAACCTTGGAAAGAGTTGTTTGATGAAACGTTTTCCAAAAAGTTTCTGACAGTCTCCTATGCTAACCACTGTGTGCTTTGAGTATCTCTAAAAGTACTCAAAACTCTACACTACAGGGGCGTAGAAACAAAATTATGACTCATTAGTTTTATAAATCTATTTTTCGAAGTTACTCTCTATGAAAAAACTCCTTTTATTCCTTGTGGTAATTGCGCTACTGTTTGCTCCTTATCCTCAATATTATGGATATGTGAATGATTATGCAAACGTTCTTTCCCCTCAATACAAGGCTGGATTAGAGCAGAAGATCTCCGACTTCGAAAGAAATTCTTCTGTTGAGATTGCAGTTGTCATTTTGCCTCAGCTGGCGGATCCAAATGATCCGAAAATTCCTGCCGACATAAATATCTATGCAGCAGAACTCTTCCACGAGTGGAAGATAGGGAAGAAAGGCGAGGATAATGGTATCCTTCTTTTGATTGCCATGAATGACAAAAAGCTTAGGCTAGAAGTAGGTTATGGGCTTGAAGGCACTATTCCAGATACAATTGCAAAAAAGATAATTGATAATGAAATAACCCCTTATTTCAAGGAGGGTAGGTATGATGAAGGTGTCATGAATGGAGTTGATAAAATTATCGAAACCATACAAAAAAAAGGTTATACTCCAACTGTAAAGAAAGATGACGAGGACTTCATGTGCTTCCTTGCAGTATTCCTTGGCATTTTCCTTTTCATAATTATCATCTTTGTAATCACCATGAAGTATGGCAAGGGCGGAGGCTATAGTCACGGAGGGGGTGGCTGGTCTTCTGGCAGAGGACATTCCTCAGGAGGGGGCCACAGTTTCGGAGGCGGATTCTCCGGCGGTGGAGGGTCATCAGGCGGATGGTAATTCTTCATTCCACTAAAAAAGATTTACTCCTGATTTTTGCTGCGCTTGCAGTTGGTGCATTGATTTGGTTTTATGATTTTGCGTTGCTGACTATCATACTTTTTGTTTTACTTCTCTTATTCGTGCTGTTCCTCGTTTTCAAAGGCAAGGGCAGTCGTGGAGGCAGAGGCTGGTCATCAGGCGGCTCAAGTTTTGGCGGTGGAAGATCAGGCGGCGGCGGAGCATCAGGCAGATGGTAGGATTTTTAAATAATGATTATAATATCTATGTGAGGATGATTCAATGGCAGATACTAAATTAGGAGGAGCAGGCACGATTATAGTCGTTGCAGTCCTGCTGGTAATCATATTGGTACTTTCTATAGCGTTGGTCAGCGTCTATAATAATTTCATAAAGCTCAATACTGAGGCTGACAATAGGTGGGCATATGTTCAGACTGTTTATCAGGAAAGATTCGATCTTATACCGAGAATCGTACAGTCCGTAACTGCTCAAACAAAGGCTGAGAAAGATATATTGGATGGAATCGCGAATGCGAGAACTAATTACATGAATGCGAAGACTGTTGACGGACAGGTTGCCGCAGCGCAACAGCTGGACAATGTTTTTCTCAAGTTGAATGCACTGTCAATTACGGAAAACTATCCTAATGTGCAGTTTGCGCAGGCATTTGCAGACTTCCGAACTATCTATGAAGGCCAGGAAAACAGGATAAGGGTCGAGAGAAATCGCTACAATGAGGCAATAAAAGAATACAATGTGGCTGTTTTGACCTTCCCGGGAAACTTCATGGCAGGTATATTCGGTTTCCAGAAGAGAATGATGTTCGAAGCACAGCAAGGAGCAGAGAATGCACCTGATCTGAACTTCAACATCTAATCTTTTTCTTATTTTCTTCTGGTCTGTTTAGGTCATCAGGCTTTTAGTTCGCTTCCTTTCTTCACTTTATTTACTTTGCTTATTGCCTTCAGTTCTTCAATCAGTTCATTATCAAGGTCAGCAACAGTAACTTCGTTCAATTCAGATGCCTGGCTCAGTTGTTTCTTTGATTTATATTGCCTTACGAATGAAACAGCTTCCTTCAACCTTTCGACTTGCCCGATGACTTCTGAATTTATTTCTCCGTATTCTGGCCATCGGATCGTCTGCAGGCTTTTCTTCTCAAACAATTCGCTATAAATTTCTTCGCAGATGTGCGGAGATATCGGAGCAAGTATCTTCACTGTGTTTTCAAGAACGTATCTGAGGCAATACTGCGCTTCCTGTTTGTCAATGTTATTATATGTCCTATACTTGATGTATTCGAGATAATGGTCGCAGAATTCGTTCCAGAAGAATTTCTGTATTGCACTTGCAGCCAGATGGAATTCGAATTTTTCCATTGCCTCAGTCACTTCCTTTATTGCCTGGTTCATCCTGCTTATTATCCAAATATCCACCTTTCTTTTCAAATGCACTTTCTTTCCATCAAAGTCAGACGTTGAACTCTCAACGAATTTTGCTGCGTTCCATACCTTGTTCAAGAAGGATTTTGCATATCTTATGTCTTCGTAGCTGAACGGCCTGTCCTTTGCCATTGCTCCGCTCATTGCTGCCCATTGCCTTATGGCATCCACTGGATATTCGAACTGAAGAGTTGCTGGTGAAATTATGTTCCCAAGGCTTTTGCTCATCTTCTTGCCGTCAGGCGCAAGCACATTCCCGTTCAATAATATCTTCTTGAAAGGCGCTTTTCCAGTAAGGAATCCGCTTCTGTAAATTGTATAGAATGCCCATGTCCTCACAATCTCCACACCCTGGGGCCTGAGAGAAACAGGATAAACTTTGTCAAACATCTTTTTGTTGTCAGGCCATCCTGAAATCACCAAAGGAGTTATGGATGAATCAACCCAACAATCGCAGGTGCTTGTTTCTGCTTTCATGACTTCCCCGCAGCAACATTTCATTTCCTTTGCCTTCTCTGGATAGAATGGCAATTCTTCTGCAGGCTCTGTCTTGGTGCATTTTTCACAATAGTAGAATGGAAGCGGTGTTCCGAATACTCTCTGTCGTGAAATGACCCAGTCCCATTCTGCCCCTTCTACCCAGTCGATCAGATAGTTTATGCCGAAATTTGGCACCCATTCTATCTGGTGCGCCAGTTCCTTTATCTTTTTGCCAGTTGTCCTTATATCTGCGAACCATTGCATTGAAGTTAAGAGTTCAATTGCAGTTCTGCATCGGTCATGCACTTTCACAGTTTGTTTCAAAGGCTCTTGTTTGGTTATCTTGCCTTCAGCCTTTAGTTTTTCAATAGTCTTCTTCTTTGCTTCCTCTGTTTTAATGCCATCAAATTCTCCGCTGTTTATCATTTTTCCATTATGGCCTATTGCATTCACTATTGGCAAATGGTGCCTATGCATCCAGACAACATCCATTTTGTCTCCGAATGTGCAGACCATGAGCAATCCAGTGCCAAACTCCTTTTCAACATCCTTGTCTTCAAGAATTGGAACTTCCTTTCCAAGGGCAGTCTTTGCCTTTTTCCCCTTAAGGTGGACATACCTCTTGTCTTCAGGGTTGTAAAGCAGTGCAACGCACGCATTCATTAACTCCGGCCTTGTAGTTGCAATCAACAAGTCCTCGCCTTTTGGGCCTGTGAATTTTATGTGATTGAGCATCCCGTCCCTCTCAACATCGTCAAGCTCTGCCTTTGCAATTGCAGACATGCATTTCGTGCACCAGTAAACAGGATATTCATTCCTATATACTAATTTGTCCTTATACATCTGTATTAGTGAAAGCTGCACTTTCTTGTGGTATTCAGGATCCATTGTTTTGTATTCATATCTCCAGTCTGGAGACCATCCCATGTCATTCATCTGCTCTTTCATCTTTGCAATCATTTCATGCGTCCACTCGACGCATCTTTCCCTGAATTCTTTTGATGGAAGTCTGCCGTACTTCTTTTCTACCTTTGTTTCAGTTGGAAAACCTTGAGTGTCCCATCCTTGGGGGTAATACACATTGAACCCGTGCATCCTTTTGTAGCGTGCAACGAAGTCGAAATAGGAATAGCTTAGCACATGGCCCATGTGTAATTCTCCACTTGTGAATGGCGGAGGTGTGTCTATGGAATATATCTTGCCTTTTGCATCCAGGTTGAACTGGTGTATTTTATTGTCATTCCAGTATTTTTGCCATTTTTTCTCTGTTTCCTTATCATATTTTCCGAGCATATTATCCCTTTACACCACAATCTTTTTTACCTAATTATATGGGAACATTTAAAAGAATCTTCCTAGATATCTTTTTATGAAAAAATACTTGTTATTTCTGCTTTTGCTTGGAAGCTTGGTGAATTCGGCCCTTATTCGGGTTGATCTTTCAGAATCTATAGTGGGGTATGCCGAAAAAGAGGCAATAAAAATCGGTGAATATGATTTCCTAGTGTTTGACCATATAAACAGTAAGCTAGGTCCAGGGGGCATTCAGCTTGCTACATCTGTTGATGTAAAAATTTATCATGCGCAGGGAGGAGTCACATCTCTTTATTCTTCAGTGACTTTGGTTCCTGGCCAGGACATTGAATTTAGGTTGCCAAGCACAGGTGCCCTTCCATTTCCGGAAGAAGCAGGGTCTGGGATAGTAACAATCGATCGTCTCTCAGTGTTTCCTGCGAAGGAAATTGATTTCACTTTGATTGCGCCATTTGTCCATAAATGTACGGAACTTGTCGAACCAAATCTTTTAGTAAAGAATACTGTGACTGCAGATTCTTATACATTTGAGTACTCTGAACATTTTCCTGGCTGCGCCGTTGGTGAATTTTGTGGAAACCAGGGGTTGCCTGAGGACCTTGGCGTTACTAAAAGCCGTTTATTTGCAACGCTTGAAACCAGCGATTCTGCGTTTGATATGTGTACTGGAGCTACAACCATTAGGGAAGTGAGTTGTACTAATATGTACAACCCAAAAATTGTGGAATTAAATTGTCCTGAAGCACTGGTTTGCAGTGAGGGTGCATGTGTTTTGCCTTCAACTGTTTGTGGAGGGGCGTGGAGGGGATTCAATAGTGCATTCGAGCAGGCTTCCCAGGAAAATGTCTTTTTCAAGTTCAATGCAGGTGCATTCAAAGCGGCTGATGTAAAATGCGCAGGAGGATATGTTCCATTGACAATGACTTCAGGAACCAATTATCTTGCAACTACCAATCAGAATGATGAGGCAGTTCATTTAAATTCATTTAACTTGTGTGTCGAGAGGGGTATGCGGCCATTCTCTTTTTGGCAGTTTTCCCGTGACATGTACTTTGTCAGTGCCTTTTCCTGCCAGAGAGCAGCAAATAGTTTTGAATTCAAGCTTGTTTCGAAGAAAGTCTCTCCAACATGCAGCGGTCCTTCTCTTAATCAACTAAATACTGCAGTAAATGGAAATACGAAATTCCGATATGACTCAGGCACTGGCTATTACCTGACTTTCTTCCATCCGGACGTCTGTTCAGGAAACAGTGTCACTGAGAAATATTGCGATGGTAATTCTATAAAAGATAAGACAACTGTATGTCCTGTAGGTACTCTTTGCAGTGATGGTGCATGTGTGCAGGCTGCTGAGGTTGAATGCCAGGTCACCAGGGACTGCCAAATGAATTTCAGGGTATGTCTCAATGGCAAGTGCGAAGCAAGAGGTGTTGTGGCATGCGTTGACGATAGTGCCTGCAGCGGAATTACAGTATGCCATGGAGATGGATTTTGTAGTATGTTGTGCAGGGACAGTAGCAACTGTGCTGAGGGATTTTTCTGCGATCAAGAGGGGCGCTGTATTGATCATCAATTGCAATGCCAGATAGATTCTGACTGCCCAGAAAATGGCCAGGTCTGCCAGAACAACCAGTGCGTTCTTCCAGGTGCAGTCCAATGTCAGAACAACAATGATTGCGATGACGATGAAAAATGCGACAATGGCATATGCGTAGTTGATCCGAACAAGATTTCCTATTGCCAGGGCAATGAACTTGGTGTTGGGGATCCGCTGAATGTTGGCGACTATTCATTCTTGTTCAGTACTATTCTCCCAGGTGTGGATTGCAATAAAGCCAAGATAAAGATATATCAGAATGGCGTACTTAAGGACACTATAACCGAATGCCCGAAAGATGGGATATACACAACATCAATCAACGGCGATAACATTGCCATGAGGATGTGCCGAGTTGACAATGCAAATGATATGGGAGTGTTCCAGTTTTCTGTAAATGGCCAAGGGTTATTAGTAAGCACTTGCGAGGATACTGACAGCGGAATGGACCTTTATAAAAAAGGGGTCACAACTTATGGCGTGAAGGATCTAAATGGGGCATTCATTGATACATCTACAGTCAGGGATGCCTGCGTGGATGCAGTGTCAGTGAGAAAATATTATTGCGATCCCCTTAACACTGCAAAAAGCACAGTCGTCCAGTGTCCTAATGATGGAGTTTGTAATGATGGCGTATGCAGTATCGGCAAGAAGCAGATAAATGTCACATTCGAGAAAGGCTGGAATCTGTTTTCAGTGCCTCTTGACAAGACAACAAAGTCTGTTTCAAGCTGTGGCCAGATGGACTTGTGGACCTATGATAATTCACTGAGCAAATATGTCCAAGTTGATTCGATGCTTTCTGGAAAAAGTTATTGGGGTTATGTCAGTAGCAAGTGCCAGATGACTTTTGAAGGAGAAGGACTTAACATAAATGGATTGCAATTAAAGAAGGGTTGGAACCAGATTCCATCTTCATTTGTCCAACAGAAGCTTGATGACCTTCTTTTGCTATGCAATGTAGCTCATGGGCCTTGGACATATGATACTCTGCAAAATACATACATACTTGCGCAGAATTCAGTTCCAGGAAAAGGATATTTTGTCAAGGTTGGTGCAGACTGCAAACTGGAGGGATGAAAAATGACAGATGATGATAAACTCGACGAATTAGCAGAGGATTTCAAAGAAGAATCCGAAGATTATGAAGCAGAGAAAAAAGAGAAAATTGAGAAGGCAAAGGAAAAAATTCTGCAATCAAGGAAAACAAAAGATTTGGAAGAGCCTGAAACTGTTGAGGTTCAGAAGAATTCAAAGACCGGAATGTGGTTTGTGGTTGCAATCATTGTTTTTCTGATTATTCTTGGGGCTGCATATATTGCAGTTAATCAGGGCATGTTTGGACCAGCAACTCCGGTACATGTAAATCAGACCAATACTACAATTGTCCAGCCACCTGTTAACGATTCAGTGGTTCCGGCAAACAATGTTCCACCACCATTGCCAGATGAATTCTTTGGGCAGTGATTATTTTTTATTTATTTTTTCAGTGGTTATAAGGCCAAAAGCCCTTTTTCTCAAAACCTCAGCATCGTTTTCATTGAAAAATATCTTTTCCGGTAACCTATTCTTTTCAAGCACTTTCTGGAACTCTACAAATTCTTCTTTTGTCAAGTGTACCATAAACTTCTTTCCATATCCGTACGACTCAAACAAGGCTCCCTTTTCATCGTACAAAGCCAAGTCAGGAATCTTGGAATCTATATATATGCTGACCAGTTTCTTTACTTCTTCCTTTGTTATTTCTCTTCTTCGCGAAGTTATTTGGAATTCTGTCTGAAGTTGAGTGGCTTTCTTTGCAAGATATTCTAGCATGACCTTTAGCAATATGCGCATATCCACGCCCTTCATGTATTCCTCATTTAAGTAATATGTGTCTCTCATATAATATCAACCTTCATGCCATCTTTTGCAGCCATGCATTTTATACCTGTTGCATCTTCTATCTTTTTTGCCTCTTTCTCAGGCCCTGCACTTAGCATTTTCATTCCTAAATGATATATAATTATTTTTTTAGGCATTGCCTTTCTTGCGATGGCTATTACGTCATCAGTTTTCAAATGGTCAGGAATCTGGTCTTTCTTCGGCTTCAGGCAGCTTACGAAAAGAGTATCGCAGCCTTTGTAAAGCTCGCCTAGTTCTTCAAAATATTCAGTATCGCTTATAATGCCCATTGTTTTTCCTTCTGCACTCAGCTTGAAGCCGAACCCAGTTGGCTCATCATGCCTTGATTTTATTATTTCTATCTCGAATTCCGAATTTTTGGTCTTGAATTTTTTCCTTTCTCCGTATTTTGCAGTGTAAACTGTTCCTATCTTTCCAAGATGATATCTTGTAATTCCAGTATCGCCTTTTGCATCCCCTTCGACAACGTATCTGCTCCCTATAAAAATCCCTTTCTTCTTGAGTGCGTAACTTGTCATCCCCTCTACCATGAGACTGGACTCGTTGCAATGATCTATATGGTAATGAGTAACTATTATCGCATCCAGTTTCAAAGGGTCAAGGCTGTATTTTTTGCATTGCAGTATCGAACCAGGGCCGGGGTCTATCATTATGTTCAAGTCATTGGTTCTGAGCCACTGGCCGCCTGTCGAACGGATTTGCTTAAGGAGATTGACTCTGCCTCCTCCAGTTCCAAGGAATATGAGTTCCATGAACCTGTTTCTGACTTATTGTTTAAAAAGACATTCGCTATCTTGGGATTATTTTACGCATAACCACACAATTTAACATATTTAAATCCTTCCATGCAGAATGATCTAAGATCTTCATGTCCGGTTTAAAATCATATTTGCAAAGAGTCCGTGATCGACTTATTAAGAAACCTAAATCTATGCCAGTACGTTGCAGGTTTTTGGAAAGCACTTCTGTTCCAAATAGGCGGATAAGAAGCTTTGCCAGGTTTCCTGTAGAAAGTGGCTGTAACTACTCAAACAGGTGGGCTCGAGATCAAAACAGCATTCACCAAGGCTCTCTTTCTACAAATGGAATACGTGCACCTACAAAGAAGATTGATTTGAGTCCTGCCCGATTGGGCGGAACAATTGCACTTAACTTTAGCGGAACACCTCTTTTCATCCACATCTCCAGCATTGGGACGTCATCTGTTTCAATCTCAATTCTGCGCCCAGATTCGTCTTGGCTGTTTGAAGATTGTAGTATCGAATGTGGCAGGTCTATAACACATCTTGGCGAATACGTCTTTTCGCTAACTTTGAACAAATTCATGTTTGATCCTTCAGCAAGGGATGCCCAGATATCTCTTTCTCTTTCGGTTCTTGCAGATTAATCTCTTTTTTTTCCAATCATCTCGCAGAACTTGCACATTTTATGAGAAGTTGGCTCGCCGCAGGTTTCACATCCTTTTATATCTCCTTTCTGAACATTCTGGCGTAGTTTGTTCTGCAATGTCATGAAACTGTTTAATATCTTGAACTTGGTTCCAGGGTATTTTTCTTCTATTTCATTTAATTTGTGGCGGATTTCCTGCCTGAATGCATGAACTGCATAAGGGCATTCCTGGCCATGTATCTCAAGGCCTTTCAGCAGTCCGTAGATCGCAACTTCCTTTTCCGGGGTTCGGATCAGGGGTTTTATTCTCGGGATGAATTTTTTATCTTCTTCTATTGGATGGAGGTATCTTGCAAGCCTCGTAGGCTCGTTTCGCATTATATTCATTAAGGTTGTCTGTGCAGCATCGTCTAGGTTATGGCCAATTGCCAGCTTGTCAGCACGCATCTCGCGCGCAGCTTTGTTTAACAAATAGCGTCTTGAAACTCCGCAATAGCTGCAGGGTATTGTTTTCTTTTCCTTCATTATCTCATCAAGCGTCTTTCCAGTCACTTCTTTGAACGAAACAACTCGGTGCTCGATTTTCAATTTCTTACAAAGCTTTTCCGCAATCTTCAGGCTGCTTGCACGATAGCCTTTGATTCCTTCATCAATCGTTATTGCTACGAGCTCAAAAGGCAGTTTCTTTTGCAGTTTGTGCAATAAATAAAGCATCACAGAAGAATCCTTTCCGCCAGACACTCCAACTGCAATTCGTTCTCCTTTTGTTATTTTTGAAGTTTCGCCAACAGTCTGGAAGAATCGTTTCTCGAACATTGCGCAGAAATGGTTTTTGCAAAGGTGCAGTCCACCATAGGAAAGATAAATTATAGCCTCACGGCCGCATTTCGAGCATTTTTCCATGGTTAGTAATGATTATGGTAATAATTAAATGCTATTTGGATTCAATAAATGGGCTTGAGATCCAATTGCCTTTGTGTTTCTTTGAGTGCTATCACTTCAATCAAAGTCTGGACAATAGGGTTTGCGCGTATCAGGATTATAAGTGCCTTTGCAGATTCTTCTTCGAGCATCTTGCTGCCACCTGTTCCTTGGCGTGCTCTTGCAACTTCAGTAATATCCTTTATCATCCTAAGGTGATAATTGCTTTCAAGATGTTCAGCAAGCCTTTTGGCATGCCCAATGACTGCACTCAGTTCGATACTTGGCTGGATAGTTGCAACATATAATCCATTGCTTCGCGAATGATGTCTTTCAGAGAATGCAGTTGCCAATAATTCTGCATACATGCGCAATTCATCACTTCCAATGTTTCTGGAAAACCTATACATTAGGTAGCCTTGTTCGCCTTCCAAGCAGCCTATTGCGCTTAATGTTGCACGTGGTTCAATTTCAGTTGAGAGCTCGAATCTCTTTATTGCGGTTTCAAATGAGCCATGTTCAATTTCCTTTCTTTTCCAGTTGCCTAGCTTTCTTTCTATTTGTCTAAAGTCACGCGGAGTCAAAACTAGCTGGCCTGTATTGAGAGTCTTCCGCTCCACTTGTTTATACATGTGTTAATAGATGTAGAAATAGGTTTATATTCGTATCTACCCGCCAAAAACTACGGTAATTATCTCGACCTTGTCCCTGTCTGTTACTTTCGCTGTCTCAGGAACTAGCTTTCCATTGACCTTTATTATTACCTCTTCCCTTCTGATCTTCTCTTTCTTTAGAATGTTAGATACAGTGCCTGAAAATTTCACTGATTTTGTTTTGTTGTCAATGCTTAGTTTCATGAATATCAATCATCATCTGTCATGCACCGTTTTTAAACCTTGATTGCGAATATGCAAAAGGGACTATTTATGAAAATCAAATCGATCTTTGCAAGGGAAATCCTGGATTCAAGAGGCAATCCTACTGTTGAAGTGGATCTGACAACTGACAAAGGATTCGGAAGGGGCGTTGCTCCATCAGGCGCATCAACTGGTGCATATGAGGCTGTTGAACTGAGGGATATAAGCAAAAGATATCTTGGCAAAGGCGTCCAAAGGGCAGTTGATAATGTCAATATAACAATTGCAAAGGAAGCAAAAGGCAAGGACTTCGAAGAACAGGAAGATTTTGATAATTTCATGCTTAAACTTGACGGTACGTTCAACAAATCGAATCTTGGAGGCAATGCAATTGTTGCAACTTCCATGGCATTTGCAAGGGCGCATGCCTGCGAAGAAGGAAAGACGGTGTGGCAGCATTTCGGAGGCAAGAGGATACCTCAGCCGATGTTCAATGTCCTCAATGGAGGAAAGCACGCCGGCGGAAAACTTTCGATCCAGGAATTCATGATAATGCCAAAAGGAAAAAATTACAAGGAAACCCTTAGGATGGCAAGCGAGATTTATCATATTCTGGGAAAGCAATTGGTGAAAAAATATGGCCCGAGTTCTAAAAACGTTGGGGATGAAGGCGGTTATGCACCACAGCTTGAATCGTGCGAGGAGGCCTTAATCGCAATAATGGATGCAGTTGAAGAATCGGGCTACAAAAACGAAACAACTCTCTGTTTAGATTCAGCAGCAAGCTCTTTCTATGATGGAGTGAGAAAAACCTATCTGCTGGATGGCAAGGAGCAGTCCTCCGATTATCTTTTGGAGTATTATCTTGAATTAGTGAAAAAATACCCTATTGTAAGCATAGAAGACCCGTTCGATGAGAATGATTTTGATAGTTTTGCCATACTTACAAAAAAGCTTGGGAAGAAGGCGCAGGTTGTTGGCGATGATCTTCTAGTAACAAATCCAAAAAGGATCAAGGAGGGAATTGAAAAGAAATCCTGCAATTCTCTTCTTCTCAAATTGAATCAGATAGGCACTGTCACAGAAGCATTGCATGCGGCTGAGATGTGCAGGGACAATAAGTGGACTATTGTAGTGAGCCATAGATCCGGTGAGACAGAAGATGCGTTCATCGCTGATTTTTCAGTTGGGATAAATTCAGAATATATAAAAACAGGATCCTGTGCAAGGGGCGAAAGGACTGCGAAATACAACCAGCTTCTTAGGATATTCGAGGCAGTTGACAAATGATTCTGATAACTATCCTGAGGTTTTTGGGTGCAATAGTTTCAGCAATCGGAACTTTGCTGGTTTTTCTAGGCGCGCTTGGCTCACCTGAATTAATGTTCACAGGTGTTTCACTAATCATGATCACAGCTGCATTCGATGTCTTGACTGTGAAATATGAAAATAAGAAGAAACTGGAAAAGATAAGCAATGATTTTGTGAATTGGGCAGGAATGCAGTTCGCGATTCCAGCATTGATTTTGCTTCTTTACTTTCTCTCATCCGACCGCGAGCTTCTTGTTCTGGCGCTTGCATTTGGGATAATGTCTTTCTTCAACGTTGCTGCGAATACGGTAAAGGTTTATATTTCCGAGAATTCATTGGAAAAAACACGTGCAATTCCGAAATAAAGCAATTTAAACCTTTTTACCTAAATAGAATATAAAAATCAGATAATATTTACCTTTAATCACGAGTGAGCTTGATGGTCGACTATAGAAAACCGAATCCCATAGACGCAAAGACGTATTATAAACTTGGAAACGACCACTACGAGAAGGGGGATTACGAGAAGGCAATTGAAAACTATAATATGGCAATACTTCTGAATCCTGTTTTTTCCGAGGCATATTTCAATAGGGCATTGAGCGCATACCAGCTCAAGAATTTCGACAAGTCCATCCAGGACTACATGAAATCCGCCGAGCTTGACCCCCAGAATCCTATTATATACAATAACCGGGGAGATGCATACTACAGGAATCAGGACTATCAGAATGCGATAAAGGACTATGATAAGGCAATTTCATTGAATCCAGATTATCTCAAGGCCTTCTATAATAGGGGCCTTTCATATGCTTCGATCGAGGAATATGAACGGGCGATAGAGGACTTTACTAAAGTAATAAGCATGAAGGATGATTTTGCAGAAGCATATCACCTGAGGGGACTGGCATATGAATATGCAGGCGATCTGGAGTCTGCAGTAAAGGATTATGAAAAGGCATTGGCATTGAATCCTGATCTTTCAGAAGCAAAGGCTCATCTTGAATCTGTGAAGTCAAAGATGTCTCAGGAGGGTAAATCTACCACGACCGGCGATTCCAAGGCAGGGGCAGGAGACATAAAGATGCTCGAGAAGCCTAACATGACTTTCAATGATGTTGCAGGTATGGAAGAGATGAAAAATGAGATCAGGGAAGCAGTTGTTTATCCTTTGGCTAATCCTGAGCTTGCTAGGAAATATGGTAAGCTTGGAGGAGGCGGAATACTGATGTACGGGCCTCCGGGTTGCGGTAAAACTTTCATCACAAAGGCTGCTGCAGGCGAATGCAAGGCTGGATTCATAAATGCAAAGCTTTCTGATTTACTTGACATGTATGTAGGTAATACTGAAAAGAACATCCACAAGGTTTTTGAGCTTGGAAGAAAGAATGTCCCATGTATGCTTTTCTTTGACGAAGTGGATGCTATTGGGGGAAGAAGGGATGCGCAGGAAGGCCAGCAGTACATGAAGATGGCCGTCAATCAGATGCTTTATGAGATGGATGGTGTTGAGGCGCACAATGACAATGTTCTTATCATTGCAGCAACAAATGCCCCATGGGATGTTGATCCTGCCCTCAGACGAAGCGGCCGTTTTTCAAAAACGATTTACGTTCCTGAGCCAGATCTCACTTCAAGGTTTGAAATACTCAAATTGCATTCAAGGAAAAGACCTATAGTGAAAGGAATACCCTTCCGCAGGCTTGCATATGCCACTGAAGGTTATGCGTCCGCTGATCTCAAGGCAGTTGTTGAAGAAGCTGCTGGTTACCCATGGAGAGAAGCCTTCCATGCCATTGACAAGAAAACAAAGCAGTATATTGCACAGGGAATGGATCCCAAGCAGGCTGAAGAAAAAGCCAAGCAGGACGTTCAGCAGAGACCAATAACCAGGTATGATTTTGTCAGGGCCGTCCAGAAGAAAAAGTCTTCTTTGCCTCCATGGTATGCTCAGGCGAAGAAGCAGATAGGCAAGCAGGAAGAAGTTACAATTATAGATGGCAAGGAGCACAAGAAAGTCACTGAAAGCAAGATGGCTCTTGCTGAAAAAGAAGCTTTCAAGAGATTGCTGGACGTTATAAACTCAAGAAATGGATTCGTCCGTAAGGTAAGGATGTTCCTGGCTAAATATGTTTTCCTTGGACTTGCGATGCTTCCAATATAAAATGAGTTTTCTATTTTTAGCTTTTCCTTCTTATGACTACTCCTATACTTTCTGATTTTATCTCCATGTTTATCTTTCCGTTGCCGATATTCTCAAAAGAAGTTTGATCCTCGATTTTGATTGGGTATTTTGCAGTTTCAGAAATGTCGCTTTCACCCTCTCTGGTCATTAACTTGATAGTTATTTCTGATCCTTTTCCTATGTTGATGAAGGTGATGCTTTCTGCGTTCTTTGGAAGATAAATCTCTAGGTCTGCAGATGAGCCCTCGCCAAGGTTTCCGACGCTGTTGACCATGTTTGCAATCCTTGATGCTGCAAGTTGAGCCTGATTGGCCAGCAAAGTTTCTTCTGTATCACTGGCTTTCATATAGACCGTAACTATTATTGGTATGAATATAACCATTATCGCAGCGATTATTATTATAAGCTCTGTGCTAACTTGCCCTTTTCTTGCCATATTACATTCCTACCTTTTCTTACTAAGTACTATATTTACTTCATCTATAATCTTTTTAATTGCATCACCAAAGCTGTAATCTTCAGCAGACACGACTGTTGTCTTTCCATTTGCTTCTATGTGCAGCTTTGCCTCATAAACTGATTTTCCTTTTTTCACATGGAGACTGATCCTGCCAATTTTTATCGAAGTCCTGAATTTCTCTATCGTATGCTCCAGCCTTTCCTTTATCATTTCATAGTATTGTTTCTGTTCTTCGTCAAGCCCGCTGACCTCTATTTCAAT
Source organism: Microcaldota archaeon (assembly GCA_043827025.1). GTDB lineage: Archaea > Micrarchaeota > Micrarchaeia > Anstonellales > Bilamarchaeaceae > DATDTS01. The sequence continues at coordinate 63,939 of JBDRPL010000019.1, forward strand.
CTTATCTTTAGAGTCGCTGGATATCCTCTTGAATATGTCTGTTGCGCTTATGACTCCGACTGCTTTTTTGGCTTTGAGCACAATCATGGAGGAAACAGTCCTCTCGACCATTTTCCTTGCAGCATCTTCAAGCATGGCACTGTCCTCTATGGTTGCCACCACATCTCGGAGGATATGGGAAAGAGGTTCAGAATCCCTCTTTTCTATCTCGGAAAACATCTCGCCTGAATCCCTTTCCTTAGCAGTAAGCGATTCTACTGAAAGATCAAATGTTGATACTATTCCATGCGGGTAACCATCCTTTGTTATCAGAACCTTGTGCGTTTTATTCTCTTTCATTACTCTTTTTACAGCTCCTATACTTTCTTTGTAGTCAATGGAGTAAACCGGAGAATTCATAATTTCTTTGACACTGACTTTTGGAACTAACCTTGCTTTCATGAGCTCTTCAACCAAATCTGTTCTTGTTGTTATTCCTTTTGGTTTTTCTCTTGCATCTAATATTGGAATCGCCTTGAAATGCCCTGCAAGGAACGCATTCAGCTTTTCAAGCATTGATGCGTTTTCGCTTATATGGGGCGCCTTTATGCAGACGGAGCTGCATTTTGTTTTGCTTGGATCAGTTATGCCTGTTCTTAGGTTTCGATCATCAATTATTCCATAATATCTGCCTTCTTTGGTGACTATTGTTGCAGTTCCTTCTCTTAGCATGTCATCCGTAACCCTTGAAAGGGGTTCATTTAAATCTACGATATTGGCTTCTTTCATAACAACATCTCCAAGCATTTTATGCGATTTTTCAATCTGAAGTAATATGGAAGAATAACTTAATAAATAACTACGTGTATAATTGGTAAGGCGATCCTGGCGATGTCATTCAGTCTTGAAAAAATGGTTGAAAAGCCTACCTGGAAAGTGGTTTTGCTTGAACTTATTGCGTCAAAAGAGCTGGACCCATGGAACATAGATTTGGTTGTTGTTTCAGACAGTTTCATAAAGAAAATAAAAGAGATGAAGAGCCTTGATTTTTTTCTTCCAGCGAACCTTATCCTAGCAGCCTCTATTCTTCTGAGGTACAAAAGCGAACATATCCGCTTTCAAGATGATGTTCTTCCTGTTGAGGCTATGGGTGAGCCACTTGATTATGATTCTGAAAGTTCTAGTATTCCAGAACTAATGCTCTCTTCAAGAATACCTCCAAGAAGGCAAATTACGATGGAGGAGCTGATGCTGGAAATAGAGAAGGCTATGAAATATGATACTACTGAAAGGGTAGTGCACCACAAGGGTGGCATAATTGATTTTGTTGATTTGAATATAAACAAGTTCGATATAGAAAAGAAGATGGAAGAGATTCTGGAATCTGTCAAAGAGAATGTGGATTCAGAAGGCTTTGCCTTGTTTTCCAAGATGGTGGATGGAAAGAAGAATCTCGAAGTCATTTATTCCCTGCTTTCACTGCTCCATTTGACTCAAAAGGAGAAGATCGATTTGATACAGGATGAGCTCTTTGGTGAGATACTGGTTAGATTGAAAGGAGAAAAAGTGGATTTTACTGCTAGTGCTGAATAATTAAAATAAGATAATAAGATTAAGAATAGAAAAAAAAGATTAATGTCTGATCTTTGGCTTTGTCTTGATGATCTTAACATTTGCAGGTGTTAATATTACCGTATCCTGTGCCAAGAGAGCTATGTCGCCGTTTATTTTTGTAGAGTATGTCTTCAATTTGGAGATGATTGTCTTCAATCTGTTTGGTTGCTTTGACAGATGAACCAAGTTAAGGATGATTATATTTTTGCTTGACAACTCTGATACTGTAAGGTCAGCATCCCCTTCGTTTCTTAATTCTATTCTCTTTACATAGAAATCTGCTGGTGGATTTACGACGTCGCCGTCTGCATCCATGACTTCTTCAAGATCCGGTAATTCTCCTTCTGCCTCTTTTCCAAAAAATTTGTCTAAAAGTCCCATGTGGTCACCCTTAATTGATGAATGTTAACTTAATTAAGAAGCAATTAGTTTTTAAATTTACTTCCGCAAACTTTTTAACATGCGTAATGAAAAATCATCGAATAGGAATAATACTATCTATGGGACTGTTCTTATGCTGGCCCTTGGTTTCATAGTTCTAATAGGCTTGATGTTTGTTTTTTCAGATGGTTTTCACCTTGGGAAGAAGGGTTGCGTTGCAATAGTCAACATAAACCGCGAGATCACAGTAGAAAGCACTCCGCAATCGCTTTTTGTAGAATCTGTTCCTGGTTCAGAGGACATTGCGAATGCGATATACGGACTCAATGACCGCAATGATGTGGCTGCAGTCGTCTTTGTCATTAATTCTCCTGGTGGGTCTGTTGTTGGGAGCAGGGAAATTTATAATTCAGTTTTGAATCTTTCAAAGCCAAAGGTTGGCTATTTTAGGGAAGTTGCTGCTTCAGGTGCATATTACATCGCTACTCCTCTTCAATACATTGTTTCAGATCCTGCTGCCCTTACTGGCAACATAGGTGCTGTGACAACCTTTGCGGATCTAAGCAGTCTTTTTGAAAAAATAGGGATGAATGTGACTTCCATAACCTCTGGAGAAATGAAAGATATTGGTTCTCCTTCAAGACCGATGACTGATGATGAACGTTCTTTAATGCAACAGGTTGCAATGGAGGCGTTCGAGGATTTTAAGGCAGTTATATTGAAGAATCGCGGCTCCAAGCTCAACATGGCGAAATTTGATGTCATTTTGGATGGCCGGGTGGTGACAGGCAAAATGGCAAAAGACATAGGGCTTGTTGATCAAATCGGCACAAAGCAGGATGCCATAAACAAGGCAAAGGAGCTTGCAGGGTTGCCAGAGGAAGCTTTGATATGTAATATTGATCTTGGAGGTGGCAAAGGAGGATTATTCAGTACGGGTTCGTTGCTTGACACATTTCACATCCAGAAGATGGAGCTGAAGTTTCAATGAAGAAATATGGCAGCGATAGAAAATCTATGCAAAAAGAAGAGGGTGATGATATGGTCAGGAAGCTCATAAAAAAATCAATACCTTATTTATTTGTCTTTTTTGTGCTTTCCATCGTGTTCTATTTTTTCGGATTTGGCAATCCATCCTCGGCTCCGGTTGCAAAACTAAATGATGCGAAAAGTGTCTGTACAGAAGGCGCAATGCAAAACTGCACCTACAATTCCTGTAATGGATACAGCCAATGTGAGAATGGCAAGTGGTCCTATTGTAAAATGAAACCTGTTTGCGTTCCAGGCTCGAAATCAAGTTGCACAGATAATGGCTGTGTCAATGGCTACAAGGTTTGCAATGATTGTGGCACAGATTATGGGGACTGCTTTGAGACTAACTAATTAAATCACAGTCTTTTGTTTTGTTGCCAGTTTTTTCGGAGCCCTTATCTTTCCAGTAGCTGTGAATTCAGCATATTTTGCTTTCATTTCTTGATCTAGGTTTGCAGCTATTCTTTCAGTTGCACCGAAGAATATCTTCACTCTGGTTCTGAAGCAGCTAACTTCCCTTGCAGCTTGTCTTATGGATTCCGGAGCCCTTTCATTTTCAGCAATTCTGTTCAGCTCTTTTAATGTTTGCGACCTGTAACAACGCCATAACAGACCCCTTTCTCTTGTTTCAATCATTGCCTTTATCACTGCAAGTGTGCCGTATTCAACGACTTCCTGCTGATGGTTAAATCCTAACAATTCATTGAGGATCCTTGCTTCTGCTAAGAATTTTGAATGATGATTTAACTCTCCGCTTTTTATGTTTTCAAGGTTAAGTATGACTCCCAGGGTTCCATAATAATTTCTTAATTCAGGAGCCACTCTTCTTTCAGTAGATATTTTCAGACATCTATCTGGCTTTTTGTTTGCAGCCCTTCCATTATCATTTTGTTCAACATGATTAATTATCGCATATTCAATGCTTTCTTGGGGGATTCCGAGATTTTCTGGCAACAGGTGCCTGTATCCATCATACATCCTTTCGCATTGTCTGATGAATCTTTCCCTGGCTTCCTGTCTTATATCCTCAGGAACACCTTCAGTCAATATCAGTTGGTGTATTTCTGATTCTTTATTGGCGGTTTCCAAAAGAAATCTGTACGTAGCTTTCTTCACCCTTGGCAAGGTATCTGATGCATTGGCAAATCTAGCTATTTTTTCGTATATGGGAGATGCACGCATTGGATCATGAGCTGCGTTATACTCTCTCTTGTATGTTTCTAAAAGTGCATATTGTACGGCTCTTCTCACTTTTTCTGATTTTGCTGATCTGGCAATTTTTTTTAATTGGCTTTCTATCCCTTCTTTTCTTATTCTTTCTATGGCCAGTATGACAATCTTTTCTTCAGCTTCTGGACTTAGTCCTAGGATTCCTTTTATTTCTTCAAGTGCACCTACAATTGCATAAGCATTCATCTCTCTTATCAAAACTTCGGCCATTTCTAATTGTGTATCCTGGGAGAGAGTTTCATTCCTTAGCCTTAGGTAAGTACCTTCCATTCCTTTGCCATTACCTCCCAGAATGCCTAAAACCTCGCAACAATCTTGTATTTGTGTTATGCAATCACCCATATCCAATAAAGTAAATTATTGTATTATCATAATTTGTGCTTATAAATGTTACTGTTGGTGGAAAAAAAAGACATTTATTTAAAAAAGCAGCCTTTTCCTGAGTAATTAGCCAAGGACCTTCTTCTTAGGATGTTATTTTTAAACCTTTCACGACAAACTCTAATTGATGAAATCAAAAGGATTCATATTCTCGCTAGATGCATTTGTAGCATTCACCCTGTCCCTAGTTGTCATTTCATCATTGATTTTCTTTTCAAGCATTCCTTCGGCGCATTATGCAACTCTCATGCAGGCGCATTATATCGCAAAGGATGCGCTTTTGGCGCTTTCAGCAACACCATGCGCTGATAAAATAGAATGTGGCGACAGTGTATCCCTTTTGAACTATATTGTCATTAGAAAGGAGACTGAAGGCAGGCTCCAGCAGGGCATGGTCGATTCTTTTATAGGTAACTACATTCCTAAGCAATATGGCTATTCCCTGTCAATTTATGACAAGGACTCAGGAAACTGGAGGGAAATTTTCAAAGACGAACGAGGCAAAATTGACAGGCACGTAAGCGTTTCTGAATATTCCATGGTTCATGATTTTAGATACTTCGTGAGCGCTCCGGCCAACATATATCAATACAAGACTTGCAACGGAGGCAAAAACATTGCCTGTAGCGAGAATCAAGTTATCTCAGAATACTGGGATGAGCTGTCCAAGAATAAATACGTGGTTCAGCTCATAAGGTTGGATGTGTTTATCTAGGTGTTTTATATGAAAAAAGGATTTTTCTTTGTCATAACTATTTTCCTGGTACTCGCGTATGTCCTCACTTCAGTTTCCATATGGGTAAAAACCACCAATGAATTGGAGAGGCAATACTCCGAGAAGCTCAGGGCCTCAAATGTTGATTATATCTTAGTAGGAGTGAGCGAAGAATACATGGCTCAGCTTGTAGACCAGATGGCATTCTATTCTCTTTTTAAGTTGGATTTGTATGTTGGTGAAGGCAATCCTGTTAATGCAGGCCCAGATGATAACGAAAACATTTATATTGAAAAAGTAATGCTGAATCTCATGGTCAATGGAAGCGCAGAGGGATCTTACTTTGCGAATGGCAATGGCCTTGAGATGGATACAAAGAATTTTTCGCTTTACACGTTCATAGACAGCATGAATGAATCGTTGAAGACCCTTGGAGTGGAGATTACCACCTATCGCGTAAGCAATGATTTCCCGATAGTACAAAAGGACTTCAAGTCCCTTGAATACACCCTTTCATTCGATCTTGTTTTCACAGACCTTTCAAATTCCCTTCAGATAAAGAAAAACTATGTTATAACTCGTCCTGTTTCGTTTGAAGGTTTTGCAGATCCCCTTATACTCAACGAAGGAAGAAAACTTGACAATCCAATGACAATAGAGAAATTTCATTACTATAATCTGGATTACAACAGCATGGATGATTTAAAGCCAACTGAAATAGCGATTGACAGACTTTCAACCCAAGGCCAAAGCTGGTTCTATGGGCCAGTTGTTTTTGCAGATCGTGCAAACACCATCCCTGCAGACAAGAGAAGGATGTATCTGCTTGCAGGAACTTACGATGAAATCATGTCTATGGATGATGCAGAATACAGGGAATTCGGCGCATATGTATTGACAAATGAACCAGAAGAGATTGATATTGGATGCGGAGAGCTCAAACAACAGATGGATACATTTAATCCTCTTACAAGAAAAGAAGATGGGGCTGCGTGTGAGCCTCAGATAAGCGGCGAAGTGTTGGATGCTTCATTTGCAGTGATACCTGACTTTTCGCTTGCAGATCTGAATGGCGAAAACTTTCAATGCCTTGACAATGAGTTGTGCGTGCTTTTTGCTAACAAATACAATGCGGATGATATCAAAGCAGACCCATTGAAGAAACTTGAAGCAAATACTGTGGTTTATGGAATTGAAAAACTCAGGGATTTCGCGCTTTGCGGATATTTTATCCACAATTCCGATTCGCCATCTTATTTACAAAGGCTTCTTGTAGATGGCTATTCAAAAAAGAGCGCGGACTTCGGAGTGGAGACGTTCCTGTTCGGAAAATCCGTATATGCTTCTGATCCGTCAGCTGATGTTTATGGAAAGATTGACAAGGAATTCATGAACCTTGAAAACGGAAGAACGATAAAAGGTATGCCAGGGTGCAAGACTCCTGGGCTATGCGAGGGAAATGATATCGGAAGGTTTTCAATAACGCAGGCGGATCTGCCTGACTATGGCATTATGGACCAGATGACCTGTGAAGGGGGATGCAGATGAAATCCATGAAGGGACAAATCTCTCTAGAAGTGCTTATTACACTTGGAGTTATACTGGCATTTTCGCTTCCAGTTTTATTTCTCATGCTCACTGTTTCCAATTACAGTTTTGAAAGTTCTGCGCTTCAGCAGGCTGATGCAACTGCAGGTATGCTTGCTGATTCGATAGAAGACGTGTATGCTCAGGGCCCTGGTGCAAAAAGGATGGTCCCTTTGAATGTGCCTTCAAATACAGAGCTTATCAGCGTCTCTGATGACAATGTCATGGTTCGCCTTAAAGTGACTAATGGTTTTTATGATGCAGTGGTGTCCATATCTGCAAGGGCAAAAATAGCTGATGGTGTTACGCTTCCTAAAGGTCCTTTCGTTGCCATACTTGAAGTCAAGGAGACGGATGATCCAGTTACTGGTGAAAAATACTATGAGGTGGAAGTCAAATGAAAAATTCACGCGGTCAAGTCGCCATCGAATTCTTTGTCTATTCCGCAATGTTCTTGTTTGTAGTTGTTGCAGCTTATTTCCTGGTTAATTACATGCAGGAAAGCGAGATTCCACCTAAGGAAAATTCTCTTGTGGAAGAGGTCGGGCAATCTTTCGCTGACGCAGCTACACTTTCCGTGTATGGAGGAAAAGGTTTCACATATACATTCAGTTTCTCCAAATCTGTTCTTGGCAATAAATATTATATTTCAATGTATGGTGACAAACTTGGGATAGATTCGAAGATGGGGAGTTCGGAATTCGGTTCAATTTACACTCTTCCAAAATATAATTATATCTATGAAGGTGATTGCTGGGATGACAGAGAAGGGGTAGACAAGGATAATAATCCAGTTGTAGCTAAGATTCTTGATGTTTCAAAATGCAAGAATTATCTTACATTTTCCAATGACGGAGATGTACTTACCATAACTTCAGAATTAGGTTGATTCTTATGACAATGAAAGGACAATATTTCAGTTTCGATGCGATTGTTGCTTCAGTGATATTCATTTTGGCAATTGTCTCGCTCTTATCCTATTGGGATAGCATAAGGTCCAACCTCGATTTCCAGAACAGCGACGTTTCAAGGGAAGCTTTTAGGGTTTCAGAAGCTCTTCTCAAAGAAAAGATTTCTGTAACTAATGTTGCCAATTGCGATGGAATAAAAGCACCAGGGGCAAGGCTTGGTTTTGCAGGTTATGATGGGCGCATAAACTGGACAATTGTCCAATGTGCGAATGATTATATTACTGATGATGAGCCTGCACTGAAGTCTTTGCTGAGCACAGGCTATGGCGTCACAATAATCTTTCACAAAGGGGATGTAGATGACACCAAACTGGCAGAGATAGGCACGCCTATGACAGATGCATTCAGGGCATCACTTAGGGAAGTTTACAAGGTCAGGAGAATCGTTCCTGTTGTTGACGCAGAAGGCCCTAGAGAAACAGACGAACGCACCTACAGCGTAAATTATATGGATCTGTATCTTTACCGTTAAGCAGTAATCTCACACTTCTTAGGCTTTACGAAATTCTTCATTTAATGTAAACCTAGAGGATTATAAAAAGAAAATAAAAGAAAAACCTAATTCGTCTTGGTCATTATGTTCAGGTTCTGTGGCTTCTTGTTCACATTGCCTATCTTTATTCCGATCAACGTAGTAACGCCCTTGTTTGCAGCAAGGTCAACAAGCCTCTGCGTTATGATGCCATCGAAAACAATTGCATGCACGCTGCTGATTTCCTCAAGCGATTTTATGACATCCCTTACAGGCACTTCTTTTATTGTTTCAAGGTTTTGGTTGTAGAACCTTGCCCTGAGAGTATTGTTGAGTTCGTCAAGCTCTGCAACAAGCTCAGTCACGTTGCTGAATTTCTTTGCAGGCTTTGCCACCTCTACGTTCTCAGGCTCCACGACGATTTTCCTCTGGACACTCTCCCTTGAGATAATGGGCATTATTATCTTCTTTTCCACAGTCGTCCTTTGCTGGATGCTTGCCTGAGGAACTATAATAGGTTTTCTCGTGTCCCTTTCAGGCCTTCTTTCCGGCTGTCTTTCAAACTGCCTTTCTTGTGGTCTTTCATATTTTTCAACAGGCCTTTCCCTTCTCTCAAATTTTTCAGCAGGTTTTTCGCCTTGGTATTCTCTTTCGAATTCAACCCTTTCATTCTGGCGTTCATTCTGCTGGCTGTTCTGCCTGCTTCGGGAATCTTGTCCTTGTTCACAAGATACCTTGCTTCTTAGGCATTTTATGAGCTCCTTTCTTGTGAGTTCCTCGACTTCCTTGCCAGTTGGAGCTCTTGCGATATATTCAATATCTACACCACCACTGAGCAATTCGTTCAGGATTATATCTCCGCCCCTGTCTCCGTCAAGGAAAACTGTGATTTCCTTTTCCTTTGAAAGTTTGATAATTGATTTTGGAACCCTTGCACCCTGTATTGCAACCACGTTTGGCACATCGTTTTTCAGGAGGTTTATCACGTCTGCCCTTCCTTCTACAATGATTATGTCCTTATATCTCTGAAGGTTAGGTCCGGCAGGCAGATTATCTGGCCCGTATTGGGTGATTTCAGCTGTCTTTACCTCGTCTCTTACGATGTCTGAGATTTCCCTTGATTCAGGTATTTCCGTATTGAGCAAGGTCTTCAATATGTCCTTTGCCCTTTCCACAAGTACCTTTCTCTTTACATTTCTGGTATCTTCAACCCTTGTGACTGCAATCTTTGCTTCGCATGGCCCTACTCTATCCACTGTTTCCAATGAGGCTGCGATTATACAGGTCTCAACCATGTCAAGGCTGCTTGGTATTTTTATGATTCCAATAGTCTTGCCGTTTCTTGGGTTAAGGTCAACCTCTATCCTTCCTATCCTTCCGTTCTTCTGAAGGTCTCTGAGGTCCAATTCATCCCCGAGTAGACCCTCTGTCTGTCCGAATATAGCACCTACTACATCTGGCTTTTCAACCAAGCCAGTGATCTCGACATCTGAATATACTACGTATTTTACTGTATCTATGTATGTTTTTGCCATAAAATTTACCTCCTAAATTTTAATATTGACCGAAGGTTCGGTCAATGCCATATACTACCTAATTTTTCATATTTTCTTCCATAAACTTTTTGTACTTTCTGTACATTTCCTCGAAATACTTGAGTCTTAGGATATGGGCCAGTCTTGACCTTGTTTCAGTATCTGGCTTAACTCCATATCCCTCCAATGTCTCGGATGCCCTTTTGAGCATTTCGAATCCTCTTCTATCCATATCGGTAAGTATAACAACTTCCGCTTCTTGTTTTGCCCTCTCACAGCTAATCCTCAGGTTTCCAGAGATGGTCAGCACTCTGCTGTTGTCACAGCCCATCCTTACAAGGGCCTCCTTGTCTCTTTTACCTTCAACGAATATCATCTTGCTTTTCAGCCTCTCTATTATCCTATCCAGTTCCTTGGCTAATAATGCCTTGAACTTTGGATTTGACGGATTGTTCATTTCCATTTACCTCTAGGATCTTGTTCCTGCCTTTCAGGCCTCTTAGAATCCTGACTTCCATCCCTAACATTTTCGAAAGATTCAGGATTATCTCACGGTTGACAAGGCCTTTCTCTGCCTCGTTCTTGCACCTTATCTGCAAGACATTTTCCTTCAGGCTCAGTGAAAACTTTCCTGAATTCGGAAAAACCCTTGCATTGATTTTCATCCCTTTCTCTCCTAGGACCGCTCAAAACTAGATATCGAATTCTGTGCATTGTTGACCCACACCTCATCGCTTAAAGCTAGGTTGGCCATCCATGCACAGCTTCATGATTAATGAAGCGCTGCTTTTTCTTCTATCAAATCAATGACTGAAGGAAATATTCTCATAATATCTCCTTCGCTTAGTATGCCTATGAGTTCGTTTTTTTCATTTACAACAGGCAAACGCTTTACCCTGTTCTCTTTCATAGCTGTTGCCGCTTCCTCGAGCGTGGTATTTGGTTTCACCACCCTAAGGGGCTTTGACATTATGTCCTTGGCTTTCAATGAATATACCTCTTTCTTGTTTGCAATCACTTTGTATATTATGTCTCTTTCGGTGATTATTCCCTTTGCGGTTTTGTTAGGGTTTCCCTCAACAACTATGATAGAGCCAACATTATGCTTCTTCATTAATTTTGCAACTGATTCGATACCGTCTTCAGTAGACAATGTAACTACTACTTTCGTCATTACGTCCCCTACCTTTAAGTCGGATCCCATGATTATTGTTAGTGAGGAAAAGTTTATAAAGCTCAGCTAATCGCTGATGCTTTAATTTTTTAATCAAATCTGCTGACTCTTATTTTTACTGGAGGTTTTGATATTTCTTCATGATAGCCAAGTGCCATTTCAATTGCATTTGCAAAAGGGGCCAATGCTCTGTCAAGAACATTTGGGGGCCTCACAAAGTTCGGCATTCTCTCGATTTTTTTCAAAAGCCTGTCCAAAATAGGAGTCGCTTCCTTTCCTCCATTTCTTATTCTTATTCTGCGGACAGTTACTCTTGTTCTTGCTAATTGAGCTCTATTGTCAAGTTGAACACCTAATCTGCCAAATATTGTTTGTTTCAATCAAATCACCTTGTGTTTTATTATTGTTGAGTTACTTTTTAAACCTTCCCTTTTAACCTCTTTTTACAACACTTTCGTTCGAAAGCACGTATTTTGTCCAATCCATGTAATCAGGTGTTTCACAAAATGGGTTTTATGAAAGGGATTGTTTCACAAAAAAGAGGGTTTCCAAGGTTTTATAAGGCAAACCTGCTCCAAGTTCATGCTTAATATGTAATGCACAAATTTATATACTTTTGTGCAGTATAATGTAATGTGATATTCATGATAAGGGATATACTATTGATACAAAAACGTGAATTGGAAAAAAGGTTGGCTGAAACCTATGTTAAACGAGATGCAATTATGAAGAATGTGGCCAGCGGCTTGATTACGGTAATCATTGGCCCTAGAAGGGCAGGAAAATCCTTCTTTTGCATTCATGTATTAAATAGCTTGGGCAAGTTTGGGTATGCAAATTTTGACGATGAAAAATTAGTCGAAACTGAAAATTATGATGAGATACTCGATTCCATACTCTCTCTTTACAACAATCCAGAATATATCCTGCTTGATGAGGTCCAGAATCTTGATAAATGGGAACTGTTCGTCAACAGGCTTCAAAGGCAAGGGCAGAAGCTCATCATTACTGGAAGCAACTCCCATCTACTAAGCAAAGAACTTGCAACACATCTTACTGGAAGGCACCAATTGGTCAGTATTTTTCCTTTTTCGTTTAAAGAGTTCCTGATGTTCGAAAACAAGGAATTGACCGAAAACGAAACCCGGGAAAAACTCAGGAATTATCTTCTTTATGGCGGGTATCCCGAACCATTGATAAAGAAACTGGATTACAAGGATTATCTTTCAACTCTGTTTACTTCAATAGTGTACAAAGACATTGTAAAAAGATTTAAACTTAGGTCGCCTCAGGCAATTGAAGACCTTTCAGTTTATCTTATTTCGAATGTGTCAAAGGAATTCTCTTATAACTCCCTGAGCAAGGTTAGTGGGTGCAAAAGCGTTCACACTGTTGAAAAATACCTTTCTTATCTTGAAGAGGCGTTTATCTTTTTTAGGTTGGACAGATTTTCATTTAAAGTGAAAGAGCAACTAGCTTCAAACAAAAAGATATACTGTACGGATACTGGGTTTATTCATGCCAAGGCCTTTAGAGTCAGCGAGGACATGGGAAAATTATATGAAAATGCAGTTGCAATAGAGCTTAAAAAACGCGAAATCTCCGAGAATGTTAAAATATATTACTGGAAAAACGCTCAGCAGGAAGAGGTTGACTTCATTGTTAGGGAAGGTCTGCGAGTAATCCGGCTTATTCAGGTTTGCTATGACTTGGCTGAAACACGGACAAAGGAAAGGGAAACAAGGGCACTGCTAAAAGCAAGTCAGGAACTTAAATGCACGAATCTTTTTGTTATAACTGAAAAGTATGAGGCTGAAAAGGAAATCGAATGGTTTGGCATAAAAGGTAAAATAAGATATGTTCCGCTCTGGAAATTTTTGCTTAATCCGTTTTAATTGCAGATGCCTTTGCTTTGTCCGGAAGAACTTCCCAGCCTTTCGGATCCACTGTTCTCGGGCCTTCGATCCTTATCAGATAGTTCTGGAGGATCGCCACCCTTAGCATTGTAAGAGTCTGTTTCTGTTCTGGAGATAGCCTTTTTCCATTCATTCGTAAGCATGTCATCTAAATAACCTTTCAATAACAGTGTATGCTTAATCTTTTATTCCCTATGTTCCAATACCTTTTCCATGTATCGTAATCATTATATTTCAGATGTCAAACCTGGCAAGGGCATCAAAGTCGCAGGCTGGGTTCACGAGATAAGGGATAAGGGCAAGCTCAAATTTGTCATTCTAAGGGATAAGACTGGCCTTTTGCAGATTGTCTTAAAGACAGGTGTCGTTCCAGACAAATTAATGGCATTGCAATTCAACAAGGAAGACGTTGTATGTTTCGAAGGTGAAGTAAAGGAAAGCAAGATTGCTCCTGGCGGAATGGAGATGGTGCCAACTGATGGCGAAATACTAAACAAAGTGCAGCTTCAGCTTCCTGTTGACCCAACCGATTTAGTCCCTTCTGAATTCGATACTAAATTAGATTATCGATATATCGACCTAAGGCGTGCCCAAACTACTGCAATCTTCAACATCAAGTCAACTGTTGCAAATGCCTTCAGAAGTTACTTGTATTCAAAAGGCTTCACTGAAATCCAAACCTCTGCAATCACAGGGGCAGCAACAGAAGGTGGTGCAGATGTCTTTCAGCTTAAATATTTCGAGACAAATGCATACTTGGTTCAATCACCGCAATTATACAAACAGCTTGCAGTAATTGGTGGATTCGATAAAGTTTTCATGACAGTGCCAGTCTTCAGGGCAGAAAAACATAATACTACAACTCATCTTAATGAAGTTTTCCAGATGGATGTTGAAATTGGTTTTGCTGACCATAATGAAGCAATGGACGTATTGGAAGCTGTAGTATTGTCAATGCTTTCAGAAGTTCAAGAGAAGAACGGAAAGGACCTCAAAACATTGGGCGTCGAAGTAAAGATTCCGAAAAAGGTTCCAAGATATTCGTATGCTGAATTGATTGAGAAGCTCCAGAAAGCAGGCGACCCAATTAAATGGGGCCATGATTTCTCAAAGGAGAATGAGAAGCAGATGTATGAAATTTTAGGTGAAGACCTATTCTTCATTTATGACTGGCCAACTGAGATTCGCGCATTCTATTCAATGCCTACAACGGACCCAAAGATATGCCATGCATTTGACCTGATGTATAAAGGTTTGGAAATATCTTCAGGTGCAATGAGAATACACAAGCCTGAAATTTTAGAAGATCAGATTAGAAAAAGAGGCCTTAAGGTCGAGGATTTTAAGTTCTATCTTGATGCCTTCAAACTTGGAGCTCCGCCCCATGCAGGCTGGTCTATAGGGTTGGAAAGATTCACAATGAAGCTCTGTAACTTAGAAAATATAAGGCAGGCAACATTGTTCCCAAGGGACAGAACGAGATTGCATCCGTAACAACTGGTAGAATGGTGTAGATATGATATTGGTAACCAATGACGACGGCTATTCCAGGGGCTTAGAAATGCTTCTTAAGGCTGCAAAGCAGGTGGATGAGGCATACGCAGTCATCCCTGCAAAGCACAGGAGTGCAGTTTCCTGCGCATTAACATCTCATAAGCCGCTTCGTTTTGCCAAGCATTCGCAGGACATTTATACCTTGAATGGCACTCCTGCAGATTGCGTTCTTTTTTCAATCTATTCAGGAGATGTCACGAAACCAGATTTGATTCTTTCAGGCCTTAATTTCGGGGACAATTCAGGACTAAGCGCAATTATTTGTTCAGGCACTTTAGGTGCTTGCCTCACAGCTTCAGTTGAAGGCGTGCCTGCGATTGGCTTTTCGCTCTGCATTCCAAACCGGGATGCATGGAGAAATAAAACAGAGTGGGGCGATGAAACAAAAATAGTCGAAGCAATTGTCAAACTCATAAAAGAACTAAAATCCAAGATAAAAGACGGCATGTTTTTTAGTGTGAATCTGCCAATGTCTGATCTTGACAAGGCCAAAATAATCTATCCGGAGAAATTGCAGAGATCAAGGTTCAAGACTATAATAACGAAAAGGAACGATCCTTATGATCTGCCGTATTATTGGTTGAGCGGTGATTATTCCAATGCAGAAAAAGGAACTGACCTTTATGAAGTCCTGGTCAACAAAAATATCACAGTAACCCCAATTTCTATAAATATGTTGTACGATAAATAGTTATGAATTGGAAGGCACATGTTACAATTGCAATTTTTCTGGCACTGTTTTTATTTTATTTCATGCGCTTTCCATTTGAAGTTTCGTTGCCTTTGGTTATTTTTGCAGGTTTGAGTGCTTTAGTTCCTGACCTTGACCATGACATGAGCAAAGGAAGACAAATGCTCAATTATGCAGTTTTTGGCTATGCTATTGCATTTTCTTATTCTGCAAGTGGTTCACTTGGGCAGAAGTCCATTGTTTTCTTTGCAATAATCGGTGCCTATTTTTTGATTATCACTTTCCTAAAGCCAAGGCACAGAGGAATAGTCCATTCTATTTTGGTTTGTGTATTATATTCTTTGTTGGTCTATGTGCTGATTGGTTTGAATTTTGCAATTGCAGGATTTGTTGGGTATTTCTCGCATCTATTGGCGGATAAAGAAATGAAATTAATTTAGAAAAGTAATTGAAAAATCAGAACTGATTTATTAGTCTATTGACTCCGACCAATGCGATTGTTGATATGGCTCCCAGATGCATGCCTTTTGAATAATTGATTGGGCTCATGCCAAACACTATTCCAAGCATCATTTCTGCAGTTGATGCAACAAGCAATCCATCTATCGCAAGACGGAGGTTTTTTATTATTTTGGTGTTTGACATAATCATTACCTAATTATTTTCCTATTTCTGCAAATGCCTTTAGTGCTGCGAGTGCAGTTATTTCAGGAGAACCGCATGTATTTGTTGGTTTAATACCATTGTCAAACCTCTTGCCTTTCCATATTGGATCAATAGGTGGTGGTAGGACTGGGGTTGTGCCTCTAGGGCATATGTCGAAATATGCGTTCCATCTTGCCGAGCCAGGTTCACCCAATGCTCTTTCAACCCTCATTTGTTTTGCAAGTGTCCTAACTCCAACTAACTGTTCGCGTTTTAATTTTGTCAAATGGGTCACCTTTGGATACTATTAATTATGCGTATTTCTCTTTTTAAACCTTCCTTTTTAACCGCTTTCTACAACATTAAAGAACTTCTTTCCTTTTTGGTTCGCACTGGATATCTGCTGTTTTCTCAAGCCTTTCTTCGACGACTCCGTCCTTATTATAAGTAAAGAGGATTATGTTGCAGTCATAGGTGCCAGGTTCTGTGTCCGAAGAGGCATAAACCTTTATTGCTTTTTCAAGGAACGCCCCGCTGTCAATTATCCCGATTCTTATCCTGCCTTTGCCAAGTTGGCTTGTCGGAGATAATGAAATCTTTTCAGGAACATTCACATCTGCTTCTGCCCAGCAGACCTGACCCTTGTTTTCCATTCTAAGTATAATATCAATACTGTTCTGCATGTTCGCGAATAGCACTTCAGGATGCGTCTTGACCAATAGTTCTGCCATGGAATATTGCTGGAGGCAATATTTCTTAATTATTTGTCCCATACTCTTCCATGATTTCCTCTTGACTCAATACTCTGTCATATATTTTCACTTCATCCATGTCTCCCCTGAAGAATGTGTTGATGCCTTTATTCGAGCCAATGTATATCATTGCTCCTGTGTCGAATCCGCCAATCCCACTTACTCCAAATTGCTTTATCATGGTGCCATTAACATAGACCTTTGCCATTGAATCGCGATCGAATGTCATCACGACTTGAGTCCATCTATTCTTTGGAATTACGGTTTTTGAAAGGTATGTCTCTGTAATCTCTCCATCCCTGAATGCGAGATGCGGCCTTCTGGAACTCAGTATCATAGCATATGAAGGATCTGTATTCCTGTTTGACACCATATACCCTCCGCTGTAATTTGTTCTTACCCATAAGGATATTGAGAAATCTTCATTGTCTCCGAAATTGGTTTCGTCTGTTGTTTCTATCGAGATGTAGTCATTTGCCCCATCCATCCTGCATGCATTTCCTTTAACTCCGTTTGCTACGAATTGCATCTCTCCATGATATTGTTCCTGCCCAAAAGTATCGCAATTTATTGTCAATACAGGGCCTGCTGGAGGCAATGTTTGGTTTGTCTGGTTTTGAGTTGGGGGTTGCGTTTGGTTTGTATTGTTTTGAGGCTGAATCTCCCCAAGATATTCATATGCCCCAATGTCATATCCATTCCCAGACGGCCTTGTATTCCCATCCATATCGAAAATAGGAGCAAGCATGCCAGTTCCCTTATCTATGGCAGGGCTATTCATAAGCAAACGGAAATTATTCAGATTCGCTGCAACAAATAATGGGTCAAGCCCCATTGAGCCTTGTTCCAGCCCAGTTTGTTGGGTCAACAATCCATTTTGGATGTCCTGAATCGTGAATCTGCCATATTTTCCTTCAACAGCATAGTTGTTGCCTGTTCCGAAATAGATATTGTTGCTCATGCTTCTTACAGTTGCTCCATTTCCAATGTGGAATCCGCCGTTGTTGAATGCGAATATGTTGTTATGGAAAGAAAAGCTTGCAGTCTGGCCTGCATCATATACTGCGTATGCGCCATAATCTCCATATATTATTCCGTTGAATGCAATCACGTTGTTGATTACATCCACATCAGCGCCATTGGCAATGACCAGTCCTGCCAATCCATTGCGGTATGTCAGGGAATTTTTCATTGAGCCTCCGACTCCCCAAAGTTTTATTCCGTTCCTTGCGTTGTATCTTGAGATTGAATCAATGATCTGGGTATTGTCTGATTTTGAATCAAAACCGTCGCCTGCATTGTATTCGGAGAGCGAATTCTCGATGATTATATCATGGCTTCCACCTTCAAAAGCAATTCCGTCTGCAGCTGTGTTTGAGTCTGTACCCCCATTGTCACTCGCAGTGAAGTTCTTGAAATGCACGTAGTTGCATGGGCCAGGAGCACAGTCAAATCCTGCCAATTCATTATGGTGAGTCTTAAAATTTATAAGAGTCAAATAGCTTACCTCTCCCAAAGATCCTGGATCTGTCACTCTGATTCCTGTGTTCGTATTATGTAAATCAATATTGCTAAATGTTATATGACTTGCTCCGCCATGCACATAAATTCCATATCCTACGAAGTTTTTGATTTCTAAACCATTTATCACAAGATGTCTTGCTGAAGAAGTTATTGTTGGCATGTCCCACTTATACATTGTAGCTCCATCAATTACTACTTTTTCATTATCATATGCACTTATGGTTATAGGAGCGTTTTCAGTACCAGCAATGTCAAATAAAGCTGCCTGAGTATAGGTTCCACCTCGAATATATAGGGCATCTCCAGGCTCTAGTCTGTCCAATCCTTCGCCTATTGTTGCGAGTGGTTGATCTATTGTTCCTGAGTTTGCATCGTTTCCTGTTGTTGATACATAATATGTACTCAAATTAGGCTGGGTCGGATCAACAGGTGTGTCATTCTGCGGTGGATTGACTGGCGGAAGCGTCTCGTTTTGCGCAGGTGGCTGAGTATTATTCTGCGGTGGTGTAATTGTTATCGGCGCAGGAGGGGTTGTATCATAATTTTCAATTCCCTGATCTCTCCCTTGAGGACAAACATTTGCCTGGCTTTCAACACCTGTTATTGGGTCAGTTATTATTGGATTAGAAATATATCTACAAGTGTCTGAATATTTTTCACCCATTGCATCTGTTCCATAGGGACCTTCATTATAAACACCGTCTTCATCTATGTCCCAGCATATCCATGCTCTTTGAGTATAAGGGTCTGCACCACCTAATCTATCTGCAATATTAAGAACGTATCTCCATGTATTCGGATCCATTGTTATTTTTTTGTTTGTTGCTGGATCATAGGGGTTTGAAGCATTTACCAATGGATAAATCAGATAATAAGGATAGTATGCGGCATCAACATTGCAATATGCGTCGAACCCTACAACCTGTATGTCCATGTCTGTTGCATCTGGATTGTTATCGCCATCAACATCTGTGCTGTATGCAAATGCAAAACTGCTCAGAAACACCAGCATCAATCCAATTAAGAGAATTGTTTTTTTCATAGTAACCAGTCCTTGTAGCCAAATAATATTTTGACTCGTTACTGTCATTTGCAGTTCATATACTTAAATGTTCCAGTAACCTTTTCCAACTTTTTACGAAATTCGCAAATTAATGTTCAAACCTCAAACAATAACCTTTTAAATTTCAAACAATATCTTAGAATGCAATGGTGTTTTCTACATGATTCCAGAGTCAAAACTAATACGTTCAGAATTAACGCTAAGGGAAATGTCTTTGCCTGAAGAAACAAAGTTAACGCGCAAATCCCTCATTAGATGGGTTGCCCTTTCCTTTGGTTTAATTCATCCGAATGAATCAAGAAAGTTGTTGCTTGACGTGCTTGAAGTTCTATTCATGTATCATGTGAAAAATACCACTCCGACCACACAGCATGTGCTCGATTCCCTAAAAGAATTGGATGGAAAGGACCCGAACCCAAAGGCAGTTTATTATCATCTATTAAAATTGAAGGAAGCAGGCCTGATCTCCAGAAAGAAAGGGCAATATTATTTTGATGACGAAGGCAAGACCTTGTCAGAGACTTTTAAGGTGTTCTATCAGAAGAAGTTCAATGAGTCATTCAAGAACATTGACGAAGCGCTGAAAAAGCTGGAGACGAACTACTAGCAAACCGCAGGGGAATAAGTCATATTTAAAATAACATGTCATGAATATTTTGGCAGGTAGTATTATGGTTGAACTTAAAGGTTTTTACAAGCTTTCCGTTGAAGAGCGATTGAAGCTCTTGGAACGCGAGAAATTGCTTTCTAATCAATCAGTCCAGCTCCTGAAAAATGGAAACGCGCTGAAGATTGAGGTTGCAGACAGAATGGTTGAGAATGTAATCGGAACAATCCAGTTGCCAATTGGCATAGCGACTAATTTCAAAATCAATGGAAAAGATTACCAGGTGCCTATGGCAATAGAAGAAGCATCTGTAATTGCAGCAGCATCCAAGGCTGCGAAGCTCTGTTTGCCAGAGGGGTTCACGGCAGAAGCCGATGAGCCAGTGATGATGGGCCATGTTCAGCTTATGAACATATCCAATGTAGGGAATGCGTTGTCAAACCTAAGCAAGCACAGGAACGAAATCATTGCAATAGCAAGGGAATCCTCAAAAGTAATGGAGCAGTATGGCGGAGGATTTAGGGAAGTAGTATTCAAGGAATTGAAGAATGCAAGAACAGGGACAATTATTGCAGAATTTTACGTTGATGTAAGAGATGCAATGGGAGCCAACACAGTCAACACGATTCTCGAACAAGTGGCTCCAATGCTTTCTGAAATCACAGGTGGAAAAACAAGATTAAGAATCATAAGCAATCTCGCAATCAGGAGAAAAGTAAGGGCAAAAGCCATATGGAAAAAAGAAGTAATCGGCGAAGATGGCGTTGAAGGTGTTTTGGATGGCTATGATTTTGCAAAGAATGATGTTTACCGGTGCGCCACCCACAACAAAGGAGTGATGAATGGAATTGATGCAGTTGCAATTGCAACTGGCAATGACTGGCGCGCAGTTGAAGCAGGCATGCACAGTTTTGCATCATTGAATGGCTATCATCCAATAACAAAGTATGAGAAGGACAAGAATGGAAACCTTGTAGGAACAATCGAGCTTCCGCTTCCTGTTGCAACAGTTGGTGGCGCAATCAATACTCTGCCGCATGCGAAGGTGGCACTTGAGCTTCTTGGTGCAAAATCAGCGAAGGAACTTGCAATGGCCATGGTGTGCGTAGGGCTTGCCAATAATTTTGCTGCCCTATTGGCTTTGTCAACAGTAGGTATCCAGGAAGGCCATATGAAATTGCATTCAAGGAATCTTGCAGTGATCGCAGGTGCGAAAACAGATAAAGAAATAACTTGTGTTTCTGACAAGATGAACGAAGAAAAGAAATTCTCAGTTGATTATGCTAAAAAACTTTTGGAAGAAATGAGGTAGAAAAAATGAACGAAACATTCAAAAAGCACGCATTTCCAGTCATTCTCTTGATTTTGTTCTGCACAGGGATTTATCTTGCATTCGGTGGCGGCCCAATCTCAGACCATGCTTATGGGGAATTGCTCGAATACACGACAAAAGGATACATGCAT
The DNA here is from genome assembly GCA_043827025.1 of Microcaldota archaeon. Lineage (GTDB taxonomy): Archaea > Micrarchaeota > Micrarchaeia > Anstonellales > Bilamarchaeaceae > DATDTS01. The sequence goes on from JBDRPL010000019.1 coordinate 85,226, forward strand.
CTTTTGAATCTGGATGTTTCCATGGTTCGTTTTGCAGTTTTATTCTTTACTTTCATTTCGTCTATTTTGGTTTATTTTTCATTCAAGGAAAACCAGAAGGTTGCAATACTGGCAGCAATGCTTTTCATGAGCGCGAATGTGCCTAACATGGTTTTCATAAATTCGATAATGCAGCCTTTAATAATGCTGATAGCTTCACTTGGATTCGCCCTTTTCTACCTCAACAAAAAATCCACTACCCGCTATCTTTCGGTCTTGCTTTTTTTGGCAGCTGTTTTTCTAGCTTATCCTTCATTTACTTACGAACTTTCATATCATGAGGTTGGCCTGTTGCTTCCTTTGGCAGTGCTTGGAATTTTCATGGCTGAGGAACTCGTATTCCTCGCAGTAGGCATTGCATTCCTTTATCTTTATCCTCAGATTTCAATGGTTGTGTTCGCATTCACAGGTGCTGCAGCATTGCAGAAATTCTTTAATGATTTCCAGAACAAGAAGATGTGGCTTGTTTTCCTGCTTGCGTTTTTCATTTCAGTTTTCAGTTTCGAGCTGGTGCAAAGCAATATTATATTAGGTGCAGTTGTAGGTGCGATGCTCTATGGAGTATTATATTTATATGAATTCAAAGTCGAAGGTTTGAAAACAGCGTTTATAGCTGCCTTGTTATTGTCATCAGTTCTCATAGGGCTTAATTCGGCATATGCAAGTGGAATGAGGAATCCGTCAAGCGGACATATTGAGCTTTACAAATCTTTTGGCCCGCAATCCGCATATGTGCTTGCATTTCCAAATTCATTTGAGTATTATACTGGTGCAAAAGCCAATCTGCTGACAAGGGAGAACCTTCTCTCAAACAAGTCTGCGTCAGGAATGGCTGTAATCGCTTCAAGCGAAGACCTATTCCAATTGTTCAAGGATGACCCAATTGTATTCTATTTCTACGGCTTCTCGAAAAAGCCTGATGGGCAGTACGTTGCTGTTTTCTTTAACCCCACCTATGTTCTGCAGGTTCCTTCTGATCCAAATCTTGGATTTACTGACGATGCTTATATATTCGATCCGCAGACAGGCAAAACTATTTCGACAGTCATTTCCCCGAGGCTCAAACTTTTCAACAAGAAAGATGAGCTTTCTCAGGGCATACTTCTCATAAATACAGAAGATGTAAGGGGTACGGTTCTATATAACATGTTATTCAATTCTCAGATCGTTTCAGAATTCGGTAACGTGAAACTCTTCAAGGTGGAATGATGCTGGTCTATCTTTCGGTATTTGCCATTTCTTTTCTCATTTGCTTTCTGTTTACCTATCTCCTGATTCCACGGTTGAGGCGGGTGGGCATTTCAGGCAAGGATATCAACAAGCCAGATGCCCCTGAAGTTGCGGAGATGGGCGGTCTTGCAATTGTCGCTGGTTTTTCAGCAGGTGTGTTGCTTGCAGTTTTTGCAAACAGCTTCTTTTCATTCGATTTCAATTTGATCTTTATTCTTGCAGCCCTGATAACGATACTTGCAGTTGCAATAATAGGCATAGTGGATGATCTGCTCGACATTCCCCAATGGTTCAAAGCACTGCTTCCCCTATTCGCAGCAGTTCCACTTATTGCAGTGAATGCAGCTGAAAGCACATCTATTTTGATACCCTTTATAGGTCCAGTTGATTTTGGGATTTTTTTCCTTATAGTCCTTATCCCTATCGGAGTTGCAGTTTCATCCAATCTCACAAATATGTTTGCAGGTTTCAATGGCCTTGAATCCTCTCTCGGAGTCGTGATATTTGCGACTGTTGCAATACTTGCCCTCACGCATGGGTTGACTGAGATGTCTATCCTTTCCATAGCGATAATCGGTGCGCTTCTTGCATTTTTGGTCTTCAACAGATATCCTTCAAAAATATTTCCAGGGGATGTTGGCAACCTTTCCATTGGCGCAATACTTGCAAGTGCAGTCATAATAGGCAATTTTGAGGCAGCTGGCGCTCTTTTGCTGATTCCATACATCATCGATTTTTTTATAAAAGCATACAATAAATTCCCGAGCAGCAAATGGTGGGGCGTTCCTAAGGATGGGAAGCTCTATCCTGTTGATGGCAAGGTCAGAGGATTTGCACAGCTTGTTATGAAGAGGTTCAATGGCATCAGCGAACAGAGGCTTGTACTGTTCTTCATTTGCCTTGAGATATTGGTTGCTGTTGCTGTTCTGGGATTTTTCTTCACGAACTAATTTTTTCCAATTTGCTATTACTTTAAATTACTTTGTTTATAACCTTACGTGCAATGGCATCAAAATACTTACACGCACAGAACCTGGGAGGTTACATTCGCTTTGGAACTGATGGCAGGAAAAGAAGCCTTTGGACCTTGCATAACGGAGTTCTTGCAGAATACCATTTCCATGAAATTTACAAGAGATTGGCTGAAGTGAATGGGCTATGGAAAACTCATTTTCGGATCCCAAGTCTTGATTTTGTAAGATTTCTGCTCCACGAACGTCGTGATCTTTTTAGTACCTATCTTACAGGCCAGGATCTTATAGTTGATAGGGTGGTTGCTTATGAAAGGCAAGGTGTTCCTCTTGGAGGCGTGGTTTCTTTTGAATCCAAAGGCAGGACTTTTGTCATGCCAACAGGGCAGTTCATAGGTTTGACTGATGTTGCATTAATGGTTTCATATTATAGTTCTCGTATTAGTGAGGTTGATAGTAAAGTGATTATATGTCCTCTGAAAACTAGGCTAGTTTCAGTTGAGGCTTTTCGATCTAATGGTTTGGATCCTGGTCTTCCCAGAGAGGTGTTAACTCTTGATTCAGCATTTGTGGGTCCTTTGGTCATCCCATTGGACAAAAATGGAGAACCAAAATCAATTGACTTGACCCGGACTACATTCAGAATTGATTGACTTAAATTTTTTTCATAATCTGTAGAAATTGTTATTTCTCCATTTCCTTCTTCAGCCTTTCGTAATCTTCTTTCTGCCCTATATCTATCCATATTCCTTTGAGCTCATAGGCATTTATCTTCTCGCCTTTTTCAAGCAATCTAGGAAATACGTTCTTGGCGAAATCCTCTTTCTCCCTTATGAAATCGAATACTCTTGGCTCGAAAACGTAGATCCCTGTGTTTATCATGTTCTCCACGATTGGCTTCTCTGCAAAGCTTTTCACAAATCCCTTTTCTATGTTTACGACTCCGTATTCTATTTTTGTTTTGTGCCTTTTTACTCCTACTGTTGCAATGCACTTGCTTTTTTTGTGATTAGCAATCATCTTGTCAAGGTCGACATCTATTATTGCGTCGCCCATGAGGACAACGAAAGTTTCCTTTAGCTTCTTTTTTGATGCTATTGTCGAGCCTGCTGTTCCAAGAGGGGCATCTTCCACGGCATATTCTATTTTCACTCCGAATTTTGAACCATCCTTGAAGTAATCTGTTATTTTTTCTTTTAAGTACCCGACAGTAAGAATGAATTCCTTGAATCCGTGTTTTTTCAGGTGCTCGATGATTATCTCGAGAATTGGTTTGCCGTTTACCATAAGCATAGGCTTTGGATTCTTATAAGTATAAGGCCTTAATCTAGTCCCTTCTCCACCACATAATATGAATACTTTCATGTTTTTACCCATATCCTACTTTTCATTTGCCCTTTAAATAGCTTGGCTCACGAGGTATCCAAGGATTCCTCCGGAAAGGGAGCATATAAAATTGGTTGTCCCCTTTGTTCCAATGCCTTTTTCTTCGAGCACGCCAAAGATGCTGTCTACTATTGATCCTCCTAGGCCAATTAGTCCCATTAAAAGTGCGATTGTAGGTGTAACTCCATATATCAATATTGCGCTTACTCCTATAAGCGTAGCTCCTGCAAGCGACATGATTGTGCCAAGCACGCTCATAGCCCCGCTTTCTCCTGGTTTCGCAGGCTTTAAGGTGAGGAGTGAAATTGGTTTTCCGCCAAGCACACCGAATTCTGATCCGAACTTATCTGCAGTTATGGCTGCAATTGAACCTAGGTAAGGCATTATGCCAAATTGGGGAATCAGTATTGACATTATGGTTGGAAAAATGCCATTTGCAAGAACGTTTTCCCAGCTTCTTTCGTGTTCGTATATTCCCATGTCCTTTTTGGTTTGGTACTCGTATTTGGTGGCCACTACTGAAAGCCCGAGAAAAACCAATATGACTGCAAGAGCTTCGAAGCCGCCGAAGTAGACGATTATTCCGCTCATCGCCAATGCGAGGAGTATGCCCTGCTTGTCTAGGAAAAGCACATTTTCACCATTGTTTTGTTAGGAGCCATCGCTTATCTCTTGATTAGTATTTCTATGGCAGACACGTTGTTCATCGATCCATCTTCAGATGTCAACTGCTCTGTTTTTATCACAATATCCTTAATTTTTGCATTCGGCATGAACCTGTTCCTTACTATTTCCGTGACATCTACAGCCCTTGAAATAAGTTTTCCCCTTGCCTTTACAGCCACTTCTTCAGCGCCGTTGTTGAATTGGGTTACCACTGCCAGTACATATCCCATTGTACCTTTCTTACCTATGAATACCGTGTTGTCGTCTTTTCTTTCGTCGTTTTCTGCGTCCATGTGTTGCACCTCTTGGTTTTATAGGTCTCCTTATATTTATAAAATGTTAATTTCTGATACAAAGCATATTTTTAAATGTATCCGATTATAAAGCTATAAACTTTTACAATTTACTGAGGTTCATGTACTACAAATTCTATGGGTTTTAGTACAGTTGTGAACGTATAAAACGTTCACTTGAGAACTTAGTTGAATGTGAGTATTAAGGTGAATATTTATGGGTATAAGACCAAGCAAAGCACTTAGGGATCCGGATAAGGTTGCATGGACTAGGTTTTCAAAATCAAAGCCTAAGAAATCATACATCAAGGCAATGCCTCATAGGGATTTAAATACCTTCAGGACCGGCATAAAGAAAGAGGATTATGATGCAACCATTGATCTTGTAAGCACAAAAGATATGATTGTCAGGGATAATTCCATAGAGAGTTCAAGGCAGACCCTAAACAAACATCTTGAAAAAGGACTTCCAGGAGCTTACTATTTCATAGTGAGGACGTACCCTCATCACGTTATAAGAGAAAACAAGATGATTGCAGGTGCAGGTGCAGACCGTCTTCAAAAAGGTATGCGACAGTCTTTCGGAAGACCGACAGATAGGGCTGCAAGGGTCATGAAAGGTACAGCAATCTTCACAGTATTGACTTACAAATCGAATGTTCCTCTTGTGGCTGATGCGATGGCGCGATGCAAGAAGAAACTTTGTGGTTTCTACAAAGTCGTTGCAGCATAAATGTCCAATTCATTTCATTTATCTATTAATTTCCAATTCATTTTCATCTTTGTTTTTGTTGTCCGTTCGGTTCGAATCGGATTTTTAAACTTATCTGGTCATAAATTGTAACAGGTAATATGATGAAACTCAGCCTAGACGATGCGCTCATTAGTACTGACATAGACAAACTAATCAGATTCATTTCTGAAAAGCAGAAAACTACTTTGAAGGATGTGGAATCTGGCACAGGAGTTGAAAGAAGGACTATAGAAAAATGGATAAAAGTTCTTGAGGATGAGGGGTACCTTGATATAGATTACAAACTCACTTCCACTTATTTGATATGGAAGGGTATGCCTCTTGATGTTAGTGCGCAGGCATCTACTCAAAAAAAACCAGAAGAAAAGAAATTTTTCAATGTTTTTGAACGCACCCCTACAATTTCCAAAGATGTGGTGGAGAAAACAGAGGTCTCAGATGTCCTGAAGGTTGATGAAAAAACAGTGCAGCTCCAATCAGATTCCAGTACTGAGTCTGCACGACAGAATCTAAATCCAGAACTGACATTCGAACCTCAACATACCAACATATTTTCACGTGAAATTTCGAACGAAGTAATCTCTTCTGAGCCGCAGGATGAACAGGATGTGGTTTCAAACGAAGAATCTTTGGATGTAGACCGGCTGAATTCTTTTGAGAAGGGTGAGTTCACAAACAGCCCCTTGATAGATGAAGCTCAAAGTACTATTGAAAAAGAGAATGAAAACGAAAGCATTGATTCAACTGAAGGGAATAATGGGAAAGGTGCGTATGAAGAACTTGATATGAGCAAGTTGGATTCAATAGATGAGAACATCACAAGCAATGCAGACGAAGTTGATTATGTTTCGAAATCAAGCAACCTGTATAGATCCAAATTCCTTTCAGGTGATGGCGATTCAGATGAAGGTGGCGATGAGGGCAGGGAGAACAAGGAGGACACAGCAGTTGCTTCCAGAACTGCAAACGAAGGCGAATCCGAATCTTTAGTTCCTGATGATTCTTGGAGCCTACGAAAAGTTCCTGAACGAGAATCTGCAACATTGAGAAAAACCCATGAGGTCTCCAAACAGCCTAATGACCTAAAGAAAGCGCTTAACACTTATCTTAATGAAATGAGCGAGACTAAAAACGAACTTGAAAGTCTCAAGCAGGAAAAAGCAAGAATACATCGCGAGAATTTCACTGAAATAGAGAGAAAGATGGAAGCGGACATCGTTTCACTTACTGAGAAAATACTGGAGAAGGAAAGCAGGATACTTGAGCTCAAGGAAAGGTATATGGAGCTTCCTGACAAGGTTGATGAAATAGAAGTGATGGACAAGCGGGTCAAAGAACTGCGTGATACCTGCACATCAGTTGTTTCAAGGAATAAGCAGCTTCTCCAGAGATTATCTGAAGATTCCTCTTCAGGGCAGAAGATTGCCCAGAAGAAAAGCCATGAGATTGAGGAAATTCTAGAGACGGAACGTGAAAAATTAAACTCAATGGAAAGCATTAAGGAAGATGTCTATGGCCAGATTTCTGAAATGGAGGAAAGGCTACATGGCAATGAAGAGCTCATGGATGTCCTTAACCAAAAAATCCAGGACTTGAGATCCGCATTGGCCCAGTCTGAAGAGCATAAGGAAGAGATCTCTTCTCTTGAACAGGAGCTCAAGGACTCGATAGAATCCCGAGAAGCGCAGCTCGAACAGACAAATTCCTATTTAGAAGATCTTAAATCAGTTGAGCGGAATATCTCTGAATATCTGCATGATTATGAGGACCGACTCAGCGAGATAGATAAATACATTGTGGAAAGCGAACATGAACTTGCTGAGATACGAGAAGCTGCAGAAGCAGAGCAAATGCAGACATACGTACAGGATCTTGATGATCTTATAGGCCATTATGAGAATGAGCTTGAGGAGACTTCTGCACAGGAGAATGATATTGAAAAACAGATTAGTTTTACCCGAAAGAGATTGCAGGACCTGGTTGCTGAAAGCAGGGGCCTCATAAAGAACTCGCGGCATATCTCGAATCTGGATTATGAGCGCATATCTTCCAAAAGCAAGGAAAGGGTCGAGAAGATGAAGTCCATGCTTGATGAGAAGAGAAGGCAGAGGGAATCTGTTATGCAGGTTTTTAGGTCAGATGACCACGAATCTGAGGATTCGGAAGAAGTTGTCAGGCCTGCTGTGAAAGAGAAATCTTCAAGGTCAAAGACGAAATCCTCAAAATCAAAGAAGAAATCCAAAAGAAAGAAGTAATCCTAAATGCAATTCTAATCGGATCGAAGTTTTTGTTGTTCAATGCTTTCCTTTCTTGTTCTTGCATCGTCAACTATGGCAAGCCACGAATCGCCTATTTTCATCATGTAGTTACCGAATGTTTTGCTCAATGATATCTTCATAGGCCTGAATTTTCTCTTGCTTTCAACTGCGACAATCGTTTCCCTTTCTATTTTTATCATTCCTACTCTTCTCAACCGTGGAAGCACCCTGTTGTAGAATGTAGCCTTTGAGATTGAATTAGAGTGTATGAATTCAGAGATGTCGCTTCCTGAAATCTGGGGTTTTTTGTTCACTACTTTGAGGAATCCTAGCGCAATCTCATAGTATCTGGTTTGGTATTTTTTGGAGAATACGAAATTTGTAACTTCTTCAAGCGACCACAGGTTCCTTGTCAGGTTTTCATCCTTATCTTGAAAGTTCCTTAGCTCTTCGCTGTTGAATGGAGGGAAATAGAGAGATTCGGATGAAGGTATTCCTCTGGATGCTATCTGTTTTCTGTCTTCAGTTTTGGGTTTAGAGTTTTGGTCTTCTTTTTCTTCTGGCATGCTATTAGAATGTAGAAAAAGAATATAAGTTTATATGGCCCAAGGCAATTATTCACTATCCAAAAATATCCCCAAGGCCTGATTCTGCCGACTCTTCTTCCTTTTCTATCTTCTCCACGACCCTCTGCTCTACTTTGCAGTCTGCAGGCTTTGCCATTTCTTTTAATTTGGCATCTGCCTTCTTTATGAAATCTTCAGATGCAGAGAGGTAAATATATAGCTTTTTCTCATCTTCGCCTACTGCCGCACCCTCCTTCAATTTATATCCTATACGTGCAAAGCTGTCTTCTGCATAAGGGTCTGCTTCAAGTATTGCCAGCATTTCCTTCTTTTTAACGATATCGCATTCATACACTCGTTTCATTAACATAACCTCGCTTGTTGCCTGACTTTACAGGCATACTTTTGATGGCCTGTTCACATAATTCTACTTGTGCAAGTGTTAATAAAGGGTGTAGTACGATTATGTTTGGAAGCAGGAAAATCGGCACCAGCAGGAGTATATAAATTTCCTGGAACACAGTGAAGTACAGCACCAGTGGGATTACAGGAAGCATCCAGAAGAAGGCGTATGCTGCATATATGGCCAATGCCAGGATGTGTTTTCGCCTAAGCATCCCGAATCCGCTTTTGATTGCACTGCCTATGGAGCCTGTTGTTTTTGCCATATAAATGAATGCTCCGAAGAACAAAAAGTACATGAGGAAAATGAGGGACACTGTCAGAAGCCCGATCACGACCTCTATATAAGGAAGGTTCATGTCCTTGAGCGCTAGGGAATAGGCTGCGAGTATAGGAGCAACGAATACTAATATCAGGGTAAGCCTGATGACTCCTATGCCGAAGAACTTCGGTGCGTTCCTTGTGGCAAAGCCAAAGAATTCCATGAATCCCATTTTCTTGCCCATGTCCGAATATGCCCTGAGCATGGCACCCTTGAATCCACAGGATAGGTACATGAATGTGAAAAACAGTACCATGCCTATGCTTCCGATCACAGTCATATTGAATTCAAGCCTTAGGAATGAAAACAAATAGAACATCAGGAAAAAAACCCCGAGTGCAGTGAATATGGTCAAAAGCTGAAAGAAGATGTACTGGAAGTTAGTGATGATTATTGATATAGGTCTTCTTCTATAATTCTGAAAAGCGCGTGAAAGTTCTTCGAACAAGATACCACCGGTTTTATTTCAAAAGCAAACTATTTAAATCCTCATCTCACCATTCTAATTTAGTTATTGTATCTGTGCAGGTCGTATTCCATGGTAAAAGTCTCAAGGTGCATGAGCACCCAGCATCCGGATAATATCAACACGCCTTTTTTTTCTGATTCAGAAGTTCTCGCAGGCGAGGCTGAGATAAAAGAGGCATTTTATGTATTTTCCCAGCTTGGCTGCCGTGAGCAGATGTGGGATAGCGAAGGAAAGGAAGTGGATGATGAAGTAATAGAAAAGCTCATCTCAAAATATACGGAGTTCTTCAAGAAAAACATAATAGGGAAGGACGTTTTTTTGACATATCGTGTTCCCAATCCCAGTGTGCAGAAAGAACAGGGCAAAGTTCTTTTGGAAACTTTGCATAGCATTCCCCGTGCATTCGATGTTGCGCAGGTGCTTGGCCAGAACGTGGCTCCCATTTTCGAAGTCATACTCCCAATGACGACTTCTTCGCAGGAACTGGAAATGATTCGTAATTATTATGAGCGCGTCATTATTGGCCAAAAGAATGCAAAAGTAAGCCCTTCCAAGACTGTCCGGGAATGGGTGGGGGATTTCCAGCCAGAACATATAGATGTGATACCTCTTTTTGAGTCCTATGAGGCATTTGCCAATTCGTCTAATATCATTGAGCAGTACCTATCAGGCAAGAGACAGGAGTATCAGCGCGTATTTTATGCACGAAGCGACCCTGCACTCAACTATGGGAGCGTTAGCGCAGTTCTTATGGCCAAGATGGCTCTTTTTGACATGCAGGAAGTGCAGGAGAAGCTGAGTATTGACATATTCCCGATTCTTGGTGTCGGAAGCGCACCATTCAGGGGGAATTTTAGGCCTGACAATGTGAGCAATTGCGGAGAGGAATATCCGAGCGTCCAGACATTTACAATTCAATCTTCATTCAAATACGACCATCCTTTCAGGGATGTCGCGAATGCCATTGATATGCTTAATACCAGCAGACGGGGCCAGGCTCCGCATATCGAGAAGAAATCCGCGACCAAATATATTCACAAGATAAAGGATGAGTATCAAAAGCAGATAGTAAGTGTTGCAGATATAATAAATACGGTTTCTGCTTACATTCCGTCTCGCAGGAGCAGGAAACTCCATGTTGGTCTGTTTGGATATTCCCGGTCGCTCAAAGGCATTACGCTTCCGCGTGCAATCAAATTCTGCGGTGCATTCTATTCGCTTGGCGTTCCAGCGGAATTGCTTGGTTTGAATGCATTGACTGAAAAGGAATTCGAAGGCCTTCATGAGTTTTATCTCAGGTTTGACGATGATCTGAAAGATATTTGCAAGTATGTCAATGTCAGGAACATAAAGAAAATGCCTAAAAATGTAAGCAATGGATTGCTGAAAGTCCTTGAATGGGTTGACTATGAAGAGGATCCTGAATATGTCGGCATTACTTCTAGAATTTATGATTCAACAATCAAAGGAGACAGCAGCATGCTTGTGGAAGATATCAAAAGTGCGGCATGGATGAGGAAGTTTTTGGGTTGACTTTCTTTTAGCAGGTTATGACTATAAGTGGTACAAACATCTCTTCTTTACTCAGTCCTCCGTGTACTGCCTTGTAAAATTTTCTTTTCTCTCCATGAATAAAGTCCTTGATTACAAAATTTCTCTTCATTATAATTATGTAATCCCCTATCCTTCCTGCGAGTTTTTTATTCGGTTTGAACAATCCGAAATAGTTGCTTTTGAGCAGGTCATTGCTTTTGTGAATTTGGCAGGCATGCTTTAGATTTTTTTTGACATATTCTTCAAATTCTTTTTCCCTGCCATGTTTCACATAGCAGTATGCAATCCTGGATTCTCCGCACAGAGGCAACTTCAGCATTTCGCACATTTTTGGATGGTCCGCAAGGTCTATTCTACCTGGTTTTTCAGTGTTTATCTGGCCATGGTCTGCAGTTATTATGAAAGTTGAATTAGTACTCTTCAGGCTCTTGATAAGTTCAGCTATCCTGCGATCCATCTTCTTAAGGTTTGCAATCGTCTTCTGACTTTTAGTCCCTTGTTCATGGCATAGCCTGTCGAATCCTGGCCAGTAGGCATATATGAACTTCTTATTCTTTTTCAAGCATAATCTTTTGATGTGGCTAAGCATGCCATTGAAGCTTTTATATCCGAACTGCTCTGTATTTCCCTTCATGGTCCTGTTGAATTCGGAGTTGCCAATATCCTTTGGCATTAGTATATATGATTTTCTTCCAATTTCTTCAAATATTGTTTTCTTGTCGAATATTTTTTTTGGATCAAATCCCGTGCCAGCCAGTGATTTTTTTCTGTTTGCCCTGGTAACGAATTGAAGTGGGATACATACTTCTCCAACTTCATTTAGATAAGTGAACCAACCAGTTATTGCATGTTGTTGCGGAGCAAGCCCTGTGAGGAGCGTTGGTATGCATGCCGCAGTGGATGATGGAAAAACCGAAGTTATCCTGTCAGTCATGTTCTTGTACAATGTTGTGCATTTTCCATTTTTTGTCAGGCCTTCATACCCCAGGCCATCGATTATCAATAAGACCACATTTTTGGATTTGGATAGTTTGGCAGGATCTAGGGACTTCAGCAAAGAATACATTGGCTCAGCGCCGAATGCCTTGAGTATAGTGCTTGTGAGGTTTACTATGCCCCTGCCTTTGTAGTTAGGTAGATACATAGTTTAATTTTAATCAGTAAATTTTTAAGGGATTGGTGAGTTATATTCACAGCGAATAAGATAGTGATCATATGTCCGACTTATACAACGAATCTTTGGAATTGCACAGGAAACTCAAGGGAAAGATTGGCGTGCTTGGAAAGGCAGAGCTGAAGACTGCATATGATCTTTCAGTTTGCTATACTCCTGGGGTTGCAGAGCCTTGCAGGGCAATTGCCAAGGATAAAAGTCTGGTTTATGACTTGACTTTCAAGAACAACACTGTCGGCATAATCACAGATGGGACTCGAGTGCTTGGTCTTGGTAACATCGGGCCAGAGGCTGCGCTTCCAGTTATGGAAGGCAAAGCACTAATCATGAAGCAGTTTGCGAATATTGACGCGATTCCAATTTGTTTGAAGACAAAGACAGCAGACGAATTTGTGGAAACAGTGCAGAGGCTTGAGCCTATTTTTGGGGCAATTAATCTTGAAGACATTGAAACGCCAAAGGTCTGGGACATTGAAAAAAGATTAACTGATTCGCTTTCCATTCCAGTTTTCCACGATGACCAGCATGGGACTGCAATGGTTGCCCTTGCAGGCCTGATCAATGCGCTTAAGGTGGTTGGCAAGAATAAAGATGGGATAAAAGTTGGAGTTGTTGGAGCAGGCTCAGCAGGTTTTGCAATCACCAAGCTTCTATCTTTCTATGGTGTGAAAGACATAACTTGCTTCGATTCCAAAGGGGCGTTGCATCCTGGAAGAAAGGACATGAACCAATACAAATTTGAGATTGCGAACCTTAATTCTGACAAATTCAGCGGAAAAATAGATGACTTTTCTGGTGCGGACGTAATCATCTCAGCTTCAAAGCCTGGTGCTGTTCCTGATAAAACAATAAAACAGATGAACAAGAACAACATCGTTTTCGCGCTTTCCAATCCCGTTTCTGAAATCAGCCTAGAGCAGTCAAGGAAGCTTGGAATAACTGTTTTCGGAACAGGAAGAAGCGACTATCCCAATCAGATAAACAATTCCATTTGCTTCCCTGGATTTCTGAGGGCATTGCTTGACCTGAAGATAAAGAAGATAAACTACAAGATGTTTGTTGCTGCTTCCACAGGAATAGCAAACACGTTGAAGAATCCTACAGCTGAAAGGATAGTGCCTGATGTCTTTGATAAAAATCTTGTTCCAAACATACTGGCCTCTGTGAGGAAATCGATCGACTAATTGGATTTATCCATATGATCGTGAGATTTCTCTGATTGTTTCCATCAGCTCTTGGACAGTTTCGAAGTAAACTGTGTTCTGCCTGAAAAACTTCATGGTTTCCCTGCTGAGCCCAAGACTGTTTCTTCTGCAGTCTCCGAAAAGCAACTCGTCTGACGTCAGCACTGTATACCCATTTCTCAGCGCACCGTTTACTGTTGCCCTTACACATTGGATCCTTTCATATCCTGCAATTATAGTTCCTTTTATTTCATACTCTTTCAAAAGCATTCTGAGTTCAGGCATCATAAACCCATCAAGAACTTGTTTTACTATGGTTTTTGAACGATTGTCTGCAGCAGCCTTCAAACTAGGGAAAGTCCTGCCTGTCCCTGCCATTTCTGGCTTTTTCGTTTTCCAGAAAAGTGGGACATTTTTTATTTTTGGAGGTTCATATTCAAGAAATGTCGTAGTTATTTCCAATTCCCCTGCAAATTTTATAAGTTCTTTGACTTTTCTTAATCCCGTATCTACATTTCCATGTGCGTAGCTCATTTCAGGAAGGAATCTTGGCTGAAGGTCCACGATTATGAGTCCGAGTTTGCCTTTTGGAATGCGTTGGTTTACTGTTTGAGTAGGATTTTGTGGCTTTGCAACTTGTTTCATACAGTTAATATTTATTACACCCAATTATTTTTATGTTTTTCTTAATGGGCATTTCTGTTTCCCTCTATTATTTCTTCACCCTCTTCAAAATCTCCTTATCCACTTCAGCAGGCCCTGTTATCGAAATGACTTTCTCAAGGTCTTTCTTGTCCATTATCTTTTTCTCTAGAATCAGTTCCTTGAGCGTTTTTCCTTTCTGGTATGCTTCTGTCACCAGTTTGGACACCAGAGAATATCCAAGGTATGGATTAAGGGCAGTTGCATAAGCGAACGAGCTGTCGAACAATTCCTTGGTCCTCTTCTCGTCAACAACAAGTCCGTCAATACATTCTTCTCTAAACAATTTGGTTGCGTTCTTTAGAAGTTCAAGGGATTGCATCAAATTATATCCTATCAATGGAGTCATCCAATTCAGTTCAAGTTGGCCAGATTGGGTTGCAAGCGAAATCACATGGTCATTGCCCATTACCTGAAAACAGCACATGTTCACTGCCTCTGGAACAGACGGATTGATCTTTCCAGGCATTATTGACGAGCCAGGTTCAACTGCCGGCAAAATCATCTCGCCAATTCCTGTTTTCGGTCCGCTGCATAATAAGCGCAAATCATTTGCTATTTTATTGAGGCTTACTGCATAATTCCTCAGGCATGAGGATGCATAGAGCATCGAGTTCATATTCTGGTTTTCCTTTATAGGTGATTCAGAGGCATAAACCTCGATCTTTGCTATTTCATTTAACTTTGCAATGAGCTTCTTTCGGAAATCAGGATGCGCGGTTATTCCTGTCCCTATCGCATTTCCCCCTATTCCGAGGCATCCAAGGAAGTCAGGGGATTTTTCAATTATGTCGCGGTCATGCATTATTGAAACTCGATAAGCGTCAAACACCTGTCCATAGGTTACAGGGACGGCGTCCTGAAGGTGGGTGCGTCCGCATTTCACCAACTCAGCATATTTTTTGGCTTTGGCATCAAGCAATTTTTCAAGAAGAACAATTTCCTTGTCAAGGTCTTTTATCTCAAGAATCGCAGCAATCTTGATTGCTGTTGGAGTCACATCATTCGAACTTTGACCCATATTCACGTGATTGTTTGGATGAACTAGGTATTGGCCTTTCTTTCCCCCGATAATCTCTGTCGCTCTATTTGCAATTACTTCATTTACATTCATATGCAAGGGAGTGCCAGCTCCTGCCTGGAAGGCATCAAGTATGAATTCCTTATCGAACTTTCCAGCAAGAACCTCATCACATGCTTTAACAATTGCATCTCCTTTCTGTTTATCAAGCGAACCGACTTCCATGTTTGCAAGCGAAGCTGCCCTCTTTATCATAACTACTGCACGTATGATTCGCAAGTCAACCTTTTGGCCAGATAACTTGAAGGTATTGCTTGCCCTTACAGTAAATATGCCATAATAAGCATCATCAGGAACTTCCGCCTTTCCAAGAAAATCTTCTTCTGTTCTCATAATTCTGTTTTGGATATTTGTTATTTTAATTCTTGTGTTTTTTGTGAATACTTATAAATTTTAGTCTGTTAGTTCTATTGGTGTTTTTTATGGCAGAAGAATATAGCAATGAAGGATGGGTATCCTACAAACCAGGCAAAGCGAAACCCTGGGAAAAAATTGTAATCAAGGAGAAGGAACTCAAGACATATTTCCAAAAAGAGCAAGGAATAAGAATTTTGCAGTTCAAAACCCATGGAGATGTCGTATGGGTAAAGGTCAATGCCAAAGATGTAATGAAAATGGTAAAATTTGGCTGGCTTAGGGCACAGTAATTTTTTATTGTTCTTTATTTCCCAACCAATCCAAACTGTGCAAGCAATGCCTCTAACTGTATGCGTTCACTCGCACCCTCTACTATCCTGAAATTGTATTCGGCCAGTTTGTCTATAAGCACTATCTTCTTTTTCTCCTCTATTTTCAAATCAGGTATCTCCCTGTAAATCTGGAGCATTACATCCTCTCCGCTTAATCCATAGGTAATTATAAGTTTGTCAAGATTCTCCCTTGATTTCATGAAATCTCCACTGATGGCAAGGTCAACCATTTCCCGGACTTCCTTCGGCTTTGCGCGGCTTCCGATCTTGTGAACTGATTCAGCAGTGATCTTCTTATTATGGAGTGCGCAGCCTTGCATGAGATTAAGCGCCTTTCTCATGTCTCCTTCAGAAATATAGTATATTGCTTTTTCAGCCTCTTCGTCGATGTGCAGGCCTTCTTTATCTGCAACGTGCTTTACCATTTTCTTTACATCTTCATATTGCAAAGGAAGGAACCTGAATATTGCGCACCTACTCTGCAACGGCTCGATTATGCGTGAAGAGAAATTACAGCTCAAGATGAACCTGGTAGTGCCTGAGTACGATTCCATAGTCCTTCTTAGTGCATGCTGTGCATCACTTGTCAGAGCATCTGCCTCATCAAGAAATATCAATTTGAAAGACGCTTCGCCAAGAGATACGGATCTTGCAAAACTTTTTATTCCACCTCTTACTACGTCAATACCTCTTTCATCCGAAGCATTGAGGTCCATAAAGTTTCCTGCAAGATTTTTTCCATAAATATCGTGGGCAAGCGCAAGCGTAGATGTAGTCTTTCCTATTCCAGGCGGACCTGCGAACAGCATATTAGGCATGTTCTTACTTTTTACGAATTCCTTGAGTGTCTTCACGACTTCTTCTTGTCCAAAGACTTCATCCAATGTCTTTGGCCTGTACTTCTCGGTCCAAGGCAATAGTTCAACATCCATAATATCATCTATAATTAGTTATGGGTAATTACTGGCATAATAAATATTTAAATCTTCACGGTAGGGTATCCTTGCCAATAAAATATCGGAGTTTAATTGACTTTATTGGCAAAAGTAGGTTATCAGCGACGTTTTCAAATGCGATAAATATATAAGGCATTATAGTACATCTTATTCTTAAGGGTAGAAAGTAATGGTCACTTCAGGTTCAAATCATTTATTCCAAATCTTTTTCGCCAAGCCTGTTCTCCTGATTTTTATCTTGTTTCTTGCATCTGCTTATGCCAGTGGTCCGACTATAAGTGCCTCTAACATAACCTCCAGTAGTCCAAGTTTTTTGACAAATTCTACGTTAATTGGCTGGTGCAGTGCAACTGACGATAATAGCGAACTGCTTTCTTATGATGTCAAATGGTTCAAGAACAGCGTCCTTTATTCACAGCCAATATCAGAATATATCACAACGGGTCAAGCTCATAGTTGCGGCATCCTTACAAATGGTTCTGCTTATTGCTGGGGGCAAGGTTCTAGTGGGCAAATAGGATATGGCGGTATTGTTCAGCAACTCCTTCCAAAAGCAGTCAATATATCAGCAACATTTAAGACAATAACTGGAGGTTATTACAGTGTTTGCGGTATCCTTACAAATAATTCTGCTTATTGCTGGGGTAATAGTGGTCAAGGTCAATTGGGGTATGGTGGAACTACCAACCAATACAATCCAATAGCAGTCAACATCTCATCAACATTCCAGGCACTGTCTGGTGGTTATTTCCATACATGTGGAATTCTTATAGATGGGACAGCTTATTGCTGGGGGTTAGGCTCCGATGGTAGATTGGGGTATGGTGGAACAACGCAACAAAACAACCCGATTATAGTCAACATTTCATCAACCTTTAAAATGATCTCAGCTGGAAGTTCACATACCTGTGGTATCCTCACTAATGGTTCAGCTTATTGCTGGGGGTTAGGCTCCAGTGGTAGATTAGGGTATGGTGGCACTACTAGTCAGAAAAATCCAAAGGCAGTCAACATGTCATCAACATTCAAGATAATATCTGCTGATTATATTCATAGCTGTGGCATTCTTATCAATGGAACTGCATACTGTTGGGGTAATGGTACTTATGGTCAACTAGGGTATGGCGGCGTTGATAATCAGAACAACCCAAAAGCAGTCAACATTTCATCAACCTTCAAGACAATATCCACAGGAGGTTATCATAGTTGTGGTATCCTTACAAATGGATCAGCATACTGTTGGGGTAATGGTAGTAAGGGTCAATTAGGATATGGGGGGATTGTGGACCAATACAATCCAATAGCAGTTAATATCTCCGCAACATTCAAGACAATTTCTGTTGATTATTTCCACACTTGTGGCGTCCTTACTAATGGCACAGCATATTGCTGGGGTCTTAATGCTAATGGCCAATTAGGAGACAATAGCACTACTCAGCAGAACAACCCAAGGGCAGTTATTGCTTCTAGTACCATGTGGCCTCAGTTTTCACAAGGGTCTTTAGCCAATATAGCAAATATCACTCATGGGTTGACAGTATATGATAATTGGACATTAGAATGCACTGCCAGCAATGACACCATTTATTCTTCCGCCCTTAATTCATCAATAATAACAATAACAGATATAACCGCGCCGTCTATCTCAATAGAGTATCCTACAAATGGCTTGAATCTCAGTACAAATGTTTCAATAACCTTGAATTTCACTGCAATTGATCCAGAATCAGGATTAAATACTTCGACCTGCACTTATTCGCTTGATGCAGGAGCGGGAGTTGCAATTCCTAGCTGTAATAATGGAACGTTCGACACATCTGAAGGTTCCCATTCAATAACTGTTTCAGCAGCAGACAATCTAGGCAATACAGGAACCTCAAGCAGTATATCATTTACAGTAGACCTCACAGTTCCAAGCCTGACTATAGAATCCCCTATAAACAATACAAACTATTCAGTAGACTCAGTAGACCTTAACTTCACAGCAATAGAGCGACTGACAGACCTAGACAAATGCTGGTATTCCTTAGATGGAGGTGCAAACACAACTTTAGTAGGCTGTGCCAACACAACCATAACTCCAGGAGAAGCCAGGCACAACATTCTATTCTATGCAAATGATACTGTTAACAATGTAAACACAAGCAGCAACCTGACGTTCACAATAGACTTAACAGCACCTTCCCTTACAGTGGAATCACCAATAAACAATTCAAATTACTCAGTAGACTCAGTAGACCTTAACTTCACAGTAATGGATACTTTGACAGGAATAGACAAATGCTGGTATTCCTTAGATGGAGGTGCAAACACAACTTTAGTAGGCTGTGCCAACACAACCATAACTCCAGGAGAAGCCAGGCACACTATTTTATTTTATACAAATGACTCAGCAAATAATGTAAACACAAGCAGTAACCTGACGTTCACAATAGAC
>JBDRPL010000020.1:0-50773 GCA_043827025.1 Microcaldota archaeon
CCTTTCAGATTGAACTTCTTCATAATATATGTACTTCTTCCTGGTGCCTGACTTCAAAGTGCGCCAGACCTCCTTCTTTCTTACATAGCTCATTTTTTGTAACCTATTAAATTTGCAAGTTTCTAAAATAATAAACTTGTAAATTTGTAAACTAATTAATTTTGATTTTCATTTTCTGTAGTGGGTAAAAAATCAATCCTCACTTTTTTGTTGAGTTGCACTAACTCGCTCCATTCATCATCTGAAAAGATATCCCTCACTTTTTTGAATGGTTTAAGCTTCAACCTTAGTTTGATCTCTTTTAGTTTTTCAGGGCTAACGTCCTTTTTCTTGCCCAGGTAACCTATGAATTCAGAGATTACCCTTGTTTTGTCAGAAGGGTCCCTGTAGGTTTTAATTATTTCAAAATAATTATAGACATACACTTGATCTTTGTATCTTCTAACAGAACGTTTTTTTCTGATGTGAAAAGCCATAATAATTATTGTAGTGGGTAAAAATATATATATATTTTTCTAAAGGCTCATTTTCGAAGCATTTTTATAAAAGTTCGTTTTATGTATATAAAAGATACTTTCATTTAAATATAAACTGAAAAAAGTGTTGTAAAACATACTTTTTGCACAAAATGGCCAATAAAACCTATCCTGAAGCTAAGTTCACCAAACCTCTGCTTCTTGACATTCTTGCAAACATGACCAACACTTCTATAGCTGTGCACTCCCATAAGAAGATGAAATCTATCTTCAAGGAGATCTTGCGCCAGCCAGAAGCTGCAAGAAGGAAATGGATAAGCGAATATGAAGAACAAGCCTTAGTAAAGAAGTTTGAAAGGCCTGAGCCGCTTCCAGTTTATCTTAACCAGGAGCAATACTCACTTTTACTCAATCTTATCCGGACATACAAGAAGAAATGGTATGACCGCTATGAAGGCATGGTTCTGTTTGCAAAGGCAACCGGTGCAAGGCCCGGCGAGATTTGCAAGGGCGTTGTAGGAGACATTGACCTCTCATTGGAGATTTTCACTGTAAAGAAAACCAAGCAGAAGAAGGAGCATGTTTATCACATTCTTGACAGTGAGTGCCTGGAATACCTGAGAAGACACCTTGCAGGCAAAAAGCCAAATGAACCCATATTTGTCAGCAACTGGGGTAGGGCATACACCGTAGAAGGCTTTTCAAAAGTAATCAGAACGCTTGCAACCGAAGCAGGGATTAAGCTGGAGAATGGCAAATCTGTCATTTCAGGGCATAAAATGAGGCATACCCATGGAGTTATAGCTGCGCAAAACAACGTGCCTGAACCCGCAATTAGGGAGCAATTAGGCCATAGCGATTCAAGGATAACTTCAATCTACACTGCAATCGCCGGCAATGACGTAAGAAAGAGCTATAATATGGAAAATCATCAGAATGGTGTTGCTGAGGATCCGCTGAAAGTGTTGCAGCTGCGCTTTGCCAAGGGAGAAATCACTAAAGAACAATATATTGAAATGAAAAAACTATTGTCGTGAAAAATGAGTGGATAAATTCAAAATTAGGCATATATCTTCTTACTTTTTTATGATTGAGATTTTTTTATTGTGGATTTGGGTTTTTTGATAAATGCAGCTTTAGACTTTTTTATTCCTGCTTTGGATTTTTTTATGATTTCAGCCATAGATTTTTTTTCAAATACAGATGATTGTGGCCTTTTGCAATACGGGCAAATTATTTGAAGGTTATTTATCTCAAAGTTACCATCAAAATACTTTTTGCAGTACCAGCAAGATTTTATTGGATTTTCATCTTTTGTCATGTTGCCGTACATACATCTCCAGAGTTTATTAATTACCTATAGTAAACTACAAGGCAGCTGCTATTAAAAATTGTAATTTAAAACTGATATAATTAGAATAATTTATCGAATTCAAATTTTTTAAATAAAATCGTCTTTTATTAATTTATAAGTCCCTGTTGGAAACGATTTATGGCCTTCATTTGCAAACAAATTATGCGAGTAGTAAAGATTTTCACAACGCTTGTTATAAAAAATCACTTCTGGATGGCAATGTATGCTTTCTGCTAAAATCTCAGGTTTTAGCTTTTTTTCATCGTATTGGCAAATGGCAGTAGTTTTACTTCCATGGAAGAAATCACACAGCTTTGATTCATATTCGATAAGCCTATCTGCACCTTTTACTCCACTCAATATCCATGACGCTGAACCTGTTACTCTTAAGCCATCATATCCCTCTTCAAGAACTTGCTGTTCAGTTTGTTTCAATTGGTTAATCATGATATCTGGGTCAAAATAACCGTCTTTTAGATAAGTCTCCTTGCTTGTAAGGAACATAAAATGCCCTGTTTTGATGAATTTTAAAAGGTTCACATTTCTCTTCTTAAATTCAGCAATAATTTTTTGTTTTGATGTTTTATCAACAACGTATATGCACTTTTGGTTTTTTTCCAATCCTTTTATAAAAAAAGGGATAAGGACTGAGAATAATTGGTCTTCATTCTGATAAATAAATGAGAAATGGTCTCCAAGCTCAGCATTTGATATGTCTTTAATTGTCAATTTAACTAACCTAATTGTATTAATATGTTTGTTCAGTATATATTATTATCTATTCTCTAAAAGTAACAAAAAATATGTTTAATTACGGTTTCTTTATTGGTGTTTTCGTTGACCATACTTAATGTAACATACCTGAATAAAATAGAAACTTTTATAAACCTGGCTTATAAAGATATTAATTAACAAACTTGTAAGTTTATAATGAAAAGCGGTGATCCCATGAAAAAAATCTGTGTAGTGAACCAGAAGGGTGGGACCGGAAAAACCACTGTTGCCGTCAATCTTTCGCACGCACTAGCAATGAAAAACAAGAAAGTGCTGCTCATTGATGCAGACGGTCAGGGGCATGCAACTGTTCATCTGGGGCATACACCGGAAAAAACCCTGTACAACATTCTGATAGATAAAGTTGACCCAAAGGAAGTCATAGTAAATGTAAGGGAAAACCTTGACCTTATTCCTGCTGATCGCGCACTAAGGGCTGTGCCTATGAAGATTAGTGGAGAGCCAGGAAGGGATTTTCTTCTGAAAAACGCTCTATCCAAGGTCAAGGGATACGATTATGTGATTGTTGATTGCGGGCCGAGCCTGGATGCCCTGAATTTCAATGTTTTTGTCTTTGCAGATGAGGCCTTGATTCCAATCAATATGGAATTTTTGACTGCGCACGGCACTGCTGAGATGGTCAGCACAACATTTGATGCCATTAAAAAGAACATGGGGCATGAGTTGAAGATTAATGGTGTTGTTGGTGTTTTCTACGATAAAAGAACCAGAAAAAGCAAGGAGATGATGGATCTCATTAGAAAATATTTCAGTGACAAGGTTTACAGCACGGTCATAAGGATTAACACCAAGATTAGCGAGGCGCCGTCTGACAAGAAAACCATTTTCGAGTATGACAAAAAGAGCTACGGGGCTCAGGATTTTAAAGCCCTGGCCGAAGAATTCATTAAGCGAGGTTGATGAAAATGACTGAAAAAAAAATAAAATCGGATCCTTTCAATGACATGTTTCAAAGTTCTGCTAAAAACACTTTTGAACCTGCTGCTGCAGAGAAGCCAAAGCTGGTTGCAGTAAGAAAAGAAGAGAAAACTGTTGTGATGAATGCTCCTGAATCTAAGGACACCCAATTTGTGCTGCAAACACTTTCCCTTTCGCAAGACATGCTTGAATGGTTGGATGACAATGCCCATAATGTTAAGAAAGTAACAGGCTTCAGAAAAGCCAACAGGTCAAGCATTGCAAGGTATGCCATCTCAAAGATTAAGGATAAGGGCATAGATCACGACGAATTCATGGAGTTTGTCAAGAAAGAGCAGGGACTGAAATAAAAAGCTCCATTTGTTAAGAGGGGAATGAATGGAGGAAATACAATTAACACCGGAGCAGGAAAAGGCCGTCAAGTACATTGAGAGTCCACTTCTGATTGTTGCGGGGCCTGGAACCGGAAAGACGAGAGTTCTTACAGAGAAAGTTGTATTTCTTGTCAAAGAAAAGGGATTTGATCCGAATAGGATTATAGTAAGCACATTCACCATTAAGGCTGCTGAAGAGCTCAAAGAAAGACTGAGGAAAAAATTAGGTGATAAGGTTGAATCTATGCAGATATCAACAATTCACTCTTTCTGTGAGAAGATGCTCCAAACCTTCCCGGATCATCATAATTTTGGTAACGTCTTTGACGTGCTGGATGACCTTGACCAATACATGTTCGTCAACAAGAATATATGGAATTACGGTCTGAAGGATTATTATCAGGAGATTGATGTTGACGAGCTTATCAATTTCTACAACAAGGCCACTGAAAACGATGTGGATCCGCAGCAACTCATTGATTACACAAAAAAGAACCATGAGTCTGAAAAGGATCTTGTTATTGCGAAAAGCTATGCTCTTTATCTTGCGAATCTGCTGGATCCTAACAATACAAAGCTTGATTTTGCCCTGCTTCAGAGAGAGTTCTATCATATGCTGAAGAACAATCCGGAAGTACTCAAGATTATAAGGGATATGTATGACTATATCCTGATTGATGAGTACCAAGACACAAACCCAATCCAAGACGCGATATTTAAACTTATATCCGAGCCGAAATTCAATATTACGGTTGTTGGTGATGAGGACCAAAGCATATATGGATTCAGGGGAGCGTCTGTAGAGAATTTCAGGTCGTTCCTTAACCGGTATCCCTCTGCCAAGAAACTTGAGCTCGAGGAAAATTTCAGGTCTAGCAAGGAGATAGTGCATGCTTTCAATACCTTCATTAAGCCGCACAGGACTTTTGAAAAGGAGATATTCACCAATAACAAGGAATTCTCAAATCCGCTACTTCTTATGTCAAAAAACCTTGAAGATGAAGGGAAAAGCGTTGTAGAGCTTATCAAGAAATTAGTGAGTGAGCATAATGTGGCATACGAGGATATTGCAATCCTATTCAAGAGTGTAAAGTGGAACTCTGGATATATCCAGGATGCGCTTGAAAAGGCCAGAATCCCGTTCACTGCAATAGGTGATAGTTCACTGATGAACCAGGAAGCTGTTATTGATATGCTTATCCTGCTTGGTTATGTTGGGATGGAGGAAGCTGACAAGTACTATGAAAAGCTGCTCCAAAAGAGGAACATTATCTTTTCGGATCTCATTGGCCTGGCACAAGACACGCGCGATGTGCTTATAGACAAAGTGGATTTGATGGATCCTTTCAAGATTATTGACATGACTAAGCTCATGAAGCTTAAGATTAGTGATGATGATATTGAAATTCTTGTAGGACTGAAGAACCTGAAAAAGCAGCAGAAGGAAAAGAAATCGAGTCTGCTGAAGCTGTTCTATAAGATTCTTGATGTCACTGGATATCATGCCCGGCTTTTCAAGAATATGGATGATTATGCCGAGATGGAGATAGGAAACCTTGCCAAGTTATCAAATGTCCTGGACAAATTTGAAAGGATTACCAATTCTAATGAATTCAAGACATTACTTTACCATCTTAACACTATCCCGGAAAATAAGATGGAGGATGCATCCAGCATTGAGGAGGAGAATGCTGTAAAGCTCATGACGATCCATCAGGCCAAGGGGCTTGAATTTCCGGTTGTGGTCATGGCAGGAGTCACCAGCAGGAGATATAATCGGGCAATAGAGAATGACTCATACATCATCCCGATTCCAAGAGAGCTTATGTTAGATAAGACTGAATTCAGTCGGAGCGAAGAACTGCAAAGAACCTTCTATGTTGGGATGTCCAGGGCGCAGCAGCTTCTTGTGGTTAGTTCAGTTGATGGGAAAGGATCCAAGCCCTCTCCATATATTGACGAGATTGGGTCTGATAATTTTGTTGCGCCAAAGGATTTCAGCAGTAATTTGGAAAAACATTATGTGCCAATCAAGGAGAAAGTTAGGTTAAGCTATTCCTCTGTAAGTGCATATATTGAATGCCCTTTTAGGTTCTATCTTCGTGATCTCCTGAGTTTCCAGACTCCGATTGCTTTTTACCAGGAGTATGGCATCATAGTTCACAATTGCCTGAAGAAGATCCATATTCTGATGAAGGAAGGGAAGAAGGTGCAGCTGCAGGATATTATCCAGGTTGTGGATACCTACTGCAAGAATGATGAGAGTCGGCAGAAATGGAGAGACGAGCTCATTACTGACATGTGGAACTATTATGAAAGGGCGCCTACATTCATTAAAGAAGTGTTGGATGTTGAGCTGCCTTTCTCCTATATCTCAAAGGAGCTGGTCATCAATGGCCAGGCGGATCTTGTTATCGAGACTCCTGATAATGACGTTGAGTTGATTGATTACAAGTCCAGGTATGAAGATGCATTGCGTAAGATGAATGTGGATACCCAACTCAGGATGTATTTTATGGCATTGTTCCAGAAATACCCAAACGGGATCAAGAAAATAAGCGCATACACCTTCAAGGATAATAAGAAAACCTACTTTTCCTGTTCGGATGAGGACATCAATTGCACAAAGAAGCTTCTTACATCCATCTCGAATGATATCGAGCAGAAGAAATTTTCAAGAAATTGGAAAGGATCTATTTGTGTGACAAAAACAGGCAAATGCGATTTTTACGGATTATGCTATAAGCTGGAGGAAGAAAATGACGAATCAAGAAAAACTCACACTACTGCAAAATAAACTAAAGGAACTGTTCCAGTTTGAGGATAATGACCTTGATTTTGGTATCTACAGGATCATCAATATCAAGAGAAAAGAGATTGCCGAATTCATTGACAAGGAACTGCTGGATATCATCAAGAAAGAGATCAAGACTGTCGAGGATCAAAGCTCACTAAAAGAAGAGCTAGAGGCATTAAAAAACGATATTGAGCAGAATTTTGCATGCAATATAGAAGAGGCCAAGCAGAAATACAAGGAGATACCAAAGATCAAGGATTATCTTGAGAAAGAGAGAGAGCTGAAAAAGGCTGATAAGGAAAATGACGTAGAAGAGGAGATATATGACGATATTGTCAATTTCTTCTCCAGGTATTATGATAATGGAGATTTTATCTCTAAAAGAAGATACTCAAAGGATAACAAGTATGCCATCCCTTACAATGGTGAAGAGGTTTATCTCTATTGGGCCAATAATGACCAGTATTACATCAAGACGGCTGAGAACTTCAGGCATTACTCTTTCAAGCTGTCGCAGCTCAAAGTTGTTTTTAAGATAGAGAATGAGGAAGTTGAGGTTGAAAAAGGAAATATCAAAGGAGATACCAAGTATTTCATCTTTAAGGATGCTGAGTATGATTCATCAAAGAAACTTCTTGAAGTCAAATTTGGCTACAGGCCACTTTCTGAAGACGAAGAGAAAGAAGTCATGGAAGTTAGCGATAAGAAGCGAGTAGGAAAAGATGAGGTCAATGCTCTTAACCTGAAACGTATCAAAGAAAAGATTGGTGTTTGGGGGCTGTCTCAGCTTAATGCCTGCCATATTAACCTTGATGGTAACAAAACCATGAAGAACAAAGGAAAGGATGAGGTGCCGGAACTAGATTGGCATCTCAACAAGTACACAACCAAGAACACTACTGACTACTTTATCCATAAGGATCTAAAGAAATTCCTTAGCCAGGAGCTTGATTTCTACATCAAGAATGAGCTGATACATATAGATGATATCGGCAAAAAAAAGGATCTTGACTACGATCTTACAAGAATTAAGGTCTTTAAGGAGATCTCAAAGAGGATTATAGAATTTCTTGGCCAGATCGAGAATTTCCAGAAGAAACTCTGGGAGAAAAAGAAATTTGTCATATCAACTGACTACTGCATAACCCTGGATTACATCGATGAAAAATACTATCCTCAAATCCTAGAAAGTAAGAAGCAGCTGGATGAATGGAAAAAATTGTTCAGCTTTGATGTTGATTTGGAGACTAAGAAGCTTAAGAGTACAATTCACGGGCATGGCAATGGTAATAAAAAAGTTGAAGTGCTGAAGCTTAACCCTACATTAATCCTCGATACAAAATTCTTTGATCAGGAATTCAAGTATGTCCTGCTGAGTGAGATTGACGGGCTAGATGAGAAAACAAATGGGATTCTTATCAATTCTGAAAACTTCCATGCTTTGAACCTTATAACCACAAAGTACAACGAAAAAATTAAAACCTGTCAAATTGATCCTCCTTATAATACAGGACATGATGATTTTGTCTATAAAGATGGTTATGGTCATAGTTCGTGGTTATGCCTCCTAGAAAATAGAGTCTCTCTATCAAAACGGTTATTAAATGATAAAGGAATATTTTACGCTTTTTGCGACGATAATGAAATGTCTTCTTTTAGAAAATTGTTGGATTTGCTTTTTGATAATTCCAACCATATCAGTGAAATTATTTGGAATTCCAGAAAATCGGTATCCAATGATACATACGTTTCTTTGAGCCATAATTATATTCTTAATTATGCTAAGAACATAAATAACATCAATAAAGAAGATTATAGAATAGAGGCAGATAAATCCAAGTTTTCTAACCCTGATAATGATCCTAAGGGAGATTGGGTAGCTGATCCATTCGATGCTCCACAGATAAGGAAAAATTTACAGTATGAGATTAAAAATCCTAATACAGGTGAAGTTTTTCACCCAGTAAGAGGGCGTCATTGGGTTGTACCAGAAGAGGAATATCTTCGACTATTAAAGGATAATAGAATTGTCTTTGGAAAAAATGGAGAAAGTAAGCCTCAAAGGAAGAGATACTGGTTTGAAGCGCAGGAAAGAGGACGAACATTAACCAGTATTTGGAATGACTGCGAAACTACCACAAATGGTACTAAGTTACTTGATAATCTATTTGGTGAAAGAGTATTTACTAACCCAAAACCAGTACAAGTTCATGAAAGAATGACCAAACTTTCTACTTACAAAGACCAACACAATATTTGTCTTGATTATTTTGCAGGTACTGGAACTACAGGGCATGCAATTCTTAATCTTAATAAGATTGATCAAGGAAACAGAAAATTTATTCTAATTGAGATGGGAGGATATTTTAACACAGTACTCAAACCAAGAATAGAGAAAGTAATCTTTTCAGATAATTGGAAAGAAGGTAACCCTCAAGACAACAATGGCTCAAAGAAGCAGATAATCAAGTACCAAGCGCTTGAACAATATGAAGACACTCTTCTCAACATCGATTTCAAGGAACCAAATAAGCTGGTAGAATCGT
This sequence comes from Microcaldota archaeon, assembly GCA_043827025.1. Lineage (GTDB taxonomy): Archaea > Micrarchaeota > Micrarchaeia > Anstonellales > Bilamarchaeaceae > DATDTS01. The sequence goes on from JBDRPL010000020.1 coordinate 9,261, forward strand.
CAAAAGACTTTAAGCTCAAGTACATGCTTGAATTTGAAAGCAAGGAAAGCAAGGTTTTCCTGAATATTGATGCCCTGAGCAATCCTTTTGATTACAAATTAAAAATTGAGAAGGATAATGAAGTACGTGAGCACAATGTTGATCTTATCGAAACCTTCAACTACATGGCAGGGATAGAAGTTGACAAGATATTCACTGACAAAAACGAAAAAACAGACTATGTATTTGTAAAGGGAACAAAGGGGGAAAAAGATGTTCTTGTCATATGGAGGAACACAGGTAAAAGCTTTGACCCTGAAAAGGAAAAGAAATGGCTACTATCAGGTATTCTGAAAGAGAAATATGATGAGGTCTTCACTAATGGCAACTCCCTGATTCCTGGAGCAAAGACAGTGGAAGAAGTCATAAGAACAAATATGATTTAAAATGGTAAAAGTACAAAAGAGGCTGCAAAATTATCTTGTCCTGAATAAGTATCTCTCCTCTCTGTTCGGATTCAAGGACATGGATGATTTCCGGAACCAGCTGAGGTTTGTCAAGGAAGGTATAAACGAGCATAGCAAGCATCATTGTACTGAAGCATTGCAGCAGCTGAAAATCAAGGAGGAATTAAAGCAGGATCTCAACCAGTATGATGAGGAGATACAGAAGTACCTGAAGCAAATCAATGAGAAAAGGGATCCCCCGATAGTCCTTAAATACTTTCAGTACGTTGCTGTGCTATTCACTGAGATTTATCTTGACAGATACTTCAACAGGTTTGATTCGTTTCTAAATGAATACTTAACTTTCATCAAGGATATTGAAAATAAGGAAGGTAAGGTGTATCCTAAGCCATCATTAGATAGTTTCCAGAAGCTGGCTTTCTGGTCTGCTACAGGCTCAGGGAAAACGCTTGTGATGCACATAAATTACCTTCAGATAAAGAAATATCTTAAGGCAAGCAAAAACTATCAGCATATAGACAACATCCTTCTAATAACGCCAAATGAAGGCCTGAGCAAGCAGCATATAGAAGAGTTAAATCTGAGCTCGATTCAAAACAAGAGGTTTGAGGTGCAGAGAACGCTTGAAGACTGGTCACTTAGCGATCCTGTCAAGGTTATTGAGATAACGAAAATAAAGAAAGAAGTCTCCTCCCAGGATGGGACAACTGTGCCTGTGGAGGCCTTTGGCGAAAATAACGTGGTTTTTGTAGATGAAGGCCATAAGGGAAGCCATGGGACTGAATGGAAGTCTAATAGGGAAGCATTGATAGGAAAAAAGGGGTTTATCTTTGAATATAGCGCTACCCTTGGGGAGATCTCAACAAAGGAGGATCTGTTCAATGAGTATGCAACTTCAATAATCTTTGACTACAGGTACAAGTACTTCTATGAGGACGGGTTTGGCAAGGATTATCAGATACTTAACCTGAAGAACACTGATGATTATGGAGATGAGTATTTTGTCGGTGCCTTACTTTCACTTTACGAGCAGAAGCTTTACTTCAAGAATTATGACCGGCAAATTAAGGCATTCAATCTTTACAATCCTCTCATGATTTTTGTAGGAAGCAGCGTGTCCGGTGGCAGGACTAAGGACGTGTTTGAGGTTGTCAAGTTCCTTGGTCGCTTCATCAACGAGAAAGAAGCCTTTGCCAGACATATTAAGAACATACTCACAAACAAGTCAAGTCTAGTAGATAAGGACAATGAAAGGATATTTGATAAGAAGTTCTTCTACCTGCGCGAGCTGATCAACAACAAGACTAAGAGTGTAGATGATTTCTATGATGACATGAAGAAAACCTTGTTTCATGCGAAGTCATCTAAAACACTCAGGCTGAAGGAATTAAAGAATGCTGATGGTGAGATAGGTCTGAAATTTGACGACGAGTTCTTTGGTGTTATCAATATAGGAGATGTGCCCTCCTTCCTTAAACTGATTGAAACCGAGGATATTGAATATCTGAAGAAAGATTCCCCGGATAATTTTGAGCAGTCACTGTTCAGGAAGATTGAAAAGACTAACTCAAGGATAAACTTCCTCATTGGATCCAAGAAATTTATTGAAGGCTGGAACTCATACAGGGTGTCGGCCATGGGATTGTTGAATATCGGGAAGCAAGAAGGTTCCCAGATCATACAGTTGTTCGGAAGGGGAGTAAGGCTTAGGGGGTATGACCGGTTGCTCAAAAGAAGCTATTCTCTGGAGAATGAAGGATCTTTGCCTGGAGATGTATCTATACCTAAGAACATGAATATCCTTGAAACTCTCAATATTTTCGGTCTTAATGCAAATTACATGGCTACTTTCAGGGAGACTTTGAAGGAGGAAGGTATTGAGGAGTACGAAAAATTCTCTCTTGAAATCGTTGGCAATGTTCCAATGAAGCCAAAGCTGTATATCCCAACACTAAGCGATAAATCAGGCACATTTGTTGAAGAGGAGGCAATTACTGATTTTCAAACTAATATCTCTCTGGTCACGCTTGACCTAAGCTCAAAGATAGAGATAGTGGAATCTGAAAACAAGACACTTAAGGCAGTAGATGCAGTTTCGCCGATTACCACAAACAAGCTTAGTAAGGATATTCTGGAGCTACTGGATTATGACGAGATTTTTGTAGAACTACTTAAGTACAAGGACTTGAAGAAGTACATCAACTTCTACTTCACAAAGGATGATTTGAGAGAGCTCCTGGCTTCAAAGGATTACTGTATATTATGCAAGAAAGAGCTGATCTGCCTTATGGAGGATGAATCATTCTCAAAGATAGAAAAAATACAGCAGTATGCTATCCAGATTTTGAAGACAATTATGGATAGGACTTTTACTCATAAGAAAAGCGAATGGTATCAAAGAAACCTTAACCTGGAACCTGTTTCTGAATCTGATCCAAAATTAATCCCAAAGGAGTATGTTTTCACTGTGAATGCGGATGCAAGGAATCTTATCATTGATACAAGAAATCTTATTGCAAAACTACAGGATTATCTAAGAATAAAAAAAGAGTCAAATGAACTATATGAGAAAACAGATCATTTCCCGTATGAAGGTACAAACATAATAAGCTTCTTTGCCGACAATATCCATCTTTTCAGGCCATTGATTTACATCTCAGAAGATAAAAAATTGAATTTCCTTAAAATCAACCCAACAAGCCTTGTAGAGAGCGAGAGGGATTTTGTCAATGATATAGAGAAATATATCGGGAATCATAAGGAGATTACTAAAGCGTTCTTATTAAGAAACCCATCCAGGAAAGGGGTTGGATTTTTGGTAGACACAAATAACTTCTATCCAGATTTCATCCTCTGGTTGTTTGTTGGAGAGATGCAGCACATTATTTTCATTGATCCGAAAGGCCTAGCTATGGTTGATAAGGACGATAAGAAACTAGAGCTTTGCAAGGATATCAAGATTATCGAGGAAAAGCTTAACAAGGCTTCAGACCTAAAGATTAAGCTACATTCCTTTATCCTGGCCATAAACACTTTTGAGGAGCTGAAGGCGAAATGGGGAGTCCAAAGGCAGGATCTAATTGATAAGAATATCTTGCTCATGAAAGAGGAGAATTATCTTGATTTAATCTTTCAAGTGGCATACATAAGTTCAAAAGATATAAACGGTAAAAGCATAATCTTATGATAAGGTGATAACATGGACAGTCAAAAAATCATTGAAGAGGGAAAATTATCTCTAAAGATAGACAATAAAGTGATTAGTCATTTGAGTATCGGTCTGTACAAGAACTTTTCGAGAGCTATTAAAGAATTAGTATCAAATGCCTATGATGCTGATGCCACAGAAGTAAAAATCAATCTTGATATCAAGAAAAGGAAACTCTACATCAAAGACAATGGAAAGGGGATGAATAAAGAGAAGATTGAGGAGAAATTACTTACAATTGGAAGCATGACTTCCAGAAAAGATGAAAACATAGGGCTTGGAAGAAAAAGGATAGGTCAGTTTGGGGTAGGATTTTTAGCAGTGTTTCCGTATTGCAAGACTGTTAGAGTAGTAAGTAAAAAGAAAGGAGAGAAAAATGCAATAGAAGTTATGATTCAGGTTAACAAATATTTTCAAAATAACTCTTGGATTCACGACCCAGAAGAAAAAGACATTGATTACAAGATTACTCCGAGCCTTTTACCAGAAGGACATGGAGAAACAATTATAGTGCTTGAGGAAATTGAAGACCATATAATCGCAAATGAACTCAATAAGTTAAAAGGTTCAGGATACAGCTCAATCGAACAATATGGTGGCTTTGAAAAAACAAAATGGGAGTTGCAGCAATATCTTCCGCTCCAATTCCCTAGCAGATACCCTGAGTTAATTAATTATTTTAAAGTTGAAGGTAGAGTCCCTCTGAGGGTATGGTTTGATGGAGAAGAACTAATTCGCAACGTTGCGGAAGGTCCAAAAAACAAAAAATCTGAAATACTTGAAAAAGGGGAAAAAACATTTGGTTCCGTCATTGTAAAATATGCCATACTTTCTCCATATACGTCTATTAACCCGAGAGAAGCAAGGGGGTTTCAGCTGAGATTAAATGATGTAGGAATAGGTCTGCCTACAGATTTTGATGTAATGAAACTAAAGAGAGTTTTGGGGAAAATTCATTATTTCTCTGGAGAGATTGATATTATAAGTGGCCTAGACTCAGATCTAATGTTGGATCGTGATGGATTTTACTATACAAAGGAAGTATCAAACATATATGAATTCTTCAGGAACAAACTGACTCAATGGGAAGGAAAACTGCAAACCACTGCAAAAGAAGATAAAGAGGCTTATGAAACTTTGTCTAAGTTAACAAATGAATCAAAGTACATTGAAGAATTCAAAAAAGCGGGAATAATTAAACTCGACAAAGCGAGTTTAAGAATAAAGAAAAATCCAATTACCAAAACAAGAAAAGCCGCTATTTCTAACATCTCTAGACAATTGGATTCTATTCTGACAAAAAAGGGATTTAAAGTTGAAAGAAAAAAGGCCTCAACAGATTTAAAAAAATCTATTGAAATAAATAAAGCATCAAAAGTAATCACCATATTTGAAGATGAAAAAACCCTTTCTGAAAAAATAGTTATTGACGGAAATGAGTTTCTCTTTAAATATGATACATGGGATAGAGAAAAGCATGATGATCCAATATGTGATATTGACTATCAGAAGTATACTGCGGTATTCAATAAAAATCATCCTTTGTTTAAAACAAGTCTCTCTAATTCCATAATCGTAGAGCTAATATTAAGGTTAAAAACGGTCAGTATGAAAAACAAGCTATCGATTGACACGTTGAACAAGATCTATGGAGCTATTGAAAGAACATTTTCAAAATAAAATGGAAACCGAGATTCTTAAGTTAAAAACAACTTTAGTAAAGAATTTTTGGAGAGATGAACTTATTAAGGTTGGCTCACTAATCTCAAATAGCAAAAAAAAGAATTTAAAAGTACTAACTCTAACAAATTCAAGGAATATTGAAGAAGTTAGTTTACTAACAAAGGAATACCTCTCCTCAAAGGAGTTCTTGTTTGCATGGTGTAATAACTCAACAGAAGCGTATAGTCTAGCCTCTGAAGGAAAATTTAAAGATGTGGTAGAAGCAGCGAATTTTGAGGAGTGCTTTACAGATTGTCCTGATCATGAAATATTTAATGAGTTCCCTTTTTGTATTTGCAATCTTGATTTTACATCACAAGATATTGCAGCTAACTCAGGAAGAATTGAAAAGGAATTACTGTCAATTGAAAAATTAGTGCAAAAGCAGATAATGACTGGAAGTGCCAAGAATTGGTTATTAATTTATACTTCAATTATTGATGATAATAATGTAGATTCTCAAGCAGTTAAGTCTAACTCTGACAGAATTAGTGTAACTGGTTGGAGGGGTATCACATTTACAATTAATCCAAGAACCACATCACAAGAAGAAGTTAAGAGACTGATTGATGAATGCCTTGCAGAATTGCTAAAAAAATACAACCTTTCTTCCGAAGTAAAAACATTCACAAAAAGAATTAACTCCCATGAGATTATTTCAAAAACACTATTGTTCAAATAAAGGTGACAAGCATGCGAAAAATCACGATTAGCAAATTACCTAAACTACTTCAAACGGTTCATAAAGCTCAAGTTAAATGGAAGAATGATAACTATTCAGAATCAGTTCATGACTTTCAGAATGAAATTGAAAGTATTCTTGAGTTGCTAAACTTATATGCAAAATGGAAGAGTAAGTTTCATGATGAAAAAATAACCCAGAAGATGTTCCCAGAAATTTTTATGGATGGTATAAGCAGCCTTCATTTTGCTCTTCTAGGATTGTATAAATATTCAAACATGTGTTTAAGATCTCAGCTTGAAACAGCCTTAAGGTTAATATATTTTATCGATCATAAGCGAGAATACAATTGGTGGCTTCAGGATAATGAATGGTATAGAAAACAATCGCTTAGTTATGTCTGGGGTAGTGATTTTAGCTATTTTAAAGAGCTTAAAAACATAAGGGATTTTGATAATGCATGTGATGGTCCCAAAAAGATATTCTCTGCAAAGAAAAAAAAGGGAGACCTATTGGAAAATATATATGGACAATTATCTAAATCAATACATGCAAGCGCAACTCATTTTCAAACGTCAACTGGTAGGTATTCTCCAAGATATACCAAAAACAAAATGGAGGAATGGATTTCTAACTTTAAGAAAATTCAGTGTTACATCTTTATCTGTTTAATCCTGGTTTTCCCTGAAGAATTCAAAAAAATGATTGCCTCAGACCAGGATGTAATACTAAATAAAGGAATTGGAGATGCTGATTTTATCAGAATAATCAAAACAGTAATTTAAAATGGTAAGCAAAAAGAAACTAAATTATCCTTCGACTCGATATCAGGGTAGTAAAAGACGTATTCTACCTTGGTTAGAGTCTGTATTTATGGATCTTGACTTTAATACTGTTCTGGATGGATTTGGTGGGACGGGTAGTGTAAGTTACCTTTTCAAGTTAATGGGGAAAACAGTAACCTATAATGATATATTAAAATCTAATCACCAATCAGGTATTGCCTTAATAGAAAACTCAAATATTTTACTTACTGATGAAGACATCGAATTTCTATTCAATGAAGATGAACCCAGTTATCCTGGAGTTGTGTCTAATAATTACAAGGATATTTACTTCCTTGATGATGAAAATGAACAAGTCGACAGAATAAGACATAAAATCGAAAGCTTTTCAAGGTTGTACTCGGGTACAGAACTTCGCATCAAAAAGGCGTTGGCTTATCATATCTTTTTTCAGTCGTGCCTATCAAAGAGACCATTTAACTTATTTCATAGAAAAAACCTAATTTTAAGAAAAAGAGACGTGAAAAGAAGTTTTGGGAATAAAAAAACATGGGACAAACCTTTTAGGGAGCATTTTGAGAGTTTTAATAAGGAATACTCTAAGTATGTATTTTGCAATGGAAAGATAAACAAGGCCATTAACAAGGATATATTTCAAATTAGACAGAAATTTGATTTGGTTTACTTGGATCCCCCTTACAATCGTAAACACGAGCCACATCCTCAAAACTATGCTGATATGTATCATTTTCTAGAAGGAATAATGAATTATGATATATGGGAGAAGAATATTGATTCATCTCGCACCCATAGACCATTCTCATTACTGCCAAACACTTGGAACAACGACGTAATTAAGAACTTTAAAACAATATTTAGCAATTTTTCTGATTCAATAATTGTTATATCATATGGGAACAAAGGAAAGCCCACAATTAACACCATAGTGAATCAATTAAAGAAGTACAAGAAAGAGGTTAGAACAATATCCAAATCATATTCTTATAAGCTCAACCGGAACAATGGAAAAGGATACCGTGAAGTATTAATTATCGGAAAGTAAACCAGGTAGGCTGCATGAACTAAGCAGTACAATACTTATAAGACCTCATAATCAACGATTTCCCCACTACGGAGCCTGCTGTTCATGAGATTGACAAAATCATCATTGTAGCAATGTGCGCTTATGAGAACTTTAGAGCCGTCTTTCCTTTTCGCCAATATCTTGATTATTAGAACTCACCTTCTGAAATTTTATTTCACTAACTTAAGAAAATTTCAGGGCTACTCGTTAACTCCCTTATCCTTAGTAATGAAAACAGGTTGGAATCTGAACTTCAGTCCTGCCAATTCCTTTTCAATCGCTTTCTTGTTGCGCTTGTAGAATGATTTTATTTGTTCCTTATCTCCCTCAGCAATAGTCATATGTGCCTTGAACGGGAAGTCTGCTTTGTACAGGCTTGCAAGGTATTTCTCAATATCTTTATCTTCAGTTCGGCCTTTAACAGCATGGAGATTGCCAAGAATTGCAACAATCTTGTTGCTGAACATCTGGATCTTTTTTGATTCCGCTTCCAGTTCAAACTGGTACTTGTCTTGAAGGATCCGCATGCATTCCTCTTTTGACATTTGCTTTGGAGGCTGAAGGGTCACATGGTACACTTTGTGGGGCTTTGCTGAGCCGTCATAGGGTATCAGACCTGATTTTTTCACCAGTTCAGTAATGATTTCAAGGTTGGTTTGATCAGTAAGCATCATGGCAAGGAAGCGTCTCTCTGCGCCGCCTTTGAGGTACTCGCCAAAATTCTCGTGTTTCTTCATGATGAAGGACAAACTATTGCTGTAAGACGTGTTCTTGTATTGCTCGCTTGAGTCTTTCCATTTGGTGCAGCCAGAGTTGTCTAATATATGAAATATTGCGTCCTTGTCAAACTGATAATAGATCAGTTTTGAAATTAGGCTGGCCTCTGCCTCGCTTCTGCTGGCAAAACCCTCTGTTGATCCTTGGATAAGCATCTTGAGCTTTCTGTCTTTCTGGCAAATGCGCGCAATCTTTTCTTCAACTGTCAAAGCTTCTGCTGTTTCCAATGGCTGAGTTTTCAGTGATTTGGAAGCCTTTGCAGCCTCTTCATCTGCTGGTAAAGACAAGATATATTCTTTCAGCTTTGGATCCTCATCTCTTTCAAGCGGCTCAACTGAATAGGTCATCCGGTGCGGCCTAATTATTGGAGTTTCCCTGCCCTTGATTGATTTGGTTCCAATCAGCTTGATGACTCTTGCCAGGTCTCCGATATTGTCAATTGAGGCATGGATACCATCAGAATATTTTTCCCGTATGGCTCTGTTGAAGTTCTGAATCTGCACATCTATTCTTTCCCTGTTGACATCTGTAATCTCTATTGAGGGGATTGCCGTCCATAATTGCCAGCCGTTTCCTGACATGCACTTTACTGGCTTTTTGAAGCCCTTGTCAACAAATTCATCCTTGATGATTATGTCTGCTTGCTCCTCTGCAAGGTCAAGTTCAGCTTGCGTAGCAGGAAGCTTCTTTCTTTCACTGTCAGGCACGCTTTTGTCAGTCCTGATGGCATCTATATCTATCACCAGAGTCTTTGCTGATTTGACATCTATGCCTTTTTTTCCACCAGTGTTCCTTTCATTGATGCCCACATAGAAATTGTAGCCTCTCTTTGACCACTGCTCAACCAGGTCATAAAGCTCATCCCTGCTCCTGACAAAGAAGCTCCTTACATATCCTTGCATGTTGGGATTGATGAGCCTGATTTCAGTTTCATTCTCATGCGCCAGGAACCTGTAGCAGTCGCTGATCATTGAATAATCATAGTAAGGCGAGTTCTGCCTTTCTTTTTGAGAATCCGGCATGCTTTTGCCAGGCATGCATTTCAAAACCTCAGAAGCAAAGTCCTGCGGGATTTTCCAGATCTTGATCTGTTTTGGATATCTCACTTCATTATACTTGATGTATTTCTTGTTTTTCAGAGAAAAAATCATGGTCTTGTATGAATCGATACGAACTGATTTGCTTCCTATCTGCAACACTTTGCCATCGTCTTCTTGCATCTTGTAGGAAACCGAAACCTGCTGCAATAGTTCTGCCCGGACAAGAATGATCTGTTCAACAATCTTTTTTGCCATCATCAGCGCCGTGATTTCATCTTTTCCAGTAACTTGGTCTTGTTTTGCTATTGTTTCGAGGTTTGATGCAAATACATGGATGTCAATTCCTTCTCCTGTGTCTGCAATAATATAAGGAATTCCTGCTTTCCAGAAATATGCAAGGATTTTCTCAGCCCGTGCAGCAACATCTGTGAGCCATATCCTGCTAAGCTCTTTTTTGTCTTTTGGCTCTTCACTTGGCCTTAGTTTTATGACTATTTCGCTCTTGAGTATGGGCCGTATGCCCTCTTTGCTCTTGATTTCAGTTCCGCTTGCTGATTTCAGCAGCAATTGCCAATCAGACTGAGTCATTTATAAATGAACATAGGTTCTATACCTTAAAAATTTTCTCTTTCCAACAGGATATTACACTGTCCTCTTCAAAAGTTCAAATACTTCCGCTGGTGCCCTGACCATTGGATGCAGCCTTGAAACTTCATTGCAGAGGTGGCATACTTCAGAACTCTTCTTTTTCTCTGTTGAGATGAACCGAAACATCCTCTCACAATGCTTGCACACCCTGAGCTTGAAGACAAACAAGCTTCTTGCAAACTGTATCCTTCTTTTAACAGTGTGCTGATGGATTCCCAGTGATTCTGAAATCTGGGGAAGACTAGCGTTCATGCAGTACATCAAGAGAAATGCTTTGTTGAAATCATCAAGGTCTTCAATAGGATAGGTTTTGCTGATCCTGGCCAGGTTTCCCGGATGCATTGAGAAGAGGTTCTTGTATGAGTTGCTTCTCACTTCAACCCCGCACATATGCAACCTTCTTCTTATCTTTTCAGAGCTGCATCCCAATCTGTTGGCGATTTTCAATGTGCTTAAGTGGTGGTTGGTGTAGAGCCTGATTACCTGGCTGTTGAAGGTCTCATTCTTTCTGGATATCTTCCCTTTGTTTCTCTTCATTGAATCCGGGATTATGAACTTCAGGTGGCGTTTGATGGTTGCCTCAGACACCCTGAAGTAAATGGCCATGTCTTTAATTTTCTGGCCTGAAAGATACCTCTTCCTGAGCTCATCAGTATCTAGCATTAGGCGCTTGAATCTTCCCTTTTTTTTAGGGTTGGAATATTCAATGCCTTCAGTATACCATGCCATGAGAGATCATCTCCTCATGAGTTTCAGCAGCCAGGGGAGCTTCCTGCTTCTTTTCAGCATCAAGGATCAGCTCGACCACTTTCTCAATTTCTGACAGCAAAAGAAGGACAGACCTTTCCATGCTCAGGCTTTTCTTGGCTGCATAATACTCAAGATAGTCATAGCAGTTCCTGAGCTTGGCTGTCTTGCCTTCCATGAACGCAAGGGTTGCTGCAACAAACTCTGCAACTATCTCGTTTGAAGGATCCTGCCTTTCGTTTCTCATCAGCCCTGTTCTCTGGTGGGCTGCATGTGCCAGCTCATGATAGAACACCAGCTCTTCCGGCGATGCAAGGACAATCTTCTCATTCCTCTTGTAATACCCGTATGCTGTGCCAAGGAAGGCGCTTGATTTCACCTCAAGCCCCCATGCTTTTGCAACATCAATAAAGCGGTGATTTGGCAATGGGATGTTCTCATATGGAAGATCCTTGCCTTCTGTGTCTTCAGCCCTGAAAACCGGCACACCTTTGAACAATATGCCTGCTCCAACTCTTGCCGGATCAATTGGTTTGCTGCATTTTGGGCATGTTCCTTTCTCAATATCTTTGTTGTACAGGGATTGGCCGCACTCGCACTGGTAATAGGAAAACTCTCTTGGCGCAAGTATGTAGATTGCCTTTGTGCCTTTCTTTACCTTCCTTCCTGCCTCTCTCCACTGCTTGATGCCCCTGCCGTCCATTGTGCCCTGTATAAGCTGAAGCAGCCTGTTGTTGAGGCTCCACTTGCATGACGGCACATTGAAGCCTGGGTTGGTTGCTAGGGCAATCTTTTCCGGAAGGCTGCCTTCCCTGAACAAATCAAGTAGCCTGCTAACTGAATCTTTTATTCTCGCATCTTTCATAGAATTCACCTCACTTATTTGTTTTTGACAGCAAAATAGCTGGTCTTAAAGAGCCACTCTCTAATCCTTTTCAGGTCTGATTCCTGCATGCTTTCAAGAATTACCTGTTCCCTCAGAAAATCAGGTAATTCTTTGTTTTCAGCAAGCATGAACTTTCTTACAAGGTACATGAATATCTCTGCCCAGTCCCTGTCAAGGGGCGCGGTGAAACTCGCTGTTGAGATGTACCACATGGTCTCTGCCTCGCTTGCCATCCTTTCCTGCTTGGCTGCCAAAAGCAGCCTTTCAATCTGGATCTTTGCCCTGATGTTTTCAGGTATGGTCATGTCTGTATAGCCAGGCATCACTATTATTGGTCCGCAGATCGCCCAAAGGATTGAATTGAACCACTTCTCTCCCTTGACTTTCGGCTGATTCCTGATAACTTCTGTATCCAAACCTAAAGAATTCGCCAAGGTCAGCTGCATTGAGATCACCTCATAATGTTTTGGACGAGCTGCAGGACTTCCATCTGCTTGCCGCTGTCTCTCATTGCAGAAAGGGCTTCAAGCTGGATGTCAAAGCGTTTCATGTCCAAATCATGCAGGTTCTGGATGGCTTTCATGGGTATTGCCATGCCGTTTATCCTGAAGTCAAACCTGGGGTTAGCTTCAAGCTCTATGTTCACAACAACCCTTTTCCTGCTGTCGACATCCTCTTCTATCAGCTTCTTTTTCTTCCTGTACTCTTCAAGACTCAGGCCTTTCCTGCTGATGAAGGGCATCTCGCAGTCAAGAAACCTCACTGATGCTGACATAACGGTGCCATAGTATGAGTTCACCCATAAGCCTGCTGAGTCCACCCTGCCCCGAAGAGAGCTGGTTGACCTCCTGTAGCCCTGGCTGTCTGAGACTGTAGCGTATATCGGCTGGTATGCCATCTTATCATCTCCGAGAAAAAGACAACTTTCTCGCTAAGTGGAAAGTTGGATTTTTATGAACCAATTAATTGTATAGAACTAAAACAAATCGAAGTTTAGAATTGATTAATAATTTCTATCTTCCCGCATCTCATTAAGTCTCCACCAGTGGTAAGTTGTGGCGAGAAAGCTGTAGATGCCCATGGCATTGAGTGCTAGAAAAATAACTGGATTTACAAGATCATGATGCAAATAAATAATTCCCATTGAAATTACCAGAAAAACAAAAGAGTATATGAGAGTTAATATGAATGAGACACCAATTTTCAAGACAAAATGCCCTATGGCGAAGATAATCAAGAGCGAGATAAGCTCGATAATTGAAAGCCAGTACATGTTTAAGTTCAGAAATACTGGAATTTCAACAAACATATCTATTGCACCAGAAGCAATTAAGGTAATGTTTCCAGCTATTGCCCCAAAAAAGATGAGTAAGTAATTCTGGAACATTAATTTGCAGTATTCCAGATCAGACAGCTTATCTTTAGCCATATCGAGAAAGAAGCGCACCTTCTTTAAAAAATATGTTCTCCTTCATGCTTGTATCCCATTTAGAATAACAGTACCTTCGGAATCAATCAAATCAAAATCGTCTATGTTTTCATACTCCTCTTTTGAAAGTATCATGTAAAGCCTGCTTCTTCCATCTGGGAAAGCTCTTGAAAATCTCACAAAATCACTAATTGCTTTTTTTCTGCTGTAGCCTTTGTAGTGAAATGTGATTACAATGCAGAACTTTGCAGGATCCCCAGATTCCATCAGGCCGCAGACAGCCTTTTCCATCCTGTTTTCATACTCTATATTTCTGTTGCTGCTTGGAATGTTCTCGTGCTCAATTTCAATCAGCTTGGTAGTTTCATCTTCACTGTATATGGCGATATCCGTGTAAGCCTTTCCTGTTTTGCATTCAACTGAAATGCTAAGGTTGCTGCTTTTTGCTATTTCGTACATGGCAACATTGAAACAGAATGTGTATGCGCTTCTGTCCAATTCATCTGGGTCATTTCGTCCACGGACAAACCCTTCCTCCATTATCTCATTTATTTTTGAGACATAGCAATTGAAAAAAGTTTTTGGATCCATGCTTTATCTCTGGCTCACACTGACAGCTTCTCATTTATCGTCTTCAGGTTGTAAAGAATAATCTGCTGCAATATCTGACCTAATTTAATGTCATCACGCTTTTTTGCTCCCTTCGTGGAAAACACGTAATCTTCAAGCAACCCCAAGGGGATGTCAAAAATAGGAATGTCATTCATCTGCATGAAGTGGAATACAATTAGCCTGGTTGTCCTGCTGTTCCCATCAAAAAAGGGGTGGATATGCTGGAACTCATTGTGCAGATAAGATGCAAATTCCATTATCTCCCGAAGGGAATGGTTCTTTTCACCAATGAAGGCATTGTACTTCTTTAAAAGCTGGTCCAGAAGCGGATCGATATCCTTGAAGTCGGCAACTTTGTAATCTGGATTTCCATGTATGGTTACATGATCATCTCGTACTTTTCCCGCCCATTTTGGCTTGTGCTGCAAAGCAATGAAATGATAGTTCATCATGCTTTCTTTTGACAAAGGTAGCTCATCCCGCACATTTTGAAGCATCTGCAGGAACGCTCGCTGGTAATTCTGAACTTCATGGACAGATTCAACGCTCAAATTCTCTGGAACTATTTTTTCTTTTAGCAGCTTAATTGTTTGCCTTAAGGTGATAGGGTTTCCCTCAATGCTCAAACTGTGGTGAATGAATTTTATCTGAAACGCTTCAAGAATGTCTTGATACTTCCTGTTGTTTGCTTCACGCAAACGCCTGAACTTGGCAAGCTCCTTTGCAATTTCCTCAAAGTACTCATTTGTCCGAACCCTAGCAACCATTAGTCTGTGGCCAAAATACACAATCAAATCACCAAGAAATGAATTGTATGGTACAATTGCTTTGAACGGCTTCCTGGAAAGAACAATGAGAAATCCGTTCTTTTCAAGAACAGTGGAAATTTTTGAAAATGTCCGGGGATGCAAACCTATATCAGTCACTCCAAAAGTTTTCTTCAAGAATGCCTTAGCCAAGTACTTTGAAACTGTCTCGTCAAACAGCTCATTGTAATTTACATCATTCTTGATGCAATACTTGAGCATCTCAAACAAATGCTGATTCTTCTCATTCATGCGCCTCTCGTATCCATACTCATTCTTTGCAGCCAAACCTGATTCTTCCAGGCTTTCCAGAATCTTTCTAATCTTGTCGTATGCTGCCTTCTTTTGCTTGAGGCCGTGCACCACATCAACAATCTTCCTAGGCCCGCCTTTCTCGTAGAGCTCCATGAAGACATCATATTTTGTTACCATTATGCATCACCAAAGCAGTATTGCTTAATAAAGTTTTCTATTTGGCATGATATTTCCAATAAATACGGATAAATAATGCCATATGCAGAAAGGTTAAAATGTATTTAGCATGAAAATATAACAAAAAATGGAATATTAATGCCAAATGCTAAGAATTTGACTGCGTTCCAGCTAGTGTTCCTGCTTTCCTTTCTCCTTGGGATATTGCCATGATCTGGGATAATGGGATTATGATTGTCTCTTTAGTGGAATCTTCCTGTTTTGCAGCTTTCTTTGCCAATTCAAACCTGATGAAATCGTCCTCTCTTTTGAGGATCCTGCCGCCTTCCTCATCAGGCATGCCGTTAACAAAAACCTTGGCACCTGTTTCAATGTACTTGTCAATTAGTTCAATAAGTTTCATATTGCATCATCCTCCTTTGATCTTGTGGGTTGCTGTGGCGCTGACAACCTTCTCAAACTTCTTGGCGAATGTTTTGACCTGGGAAGCCTGCGGAACTGGCTTAGCCGGCGCAGGACTGCTTTGCCCGTTGCTTGATGTAGGAGCTGGAGTCTGGAATGTGCTTTTCCAGTCTTCCTTTTTCTCTTCCTGGGGCAAATCTTTCTTTGTTAGGATCTCTGTTGTCCCATCCTTGTTCTCCAATGTGACCCATTTGTTGTCATTGAGCTGCTTTTCAACCTCTCCCTGCAGCTGGCCTTTTGGCACATCTATCTCATCATGGCCGTTTTTGCTCTCTATGTAGAGCTTAATTTTTTCCATGGATATCACCTCGCAATTTTCCTCTATAATTGAGGTTTCTTTCAATGAAAGAAGAAACCGAAATTAGCCTACATTATGTTATGAGGACATTACATTTAAATAAATAATAAATTTAATTAGTTGCATGTACTTCAAGGATAATAATAAATCAACCAAAAGCATGTTTTTTGGTGATGGCTATCTTTTCCATTATTATGAATTTAGCATACTACAGCAATGGCTTGAAGTGGGACAAAGGCTTCAAAAACTTTTTCACCTATATCAAGAAATATCCATTCTTTTAGAAGAGGTAGAATCAAAACATGGGCCAATTCTTCAAAAAAAATATGATAAAGCTACCGGATTCACATCGGGAACCGCAAAGCCAATTAAACCCTTTCTGCAAGAAACTCAAATAAAGTACATAAGCCGATTAATAGAAGAATTGTTTAACAGAGATCTCGATTTAATTGTAAAAGTTGATGTCAGGATAAGAGAACTGAGACCATTTAAGAACCTAATGGAAAACTTGAAAATTTACAAAGATGGCAATTCTGTATCAAAAGAGAATGTGGAAAAATATTTTGATTATATCACATTAGATTCATTGCAGCATAATCTTTTGGAATTCTGGGATGATGTTAGGAAACTCCTTGATGACAAAACCAATGAGATAGCAATACCTGAACCCAAGATTGCTAATAGAGAGTTTTATCATTATTTTCTTCAAAGCAGGGATAATTATGTGGAGGGTAATGTTGAAATTGCTTTGGCTATTATAAGAAAAGCTGTCGAAGACATCCTAACGAGATTTTGGATTCTGCATTTTGAAAAACTAAATGAAATAGATTTGAAAAAAAGACCTGAACTTGATAACCTACCTGGATTTTTAAGGAGCAAGGGTACATTGGATGACCAGGAAGTAAGGGAAGCAATGCCTTTTATTAAGTACGGCAATGCAGGGATTCATGTTTTGGGGGAAATACCAAGTGAAAAAATATCGTCTAATGCAAAAAGGATGATTAACAATGGCATCAGCTTCGTTGATGGCATGTCAGAGAAATACATAGAAAAAATGAGATTAAAAAAGTACTGCAATATTGAATTCACAAAGACTGGTTTCTCAATTAGATGTGGGAATATAGAGCAGTACATATGCAAACAAACTGCAGAAGACACTTTCCACAAAGATGACATTAAGGAGTTTGAGCAGAAATAACTTAAAATTAGTCAAACAGTAAGCGAATGCTCTTTGTTCTCATGCCCTCTCAAAGAATTAAGCAGCATCTGCAACCCAATCATCGCCGCTATCTTGTTGCCCTTCTGGACCAAGCCCTGCTCAAGGTCTTCCTCCTCCTGACAGCTGTACTCCCCTTTGTCCTGGCTGTCAATGAAGCTAAGGTTCTGCTTCAGGCTTCTTTTCGGCATGACAAAGATATGCCTGCCGGTTGCCCGTAAGTCAAGAAAATCAGTTCCTTCCTTGTGGCAATGCCTTATCACTAGCTCCCTGGTGATATCGTTGTCAACGCACATGACAATGAAATCATAGCCTTTCAGCTGTGATTCCTTTTCAATCCGCTCGGGTTTTGCCTTAATTCCAACTGCCTTAAAGCGCTGGGCAAGTGCTTTGGCCTTAATCATGCCTGCCTCTTCAAGCTGAAAGTTCTGGTACTTTACCTGCTCAACCTCAACTATGTCATTGTCTGCTACTGTTATCTCCGTGAATGCGTCTATCTGGCCCTGCTCCATGCAGGCTGCAATTTCCTCAACCAGCCAAGATCCAATGCCTCCAGCTCCTACTACTAGTATTTTCATGCTTCCACCTCCTGTATCTCAAGCCAATGTTTGTCCATCTTGTCACCTTCCTGGTAAATCTCATCAGCCACAACCTTGTCCTTTGAGAGCATCAAAAGGCGCTTGGCTATGGCATCATTTCTCCCAGCATCTGAATCATCAGAGCCTATGTCAATTATGCAGAGGTACTTGTCTTGCTTGCCATCCTTGACTGTGTAAACGCTCAAGTCATCGCCTACATAATAGATGGTCTTGCTGATGCCCTCTACCAAATATCCTTTGTCTGTCTTTTCTGCCTTGGAGAGCCTGACTGCATGCTCTATGAACTCCCTGCTCTTCCTAAGCTTGGCAAGCCTTTCCTTTTCCTGCTCCCGGTGCATGCTTACGTATGCCTTCTTGCCATTCTCTATCAGGCCACCTATCTCTTTTGGTGAGATGCCTTCAAGCGCCTGGTACAAAAGCCGTATGGTTCTCTGCAGATATCCTCCCCCGCTCATCCCTACCCTAACACTGTCAATATCCTTGCCAAGATTGAAAATGGCATTTGTGTTCTTCACCTTGTACTGCCTGCCTTCTATTGAGGTGTAAATCCGGTTCTTTTCCCTATGAAGGGGCAATGTGAGAAGCATGTTGGTTGCGTCATCTTCCTTCAGCAGGCAATTGTCTTCTGTCTTGTCAATCCTCAGCTTGAATTCCATCCCTCCCTGTTCCAGGGCTTTCTGGAGCTTGAGGTTGATCCTGCTAGTTTGCTTGAGCCAGGCATCATATTCTTCCTGTGATGCAGACTGCATGGAGATTTTTACAGCTGATCCTGCATCTTCCTTGCTGATCCTGAAATTATTGATGTAAAGGTTTTTCCCCTTTTTCTCAATGCTTGCCTTGATACCCTTGACTTTCATCTCTTCCTTGCCTTCAAAGCCATAATCAATGGCACTCACTTCCCAGCTGTAGTTGTGGTGCTTGACATCTGGCTTTAGGATGTAGTCCACATAACCATGGAATATTTCTATGAAATCCGGCCTTTCTTGGAAAAGGATGTTCTGGGATTCGATATACTCGCCAATCTTGCTCCCTGAAAATGCTATCCCTTGATAGCTGACGCTTTTCCTGGTGAATTCTATCCCTTGCCTTACTGCCTTGCCATTCTTGAAGGACTGCTCAACATTCCTGGCTAGCCTCTTCTTTGCGGTCTCTTCCTGCTCTTTTCTCTTGGCACTTAGGAGCTCAAGCCTTAATGCTGACTGCATGCTGTTGTACTTGTCTGCTGTCAAGAATATCCATTCATCTCGGCCACTGGCAAGCCTGGTTGATAGCACCTTGAGCTCTTCAACAGTGATCTTTTCGCAAAGCGGATCATCAAGCCAAATCTGGCCTTTGTCCCTCCACTCAAAAGGCAAGTAGATCTCCCTGCCAGGGCAAACATAGTTGTATCTGGGGTCCCGGGGGGTGAAGGTTATCACTTTAAGGGCAACCCTTTTTACACGCTCCATCCACCTGCCACCATACAGTCCGCAGCTCCTGTTCTTGTCAAAGTCTTCCTTTGCCTGGATAATGGCAACTCTCCTGTTGTTCCTGGAGAATACCTTGACTATCTTCGGCACATTGGCTCTTGAATTGGATGATATCTCAGAATATGGCTCATCAAACAGCCAGTACAAGGCTTTCAGCTGCTTTTCCACAAGCTCGGGCCTTCGTTTCTTGTTCTTTTGCCTTTCATCGCTGCCGGCATACACATCATCGTACATGTCACCTAGCTCCTTGGGATAGTCATCTGCAAACCTGTCCATCACCCTGAGCTTCAGGTCATCGATTGACTCAGAAACATGCCTTATTTCTGCGTCCAGTGCCCTGTACTGGGCGATCTGGTGCAAAGTGTATATCTCTGCTGGCATGTCATTGAATTGCGCCAGGGTCTTGAAAAGGACCCTGCTCTTGGCTTTGGGGAGCGTTCCCTCGTGGGTTAGCCTTTTCAGTATGATCTGGTGCTTCTCATCATGGCTTACGCAGACTGAAACTCCCTTCTTGACTGCCACAATGGCAAGGCCAGTCCTTTCAAAATGCTGCTGCTCTTCTTCGATATCCTTGAATTCTGCTTCAGTGATATCTAGCTTTTTCAGGGAATTAAAAACCCTCAATGCATTTACGTCCATTTTCTCACCTCAGAATAAGAATGAATTGCCACCAGGGTCACGGCTAGATGATTCGCAAGGCCTGATGGTCAATCCGAAAAATATCAAAAATTAAAGCAGCTCCTCCTCTTCGATGCCGTCATAGCTCCCAGCGGCACTGCTGTTGCTGTTGCTGCTGCCATTGCTGCCTTTCCCGTTCACCTCAGAGAACCTGAGAGACTCGTATATCTTTCTTGCCAGGAGCTCAATATCAGGAAGATCCTGGGCTCTCATGCCATGGGTTGACTGCCATTTCCCATCCTTGTCCTTGTAATTTCTCTCAAAGTTCACTGTGTAGTACTCGGATTCCTTGCCTTTGAAGGTTCCTGTGTTCTTCCACACAATTGCTGTAACTCCGCCGCACCTAAGTTTTTTCTCTGGTTGGTTAGCCATTTTCATTCACGTCCTTCCAGCTTCTCTAATTGGAAGCAGGAATTTTTCAAAAGCATGAAAATTCATGCTTCAGCCACCTTCAGCAGGATGTTTACTCCTCTTGTCTTCTTGTCAAGGCCTGTTACTTGGGTTGCGAAGCATTCCACCTTGATCCCGGCATCGATGATCGGAGCTATCTCAAATGCCAGCTGCCTTTTCACATAGCCGAGCTCAGCGCCTTTTGCAGTCAAAACTTTCACTGCATTCCGGTCATAGGCACAACTTGGCTCTCTTTTCAGGACAAGCTCCTCTCCTTCTTTGACATCAGCCAAGGCTCCCTGGTGCAATGAGATGCCAGCTATCTTGGAGTTGATCTCTTTCATGCTCCCACCTCAGCAATGCTGCATGCGATAATGGCGCGCTCCAGAAGGATCTCAAACACTTTCTGCTCTCCCTCATTGAGCTGCTTTCT
The DNA here is from genome assembly GCA_043827025.1 of Microcaldota archaeon. GTDB lineage: Archaea > Micrarchaeota > Micrarchaeia > Anstonellales > Bilamarchaeaceae > DATDTS01. The sequence goes on from JBDRPL010000020.1 coordinate 30,110, forward strand.
AAGATCCTCAATCCTTACCCACACCAGGTTGTTGTCATCCCTGTTCACCCATATTCTCTTCTTCTGCTCCTTGAAGGAATGGTAGAAAGATATCTGCTTCTGCCGTCCTTCGAGCACCTTGAGTATCTGGCCGGCTTCATCATCGCCAAGCTTGGCTTTCTGCCAGTCCCATTCCTCGCCGTTCTTCTTGCCAACATGCAGGTACATGCTTTTCTTGGCCTGGTTGAACTGTAATTTCAAGGCTGACTGCTTGGACATGAAGGCTTTGTTTATCAATAGTTGTTGCATCTTTTTCACCTCATAATTTGCTTAGCTGAATCTCAACTTCATCATCCACAATATCCCTGTGGAACCTGTATCTTACATCTCCGGCTTCTACTAGCGCCCGGGCAAAGCCTTTAAGGTCTCCTGCCTTGTACAGGCTGAAGGCTTGCTGCACTTTTTCTCGTAGAATTCCCATGTTGATCACCTTATAGCTCAAATATGCCCTGCTTTACTGAAAAGCCTGCCTTTCCAAGGTCTTCAATCAGCTTTTTTTCTGATTCCTCAGATTCTTTACAGATCTCTTTTCTTTCGTGGTCAAAATTGAGCTTGGCTCCGTTGCTCTTCTCAAACCTGATGATAAGATCTGAGCTGGCTGACTCGATTGCTGTTGCTACTGTCTTGCTGCTTATCATGGGCAAGGTATGCTCAGCTGTCTTGGCCGGATATGTTTCAAACAAAGTTGCCACCCTGACATCTTTGATCTGCCTTTCTTTGCACTCTTTTAAAAAATCATCCAGTCCTGCAACCCGAAGTTTCATCTGTTTCACCTCCAATAATGCCTCAATTTCCAATCGTTGAGGTTTCTTCTCAAAAGAAGGAAGAAACCGATATGTTGTCTAGCCTATCTCAAAACAAAGGTTAACTGGGAAATTTTGGTCTCTTTGTTGGCATGCGGTGAACCGCTTTGCCTTTGTAATACAGCAGCTCCACAGTGTCAAGGTCTCTGTAATCGTGCGGAGTCTCTACGTTTCTTAGCTGCCTTAGCCTTTCATCAAAAAACCATTCTTTCCCGTCTTCTTCTACTATCGGCAACATTGTTACCATATGTTCACCTCCTTTCAATAATTCCAGCAGCCTGGATTTGGCATGCCCTGAAAAATCGGTTATCCGGTCTTCCTGTTTCCATGCTTGCATGTCCCTGCTGTCCAGAAACTCTTCATTGCATTTCACAAAACTCCTGTAGAGCAGAAGCAGCTTCTCATCAAATTCTTGCTCTTCTGCCTCGTAATCTGGCCTGATGCACATTGGCTTCACCTCTATTGGAGTGAGATTTCTCTCTATGAAAAGAAGAGAAATCGAACTATTGCAGATAATATTCAGGCCTTTGTCCTGGTTTCTGCAATCCTGCAGTATTCTTCAGCTATTCCTTTTATTGCTGGGTTGTTGGATAGCTGGTCTGCCTGGCTGGCGGTGTAATATTCAAACTTCATGCCGTGCCGTGAGAAGTAAGTCAAAGGTTTTTTGCTGTTTCTGCATTGTTTCTTTATCTTGCTCCTGTACTTTTTCCATAGTTTTTTGTCATGATAGGAATACATTCCACTCCTTTCACAAATCTCGCTTACCGAGTACAAAGCTTGCCTGCTGAGTTTGCATTTCCGAAGATGTTCTATTGCTGAGATTGCATGGTAGCTGAATATGCTGTTTTCTCTAAGGTTTTTCATTTGCAGGTCTATCCATCTCTCCCTGAAGGTTTTGATGAACTTAATCTTCCTGAAGCTGGGAATAATTGGCTGGTAATTTGAAATATGGGCGTTCATGTAGTCATCTGCATAATGCTCTATTTTCCTGCTTATTTCATACATCTGGCTATGGAGCTTCCAAGCATTCGGGCTGTGACTGCCTGCTCTCTTTCCAATCTTGTCATGCTTCTGGGAAAGGAGCCTTCCATTCCCTTGGATGTAATGGACATGGTGGCCTATCTCATGGTAGAGAGTAAGGGCTATCTCTCTAAGAAAGGCGTGATAGTAGTTGTTGTCATGCACCAGGTATTTTTCGATTTTTTCCTTGATGCTCCAAAGGAATACTCTTGCAGTCCTTTTTTCATAGCAGTAATCGCCATAGCCGTATCTACGTCTTTCCTTTTTCTGCGGGTGAAGCATAATGATGATTGCCTTCAGTTGCTTTAAATCTCTGCAAGGGATTTGCCTTAGCATGCTTTGGATTATGGATGGTGATATCAGATTTCCAGTAATTATTTTCATAGGATGCACCTCACTTGGTTATAGAAAGTTGAACTTCAGGCACCGCTGTGGCTAAAATAGCGCGAGCCTAAAATAAAAAGGATAATGATATGCGAGCGCTTAAGTCAAAATTAAGAAATCATGCCTTTGCAGGCATGGGGTTTTTAATGAGCATCTTATTATCTCTTGCAAGCTCAAACAGAAAATCTTCAACATCTATGCTTCTTGACATCTCTGAAGCCTCAACCCTTAAAGCTATCTCGTAAAGGTCATGGTAGATTATGCCTTTCTCCTCTTCCTGTAGGTTAAGGAACCATCCATACTCTGAGAGCACTTTTTCAAAATCTTCTTCAAGGTCTGCTGTGTCAAACAGAAGCTCACCGCAACGCTTGATGTGCTCTACTACCTTGTGGCATAGCCAATGGTTTGCTTCACTCATCTTGCTCACCTTCAAAAGAAGAAGATGCTTCTTCTTCAGAAGCACCGTCTATTATCTCGTTGAGCAAATCTCTCAACTCTATCAGCTCATCTGATTTGTTGCACCAAATCTGCTGGTTGTTCCATGTGTCTTTATGCTTGCTGTATGTGCTGTACTGGATGCACGTCCTGATTCTGTTGAATGAGATTTCTGGTATGAAATCCCTCATGCTCTCATCTGCTGGCAACTTGACCATGTTCATCTTCATGACTGTCACCTGAAACCTGCCTTCGCGTGCCTTGTTTACTATCTCTGCACTACCTATCTGCTTCAGTTCATATTCTACTTTTTGCTTTTGTTTCATTTTATTTACCTCTTGAAACCTTCATCTAGCCGTGAAGATTTCTTTTCTTCACCCTGAATAGAAAAGAAATCAAACAGAAACGAAAGGAGTCTGCGAGAAAAAGAAGCGGGAAGTACCTTGACACTCGAGCAAATCCTTCTTTTAATGGTTTAGCCAAGAGCGACCCTGCAAGGGGAAACCTTTAAAATGGAAGGTTTGCGTGTGCCAAGGAGTATTCAAGCCACTATTCTAGGCGTTTAGGCGACCATCCCGATGGATGGGAAAGATTTAAAATAAGGGGTTTGCGTATTAAGTCCAGCGAACCCCTTTTTAAAGCTTTAGCCGTGCAGAACGCCACTAGAATTTGTTAATTTCAATTGTACATTTGCAAAGATTTTATTAAGTTGGCATAATAATAAAAATACAATGAACTCAGATATCGCTGAGAGATACATAGGCTGTTGCGGTGCTTATTGTAAAACGTGCAAAGTATTTATTGAAGGAGTCTGCAAGGGCTGCAAATTAGGATATATTGAAGGAAAAAGGGACATTGGCAAAGCCAAATGCATTATGAAGATATGCTGTTTCAAAGAAAAGAAAATGGAAACTTGCGCTGATTGCCCTAAGTGTCCTGATTGCAATATCATTCACAATTTTTATAGCAAACGCGGATTCAAATACAAAAAATACAAGCAGGCTATTGAATTCATCAAAAAAAACGGATATTCCAAGTTTGTCAAATTAGCTGATGAGTGGAATGGCCCTTATGGCAAACTGGAATAATCAACCATCCTTGCCTTTTCCTGAAGGGAAATATGCGAAGCATTTTTCATGCAACAAGAGAGGCATGATTTGAAAAATGATGCCGAACGGATTCAGTTATTCCATGCTGAAAAGGGCTTCCTCTTCAGAAGCCTTGCTCTTGCTGGCATTGTATTCCAAGTGGTACACTGTTTCATACAAGCACGCATTGCATATAACACCTAAGATATTGCAGACATTGCACATTTTAAACTGCCTCCGGGCATTGCGCCCATGAGCGAGCTTGGTGCGGGCTCTGTAAGTGATTTTCGCGTTTTCATATTCCTTCTTCTCATCTTGTCAAAACATCTGCATTCAGCCTTTATTCAAAAGCAAGAAATAATGGGGAAACCGAAAATTACAATTAGGAGCCACGGTCGCTTCTTTTTGGGCGCTTGGCTGGAGGCTGAAAATGATGCATTGCCAATTCTTTGGTGATGTGCAGAAGGTGCTTGTGAAACAGTGGATACTGGAAAATGCCTGCATTAGCTGGCTTTCCTGAAGGGATGCCCCTTCACTTTTCATCAGAACAAATGTTTTTTAGATGAAATTGCACATTGAAGAAGAAGATTCAGAAAGGTCATGGAATTCCGGTTTGCCCTTTTCTTTCTCAAATTCCTGCCTTAATATGCTGTATCTGACAAGATCCTTCCATTTCCTTTTTTTCAAATAAGCCTGCCTGCTTCTGCCTTCATAGACAAACCCGGATTTCTCAAGAACCCGCTGGGATGCTATGTTCCCATAGAAATGATCTGCTGCTATCCTATGCAACCGAAGCTTCCTGAAAGCAAATTTCAAAACAAGTTCTACGCATTCAGTCATGTAGCCTTGGTTCCTGTACTTGGCTCCAATCCAGTAGCCTATTGTTCCAGCCTTGTGCTTTTTGCTTTCTATGAAAAGGCTGATCACTCCAACTGCTTCCTTGCCAGGCCTTGGAACTATCCCAAAAACATACCCTCTGCCGTATCTTGCTCTAGAATATGATCTCTGAATCAGCTTTTCTGCATTGCTTTTCTTGTAGGGAAATGAGATGCTTCCCAACCACATGGAAACATCCTTGTCATTCGCATTCTTTGCAATCGAATCCCTGTCAATCTGCTTTAGATGCCTTAACACAACCCGCTTGCTTTTCAATAAAAAATATTTCTGCTTCATGTAACTTTTCAGCACCTGAATATAATAAGCTTAACCAAGCATTTGTCCGGTAGAAAACATCAGAAAGAAACCCATAACTGAGGTTTTGTTGGGCTGGAACTGGCCGGAACCGCCTTCTTTTCAAAATCTAGAAGACAGCCAAGCTGATGAATTGCAAATAAAGGGGTTCCAAGCTTGAATTCAGCTGTAATCTTAAAACACCAAATATCCTGCCAAAATGACCATCTTAAGTCTCTCTGATCGATTGCAAAGGAGAGAAGAGATATGGGGAGCTCACTTGAAAAATTTGAAGAACTGCTCAAGGTCCATGACCAGGATCTTGTTTTGAAACCCTGCCTGGCTTGTCATGCTAAGAAATTCCTCGGTTTTGTCCTGAGGCGCAACCAGTATTATTCTGCTGTATTTCTCAAGCCTTCTCCTGAGCATGCTTAGTATCTCGGCTTTGTCCTTCTTTTTCCCCATCTCAATTTCCAGTGCAACTCTCTCTGATGCTATATCAACATCCAAGTCGGAAGTGTCTGGGCCATCCTTGATAGTAAACCCGTAGTTTCTCCTGGAAAGGTGATCAGCAATCAATGCAATGGTGGCAAAGTGCAGGGAAGATTTGTTTGGAACCTTTCTGACAATGAATATTGCTGCTTTTTTCGAGGTCAAATTCAGCTCTATTTCCTCCACCATGCCTGCTGATTTCATCTGCTGTAACACTTCATAGAACAATCTTACTGACATGTTCATTGACTTCAGGAGCTGTGTTTTCTGCATGCAGCCATTGCTCAGCTGAAGCTTCCTCATGATAACGTCCATTGCAATCTTATTTGGCACTTCTTCCTTGGTTTGCGCTATAGTCGCTTCCAAGGGTGCATTTTCATTTGTTTCTGGTTCTTTCTTAGGAGGTTCAATAGTTGGTGCCTCCAAATTTTTGTCGAGAAGCTTGGTCAAATACTTACGTTTCCATGGCGGCTCAAGCTTTATCATTATCGGATTCTTATGGATCGTGTTTGAATAGATGAACTGAAGCGGATTAAGGGAGCGGAGCATCTCAGCTGTCTTGTGTCTTCTTCTGTCTGATTTCACATTGTCATCAAAGGATCCTGCCATCAGCTTGGACACGTATTCGAAATCCACTGGCTCCTGAGAGAAAAATTGAATTTTGGTAGCAGAATTCTGGATAAGGCTTTTGTTAAGAAGAATGTTGCTCTGGCCTGAAAGGATCAATGCTATGTTGTACTTCCTGGATTCTGCTGCAATTGCGTTGACTATGCTGGCATCTGTGTTGGGTATTATCTTTGGAGCCTCGTCCAATACAACAAACAGCTTGATCTGATTCCTGAGCTTCTCGGTTTTCAGCATGTAGAAATACAGTCTTCTAAGGATCATCTCAACAAGGAATTTCTGGGTCGACTCATTGGAGACGTTCGCTAGGGCAATTACTGTAGGCTTGCTGACAATGGTCTTGAAGGGTATGTCTGTCTTGCTGCCAAAGATGTTGCTGCCAAAGAGCGTGTCGAGTCTCCTGTAAAGGCCTGCCAGGCTATCCTGAGACTTTTTCGACTTGCTCGCCTTAAGCCTTTCCATAACCCTTTCCATCAGATCCTGGCTAGTGAAAGGTGTTTTAGTCCAGGTTCTCGGATCCTCTTCTATGATACCTCTTTCAGCATACATTTCATACAAAAGGTTCTCAAAAGTGAACTGCTGGATCTGGCCTAATGGGACAATTGAATGTATCATTGAAGTAAGCATGCTAATGTGCATTCTCGGGCTGTCTGAGAGCTCGAACACGTTGATGCTTATCTCATTCATATGAAACACTGCGCCTCCAAGCTTGGAAACCTCGTCTATGTACTCATTGTGGTAGTCAATCACCAGTACCGGCTTCTTCATCTTGAGTATGATATCTGCAACCATTGCCCTGAGCAGGGCGGATTTGCCTGTGCCGGAAATCCCGCTGACTAGGATGTGGGGGTTGGAATTCTCCAAAGGATCCAAGTAAGCCCATTTTGAGCAGAATATGAAGAGAATGCAAAAACAAGCCCAAAACAAGTACAGCAAAAGAAATGGCAAGATTACCAAGATGCACACCAGCCAGAAGAACCTAAAAAACCTGGCAAATATGTAAAAAGCTAGAGCAAATCCAAGCGCCCGAAGAACTATTTCTGGATATACCAGCAGCTTCAGGCCGGTATTCAGGCGTTTGTAGGAGTACCCTCGAAGCTCCTTCATCAAGTCTGTCAAGATTTTCCCAAGGAAGATAGTGTGGTTTCTGCGGTTCCAGTCTATAAAGAAATTTATTAACCTCAATAGGGATGCATTGTCTTCTGGCTCATGCTTCATCTCTGCCTTTATGCTTGACCAGATTGAGCAGCTTGTGGCTGCGCCTGTTATGGTAATTGCATAGGCTGCAAAGAAGATCTGGAAGAAGGCATTGTTACTATAGCCAAAGAAATAGAAAGCAAGCACCAGCAGCAGGCTTTCTGCCACCAGCGCCCAGACCAGCCTCCAGGTCTGCTTCTTCCAGAACTTTAAAATTGCATGGGTGCGAAGGTACATGGCATGGTTCTAAGGGAATAGGAAATTGTATTCAGTTGGCACTTCAGTAAAAACCCTTAAGACCAACCAGAAAATTATGACCAAAATAAAGGTGTCAATCAGGCGGTCTCCCAAGGTCCGGTCATGCACAAGCTCGATCAGCATGAGCAACATCGCGAATACTATGAATATATCAAAAACCATTGCAAAGGAGCTTGCTGAAAGGAACCTGTATTTCAGCATCAGGATTATTATATTGATGGCTAGAAAAGTTAGCCACCAGTTGGGGTTCTTGAAGAACTCTTTCTTCGGTGTTGCTTTTTTGTCGTCTCCCATGCTTATCTCTTGTCCTCTGAAACCATGTAGTCATATGACTTTTGGGCAACAAGAATCAGCTTTGGCAAATCGTTCGCATCGAAATTTGTTGTCCCTTTCCACTCTTCTGAATTTTTGTCGTAAAACTGCTTGGTTATCTGGGCATTGTATGAGATAAAAGCTGCATTTTCTCCGGACTGCGCCTGCCTAACGTGCTTGAATATGCTGCTTTGTATCCCTCCTGCCTTGAATGCCTTTACTGGCTTGTTTTTTACATCAACCAATTCTATCACCTCATTTTTATTATTGTTTTCGGGCCATGTCTTCAGCCCGTTGATCGGCAAGACAACCCCTTTCGCATTCTCAATCTCCTGCACATCATCTTCTATTGTCTTGACATCTGTATGCAGAAAGAAGGCAAGGTCTTGCAATGTCAATGGTTGCTTGGCATCATAGAAGCTGTATGCATATTTTTCAATTATCCTCTGTCTTAGCTTATCCAGGCCTTCCGCATTTAATATTTTTATATCTTCGTCATCAAGGTATATCTCAACCTGGATCTCCTTTACTTCTTGTGCTTCCTTCTTCTTTTGCATTCTTGCCTCTAGTTCGCAACATTATCCCTTCCTTCTCCTGAATATTTCGGATATCCCTGCTGATGGTCTTTACTGAAGAGGTTAACAGGTTGCCCAGCTCTTCCAATGACAGAAGGGATTCTTGATTTTCACATTCGCTGCAGATTCTTTTAAGCTTGTGCTGCCTCAAGCCCGCAACGCCTTTAATTCTTGCTATGCCTGCATCCTCTTCTGATGATACAGTGATCTTAATTTCTTTTTTCTCGCATTTGCTGCGCTTCTTGTACCAGGGTTCCTTGTCACTTATTCCAATGATATTTATGAACTGGTCCATCAAACCTCCTGTCATAGGAGTCAATGGCTGACTCGACCGTTTGGATGTATAAGTTTTAAATCTGAAAAACTAGTATTTTAATTTGTCCTGGCATTTGTCCTATAGACGAGACAAATAACCAATCATCATGGCAAAACTCTTAATTTTGCATGCCTATTTGGTAAAAATAATACATTTATTGATAAGTTGCATCTCAAGAAGATGTTCCTTAATGCTATTGAATACCCTTATATAATACCCCCCAGAAACCTTCAAAAAGCCTTAATCAGGCTTGATTTTAGGACAATAACAAGAATACGTTATAAAATCCGTTAAAATCCTTAAAAAAAAAAAAAAAAATTAAAAATAATATCTCCTGGTATTGCCAGCGTGCTGCCTTTCCAGGAATTTGTTGCATAGCCCCCCGGAGGGCCTTGGCTTTCCTGCATCATACAGTTCCTGCAACCGTTCAGTAGGCGGAGCAATAGCTCTTCCGTGGAACCTGCTCTCAATGCTTTGCCTTTTCCTAGCGGTAACACGCTCGTCCAATGCCATGAAGTCTTCGCTTCTGCAATCATTTGCAATGACCCAAAAACCCATCATGCACTTGTATATCGGCTCTTCCCTGAGATCAAGGAAATCATCAATTGATTCAAAAATTTTCCAATTGAAAAATTCCTTCACCTTGCCTTTCGGCTTGAGTTCGCAATTGGATAATAATCCATTGCCGCATGATTTGCACGGTTCCCTGCTTGGAATCCTGCCTTGCTTTACAATGACAATGTCATCCATGGCTATCGCCTCCAAAAAATAATTCGGCTAATAATAAAAAAATAAAAAGAAAATCCTGCAATCTATTTTGCTGGTTTAGGATCATCGTGCACCTCGTCTCTGTCTACGTCAATGTTGTGCATTTCTTCTATCCTGCGCCTGGCTCTTTCCTTTTGCCATTCTCTCTCTCTTTCGTATATGAAATCTTCATCTGCTTCTTTCTGCAGATCTGTGTTTTGTTTCATTTTGAATCGCCTCCTGCGTTGTTCGCTGTTGCTGTAATGCAGCTGTCTTTGTACGCGCTCTCAATGAGCAATGCCAATCGTGGCAAATCGTCAATCTTCAGTGTTTTTGAAACCTGAAAGTTTCCTGCTCTGTCTCTGTATATCCTTTCTATGGATACTGCGATGTAAGTTGTGGTCTTGTCTTCTGCTTCTGCTGTGTTCTGCCATAGCTTTACTGCTAAATTCCTGTCCCTGAATGTTTTCATTGGTGGGTTCGTTGTCTTTTGTTCTTGCTTTTTCATTTTAGTTTTCCTCCTATTGTGTGTTTTTGGTTGTTCTAAAAAATAAAGAAAAAATTGAAAAAATAGTTCAAAATCTGCTGGTCTAATAATCAAAAAATAATGACCTTTCCAGTGGGCTGTATTCTTGTGCTTTGATGCTCAATTCGCTCAAATACTGGTATAATCTCATTACTGTTATAATGCGTCCTGTGTTGTCTCTCAGACAAACTACTGGTTCTGCTATAATGCAATTGTGTTGCACTTCGTCTCTTGTTAAATTCCAAGATCCTTTGATCTGCTGCTTTATGTGGTCAATTAAAATGCTGTCTTCGGCACTTAATAAATCAATCAATACTGCTAATCCTTGTTCTGGGTTGTTAAATACATAATCTCTTGTTGGGATTAATGTTTGTGTTTTCATGTGGTTTTCCTCCTAATGTGTGTATATTGTTTGGTGTTCTTCTGTTCTAAAAAATAAAGAAAAAAATTAAAAAATGGTTAAATTCCTGTGTTAATTCTAGTGTTCAATGCGTTTGTTCGCTTTTACTAAAAAGTCATATAGTCTCATAACTACTATCATGTGTCCTGTGTTGTCTCTTAAACAAATTACTGCTTCTGCTAAATTGCATTTCTGCTCTCTGTTGTTGTAATTGCTGTTTATGCTGCTGTTTACTGTATCTTCATACAATAAATTATAAAATACTGCTAATTCCTTTTGCGAATTAGTTAATAATTGTTCTAAGTCCATGTGTTTTTGCACCTCCTTCTGGTATATTGCAAAATATTATGGTATAGAATGTGTGGTAAAAATTTGGAAAGCTGTTGCTATCCTAAAATGGGTTCATCGTCGATAAAAAAATAAACGACTAATAAAAAATACTTGTGGTATATGTTGTGGTATGTGGTAAATAAATAAATAAACGTGAGTTGTGATTCATGGTGATTCCCGCCGCTTCTTGCTGAAGATTTTTCTTATGTGCTTCACGCTGAGTTTCGGGTTTGGAGCGATGCCTGCCTTCTCAAGCAGGCCGTAAATGTCATACTCATCTTTTGGATCTATTGCCACGATCCAGACTTCATCAAAGCCTGCATCGAGGCACTTCCTGGCATTCTTGACTGTCTGCTCGGGATTCTCCAGGCCAGTCTCAATCTCATGCGCTCTAGTGAATATCACCTTGCCATCTGAGTTGAGCTTCTGGGCTACCATGTCAACCCTTTCCTTTGTGGGACTTCCAGGTATCTCGTATTCTGTGAATGTGATGAACTTGTTTTCTCTGTAGGTCTTGGCCAGGTCTTCAATATAGAACTGATGATCTGCCTTGCCATAACTTTGGTTTCCTTTAAGCTCTATCCCGTACTTCTTGATTTCCTCCCTGGCTTCTGGGAGGATTCCTGATATTGTTATAGGGGTTCGGGCTATGCTCAGAGGCCTTACAGAATAATTATCAATGAATCCTTTGTCTTTTAGTGATTTTTTGATTTCATTTGCCTCGCCTGTGTTGGTAAGCTTGAGCTTTGCATTCCTTTCTGTGACAGACAGGAAAGGATCTGCAGCAATATCCTTCAAATATTCCAGCTCTTTTGGGTTAAGCACTGTTTCCTCAACGCGAAGTTTCTTTGCCTGTTCAAGCTCTTTTTTGAACGCCTCGTGGATCCTTTTTTCCTTTTCAAATGCTTTTACTTTGCCCTCAAACCGCATCCTCACCTTCTCATATATCGAGGCTTCGAGTTTCTTGATGTCTTCTGGTTTATCCTCAGCTTGCTTGTCATACTTTGAGCCTTCGTAAAGGTACTTGTCAATGTCGGGATCGCGGTTCAGGAAGTTTTCCATCCTGCCTCTGAATATCAGGAATTCATCTGAATCTGATTTCTGCTCAGGGTGCTTCTCATAGAAAGGCTTCATGTGCTCAATGATCTCATCGTCTGAAACTGAAAACCTTTCCACTCTCTCTGTCTTTATCAGGAACGGTTCTTTGTCCATCATCTTCACGATTGCAACATTAGGTGGTAGGCGCTGAAAGAGAGCTTTGTGCGAATCATCAAGCCCCATCAATTTGCACAAGTTGCCTTCTGAGTCAACTGAGTTGAACACTATCTTGGTGTTGCTGTTGGTGAGCAAGGCCTCTGAGAGGCCGGCTGTGCCCTGGTTGGCTGAGATGTTGCCTATGCCGTACTTCCTATCAAGCCTGTAAGAGAGAGCGATATCCGATTCCCTTGTAAGGGTCTCATACTCGAGTTGGCTTACCTCGTCATGGATCACTACCACTTTCAGACCGTACTCTGAATTTTTTGCCTCTTCCTCCATGACAAGCCGAAGCATTGTGCTTACAATCGAGTTAATGATTATGAATGAATTGCTGGTCAAGCCAGAACAGTCAAGTATGATATCGTATTCTTTGACTATCTCCTTGAAATCTAAGGACGTGGGTGTGTGAAATATTGGGTCCCATGTGCCATCCATGTTTTTTGGCATTATGAAGTCAAATCTGAAGTCTGCCTGCGCAATTTTTTCTTTGCGGTAGTATCCCAATTTTACAGTTTCCAACATCTTCTCGTAGAGATGAGAGGCAACCTTAAGGTCAATCATAGAGGGGATACGATTGTCCTTGTTCGCATTTCTAATCACTGCTGTGCAAAGCTGAAGGATCAGTGTATAAGTTGGTTCCTGAATCTGAAGAGGGTTTTTCAGGCTGTCCCATATTTTTCTGACCCAAATCACCGGTGAATCTTTTGTTTGAGACTTGAAAAGATTCAGCCTAAGAGGAGTAAGAAGATTTCCAACTTTGAATACTAAGATTTTCCGGTGTGGAAACAGCTTGGCCAGCTGGTTAAATTCGGAGGTTGGTGAAATCACAATTAATTTTGGGGTTGTGGTTTTTTTGCTCAGTATCTTAGCGGATGCATCCAACAGAAAGCCTGTCTTGCCCTGTCCTGTGCTTCCTATTATTGATGCGTGCTGCTGCAGTGCCTGCATAGGGAAATTGAACCTGCCTACAGGCAAGTCCCGATGAAGGACGCTGCCAAGGCATACTGTGCCATCGCTTGGATTAAAAATAGGAACATTAAATGAAGGGAGCTCCAAAGATTTTTCAATCTGGAGCGGAAGCTGGGCGAATGCTGACAATTCCTCTGCGTTGATGTAGGTAGTAAGGTTCAGTGTTTTTATCTCCCTTGATATGATGCTGCTGTAGATATCATGAAATTCTGCTGGCTGGAATTTAAGGGTTCCCCTGTCTGAAAACATGGTCTCGCACATTTTCCCAAGAACTTGCAGATCTTTGCCAGATTCATTCCCTGCAGTTATCAAGATTGCTTGCAGAGTTCCGTAGCCCAATCTCCTGGCTGTCTCAATCCTTGTCATCTCTTCTTTTGATCTTTCCAATTGGGTCTTAAGAGCAGGAAGGCTCTTTGAGAACATTTCCAGATAACCATAGTCATTGCTCACAATGCTCTGGTGCAGGCTTAAAATTTCTTCAGCCACTCTTCTGTACAGTATCAAGAGTTCCACATTGGATGCGCATTCCATCGCTGCCTGAACAAATGCTGCCATCTGGCTGCTGTCTGCAATTGCTTGGGGGATCCCAACAAGGCATCCTGCCTGTATCTTTGCCTTGGAGTCAAAGTTAGCTGTGAAATATTGGTTTTCCTGTTCAGCAGTTAGATGTTGAAATCCTATGTGGTGCCTTGATAGGGTTTTTGACATAAGATTTGCCTTTGCTGCGCTTAATCGGGAAATATTAGACGCTGATGAAGCATACATGGTGCAGCCTATTGACATCCTCACTTTCCTGCTGCAAATCGAGATGGATAGAAAGCTGTTGGGAAGGCTGTTCATGATGCTGCTAAGCGCCTGGGTGTCACAAGATTCAGGCCTAGCCATGATCTGCACTGCGGACATTCCAGGAACCACGCTTAAGGCAAGGTCATTGCTCATCTTAACAGCTCCTCCACTTCGATGCCGTTGAATATGTTTACATGAGCAATCCATCTTCGTTCAGGATAGTGCCTGCATGTTTTTACTATTCTAGATCTCATGGCCATGTAGAGGATTCCGCCGCAGTCAAGCTTGCTGCATATCGGGCAAAACACAGGGACAGCATACACCCCAAAATTGTAAAGCATTGTCTGCTGGAACTGCCTGATTTTCATGGCAAGAGCTGCATTCACTCCACTTTGAGAGGGATAGCTGTCCGGAGAATTCGGAAGCAACTGCTGAGTGAAAGTGTTGTAATTGACTTGAGCAGGTCTGAGCTCATGGCCGCAGGTTTCGCAAGGCTGGCCTACCTTCTCATCGGGATACACTTGCTTGCAGTTTTCGCATTGAAGCATTTGGCTCACCAGTATTCTATCAACTCTAGATCAATCTTGCCATCCTCATCTATTGTGAGCATGGCTTTGTTTTTTGCTAAGCAATTAGGGTTTGGGCAAAGTTTTTTTTGTCGAACTCTGTCTGCTATCGGCAACCATAGCATATAGCCGCATTTCCAGCAAGGAAATCTGAATGGCTTGAATTCTTCAACTGGAAGTATTTGTGTCATTTTTGCATCACCCTTTCATGGTCTGATAATGAATTTAAGCAGGTAGGGATAATTCCCACTCCTTAGTGTTGCTGAAACAACATTCATGGCTTTGAGCTTTAGAAGATCATTTATCGGATCATTTTGCATTGCAAAAATATCTTTTTTCGCTTCCAAATTGATTTTCTGCAGCTGAAAGCTCAAGTCAAATTCTGTTGTTATCGGCGGTTTTTGCTGACTTGTTTGCGGCATTATGCCTGGCTGAAACCCCTGCATCATGTTTAATGAGCCATGTCCTGGTGCCTGCCCATAACTGCTGGACTGATCTCCATCCGGTACATCATCTTCAAAAAAAGCCTGTTCTTGTTCGTCTTCCATTCTTATTCACCTCCTATTCTAAAATCTGCATGAAATTGGTTATCAGGGTGCTTCTGGTTATATCTATCAACAATGTTTTGGAACTGCTCATCCTTTGCTAGTATCTTGAGGAACTGCTCATCCCGGTCATTCTCCTCAACTCTTGATCCATCAATGCCAGCATACTTGAGCTTTGGAATTTCAGAAAAAACCAGCGCAAGCATAAAATGAACCAGCTCATCAGTGTCCATCGGACAAAACTCTTCTAGGAAGTTCTTCAATATTCCCCTTGCATGGCATATTGTGTCAAATGG
The DNA here is from genome assembly GCA_043827025.1 of Microcaldota archaeon. Lineage (GTDB taxonomy): Archaea > Micrarchaeota > Micrarchaeia > Anstonellales > Bilamarchaeaceae > DATDTS01. Next base: position 45,245 of record JBDRPL010000020.1, read on the forward strand.
AACATTGTTGATGCTTATTTCTTCAAGAAGATCTCTGAGTTTGTCAAGCACAGGATCCAAATTAGCTTCCTTCCAGAAATCCATCGCATTGCTGTAAGACTCGCACTCATCATCAGATATGAGGATGCTGCTTGCCTGCCTGCTCCCACCGATGCATATTTCCGGCTCTGTTTCCACTTCAACATTAATTAATGCATCAATCCATAGAATCCTTGCAGTAAATCTCTTGCCTGCCTTGCTGTCCGTTATGGAATGTTCAGAATAACTGCCTTCATTTGCTTGAACATAATAAAAAGTGTCTGAATACGGTGATTTCACTGGCACACCGTCTGATGCTCTAAAATAACCATCTCCGTTTGCACATTTCATTTTTTCACCTCGTTTTCAGGAACAGTTATTTGAAGCTCGATCTTCCAATTGTGAACATTGCCTTCAACTTGGAATTTTTTTCCTGTCCATATGTCTTTGATTGTGTATTTGAAATAACCTTCTCTTGGAACGTGTATTCCGTAGGTGTGTTTGACATAAGGAGATTCTACTGGCACTCGTATCAGATCGCCTTGCCTTTCAATTATTATCATTTTTCCTGCCTCCATCTCAGCTGAGATTCTTTTTTTTTCTTGCCCGTGTTTTCAAGGTGCGTATACTTGCCTATTGTGAGCTGTACCTCGCCGTTGAACTCCTTGACCTCGGCGTTCCTGATCAGCAGCAGATCTCCCTCATTGACCATATCAATCTGCCTGTTGAAAAGAGCAAGTGGAATGCTACCAGTCTCATCCCTTAGTTCCACTTCTAGTATCTGCAGAAGAAACCCGCTCTTGCTGTTCTTGGTTTTGACCTGGCCAACTCGTTCTACCACTGCTACAAACTGGTTCTTTATTCCGACTTCGAGCTCTTGTATGGTGCGGGCGATGGGTTCAGGCTTGTACTGATCGGCGTTCTCAAAATACAATCCAAGATCTGCATCTGCTCCCATGGTTTCTCCCTCCTTTGCTTGATTTTCTGCCAATGCCATAATAGCATGTTATGCATTTTCATTATTTGAATATTTGGAACCATGTTCTAAGGCTTTCCTGAGCTTTTCTGGAAGAACAAAGCAATTATTGGTCTGATTAAATTAAAAATCATGATAACTTGGCTCTAAACTTTCAAGAATCCTTCAGAAAGCCTCAGATTTAATTCTAAAACAAAAGTTATTTATAGCAGTTTTCCTTCTCATTATAGACGAGAAATGCCTAAAAATCCCTTATTGTCCGAAATAAAGTATGCTGAAAAGACAAGAGAATTGGAACCTTTGGGACATTGGTTTGACACTCAAATCCAAGCCATGATTCAGTGGGATTTAAATTTATTGCAAAAATCTACCTCAATAAAAAAAAATGAAAAATTACACAAAAATTTATTTGTATTCTATCATAACTTAGGACTTGGTTATATCAGAAATTATTTCGATCCTGCTACAGCAAAACAGTATTTTGAAAAAAGCATTAAACATTACAGCAGAATTCCAAAACCTGATGTTGTTTACAAAAGATGGGGCTCTGAGGTTAAATCCTACCTTAAAAAAATCGAAGATTACTATTCTTACCTTAGTGCTTCAGATGCCTAGGATTCTGGTTTATTTTCAATTTTTTTGGTATCCCTTGATGAAAGGGAAAATCATTGACAAGGAGTGTATATCCTTCAGATTTTACATCAAGAGTAAGCCTTGTATCATCCTTCAATTTTTTATATTTGAATAATTTTGAATCCGACGCTCTTCCAAAAAGACAAAGTTTTCGAAATAAGTCAACATCTTTTGATTTAATGAATTTTGCATTCAAATCTTTAAAGTCTGATGCTTTTATTTTTCGATATCTCAAAAATAATAAAAAACATTTAATTGCCTTAGTCACATCTTCTAAATCAGTACTCTGCTTTTTCCCTTTGAAGAGATTAATATATCTATTCACTAGGTTTCGGCGCCTATAATACTCTTTTAAATTATCTTTTTTGACTATTTCGTTAAATATGCCTGCAAATGAAGATCTTTTTTTCGATTCCCATAACAAGTCCAAGGTATTGCTTTTGAATCCATAATACTTTTTCTGCTTTGGAGGTATAGAGCTGGCGCTACCGAAATCTTCTTCCCATTCCTGCCATGTAGCGTTCTCACTGGTCATTTTAGATTTTGCGAACAACTTGAGAAGAAATATTGATGGTCTTCAAACTAGCTTGAAGACTTTTCATGAGACAAAGATCAAATAAGAATACTGCTTACGCAAGCAAAAGCAGATTATTCAAAATAACAGAAATTTAACTATCCTGAAAATAGAAAGCAGACCTTATATTTATTTTTTTCTGCTGCTTTCCCCGTCTAATATCCGTCGATATTTCAATTTTCGCAGCTCAAAACAGCAGGCATAAATATGCTAAATGCTTTTCTTAGAAACTGGAGATGAAAAAAACTAGTTTTAATCCCGTCAAAGTCATTTGCTATTATTGCTTATCCGACAAGGTGATCAAAAGAGGGTACAGGGTAACAGACAAGGACAAAAACAGGCATCTTCATCAATGCAAAAATTGTGGTAAATGGTTTACAGTCTGCGAGGGCGATGCGAGCCCTCACTCAAAACTCAATTTCAAGGTTTGTCTTGAGGTTTTGAAGAACCTCAGAAGGTGGAAGTCATACAAGGAAATCCAGCGGATCATTAAGAAAAAATTCCAGCTAAATATCAGTCTTGGAACCATATCTTCCTTAAAGAAAGATCCAACATTAATATATAAAAAAGTGCAAAGGGGAAGAGGTGATATCTATAACTTGGTGAAGAATAGACTTATATGGTGTGGGGGACTAGAGCACAATATGAGTAAGTGGGCCATTCAGAAATCTAAAGATTATAATAATAATTTAAAATACATGGGTAAGTTAATAGAAGGGCAAATTAATTTCGAGAGCTTGCTTGCTAGTGATAAGGTTAACAAAAAATATTATGACGAAGATTTCTTGCTTGCCTTGCAATACTTAAGATTAGTCGATAAACGAGAAATTGTTTTTACTGGTTTATTCACTAAAAATAAGATTGACAAGTGGATTTCCGACAGGATTGAAGATATAGCATATGTATATATTTTTGTTCAGTGGCTTGATTTAAATCATGAGGACATTTGCAAGTTAATCCCTGATTGTGAAAAAATTAGAGATTTTTTATTTGAAGACGACGATAATTTCAGGTGGAAGCAGGAGGAGTTTCACAACTCATTAGAGCTTTTGTTCGCTGTCAGCTTTTTGTGGCAACCGCCGTTTATTGTTCGCAAGTATGCTACAAATTATTACTTTCGCTTCATGTATGTGTCTATATATAGTTTAATAGTGCGCCCAGAAGACGCTAAAAGATTCAAATTAATTATGCACTTAATGAAAATACCGGAGGTTTAATCCATATTCAAAGATTTTACATTATTTGAACAAGCTGCGCTATAATGTAGATTGCCAGGAGCACTGCTCCTAAGCTGATCAGGACTTTGACCAGGTTAAGCACAAACTCAACTATCTTGATGAATAGAAAGAGGCCTACCATGACAGCCACTATCTCAAGCAGCAGAACTATCACATCAGGTCACCTCTCTTTTTACATAATGCAAAGTGTGGGCACTGGCCGGACCCTCTCTCATTTGACCAGCTGCAAAGAGGAGAAGTCCTGCATGGATAATCATCGATTTCCTTGCTGCCCACAGAGGAATGCACCTGCTCAAGCTCAAACAAAGCATTCTTGGCGAGGTCTGCGATCTGCTGCTCACCTTCGACTGTTATCTCTCCGTTGCTCAGGTAGTCTATACCTACTTTCTTCGGGAATTCTCCAAATTTTTCAAAGTGCAGAAGGCAATAAATCCCTAGCTGGATTTTGTACTCTTCTGTAATTTCAGCTTTGCTCGAGGTCTTGTAGTCCATCACCTTGTCCTTGAAAAGGGCATCGACGTATCCTTGGACCCCAAACTTCTCTGAAAGGATATGCACTTCCCTTTCAGGCTTCAGCTTCATGAAAGCATCCTCAGCTGCCATGCCTTTGCTTACGAGAGCGCTAAGCTTACCCATGAACCTAAGGAACCATCTGTAAAGCATCTGGTTAGTCTCCTGGAAATACTCCTGAACCTTCTTCTCGCCAAGATTCAGCTTGTTCAGTTCACCTTCATTTTCTTTCCATTCCAATTTGAACAAGTGCTCTATCCTGTTCCACAAAAGGTCAAAAACAAATCCTGAAGCATTTTCCAGCTCAATTTCATAGAATTTTTCAAGCACAGAGTGAGCAATCTTGCCCCTAATCAAGTATATGTTTGCTTCTGGCTTAATGCCTTCTATGTACTGATAATAGTATTTTCTAGGACATTGCCTCCAGGTAAGAAGAGAGCTGGAGCTCTGGATCCTTGAATGAGGAAGTGGCTTGTAATTCAATATCATGCTAGTTATATGATGCATCTTATTTTACCTAAAGAAAAATCTGCATAAATATCTTTGCTTTATAATTTAATAATTTAGTCTACACATTATCAGCACCTTCAAACCAATCCTTATCTTCCTACTCTTTTAAAGCGTGTTTGTAAGCAATTTTTAAAATTAAAAAAAGTAAACACAAGAAAAGGGATTTAAAATAACATTCCTTCTAAAAAATGATAACAAAGATTTATTAAAGTAGGTGTTTGTAACATATTAATGATAATATTCATTATTTTTTTCCTTGGTTAGATAATCTGATAAAATGAAAGTGCTCATGTTTGGATGGGAATTTCCACCGTATGCATCTGGTGGGTTGGGGACAGCTTGCTTTGGACTGACAAGAGGTTTATGCAATCATGGGGTTGATATAACTTTTGTTGTTCCCCATGCACCAAACTCAAAAGCTGATTTTGTGAAACTGGTTTCTGCTGGCAATATTAAAAAGATAAATTTCAAAGAGATTGACTCTCCCTTGCAGGCATACATGACTTCTGCTGAGTATAAGGAGACATTAAGAGAATACATAAAATATGGAACCTCTGATGAGAAAGCCAATATGTACGGTAGGAACCTGTTTGAGGAGGTTGCAAGGTACGCTGCATCAGCAGGCCTGATTGCAAAGCACGAACCTCATGACATTATCCACTGCCATGACTGGATGACATACCAAGCAGGAATCAATGCAAGAAAAATCTCAAAAAAGCCTTTGGTTGTTCATGTCCATGCCACTGAATTTGACAGGACTGGCGATAACCCCAACCACTTAGTCTATGACATGGAGTACAAGGGGTTTCATGAGGCAGATCATATCATGGCAGTTTCCCAATTTACCAAAAACAAAATAGTCAATCAGTACAACATAAATCCAGACAAGGTAACTGTTGTTCATAATGCAGTTGAGTTCAATGACAATACTTTTAGCGAGGAAGAATTCAAAATAAAAGAGCATAACAAAATTGTGCTGTTCCTGGGAAGAATCACCCTGCAAAAGGGACCAGAATACTTTTTGTATGCAGCCAAAAAAGTCCTGGATATTATGCCTGATGTTAGGTTTG
>JBDRPL010000021.1:0-24147 GCA_043827025.1 Microcaldota archaeon
CCTGAATTACAAAAAGATTTAGTAGATGAATTGATTCAACATGAGTATTTCAAACAAATGCATCCGGTTCTCATAGATGCCTTAGAAGCCCATGGCAATGGAAAATATTCATTGTCTATACCCACATTATTTTTACTTATAGATGGAGCAATAGTTGAATATTTCACTTGCACGCTTAAACCTGAAGAGAAATATTATAAGTGTACCAATAAGGGCTGCGGTAAATGTATGGATATATGTCCTTACTGTAAAGAGAAACTTGATCCTCCCAAGCTAACCGCTGGAAGGATAGCTAAAAAGTTAGTTGAGAAACAAAAGATCAATTATTTGTACGATGATTTCAGTGGAGCTCGGTATATTGCTAGAAAATATGGACCAAAACGTTCCCCAGTTTTGCATGGCTCTGATAAAGAATACTTTAAGGATAGAGAACTGTCAACAATATTAGTTTTTACGCTTAGCTCTTTGTCATCCCTAATTGAAGAGCATAAAAAGAAAAAGTAAACACCAAAAAACCGAGGTGTCTTAAATGAGTGTCAAAAAACAACACAACCAAACCCCTGGACTCAGAACTGAAAACAGTCAGTTTAACGTCGTCAAGACCCAAAACTCAGGACTCAAAACAGCCTCTGGCTTGACGTGCGGTCTGAGTAAAGCAAATGTCTTGTGTCTAGGGTCTGGTGTTTCGTCGTATTCGGTACTGAGTTCTGCGTCCAAAACTGGCATAGGCGAAAAAGCGCATAGGCAGACCCAGAAGTTATCCTACAATTCCATATAAAAATGTGTGCTAACCATTACGACGTATTCTGTTAGGCACACATCTCGCATAATAAATGTGTGATAACTTTAATAATACTTGCATTCCAAATATAAGCATGAGAATAAGAAAAAAAATAGTGAAAGGCATTGAATATAATTATATGGAAGAAACCATCAGACTGGAAACACCAAAGGTTTATTCCATTTTCCTTGGTAGGAAAATACCTAGCAAAACTGAGCTTGAACATGCAGAGCAAATGCTGTTCAACAAAATCTACACTGATCTTCTTGATGGCACTCAACCAGTACATCTAACAAAAGAGCAACTTGTTGAAGCCGAAAAACACAGGAGAAGGTATTTCCAAAAAATAAAGAAATTGAGTAAGGCAAGACAGGATGAAAAAGATGAAGTAGATATAGTAAATTTCGTTTATACAACACTTACAACTGAAGGCGTGCCAATAACAAAGGAAGATGCAAACCTCGCATATAATTTCACTCAAAAAAACATAAAGAACATAAGGGACGAAAATCTCCAGGTAGCGCTGGATATGATAAAAGGATTACGACATGTCAAAGAAAGCAAAAAAGGAATTGATCAAAAATTCATTCTTGAACTGCATAAAATAATTATGGCTGGGTATAAAGAAAGAAAACCAGGCATATTCCGCAAAAAACAGGCATATATTTACTTAAAAAGCTATCAAAAGGTAGAAGAAATCGGCTTCAGGCCTTCGGCACCTGATGACATAAAAACTAAAATTGATGAGATTGTCAATTGGTATAACTCAAACATTGGGAAATTAAGTGCGATAGAACTTGCCGCACTGTTGCACCTTAAATTCTACAGGGTTCATCCATTTGAAGATGGAAATAAAAGAGTGTCGCGTCTGCTCATCAATAAAGCGCTGTTTGATGCTGGATACCCTATGCTCAATATTTCGAAAGACACGAAAGGCTATTTTGATGCACTTATATATTCAGTTGAGAAGAATGATGAACAGCAATTCGTAATGTTCGTTTTCGAGCAATTCATCAAATTCATATGAACTGAAACAACACAACCAAAACCCCGAACTCAGCGCAATTGTTGCGTTGCGCAACAATGCGCCCATAAATCGAAGCGTCGATTTATCGGGGACTGAAAACAGTCAGTTTAACGTCGCCAAGACACTGAACTCAAGACCGATTTTTCGTTGCTACGAAAAATGATCCATAAATCGGAAACGCCGATTTATCGGACCCAAGACAGTCTCAGGCTTGACGTGCGGTCTGAGACCAAACCCTTTTTCTTTCCAAAGAAAAAGGTTTATGGATTGACACATAATTGTGTCAAGTCTTGACATCATAGATGTCAAGGTATCATCCCAAAAAGAAAGGAATTTGCAAATAACATTTCGAATTGGTCAAAAGCCCATTTGGTACGTAACAGAAACTACGTTCTTGATTTCTGATTCCCCTCCCACGACTAGGCATTATCCAAAAAGAAACCTTTGGATACGCTGATTTAAAAATATTCGAAAGAGATAATTGCTATGCGAATCCGTCGCTTCAGAAAAGAAGATGCTGAAAGTACGAGCAGATGCATAATCAGAACGCTAAAAGAAACAACTGCAAGATATTACCCAAAGAGAATTATTGATGGTATTACAAAGGAAAGCCAACCTAAACAGATTGCAAAAAGGGCTTTGGAAAGACATCTCTTGGTTGTAGAAGATAAAGATAAGATAATCGGAACCATAAACTTAACAAAAGACGGATGGATCAGCACATTCTTTATTGAACCGAAATATCAGGGTAAAGGAATCGGGACAAAACTACTTGCAAGTATAGAACGAATCGCAAAGAACAAAAAAATCAAGACAATAAGAACGCACTGTACCATTAACTCAGTTGATTTCTACAAAAAGAATGGATATCTGGTTGTTAAGCAAGTCGTTTTCAAAAATTACGGGCGGACTTACAGATTATTCAAGAGAATCTAGTTATCACTGATTTAGATAGCTATGCGATTCCAGTGATAAATATCGGATAATGATTATTTTTGTTTATCCGATAATATGTGCTCAACTATACACAGAGTCATAATGTATCGGATAGAACGATTTCCAAACTATCCGATAGATGAGTGGAGTGTCTTGAGAACTAACTGCCACCAGCCAAGCTTCTTCAGTACGGCTTCCTGTTCTTTTCTCAGCACAAACCATTCTTTGGTAAGTTTATCGATGTCCTTCATGATTGCATCATGCTTTTCAAGCTGAACTTCTTCGGCATTATGACAAAAAGAAGAATGGCAACTACAACACCAACCTTACTGAACCTGCACACCAACATCCTCTGCAAAATATTTTGCAGTCAGGTTTTCCCCTGTTGCTTTCACAATGGTTTCATCCCATTTATACTGTATACCATAGCGGAACAAGTTTTCCTTCAGATACTCCCCAACTTCCTTCTGTCCGTAGAAGCTTTTGCTTGAATCTCCGTCATTACCCAGGACATCATAACTAAGAGTATGTTGAAGCTGGGAATCAATCAACCATCCAATCATGTAATTATGGTAATATGCAGGCACCGTTGCAATGTGTATCTTCGAAGCCCAGTCAGGCTCATCCCTTCCCTCAGGTTTCTTCAGAAGTTGATATTTCTCGACAAGGTCCCACCACAACTTATTCAAATCCTGGTCAGGATTCTCGTACATACTCTTCTCAAACCTGTACATCACCTGCGCCCAGCTGCTAAAAATAAGTGCATCCGCCTGCATGTATCTGGTACTGTTGATACGCATTCCTTCATCCATCGAAATATTTACTGCACTCTTGATCCACTCGGGCTTGTAGGCCATTTCCTGGAACATCATTGCAACTCCTTCAGTGGTAGAGATGTCCACACTACGAAGAGCCCATGGAAGGCTGGAATTTATGTACTTGAAATAAGCAGCATGGCCTGATTCGTGCAGCATCGTATCCATCCAATAGGCACCTGGCTTCACATTGGCAACAATACGCACATCCTGACTACGATCAAGGTATGATGCATAGGCATGCTGATATTTACCTGGCTTTTCATAAAGATCGCTTCGAATTATCACATCGTCAATAGGCAAACCCATGCTCATATAATAATCTTCAGTTATCTTCACAGCATCTTTATCAGAGTAGTAAGAATCAAAATCAATTGCGTAAACGCTTGGCGGAACAGATTGAAAGAACCTATTCTGATAATGCCATGGCATCAGCTCGTCCTTTGGCACCCCATAACGTTGGGAAAGCGAATCATCAAGTTCATCCTTCATCTGGGCATACTTGTCGCGAGTCAGAATATCAAGTTCATCAAATAATGCCGTGACATCTGCAGGGCTCTGTTCATTTAATATCAAACTCATCTCATGATAGTTATTGAATCCCAGCTCATGAGCAACTTCATTCCTCATCTTCACCAATTGAATTACTTTGTCTGAAACCACAGGGCCGATTTCTTTGCTGTTCAACCAAACTGCCTTGAGTTCTTCCGAATCATTTGAATACGTTAATATCTCCTCAACTTCATTATCAGTGATGCTATTTCCATCCAATTGAACGCGATAGGTATTGAATTCCTGTTCAACAGTGTTCTGAAGGTTTATTATGGCTTCAATCTTCTTTTCATCAACCTGGGAGCTGAGATATGAATTATACAACACTTCAAGTTCCCTCTTGAGAAGCAGGTCAGTGATGTTTCCAGATTCCATGAATGCACTGAGTTTAGCGAAATCGCTTTTATTGGAATATGCTTTGGCAAGGGCAATGGTCTTTTCGCTGAGCATCTCATAATCCTCTTCCTTGCCAGATATGGATGCAGTAAAATATGCAAGGTTGTTTTCTTTCTCGAGCTGTGCAAGATTAGTTTCAAGTTCAAAAAGGAATCCTCGTAACTCATCATCAGCCGAAACTGTTTGGACCTGAACAGCAGTGGTGTTGGTCTGATTCTGGATAGGAGTCTTAACAATTGGACTCTGCTGCAGGCATCCTGCACAGAATATCAAAACAAAAGCAAATAAGACCATACTAAAATTCTTCATGCAATCACATTCTAGGCTAGGGAAAGGATGTTTATTAAGGTTCATATAAGAAAAATAAAAAAAAGAATCAATGTGACCGAAGGGACCCCACAGCAAGCTGATAGGGTATGCCCCATTCGGTCACAGCTTTGATGAACTGGATTTCGCTGCAAGCAGCGGGGTATGGACCCAGTTCATCAAATTAAATTATTTCTTCTCGAACAGATTGTATAGGTATGCAAAAATGGCACCGCCAATGAGTCCATCCAAGAATCCATAAACCAAACCAATCATTGCACCAACAAAACCAGGTTGAAACCCGATATATACAGTCCCGAGGGAATGTACAAGGCCTACTCCTGGACCAACACCTGCAATTAATGCCAGGCAAAAAACATATATGCCCCAGCTAACACCAGTTGCCAAACCAAAACTTTTTACATTCAACATAGAATACACCTAAAAAGTGCTTATATCGCACCCGCTATCTTCTTCTTCAGGATTTCCAAAAAGCCCTTCCATAATTCTTCATGATTCTGGAGGTTTGAGATGAATGGGTTGAGCATGCATAATCTAAGGACACGAACCCTGCCAACCCTTCTCCATTCTTTTTCCGGAATACCAAGCCTTTTCACAAATTCCTTTGGCGCATCGCCATAATCTTCATTATTCAGCTCTGTGTTCGAAGTTATCCAGTCATTCTTGTAGACTGGGCCGCGGATATAGGAGGATTCGGAATAGATTCTGGAATTAAAATCATTCATCTTCTTCAAATCCTTGTTCCCTTTTTCATTGAATGCCATGCAGACTATGTTGAAGTCAGGTGTCTGCACCAAAGGTTCGACTACAAATTCCCGGCCTTTTACCTTCAGGCTTTTTGTAGCCTCAAGCGCACGCGTAAACATCTGCGCCCCTTCTATACTCCTTCCAACTATCTCACCATAGCCAGTTATATTCAAAGGAATCAGTCTATGGCTTGCCCAAACTGCAGCTGCAGCTGCACCTGACTTTGAACCTTCCAGTATATATGCACCTAAAAGGGCAGGCGAACTTTTGCCTGACTCGAAAAGATATGCTGCAAAATACGAGATAAGGTCGAGTATGCGCCTGTCCTTGATTGCAATACCTCCTGCTGAATATGGGATATAGCCCATCTTGTGCGGATCTATTGTAATGGAATCAGCTGCTGGAACTGCCTTATACGCATCATAGATTTCCTTTGCAGGATAACTGTGGTTCCCCACAAAGACTTTGTCGGAGAACAGGCGTTTCTTCAATGTAGAATAATCCATGAAACGGCTTTTCTCATCAAGGAAAAGCGCTCTGGAATACCCGCCGTATGCAGCATCAACATGAAAGTAAAATGAAACGCCTTTCTTCTGATAGTCATCGCGCAGTTTTGCAATCTCAGCAATTCGATCTATTGCCCCTTCCTCAGTTGTACCCAGGACTGCAACCACTGCGATGATGGGTATTTTCTTTGCAATGTGTGCATCAATTGTTTTTTTCAGGACACCTACGTCCATGCGGAAGTGCTCATCCACCTGCACCTCTATAAAATTCTTGTTTCCTATGCCAAGCACATCAGCTGCCTTGACCCATGAATAATGTTTGGACTGGGGAACCAGGACAACGCCAAGCTTTCCCTGGCCTACTCCTGTCCCTCGAACAGTTTCATTGCGAACAGCATCAAAGCATTTTGCCTTCTTCACTTTTTCAATAAGATCAAGAGCCTTTTTTGTTGGCATGTTGAAGAGCTGCCAGTCACTCATCCCTTTTACCAAAGAAGGCTTCACCTTCTTTACTGCGATAGGGAATGATTTGAGATTACGTGCCATCCAAAGCCCTTCGTAATTGGCAATTGTTCCATCAGTGGTAATGTGGCCCCAGGACGCCTTTGGATCAAAACCAAGCATTGTTGAAAAGTCCTTGCCTGCCTCGATTTCCATTGGCGATGTTGCAGTGGATGCCTCATATGCACAGTTGTTTGGGTTATATAGGATGGTAGCCATGTATGCAAGGTTTGCCACCATGAGAGTATCTGAATTCATTTGCCCAAGGTAACGCGCTGAAAACCAAGGCATTGAAGTGGCTTTGAGCTTTGCTGAAAGTTCTGAAAGGACCTCGGAGGTTTTATCCAGAGTTTCCTGATAGCGCTTACCTCGCATTTCATGGACTGAAGAAATTTCAGAATCTTCTGGATGAAAGTCCCTACGCCAGTGCATGTGCTCTTCCATCAAAAAGTCAAGCATATTTTTGAAATAATCGCGATTTTCGGATTTTGGTCCCAAGAAAAGAGCCTTAACTTCCACATCTTTTGATTTTTTATTTTTTCCAGTCATTTGAAATCACCTTCTTGATTTTTTAGCAGATTTGTTAGCGGATTTTTTCGCAATCTTTTCTTCAAGCTTCCATTCAGGCTTTCTGAAGTGGTAAATAATTAGCGGTACTGCAACCACTGCCAAAGTACCAATCAACATAAATGAAACGTAATTGCTGCTTTCTGAAATCTGGCTTGGGGGCATCAGCGCCAAAATAAACAGGAATGCCATGGAAATGAAACCAAATCCTGCAACCAGCCACATCCCTAATTTCCCTCCAGGAATGGAAAATGCCCTTTTCACATTAGGCTGTGAATACCTCAAACGGATTGCTGCAGCATACATCAGGAAGTACATTACAATATAGACCGCTGTTGTCAGCGCAAAGAGCATCCAAAACGAACTATTAACCCCACCAGGAAGAAGGACATAGACTGCACCCCAGAAAGTTATCATCAGCGCCTGAAGTATGAGCATATTTGTTGGTATTCCATTTTCATTCTTCTTTTGGAGAATAGGAGGGAGCATACCTTCGCGTGCAGTCATAAAAAGCCCTCGCACAGGACCAAGAATCCATGTTGAAACTTGCCCCATTGCGCCAATGACTATTAGTAGTGCAAATACGCCCACAAGCCATGCCAGTCCCATTGTTTGGAATATTACCTGAAAAGTCTGCATTATACCTGCAAGAAGATTGAGATTCCCAAGAGGCACAATCATTGCAACCATTAGTGCGCCTATGACACCAACAATGGTGGTCACAATACCAACTATAAGAATACCAAGTGGGTAGTTCTTTTGAACTTCTTTTATTTCATTTGCATGGGTCGCAGTCATCTCAATGCCAATGAACACGAAAACAAAGGTGACGAGCAGGACGAGACTTGACAGTGAAGAGAAATCAGGCATAAGATCTGCGATTGTCGGGTTCAGCGTAAGCTGGACAGGATTTCCTGAAAAAATATACCATGCTCCTCCCAATATGAGCACTGCTGCAGGAATGAATGTCCCTATTACAACTGAAATCGAGCTTATTTTTGAATATGTTTTCAGTCCCTTGAAATTGAGAAGTGTGAAGCCCCACCATATTATGACGATTATCGCGAATTCGAAAAGTTTGTTATTGGCCAATGCAGGATCAAGAAGAAATGCAAGGGTTGCTGCGATAAATGTAAGGATGCTGATGAAACCTATTGTCATCTGGAACCATTGCAGCCACACTGCAGTAAAGCCCCATTTTTGGCCGAATGCATTTTTCACCCAAACATAAACCCCCCCTTCTTCAGGCCAGCCTGTTGCCAGTTCAGCAGACACAAGGGATGCCGGAATTAGATATAATATCACTGCAAGAAGGCAGAATGCAATTGACTGCCACCCCACTACACCTTGAGTGGGAAATGTCCTGATGCTCATAAGAGCAGCACAGGTCAATAAAACAAATGCAAGAAGGCTAAGCTTGAACACGTTCTTAGACGCCATATGAACTAGAACGGATACCAGATATTTAAATTATTGCATCAGATCTTCAGAGCAGATTCCACTGCTGGCCATAGCGCTACATACTGAAAGTTGTTCTTTTTAATATTACTGGAGAACAAGAATTATGAACAAACAAAAAAGAAGAACTCGTAGTGCCTTGTTCATTCTTGCATTCATTGTCATTATGGCAATCATCATGCTTCTTGCACTTTCCATGCTTTCGGCATCCAAATCAAGCATTGCTACGTCTGATGAAATAAGATTCGTTAAAGTGGATGACATCCAAATTGCATATAAGGAATTCGGCACAGGTGAACCAGTGATTCTGATAATGGGATTCAGCGGCACAATGGACCTTTGGGATACTGAATTTCTCAAGGAATTGTCATCTCACTACAAAGTGATCATATTTGATAATCGTGGAATGGGCAACAGCGCATCCTCAGCAAAAAATTTCTCAATTGAGCTTTTTGCTGATGATACAACAGAGTTCATGGACGCCCTAGGTATAGATCATGCACATGTCATTGGCTGGTCGCTTGGCACATATATATCACAGGAATTAGTGCTCCGCCACCCTGAAAAGGTTGACAAGCTTGTTCTCTATGCCGGAGACTGCGGAGGAACTGAAACGATTATGCCAACAAATGAAATACTTACTAAACTCACAGATGAATCAGGAACAGCTGAAGAAAGAAACCTAAGGATGCTAGATCTGTTATTCCCTAAGAAATGGCTGGAGGAGCATCCAGACCCAACGGAATATTTTCCCAATGTGACTGAAACGTCATTGCCTGAAAGCATAAACCGCCAGAACCAAGCATGGTTGGACTGGGAAGGCACATGCTCTAGGCTTTCAAAAATAACACAACCTACATTGCTCATAACTGGAACAGAAGATGTGCTTACTCCACCGCAGAACTCTGAGATCATGGCAAGGCTCATTCCAAACTCGCAACTCAAAATGGTAACTGGCGGAGGGCATGGCTTGATGTATCAAGACCTTGGTTTCGCTGAATCAGTGGTGGAATTTCTAGAGAATTCGTGATTTCTAGCCATTTTCAGATAAGAGTCTTTGTCTGCTCAAAAAACCATCAATCCGGTTTGCTGCATTTTCCCTGATGTCGAAATAATAGAAAGAATAGTCATAGATGTGGTAGACTCCCTTGCCGAATACTGAGTTTCCGGGGGATAATTTTTCAACATCTGCTGTGCTGCATATTACAACTCCCCTGTCATTGTCAACGCGGGCATCTGCATAATTATTTACAGTCACGAGTTTGCCTTCTTCATCGAGTAATAATGATCCTAAACTTTGCTCAGCTGTTGCCAGTTCCTCTGTCTTTGTCCAAGTGATTGGGTTTATGACATTGGCGCCAGACAACAGGACAGGGTTGTTCCCTGTGACATTCGGCGCTTCTGTATTGTATGAAACGATGACTCCGGTGTCATCAGGACCTTCTGCAAATTTCAGGTGTGAGTTTTTGGCAAGATAATCATCTGTTATGGAATATCCGATGACATAGGCTGCAATCATCCGATCATACACTTTTGGATTTTTCTTCATGTAATCTGACAACAAATAGAGCATTACATTCGAACCTTGGGAATGACCTGCCAGAATAAACGGGCGTCCGTTATTATAGTTCGTGATATAATAATCAAATGCAGTAATAGCATCAGATGCAGGTATATCGCCGACGATTTTATCTTGTTCTTCCAAAGGCAACGCCAGGCTATAAACAGCATCCACTTGCCGATAATACGGGGCGTAGATATTCGCCACAGGCTCGAATGCAGTAGCCTGTCCTGCAAATTGAGCTTTTGAATTTTTCAGCATTGAAGGATTGTCGATTTCGCAAATGTTCGGATCGCTTTCATTGCTCTTTTGGTATGAAGTAGGATAAAGATAAAACACGTCCACTTCCTTTTCAGGTGAAGAAGGCAATGAAAGCCAATGCTCGGATTTAGAGTAGTCAGTGGGTTTTTGCCCAGGATTTAATATGGGCAAAATAAATGAAATAAGAACTATTGCTCCGATAAGAACTAATGCTGGCCCTAACCAAGAAGGGTGTTTTTCTTTTCTTGTCTTTGTCTTTTTCTTTAGAAGACCTCTGTAGTGCCAGCAAACTAATGCAAGCAGAATATATGCCAATGGAGATGCCCATCCGAATTCGCCAGTTATCATTTCTGTTGCTTGTGTTTGAATGGTCAATGCAGGATAAAGTCCCTGTATGAAATAGTTCCAGAATCCGTGGAAGAACACTGCTGGCCATACACTGCCAGACTTCAGCCTAAGCCATGCAAGTATAACTCCTGCTCCGATGACAGATGGGATGAACATTGCAAGAGAATACCATATGGGTCCAGTTCCATGATATGTTCCGAATATTATGATTGGAAAGTGCCAAACTGTCCAAATTACACCACTCAATAATGCAAGCTTTGTGAATCCCATGAACTTCGACAGCTCGGGAACAAGCAAACCCCTCCACCCTAATTCCTCGCCCATTGCAGCAAAGAGATTGAAGGCAAGTATTATTGCAAAACTTGGTAGGAAAGAAAGTGAAAAAATCTGCACTGCCTTTTCAGCATTGAAGCTGTCCATCATTATCCAAACTGAGCCGAACATTGCCAGGCCGATTGCAATTGGAAGGAAAATGCCGACTAACTGCCATTTTGTCTCACCCCATCTGACTCCAAATCCACCAAGATCCTTCTGATAATATAGCCTTGTCAAAATCGCTGCAGTAGCAGGACACCACATAAGGGCAATTGTAAAGATTGTGGCATCAGAAGCAGATTGGGCAGTTGCAATAAGATAATAGAAAATCGAGCTTAATGCGAATGCAACTATCAAAAACAGAATGACTTCCTTCTTGGCAAGTTTTTTTGGATCAGGAGCCATGGGGAGCATACAGAGGGGATGTTTTTTAGGCTATGTTTCCCTACTCTTCCCAAACAAACAGCTTGTCAATCGTTGTCTTCAGCTCCTTTGCCAGGGCATGGGCCAGGAGAATGGAGCAATTGTAGTCTCCTTTTTCTATCAGGACGATTGTTTCTCTTCTTACGCTGACCCTCTTTGCCAGATCATCCTGCGTAAGATTGAACTTCAACCTTAATTCCTTGATCCTTGTCTTCAAACAATCACTTCGCCTAATCAACTTTTCCGCTTTGCCTAAACCACATTGCAAGAACAATGAATGTGAGTGCTGGCACAACAATCATTGCTTCGAATGCATACCTAAATTCAATGTCCGGAAACTTAAATACCTCACCTGCGATCAGATTGCCTGCCATTATGCCAATTGCAAGCCATAAACCTATGATAAAAGCGTAATAACCAGCTTTCCATGTTGCTCTTCTTGAGAATTCATCCTCCAAAGGCAAACCTGTTTTCATTGCAGTAACTTTTTCAGATGCAGCAACAATTGCCAGAAGTGCAACAGCCATTGCAATTGCCACGGAAACTATCAGCCAAATTGATTTCCCAGGGAAAGTAAAAAACAAAGATCCCGCAGCGATGATCAATGCCATAACGAACACCCTAATGAAGAGATTCAGCCGCTTACTCAAATTATTCATACCGCCCATATCAAAACCCCGTGTTATATATAACTAACATGTTAGATATAACTAACATAAGGTATTTAAAGGTTTCTGTCCACTCCCCTTCTCGGAGAGCGTGGCCATGAAATCATTCCTTCAAAACGAACATTCTGATATAATTATCCCCATATGAGGCAATTATCTTTTTCTTGTCTTTTGAGATCTGGACATTTGTTACTCCTAGGATCAAATCCTTGTTCGAACTATCAGGAGTTATGCAATTATTCCAAATTGTTGTTCCGCTCTCATCATAGACCATGATGCAATTGTTCGGGGCAGTTCCTGCGACTATCCTTGTGCCATCCTCTGAAATCGCGATTGCATTATGACCGACTGCACCGAACTCGCCAATACTAATTGCGCCTCTTTGCCAAAGCAAAGTGCCGTTCTTTGCGAACAGATAAACTGAACCGCCAACGCTTCCTGCAGCAATCCTATCTCCATCAGGAGTGGCTGCACCTGCAGTTATAGTCGGTTCTGTAATCTTATGAGTCCATCTCAGTTTCCCGTTTTTGTCAAATGAAAAGAAAATCCTGCTCTTTCCTGTTGCATATGTGTTCTTATCGCTGTCAACTGCCATGAACAATGGGAATTCTCCGATTACGTATTCCCATTTCTGGTTTCCTAATGAATCGAACTCTCCCATCTCCCTTGACCCTACAACGAATCCCGAGTCATCTTGATGGAATGCACAATTCCTGAGCCAGTCCCCTGATCTTGGAACATCTTTCCTTGTTCCAGTTGTTGAATCAAAAAGATATAAGTTGCCCAATGGACCTGACAAAACAGTCCTGCCGTTATTCGAAATGCACGCGCTTCTTATCATTGTGCCTGAATCATATTTCCACAGGAGCTTGCCGGACTTATCAACAGAATAGATAAACCCGTCATGACACCCTGCAACAACTTTACTTCCGTCTTTCGCAATATCAATACCCCAGCATTCGTTTCCAGTTGGCTGTTTCCACAAAATGTTTCCATTTGAATCAAATAAATAGAAATTTGTCGGCTTTCCAAGCTCAGGAGGATGCTTTGCCTGTGTTGCTGCGAACACGCTCCAGTCTTCAGATGGCTTTACCCAAAAGAATCCATAATTGTCACTGACTTTCTTTTCCCATTGCATTTCATACTCAACTTGTTCAGAACCTTTCTTCAGCATTATGTCAAACTGCAAAGGATTTTTCCTAGTAACTGAAACGTTTTCCCTGAAATAATATCCGTAACCCTCCTTGTCAATTGAAATTTTATAAGCCTCTGAACTGCATCCAAGTTCCCTCCCCATATAGATTGCTTCAATATCTTCCATCCCGAGCAGAGGCACGACATATTTCCCATTTTGATCAGTCTGGCCTTTGAAGTCCGTTCTTCCGCATCCGACAATTGCCACCACCATTGCATCCTTCACTGGATTGCCTTGCTCATCCGTGACAATACCATAGACATAACTTGTTTCCTTGCCCCAGAAACGTTCATCAGTTGAACCAAAAACAACGGGAATTATTAGTTTGCTTTGCTCATTTTCGCAGGGCCATAATTCAAAATCAACCGTAAAATCTCCTTTCTGATCAAGCGAAGCAAAGTACCATAATTTCTTCTGCTCTCCCGGTCGTAGTTCTATTGGTGAATCCTGCAATTCAAAAAAATGAAGATTCCAGCTCGGCACAAATTCACGGAGCTCTCCGTAAGTCCTAAAACAGATTCTTGCCTTGTTATTGCCATTGTTCCTGAGAGTGATGAAATAATCGGTTCCGCTTTCCATCATGTCGCGTGCGATTGCAGTGGTAAAATAACTGACACTGGTCTCACCCATATTCTTTGAAACAAGTTTTGATTCCGGAAAACCTGTTGGCGGTTGAGGCAATGAAGCATTCGGATCGAAGTTAGGAATACGAAAATCTTGTTTTGGAGGTTGGTTCTGAGATTGTACGTCCGGATACTGAGTTTGGTTAGGATCACCTTTCTGAGGTTGCCAGTGAGGCTCAAGATCGCCCGGCCTTTGGCCAATGGGTTTTTCATCAGTGATATTCTTGGCATCAAATCCAAGCTGTGATGGCTGTGTAGATTGCACGCAACCGCCAAATGCAAATATCAGAAGTACTGCCAAAACAAGAAACAAAAACGATTTTTCCAGATTAAATCCAAACCAAGACATGCAGGAATTACTCTTACGAGTATTAAAATCCTAAACTTTCAAATATTTCCCAAAAGTTCTACAATCTTCCTTCCAAACTCTCGCGAAGCCTTTGGACCGTTTGCTGTAACAATTTTTCCGTCAACAGTCACGTGTTCTCCTGTATATTTGGCGCCCTTTGATTCCATCTCAGAACCAAAACCCGCATTGCAAACAGTCGCTTTCTTGCCTTTTAGAATACCTGCATTCGCAAGAATAATCGGAGCGATGCAGATTGCACCTAGGATTTTCCCTAGCTTGACAGCTTCGCTTGCAATATTGAGCGCAGTCTTGTTCTCAAAATAGATTTGGGCGCCATTTCCACCTACAAAAACTACTGCAGCATAATCATCGACTTTGGCTTCGCCAATTGTCATCGAAGAAATCACGCTTCCTCCTTTTGAACCGGAACATGTTCCTTTCTTGGTGCTTGCAATCACAACCTGATAACCAGCTTTCCCCAATTCTTCCTTTGGCTCAAACAATTCCTCATCCCTGAAATTCTCAGGTGCAACAATAAACAGAACTTTTGCCATAGATACCTACCGAAAGGAATGCACTGGGAAAAAATAAAGGTTTATCGGACGGCTTCACCAATGAAGAAACAAACTTTCGCCTATGAATTCAAAGGTTCTTAAGTATGTTCTCTGCAAACCTCTTGAGCCTGTCTGTCTTTACCAGAATGATTCCTCTGCCAGCGCGGCCCATTACAAAAAGCTTGTCCCCTGGAGACATATCAAACTGCATTCTCGCTTCTTTTGGAATTACAATCTGACCTCTTTCCCCAACGACAACTGTTCCGTAAATATGCTTCCTATGCATAACCCCGCCAGACTTTCCATCCTTACTTTTTTTATTTTCATTACTTTCTGATTTTTTCATATTTTTCACATCATTCATACTTTTCATACAAAGATTATTTAAACACTATGGAAAGCAGGAGATTGGCAGTTGTTGTCCTTTCTATGAGGAAACACGTTCGAGTTTCCTGAACTTTTTTGGTTCGTTTGGTTTTTTGGAAACAAGGTGATAGGCAAGAGCGATAAGGATTGCTAATGCAGTTACTGCAAGTATGATGAGCGACTTGTCATCCCCCTTATCCTTTGACATCTTGGCAAGCAGAACATCTCCTTCCTTCATCGACTTGACAAAATCCCCATTCTGGGCAAGCTCTTTTATTGTAAGAATCTCTTCCTTGAAACGATCTCCGGCAAGCCGTTCTAGGTCTGCGGCATTGACATTAGCCTTTGACCTCAAAGTATCGATGGTTTTTTTCAGATTAGCATAAGTTGAATTCAATGATGCAATAGTTGCTGTTGAAGGAGTGGACTTCAGAAGCTTATCAGTCTCCTTTACATCAACAGTGAATAACGATTCCAATCTCGAACCTTTTGCATCTGAATACTCCTTTTGATAGATCACAAGAAGATTCTTCACTTTATTATCAAGCTCGTCCTTTTGCATCTTCAGCTTAGATCCATTTGAAATCTGAGACGAAGAATAACTTTCTACGAAATCGTTCAGCTCCTTGAGACTTTTCAGAAGAGGAAGGACATCATTGAAGTCGTTCGAAAGTGAGAGTTTGTTGTATGCCTGCTCGAAAACATAAAAATACTGCTCATCTTGACCGCCAATCTCAATATATTTTTTCTTAAGTGAATTGAATTCCGTAAATGCCTGCTTCTTTATGGCAGTTACCTGAGTTTTCTTCCAAGAAAAATCAAATTCCGTGGCATTGCCTGCAACTGCCCGTTCGAGAAGCTTGGCCTTGTCACTAAGCACATCGAAGAATGCGCCTGACAAGTCGTTTTCACGGGCTTCCGAAAGAATGCTATCGTATGATGCGAGCTCTTCTGCAGCAACCTTTGCAAAATCCTCTTTTTTCTTATTACTGACTAACTTTTCTATTTCTCTTTTGTTTATTGTGTTGCGTATATTCTCGATAGTCTTAATCGAATCGTCCACATTGCCTGAATCAAGATCCTGTTCTGCAGATTGCAGCATCGATTGCAAATCCGAGTCAACCACCTGAGATTTCAATGATTCAATTTCATTGGCAGCATAAGCACTTGAATCATCGATTTCAATTACAACCCTAAGCAATGCTGGCTTGTTTGTTTTGAGATCATTCATAGTGACTACGTATGCTCCGTTGCCGAGATCTTCCTTCTTTGAGATACGCTCTCCGCTTAGAGAAGAAACTTTGAAGGAACGTATCAAGGAATTGGTATTCCTAACAAGCAATACGGATGTTGAATCAATGTCAAACCTGGGAAAAAGGGTCAAATCGTATTCTACAATTGAATTGAGCCCAAGATTAGTTATACGGTAATTTGAAGTTTCTGCAGAGTATGCATCCTGGATGAAATAGGTCCTTTCAAGAACATGGCTCCCTTTTTTTATCACCCTTCCACCATACTGTTTTCCATCGACAGATCCTTCCAAGACAACAGGGGCATCAACATCCAGATCAAAAGCAACAGTTTGACTGAATTCAGCTGAATAATCCACGCGGCCAGTTGATTTATTTGATTGTTTTGTGGAATAGGCAACAATTGCAGATTTACTGAAGATGACTTCCTGGATACTGAATGGTAGGATTTTTTTCATGACCAGTGTGATTCTGTTGCTGGACTGGATCATTGATTTGACCTCATCAGAGCCTGAAGAAAGGTCGCTCTTGAAAAATTTCACGTCTTGTGGAACAGAGATTATTACGTTGACATCCTCGGCAGAGTAGCCATAATCGTTTCTGATGAGCACATTGAGGATTACTTCTGTTGGACGATCAAGTTCGACAACTCCTATGAAAAGGTTGGCATCCGACTCAAGTCCTCCTGAAACAATTGCCTTCGCACTCTTATCAAGCTCGGAATCAATTTCTGCAAAATCCACAGCCATTGCCTTTAGGTGACCGATTGCAACATTATAATCGAGAACCCTGTTTGCAAAATAAAAATTATAAGTTTGGAGTTTGGAGAGAAGGTCAGAAGTCTGGCTTCCGCCCAGTTTTGCCTTTTCAACAAGCCTTTCCCTCTCACCAGCAAGATGACCATATCTCAAATCAGCTGAACTGAAGATGCTCTGCTCGATATCCCTAAGGACTGCAACGTCTCCAGCATCCTCTCTTGATTTGACATGCGTAAACATAGATTGCTCATAGCTGACATCTATGGCATCCGTCTTTGCCCTTTTCAACAGACCCTCTACTTCGATCTTCAAGGCACTGAGAATCACCAGGTCATTCTGACCTATTTTCTTGTTCATCGACAGCCTTGCATAATATGCAGCACTGTCATAAAATTCATACTTCAAGCCAAGCACATTGGAAGACTCTGCCTTTGACCAGTCGGAATTTGCCTTGTTGGCCATATCTGCCGAATCCTTTCCGCTAGGGTTCAATTGATCGATAAGTTCCTTTGCTTCGGATCTTTTGGATGCGACAATTACCCTGGCGTTCGAGTCTATAGAAGATGCTTCGTTTTCCACATAAGAGAGAGAATCCTTACTTGTCTGCAACGAGATTATCGCAAGCTTAAGGTTTGAAATGGAGAAATAAGTTGCTGCCATTGAATGTGTATCCTGGGACACGGAATACGCAGATTCTGCAAGGCTCAGCCTCTCACTTATTGTTAGGAACTCATCTGAACCCAAAAATTCAGTGGCACTGGAAGTTTCAGTTATCCTCCTAAGCTCCTGGGATGACAAGTAAGAAAGTTTATCTGAAACAGAAGAGGATTTCAGCTTGACTTCCTGGCTTAGGATCGAATAGGCATCGTTCGCTTCTTTTAGCGAGCTGTTGGCAAGCTCATCTGCTTTATCCAACTCTGCCATGACACCCTCTTCTGTCCAGATAAGGTCAAAGATGCCTTTGTAGTTTTCGAATGAGGGGATGGGTTCTTTGGAATTCTGGTTGAATTCAGAAAGATAGACCTCGACTTCTGAAAGGAGCATTCTGGTATTGAATTTATGGTCAAGCGCACTTATACACTGGGATTTGCCTGGACCGAAATAATCTTCGTCGCATATTCCAAATCCCCCCATTTTTTCAAAAATAGAGTCCGATTGGGACAAACGAACTGTTGTTTTTTCAAGGCTAATGTCCAACGCATCTGCAGAATGGTCGGCAGTCTGTTGCCAATATGAACCATATGCTACGCAATTCTTCAAGGGGTCGAGTCCTGATATTGAGAATAGCTTGGAAACAAGAAATGCAAAGGTATCTGTTACCCCATATTTGGAGATCTCCTTATTGCACTCCGAATAATAAAATGCAGTGGTGTCAAAAGAATTTTGTGCAAGACTGATTTTTGCATTTACGGATGCATCTGTAGTCGAGACGGCGCCAAGATTCAGTTGCTCCAAGACAGGATGGAAAATATTGATTTCCCAGAATGCATCGTTTGAAAATGGGAAGAAAAAAACGTTTGGATTGGACCTTATCCACCATTGTTCATCCCATGTTTTCTGAACTGAAGTGGAGAACACGAAACCCATAAATACTATAAAAAGAAGCAGGATACGAAAACGCATAGACTCAAGCTATGTGTTGTTCAGAAAGATTCTAAAAAGTGCAGTAAGGTTATAAAACTTATATAGTACAGTCCTTTCTACCATGACAATCAAAAGAATTACCTATGATGGAAAAGAAATACTCCTTCTTGGAACTGCCCATGTCTCGAAAAAATCAAGGGAACTAGTTGAAAAAACAATTGAAGAGGAGAAGCCAGATGTTGTTGGAATTGAATTAGACAAGGGCAGATATGCAGCACTTAAAGACCATAAAAAATACCAGGAACAGAATATTGCAAAGATAATTAAAGAAGGCCAGGTTTGGGTTTTCCTCATTAATATTATTCTAAAGAATTTCCAAAGGCAGATTGGAACAAAGCTTGGTGAAACACCAGGTTCAGAAATGATTGCTGCACTTGAAACTGCTGAAGAGAAGAACATCAGAGTTGCACTCTTAGATAGAGATGTGAAAATAACTCTTAAAAGAGCATTCAACCTGCTCACCCTTGGAGAAAAGGTGAGGTTTGTATCTGATATAATCGGCTCATCATTCTCTGGCGACAAAGACGAAACAGCAAAAATAAATGAAGAGATGATTGAAAAATTAAAGGAGCATGACACCCTTAATGGGCTTATGCATAAGATGGGGCACGAATACCCTACGATAAAGAAGGTTCTTGTTGATGAACGGGATCAATACATTGCAAGCAAGATATCTGAACTCAAAGGCAAGAAGATACTTGCAGTTCTTGGTGCGGGCCATGTTGAAGGTGTTGCGCAAAACATAGGCAAGGAAATAGATATGAAAGAAATAACTTCGATTCCAGAAAAAAAATCATCCCTGAAGGTGATCGGGATGCTCATTCCATTATTATTCTTTGTTCTTATCGGATATGGAGTCTGGACCAAAGGCATTGGGGTCGGGATAGATACTCTTCTGCTCTGGGTAGCCGTAACTGGAACGCTTTCTGCAGTGGGAACACTAATTGCCAGAGGCCATCCGATTGCAATAATAACTGCCTTCTTCGCCGCACCCATAACCACGTTGCACCCATTGCTTGCAGCAGGCTGGTTCGCAGGATTGGCGCAGGCAAAGGTTTCCATGCCACGTGTAAAGGATTTCGAAGGATTGAATAGTCTGAATTCATACGGAGATTTTGAGAAGAACAAGGTTACGCAGATATTGATGGTTGTTCTTTACGCAAACATCGGGGCAAGCATTGGAACGATCATTGGGCTTCCTTGGATAGCTTCGCTTGTTTTCGGGAGCTAAGGGATAAACACCTGAATTTATAAACAGTTATAATAAATATAGCAACATGTTGAAAAGAGCAAGGGCCAACCCTTATCCTAATGGCGAACAAAGACATGGACCTACTGCAAAGGGATTTGTAAAAGAATCTACAGTAACCATCCCTATTGGAAATGAAATGCGTATTATCCGACATAGTGACATAATTCATATTTTAGGACGCGATTTGGAAAATGGAGATGAAGACACTAAACTAAATAGAAAAGAAAGGAATGCCCTGTCAAAAATGGGCGGGAATATAATGGCTGGACGAGAATTGTCCGTCCTTCAGGAAGGATACCTCGAAGAAATCATACTCAAAGCAGAAGGAAAACCAAGGCAGAACCGCCAAACATCATCAAATGTCGCCAATTTCATATCTTTTGCAGAAAATCCAAATGAAACGGAATTAAGAAGAATATTCATTCCTGAAGAGCTGGAAAAACAAACCATACGCAAGGTAGGTTATGTGCTTTCAGTATACAAGCTTGAGGGAAGAGCAGAAGGATTTGTTTTGAATTGCATAGCAACTTTTGTAAAGGATCTTTTTGTTTATAGAATGGGAACGGCTTCGCCTGCAGGAAAAAGACAGGCAGCACATTCGTTCCTGTACACAATGAATATAATGGGGCAGCTCCATAGCCAGCTAACTGAACTTCCGGAAGTATTAATGCAAAGGCTTATGCAGAATGAAGCATCAGATAAAAAATTGGCTAGACGAGAGCTTAACCATATGCAAAATGGATTCACTGCCAGTGGCTGGATAAACCTAAGGAGGATTTATTAAAAAGATTGTACTGTGAGGTATAACCATGAAAGAGATATATCAAAATGTTTATTTGGAGGAGAGATACCTTTACACTAAATCACTAATTCGTGGCCAGGTTTACGGAGAGCGGATTGTCAAGGAAAGGGGAATTGAATATAGAAATTGGGATCCTTTCCGAAGTAAGTTAGCAGCTGCAATGAAGAACGGATTGAAGACATTTCCATTCAAGAAGGATGCAAAAGTGCTCTATCTTGGAGCTTCAACTGGAACAACTGTTTCACATCTTTCAGACGTATGTGTTGATGGTGAGATTTATGCTGTAGAAGTTTCCCACCATGTTGGCAAGATACTAATGGCACTTGCAGAGAAAAGGGAGAATATAATCCCAATAATTGCAGATGCAAGGCAACCTAAAGAATATGAAGAAGTGGGGCGGGTGGATGCATTGTACCAGGATGTGGCACAGCCAGACCAGGCAGATATTCTTATCTCAAATGCAAGAATGTTCCTGAAACAAGGTGGAATAGCAATGATTGCAATCAAGAGCCAAAGTATTGATGTAACAAAGGATCCGCAGGTTGTATTTGCAGAAGTTCTCAAGAAGCTGGAAACTTGTTTTGAAGTAGTTGAAAAGATAAAGATTGAACCTTTTGATAAGGACCATCTGTTTGTTGTTTTGAAGTATAGTTAGTGATTATTGAGAACTTACTGGCCTTGCCCTGGTTTGTATATTTTTCTAAAGTAAGCCTGTTTCTCTTCCCATGTGTAATACTTTTCTATTTTCTCCAGGCTTGTGAAATCGGGTGGAGAGCCCATGACTCTTGAAAGGGAAGTCCTTTGCCTTTCAACCAATTTCCTAAGAGTTATCGGCCTTCCTGCCTTCCTAAGCCTTTCAACATCAGGCCTGTAATCAATTTCATCAAACTTCCTTCCTAGAACATGGCTTGCATTCTCATCAAATTGTTTGAGGTTCCCCATCTTGTGCTTTTGGATGAATTTGAGCATAAAAACTTTCATCTTGACAAGTTCTTCAAAATGATCTTTCATTCGCGTATCTAACTGTGCCATGCTCTTCGGCATCTTGTCATAAAGCTCCTGGAGATTAGGCCTTGCAAAATTAGGGACTGGAACTACAGAAAGACCTGATGAAGAGCCTTCGCTTTGATATAATGGAGTACGGAATGCCATGTAATAATATGGACGACATTGAATAAATATCTTTGCCGGCAAATAAAAATATGAAACTAGTTGTTTGTTTGATTGCCTTATTGCTCCTATCCGGCTGCATTTCCCAGACAGCAGACAAAATCGAAAACAAAACAACAGATTCAATTGGAAATAATGGAACAAATCGGATCAACGATACTTCGGATCAAAATGCAACAGTTATTGTTGAAAGCCAAGGGCTCCAAGTAATCTATTTCTATTCCCCAACATGCCCAGCTTGCCAGCAGATAAATGGGACAATTGTCAACATCACCAACAAATATAGCGAAGATGTCGAACTCGTAATGTATAATGTAAGGACTGAAAATGGTTACAGCACATACCAAGAATATGCCAACCGATTCAATCTAACGAACAAACAGAGATTGATTCCATTGATTTATGTCGAAGATTCTGTGCTGAACGGATTTGCAGAGATAAGGAATGGGTTGGAAAGCAGTATAAACAAAGCCTTACACTCTAGTGAATGACACATTTATAAACACTATCCCACAAAAACAGATTATGCTTAAGATTGCTCCAGAAGCAATGCTAGGAAACAAACTGACAAGGATGAGGTTGCTCGGTTATTCAGAACGAGGCCCAGAAGCACTGGTAGGCAAAAAGGCAAGGATAACTGTATTGGAACGCTATTTTGAAGGATTAGCTGAAACTAAAGGTTGGCAAGAAGATCAGATACTAAGGCAGGCAGAAAAAGGATTTAAATTTCCAGGAAGAACCTTCGCGTTATATGAAAGAAAAGTATTACGGCAGGTTTTGAATGGCAGGAAAGTCAATGAGATCTATTTTCCTGCAGTATATGCAGGGGTAGTTGCAAATGCAATCGCAAGCCAAGGATATAATGTCATTGCAAGTGATTTAAGCTCTGTGTGGGCAGAGCATGCAAGATCACTTGGATTGAATGTTGAAATACGAGGGTTTGAGCAGATACCTAAGGACAAGATGATAGATCTTATTGTTGTATTTGAGCCTTTTTGCATATACTTCTCGCCGACCTCAACTTTGGCCATAATGCGAGCAATCTCACAGAACTTACCTTATCTGCAAATAGAGGGAGGTATGCCAGAATATTATTTTACAGAAAGGATGCCTGTGGACGAAGCAGTCGTATTGAAGGTAAGTTCGCTGAAAAGAAATGCAGATGGAACATATATTCGTGGACCTGATGGCTATGAAACACAGGGATATTACCCAGAAGGAAAGTTATGCCCATTGAGAATAGGTTATGACTATGGAGCTAAATATTATGACCATGTCACCTATTATGAAATGCAGGGGATGCAGTATAATGGGACAGTCTTTAGATTTTCATGCCTTGTCCCAACACCAGAAGCAGTTGCAAGGGCTTCGCTTGATTTGGCAATCATTGAAAGGCAATCTGAATGGCTTGGTGAAACAGTTTCACTGGCAGATTTGGCGCAAAGATTTGATCAACCAATAAACAGAATAACTGCCGCATTCTCAAGAGTACTAAAACTTTTTGCCTCAGACCAAAGGCAAACTGAGGTTGCTGAAATAACAATCATTCCTTAGGTAACAGTAAAAATCAAAAAAGGCAGGATGACGACCGTATTTTAAATCTTTCCAGCTGTAATAAAAGAATGGCCATCGGGCTTGAAACTACTCTGACGAACATTGCCTCATTCTTGCAAAGCATTGCACCCACTGTTTCTATAATTCTGATTATCCTTGGTGGGATAACCTATGGCCTAGCACAGACCCAACCTCCAGAAACAAGAGGCAAGTGGCAGACAATTGCAATAAATCTTGTCATAGGTGGAATAATTGTTGGTGCTATAGTTGGAGCAGCAGGCTTGATACAGGGAACTTCTGAGAACCTACTAAAATAGATTGAAACGAGACTCGGATGATTTTGTCTCAATTTCTGTAAACTTACGTTCTTAAAACCTAGTCGTAAAAAGATTTATTCTAAAATCTATCTTTTCATTAGTATATACTATATTAATATAATAT
>JBDRPL010000022.1:0-2215 GCA_043827025.1 Microcaldota archaeon
GACACAATACGAATACGTTGTGGCTACTGTCAATGTCAAAGATCAAAAGTTAAAGCTCTTCCTGGATACAGTCCAGGTCGAAGAGTACAAGTATCAATTGCGATGACCGGTGATGAGGTCACGGCATCGCAATATCAGACATTTTCAGAGTTGCGATTTAAATATGTCTAGACCATTATTTCTATGAACGATGTCCTGAACGTTATCACGTAGGCTTTTAAAATGATAGCTTCCTTCCCAAAAATCCAAGGCCCCGTCAAAGTTAGACAAAAATGCTTAATATTCAACTACATACGTTTTATTACGGTTTCTTTATAATATTCATGTAATTTCAGATACTTATGCACATATATGACTTAGCCCTGCCCAAAAATCAGGAAATTGATTTTTGCACGTTCCTTTCTGAAGTCAGTAAAACGTCGCCCTTGAAGAAAATGCAGGATTTCAATCCGTTATCATTGATGTTCTTTCCAAAATAATTGTGATAGGGTTCGTTTTAGAATACTTAGAAAGGGATAGGGGAAGCCGGTAGTCCGCGAGTGCAAAGACAACAGATGAATGGCCATTGCATAGAGCTCTGAAGTTTCCCGTGGGGCGTGGAGTTATCCGGAAACTTTAGAATAATTTGTGAAGTGCCAAAAAAGAAGGGACAAAACATGAATGCAAAAAAAACAGTTCCTCTTATACTTTGTATTTCATTGTTCTTATCGGGTTGTTCTTTGGCGATTAGCCCCAAGGCAAATAGTATCGCTGAAAACAACATTCCCCCAAGCGAAATCAGAGAATATGAAAATATACTCGAAGCAAAGAAGATCCTGACTGAAATTGCAGAAAAGAATAGTTTATTGGCCTTGGAACTGGCCAAATTGCCGGAACTGAAGAGGACTATTTCCATTAAGGAATTGGAGTCATTAAAGAATATTCTTACGCTATACGAGATTGATCCCCTTGCCTTCAATAGCGCCTTCGATAAAATGTACAAAGAGGGAATACCTGAAATCAGGAAATTCTGCACCCCCCTGCAGGCCCTTTTTTGGCTCTCAGGGAAAGTTCAGTTTTCAAAACAAAATAATCCCTTACTCAATTACGACTTGGAAAGCCTTCTCAATAAAGCCTGGGGGGTGCATGGCATTGTTCTCCTTGAAGAAGATGTAAAAAAGATACTTACCGAGCGTGTTTATGTGGAAGATAAAAAAGAAATACGATCAGTTTTATCAAAACTCTCAACAG
This sequence comes from Microcaldota archaeon, assembly GCA_043827025.1. Classification (GTDB taxonomy): domain Archaea; phylum Micrarchaeota; class Micrarchaeia; order Anstonellales; family Bilamarchaeaceae; genus DATDTS01. Next base: position 1,231 of record JBDRPL010000022.1, read on the forward strand.
ATTCAAGCATTTTCAGAAATAATTCTTTCCAAGACGAAGTCCGAGAAAAATGGTCAAATTTTGAGGAGGTAACCGACAGGTTAAACTCGCCGAGATTAGTTTTTAAATATGTCAAACCCAATTTGTACTACCCAAATACATTACGCTTTACATCAGGCTTGGAATCGCCCTATAAGCGTAGTCCAGAGCAAACATTCAAATTAAAAACCGGAAATTGCGGTATACAAGCCTTATTTGTCGATTATTGCCTAAAAAAGGCAGGGTATGAGACCGTTGTCATCAGATATGACTGCACACTTGACTTTTGCGGCCCTCAGCGGGAGCTTATGAGTTACACCAATCCAACCCCCTATCATTGGACTGTTGCCTATAAGGAAGGTGGAGTAATTTATGAATTAGATGCCGGTCGACATTATATGGGGGGACCATATAAGACTTATTCAGAAATAGCTGGAGGCAATCCTTTTCAATTCAGAAAAAGTTGGCCTGACTCTAAACAATAGCTGTCTGGCTTCACTGAACAAGTCAATCAACCCGACGTAGAATAGCGTCGGTGGGTTTAAGCGCAGATGGTTGCCTGCGCGGGTTATTTCAGTCGTTACTTGACAACGTTCAGGACATCGTGGACAAATTTTACGTTCAGGACATCGTGGACAAACGCTCTTTGACAATCGAATAGCCACAACATCAACGTATCATGAACACCTACCTAACAGGAGGTGTTCATGAAAAAGAAAATTAAGCAAGAAAGGCTGAAGGCTGTACAGCGGTTCTTCAATGGGGAAGAACCGGAGTCAATTTGCGATTCTCTTGGCCGTTCAAGATCATGGCTGTACAAATGGGTGACGCGGTATGCCCCCGATGATTCGCTTTGGTTTGAAGATCAGTCTCGGCAACCACTTTCCAGCCCTGACCGCACCCCTGCGGAGATCGAAAAGATCGTGGAGCTGGTGCGGTTAAGCCTGTACAACAAGGACCTCTTCTG
>JBDRPL010000023.1:0-2107 GCA_043827025.1 Microcaldota archaeon
TATACGACAATTACCTTATTGGCTTAAAAAAGTTGGGGATGAAATTGATATAAATAATCAGGCACTTGTAAATAAACATGGGTTTGAAAAAGCAATAGATTCGCCAGAATGGAACGCAACAGATCGATATAAAGAGGCGAAAAAACAACATCAAGAATATCTTTCAAATAATCCCACCCCCAAAGCTAAAGTAGAACCCCAAGGGAAGGGGGAAGTAGTGCCAAAAATAGAAGATGCATTTATTCCAGAAGGTAAAGTGGCCAAATCCGCGAAAGATGTTAATGGAGCAATGGTTGATGCTGGATTCGAGGCTTTACCAGAGGAACAACTTGCTCACTACAACAACATTACGAAAGAAGCTACTAAGGAAAAAATCACTGAGTTAATGGGTGATAAGGAAACTTCTGATAGGATTGCAACAGGAGAATCTCCCGCACCCCAAGATTTAAGTGGTGCTGATAAGCAAGTTCTATTCAACGCAGTAAAGAAAAGGGCCCTTGAAGAAGGTGATGTTGAAACCTTACGTAAACTTGCCACATCGTCATTGAATACCGAAAGAAGTACTGCCGCACAAACATTAGGAGCGTCAGGGTGGGATAATGCTTTTATGGAAGATCCTGTCAAGGTTATGCAGGATGTAGCCAAGACGAGAAGTGACCTAATTGAGAAAACAACAGGGAAAAAACCTACACCGAATCAGGCGGCAGAAGTTGAAAAGTTAAGCAAGCAACTTGAAGAAGCACAGAAAAAACTTGATGCGTATGAAGCTGAAACTGAAGCAAGAAGTAAAGTTTCTGCTGTTGATGATATTATCAAGGCAAAACCGGAAGTGGCTAAATACGGTTCTAAAAACAAAATAGTCACTACTGAACGATATGACCAAATTAAAGCAGAATTAAGGAAACAGTTGGGGTCACAATTGAGTTCAGGACTTGATCCGACTATTGGAGTGAAATTAAGTGAGATCGGTACATATCATTTTGAAGCCGGGGTTAGGTCGTTTGCAAAGTGGTCAGAAAAGGTAATCCAAGATGTTGGTGTGTGGGTAAATCCGCATCTTAAAACTATGTGGGGAGAGATTCAAAAGACATTCAGTAAAAGTTCGATTGAATCCGTATCTGGAAAAATAAAAAAGTCACTTACAGAAGGTAAAGACTTATCAGACATTGGCAAAAGTGTTCAGGAATTGGCAAAACACTTCGTTTCAATGGGTGTGAAAGACCGTGAAACTCTAATAACCGAAGTCCATAACGTAATTAAAGATATAGTCCCCGGAATAACAAGACGGGAGACGATGGATGCAATCTCTGGATACGGTAAGTACAAATTACTAAGTAAAGATGAAATAGCAGTTCAGTTACGTGACCTCAAAGGTCAGATGCAACAAGTATCTAAACTTGAAGATTTAGAAAGTAGACAACCACCACAGAAAACAGGTGTAGAGCGAAGGACTCCTAGTGATACTGAACGGCAACTGATTAAACAGGTTGAAGAAGCAAAGAAGAAATATGGGATTCAGGTTGTTGATAAAGATACTCAACTAAAATCTTCACTTGATTCGATTAAAACACGGCTTACAAATCAGATTGCAGACTTGGAATCTCAGATTGCTTCACGACAGAAGATTGTCAAAGATAAATCAGGTGTTACCTACGATGCAGAGGCGAATAAACTTAAGACTAAACGGGATGCGTTAAAGGTTGAATTTGATAAAATCTTCGGTAAGACTCAAGTAACAAAGGAACAAAAGATACGCACGGCAATGGAATCAGTTGCCAAGTCTATTATTGAATATACGAGAAAGATAAAAGAGAAAGACATTTCTCCGATGACCAAACGGACTAAACTTACTTCTCCTGAACTAGAGTCGTTACGGAAAGTAAGGGAAGGATTAAAGGAAGAACTCCAAAGTCTGAGAGATATTGCAAATCCCAAAAAGACACCTGAGCAAATTGCATTGCAATCGTTAAAGACTCGCATGAAGAATGAGACACAGAAACTTACTGATAAATTAAAGAATCTTGATTTCTCAAAGAAGGAACGAAAAAGTATCCCAAGAGACGCTGAAGCTGAAAGAATAAAAGCAGAGTATGACAGTATAAAAGAA
>JBDRPL010000024.1:0-62930 GCA_043827025.1 Microcaldota archaeon
AAAAAGTTCGGCTCATGCAATAAGGGAGGCTGCAAGGCATATTGAAGGAAGGAAAATCAATATAAGGAATGTGCTGAATGGACAAAACCTAGACATAAAATATGAAAATATCTGTGGGCAACAAATTCCGATGGAAGTAAAGAAACGACTTGATCCAAATTGTTGGGATTGCTTGGAAGGAACAGAATACATCTCATTGCCTAGGTCGGAAGCATGGACAAGATTCAGTCAAGATACTGAGTTTTTAATGCCAATGAACTTAGCAGAATGCAGAGCTCTTTTTCGAATATCAACAATTGCTATTGAAACGGATGATAGTACTTTGATTTCACTTGCACTGGGAGAAGGGTGCAGCGGAGGCTGGGGAACCTTCCCGGGACGTGAAAATATAGTAACGCGAGTCTCAGCCGACGCTCAAGAAAAATTTCCATTTATTCTTCCACACCCTAGTATCGTACCAGTACACATAACTAAAGTTGATCCAACTGGATTTGGTGGAAGTATGAACCTCAAAAGCACGCAAGAATTTTGGGGCATGGAACCTGAATCGCTTGTCAGATTAATTAGGGTCGGAGATACTGAAAGATATGGATATGAGGAAGGGTCAAGAAATGAAGTAAGTTTTATATTTCTGAATGGCCAAGTTCTTGCCCTAGAGTTTGGAAGGAATTCAGAAGCAGAAACCTTGCTATGGATTGACATTACAAAAGCCAGAGAAGAACCCATCAGATATTTAGTTGATACTGGCTTCAGGCCATTGCTTCTTGGAGAACCCGACAGCATATATTTTAAATAACTGCAGGCTAATCCCTAATCATGTATGACATCGTCAGGTTTGAAAGCGACCAAAATTACAATTACGAAAAAGTCAAAGATAAGATCCTCAGATGCAAGAATGTTGAACAGGCAAGACAACAGTGGAATCGAAAGGCATTGGTGATGCTTGAGGATTACTCGTTTGATGAAGGATTAATGAAAGAAATTGCAGAAAAGAAGAAGCTGTGTTTTTTGCTCGATCTTTCAAGAATAATAAAATCATACGGAGTAAGAAGGGCAATTGAACTCACTAAAATGAGGAACTTTCTCAGATTCTGCAACAAGTTCGGGGCATTCTATGCATTTGCTACTTTTGAAGAGAAGAAGGAGAATGCAAGAAGCGAACGTGAGGTATTAAATATCGCAAAACTATTCGAGATAAACGATGGCCAAGCCAAATTTGCAGTGAAGATGCTACAACACTACTTATAAGCAACACATAGACGATAACAAAAAGGATCAATGTCCAGTTTCTTGGGAAGCATTTCAACTTTCCTAAACCCCGCACCCAATAATAGATTTCTAACCAGGTCAAAATCAATATCCAAACCTTTTATAGTATGGCTCTCCAGATTTGTCCCAAATGACCAATGACGTATTCCATCATGGTGTTGCGCATCCACGAAAGGCCGTACTAGTGTTCCATCCACCTCCATTTCAGGAATTTCATACTTAGCGTGTTTATCTTTAATCAAATCAAACAAAAAAAGACCACCAATATCCAAACAACTGAGAATAGCTGAAAAAGACTCTTTTAATGCCTGGATTCCCTCTTCACGTACCTGTTCTTCATGTTTCCCATCCCCCCAATTACATGCATAGGGAAGTGAATTACCTAAAACAAACACTAGATTAAACATGGAATGCTGGAATGTTTCGTGAAGCTCTTGCCAAAAAGACCTTCTTAACCTTCTTAATAAATGTGGATGAGTTTGCAATAATGAAGCAGTTTCATTGACCATTGCAACGTCTCCATCTGAAAAATACCATTCTCTTGTATCTTGTAGAGCCACTGGAACCAAATGTCCGGTTCCGCAGGATGCATCCAGGACCCTGGCATACTTAGAAACACAAAGGGCATCTAAAACACTCTGGACTTTACCAGATTGCCTTGAATCAATTGCTCCCCGTATTATCTTCCAAAGCCGAGTAATTTTTCTTGCTTCTTCTGGATTTTCTCTAAATTGTCTTCGCATATGCTCTTTTGTGTTTTTATATCTATTTTAATATTCTTAGTAAAAAATAGGTCAAAACATAAAATTTATAAGCATTTATTATAAAAAGAATAAATATGAATCTAGATAACCTTGACTGGAAGATACTTGCGGAATTGGACAATGATGCAAGGGCCCCAAATACGAGAATTGCAAAAAAACTAAGAACCAACAAAAATGTGGTTAACTATAGGATCCAAAATCTTGAAAAGAAGGGAATTATACGGGGATATTATACGATAATCAATGCTTACAAACTGGGTTACCAGGGATATAGACTATATCTTAGATTTCAATACACAGATACGCAAAAAGAAAAGGAGATAATGGAATATTTCATCAAACAGAAGAACAACTGGTGGATTTCATACTTAAAAGGAAACTGGAACATGGCCATCCTCTCATGGTTCAGAAACCAAAGGGAATTGGTAGGTGCAATGAACGAGTTTTTCAAACAGTATCGGGATTTTGTTGAGGATTACCAACTGGTAGTTTATTATGGAATAAAACATTACAGACTTCCGTTTACTAAAAAATATTTAATGGGCGGGGCAAAAAAAGAATGTATGCAAGCCGATGAAAAAATAGAAACTGACAAAACAGAGATAGAAATTTTAAAATACCTAAGCACAAATGGGAAGGCATCGCTTATAGCAATAGCCAATAAAGTTAATCTTACACCCTCCGCAGTAAAATATAGAATAAAACAACTTCTTAATAAGGGGATAGTCCTCGGCTTTAGGCCAATCTTTGACATAAAAAAACTGGGGTATCTCCAATATAAGCTAGACATAAATGTAAAGGATACATCTATTATTGAAAAGATAGGCAAATTTGCAGAAGAACATGACAATGTCTTTTACCTAGACCAAACATTAGGTTATGCAGATGTTGAACTAGAAGTATATGTTAATGATGAAAAGGAGTTTTTTCAGATAATCAGGGATATACGAGATAAATTCTCAGGAAATATAAAAGATCACAGATTCTTCCTATTTGAAGAAATTACAAAGATTGAGTATATGCCATAGTATAAAGGACTAACACCTTATTGCCCGACTTCTTTCGACAATTGGCCTATTTGACTTAGGAGGATTTCTTTCCCATTTCATTGTCCTATGGAATTCACAGCGAGTGATGAGTTTGTTTTCCTCTCTTGCGCCTCTTAGCTTTTCGAATACCCTCGTAAGTTCAAGATATCCCTGTCTTATCTGCTCCTGATCATTTATATGGATATCTCCAAAGGTAGAGCCTCTTGTCCCAGGATAAAGACAAAAATTGCTTACACTCCCATCAGGCCTTATTCTAAAAGAGGGTTCACAATTAAATAAAAATAATAAAGGACATACGCCCAAATTAATTTTCTGAAGTTGGTCTGGTGAAAGATCTTGCTCATAATTTAATAGTGCATCACCAGTGGATTTAACCAAGAGATTGTCCATCCTACCGCCCTGTATGAAATGATTCAAAAAACGACGCAGATCACTAATTGTATTGGAATATTTAGTGTTATCCTTACAATCGTCAAACAAAAGATTGATGGCCGCAGACTGTAAACCAATAGCTTTCAAAAGTTCAAAAGTATCTCTTACTCTAGAAGTGTAATCTGACACATCATCTCTTGCAGCAAGATTTTCAAAATTAAAACTGACTACCGCATGAAGATCAGAAGCATACGCTCCAAGAGAGTCTAAAGCACGTAAAAATCTTCTACCAAATTTTTCATTTTGCATAAGAAGGCCTGCAGTTGTAAATGAAACTTGAATCCCATAATCACAAATTAGGGTGTGGATGAATTTTGCCAACCCTTCCGGATCAGGGTGAATCAGAATCTCGCCATCACCAAGATGAATTTTTGTAGCGAACACCACCTGTTCGCTTTGGAGAATATCATAAGCAAGCCCTATATCCATAACATCATGCGTTGGCATTGCACCAACTGAACAATATGGGCATCTTGCATAACACCTTTCACTGACATTAAGGCCCCCAATCATCAAACCAGTTGTTTTTAGAGTATGCTCGTTTATCAGAGGACGGAGGCTATATTCAATTTCTTTAATCTGGGAAAAAATATCCATGCCATTCACGAGATACTGCCCAAAATCAGGGGCTAAATGGGGTAACCCGGATTCACAGTCCTTCAATGCCATGAATAGCTCAAAAAGTTGTCCTTTTAGTGCATCTACCTTTCCAGAATTTTCAACACTTAAGTTCAAACCATCTAATCTCCTCAAGGTTGCCAATAATTTGTCCAAAATCACCAGCCAACCACGCAAGCAAGACTCAACAATACCATTAAACCTTTCAAACAAAACATGAGGATAGGTCTCTTGTTGGCCAGTTAAATGCAGGAGGATCTCTGAATATGTTTCATTGAAGTCCTGATAAAATCTTTCAAAGTCATTCCCGCTCATAATAGAATATCGCAAATAATCGTAAGGCAGGGAATCACCTGATTGCACGACGAATCAAAGGACGCTCTGATCTTGGCGGCATTAGCCTCAAACCCATTGTTCTGTGGAGCTCACAGATATTTACGCCTGGATTTTCTGCACGAATTCGCCTATGAGCAGAAACAAACTCTGAAAAACCTGCTCTGACCTGTGCAGCATCATTTTCATAGATGTTTCCGAAACTTGTGCCTCTGGTTCCTGGATTAGAACAATGGTTTGCGATTTCTCCATTTGCACGTATCCCAAACTCTGCACGGGAATAACATGTTTTTTCAGGCGCCGGACGGATTGTGGAATAATTTCTAAGCGCCCTGCCAACCCGCCCTTCAACTCGCCTTTGCTCTGTTAGAAGAGGAACACTTAATGTACTTTGTATTTGTTCAATTGCCCCAGTATGAAGCAAATCACCATCACCTTGCGAATACATCACAATAAGTCCAAAGTCAGGGGTGCCAATGCTATGTGCAATAACTTGTAGTGTTTCAAGAACACAATTAACGTATAATTGTGGATCAGATTTTCCAACTGGATTGAGGAAATTGAAACTAACTGAAACGAACAGATCATCTGCATAAGGGCCAAGCTTTGAAAGAGTTTGGAAAAACCTTCTTCCATGCTCCTGGTTCTGTGGCAATAAACCTGCAGTTGTAAACCGGATTGGCAAACCGTAATCAACAATAAGCGAAACCACAAATTCGGCGAATCCAGGGTCGCGATGGATTATAACTTCACCGTCCTTCAACCTTAGATGAATCAAACGATCAAAAAACAACAGATCACTTGCTAGAATATCATGCATCATTTCAACAGGCATCTCTGAATCAATTGGCAAAGCATTGATGGAACAATAATCGCATGCGCCAAGGCAGCGTTCATTTGCATAGATCGAGCCTATTTTCAGGAAATCCTGCGAAATTCGTGCAGGCGCTGCATTCAAAATTTTCTTCCCGCTTACAAGGTTTCTCAAATACCTTTCGTATATCTCAAGGGTCCTAAGCTGACTCCTTGGATAACAATCCAATTCATAAATCATTTTTTGAATGCAATCCTTGATTGGTTCTTGTCTTTCCAAAGGCGCTTGTGGAATTCTCTCTAATGTTGCAACAAGCTTCAAAAGGAAACTATGTACATTCTTCAGGCCTTCATGGCTAACAAGCAATGCAAGAACACGTGAATCAGGTTGCATGCCCAGTAATGATTCTGCCTTTTCGTACAGAGGATGTATACTGCCTAGGGCCTTATCAGTCAAACTGGGCGCAAACATAATAGATATCTTAAGGTATTAGACTTTTAAACTTATGTTTATTTATGGATTAATGTGTCTTCTTTACTTTTATGAAACATCTTCGTAGAATAAGTGAGACTACAGCCACGCATAGCAAAGTCAGATAAACAGGATAGATGATTACATCTAATTTCCAGACTTGTATTGCAAACAAATTGATAAAATCAGCAATGAAGAAAAGAGACCAAGCTGTGAGACTTTCGCTGTTAGGGTTACGGTAAACTTTCCTTATTGTCGGCAGGGCGCCAAGGAAATCTATTGCTATATTGATATATAGGGTGAATTGGGGGCCTAAAATGAACCAAACCAAAACACTAACGAGCACGCTTGCTATGCAGCACTTATCAAACGTCGTCCAGCCTCCTTCGCCATATTTCAGCGAGATAATTGCAACGGCCAATGGGCCGAGAATTATTGTAAGTGGAACCCATATGGTTGTATGCCCCCCTAAGGAGTAATGGCTTATTGTCAGCAGAATGCCTGCAAAGGTCCAAATCCACCACGAAGCCCTATTCGGCTTCTTACCTGATTTAAGAACAGAATGGATGTAAGGTATGAAAGCAATCAAAGAGATGAAACCAGCAATCATTCCGATTGTGTTTGCATCTAAAACCAATTCAGACATAAGGAATAGAAACAATTGTAATCATTTATAAATCCTTCCTTCCAATAAAAGTGTCCTTCGAAGAATAGTATCTGTAAGTAAATACTAACATCGAACACCTTATGAGCGAGGGCTCTTAAGATTCGTCTTATTTTAAGGACGAAGAACAAGTATGAAAAGTAAGTCTGTTTTAGACTGACTAGATGAAATCATATTCAATATGGGGTAGAGTATATGACAACAGAATGCAAAGACAAGAACTGCTATGTTCATGGAGACCTCAGCGTAAGAGGGGGAAGACTAGGAGGCATTGTAGTGAGCAACAAGGGTAAAAACAGCGTCGTGGTAGAAAGAGATGCTACGAACTACGTCTCGAAATACAAGAGGTATGCAAGGGAAAGGTCAAGAATTGCAGCTCACAACCCGCCATGCATAAATGCAAAGGTAGGGGATATGGTCATGCTCGGAGAAACAAGAAAAATCAGTAAGACAAAGGCATGGACAGTGTTGAAAGTCGAGGGTGCATGAACATGAAAGGATTGACATCAAACGTAACAAAAGGACTCCAGTTGGGCACAGTACTCACTTGCACAGACAACAGCGGCGCAAAAGAATTATACATAATTTCATCAAGAGGTTTCAAGGGAACCAGAAAAAGGCCTCCCAGTATGGGAGTAGGAAACATCGTAATCGCATCAGTGAGAAAAGGAAAGCCTGACATGGTAAAGAAAGTAGTAAAGGCGCTCATTGTAAGACAAAAGAAAGAATACAGAAGGGCAAATGGAGTAAGGCTGTCATTCGAAGACAATGCAGCAGTACTGGTAACAGATGATAACCTGCCAGTTGGAACAGAGATCAAGGGAGTTGTAGCAAGAGAAATTGTCGAAAGGTTCCCAAAGGTCTCAGCAATAGCAGCAGGCATTATATAATAGGTGGAAACATGAAGCCAGACACAGAAAGAAAAATAAGATACAAATCAAAACTTCATAAAAAGAAGACCTTCCTTCACGTTCACCTCTCAAAGGAATTGAGGCTGAAGAACAAGACAAGGGCGATACTTGTCAAGAAAGGAGACAAGGTAAAGATAATGATTGGCAGCAATGCAGGCAAAGAAGCCAAGGTCAGCGAAGTAGATTATAATAAATCCAAAGTTTACCTAGAAGGCATAGCACACAAGACTGCAAGGGCAAAGGAAGCACCAATACCTTTCCAGCCATCAAATTTAATGATAACGGAAATTTCCCCAAGAAAAGAGGAAAAAAAGAAAGAAGTGAAAGTGGAAAAACCAAAGGACATTTCAAAGGAAGCTCCAAAGGAGCATAAGGCAACACCTCGCAAAGAGGAAGAGTCAAAAAAGAAATAACGGTGATATGAATGGCAAAAAGAGGAGGCACTCATCATCAGAAAAGGATTGCAATTGCAAAGGAAATCCCTATTTCTGATAAGAAGAAATACAAGTGGATGATCCAGACAGCGCCTGGTCCGCACCCAAAAAAGCATTCGATACCCATGGTAGTCGTATTGAGGGAAATACTCGGGCTTGCAAAGACTTCGGATGAAGCAAAAAGGATACTGACAAAAAGAATGGTACTCATAGATGGAAAAGTGAGAAAGGGATTGAATTTCCCATTAGGCATTATGGATGTGATTTCATTTCCTGCAATCGAGAAATACTATAGAATAGTGCTTGATTCAAAAGGAAAGCTCAGGCCAGTCCCTATTCACAAGAATGAATCCGAGATGAAAATACTCAAAGTCATAAGGAAGCATGTGGCTCCGAAAGGAACACTGGTAGTCACATTCCACGATGGAAAGAACCTTGTTGCGGATAACAACCTGTCTGTAGGTGACAGCATAGCATTTTCACTCAAGGATTTCAAGCTTGCATCCCTACTTAAATTGGAAAACGGGTGTAGATGCCTTATCAGGGAAGGAAAACACGCAGGAACCGTGGCAACGCTAAAGCAGATCCTGAAGAGGGATGGAAGGGATGACGAAGCCGTAGTGAATACTGACAAAGATGAATTCATTACAGTCGCAAAGTACCTGTTCGTTGTTAATGATTCATACAAAGGTGCATCATGATGGCAGATATGAGAGAAATTTTGATAGATAAGGTCACAGTCAACATAGGGGCAGGAAGTCCTGGAGACAAGCTCGAAAACTCAAGGAATTTGCTGGAAAACCTGACAGGAAAGAGATCAGTGCTTACAACTGCAAAATCCAGAAACCCTGTTTTCAAATTAAGAGTAGGTCTCGAGATAGGAACTAAAGTGACTCTCAGGGGAACGGATGCAATTTCATTTGTGGAGAAGGCATTGATAGCAAAGAGAAAAAAGCTAAATGCAAAAAATTTCGATAGAAACGGAAACTTCGCATTCGGAGTACCAGAATATATTGATTTTCCAGGAGCAAAATACGACCCTAGAATAGGTATGCTCGGATTCGACGTTTGCGTAACATTGAAGAGGCACGGAAAAAGAATCGAGACAAGAAGGTTGCTCAAGACAAGAATCGGAAAGAAACACAGGATTACGAAAACTGAGGCAATGGATTTTGCCAAGAACAAACTGGGCGCAAAAATAGAAGAGTGATGATTATGAAAGAAAAAAAAGGAGTGCCTTTGGAAGACAAATTTAAGGGAAAAGGAAAGAGGATGTGCAAACTATGCCAGACATCAAGAGGCTTGATAAGGAAATACAAGCTTTATGTCTGCAGAAGATGCTTCAGGGAAGTTGGAGAGCATATAGGCTTCAAGAAATACGGAATATAATGTTCACGGAGGTTATTAGATGGCTTTAGATTATTTGGCAGACGCATTAAATACTATAAAAACGCATGAAATGGTAGGGCAGAAGGACTGCAGCGTAAAGGCTACTAAGTTAATAGGCCTTGTTCTCGATGTTCTCAAAACCAACAGGTATATTGAGGCATACGAAAAAGTCGACAACGGACGAGGAGGATATTTTAATATAACACTCGCAGGAAGGATAAACAACTGCGGTGTCATAAAACCAAGATTTCCGGTAAAAAAGATGGGGATACCTGAGGCTGAGCAACAATATATCCCAGGTGTGGGAGTAGGATTGTTGATATTGTCAACGTCCGCAGGCCTTATGACCAATGCAGAAGCGGAGCAGAAAAAGATCGGTGGAAGACTGATCGCATACATTTATTGATGTGATACATATGATGATTCCAGAAGGAGTAACTGTTGATATAAACGGAAATACAATAACCGTAAAGGGCCCTAAAGGACACGTCGAAAGGACGTTCTCCAAGCTTGTTTCGATAACGAAGAATGAGAATGAAGTCGAAGTGGCGGCTAAGACAAAAATGCTCATTGGGACCTGGGACTCACACGTGAAGAACATGTTCATAGGAGTCACACTAGGATATTCGATCCAATTGAAAGTTATACATGCCCATTTCCCAATGTCAATAAAGGTAAATGGCAAGAAAATCTCAATAGAAAATTTCCTCGGGGAGAAGCAGCCAAGAAAGGCCAAGATAGCAGGAGATGCAAAGGTCGAAGTGAAAGGCCAGATAGTAACTCTCTCAGGAGCTAACAAAGAAGACGTAGGTAATACTTACACATCGTTAAAACAGGCAACTAAGATAAAAATGAAAGACGGAAGAGTCTTCCAAGACGGTCTGTACAAGGTGCAATAATATGGCTACTACCAATACTAAATCAAAACCAAAGGAAGCAGTGAAAAAATCCAAGCTGCATCGAAAGCGAAAACCAACCTTCGCGGTTATGAACCAGGGTACGCTCAAGAGAGTGAAGCACAGCTGGAGAAAGCCAAGAGGAATCGACAACAAAAAAAGAATAAGGTGTGCATTCGCAGGAAAAGGCCCAAGAGTAGGCTACGGAACCCCTGAAGCAATCAAAGGCATGCATCCATGTGGATTGCATGAAGTACTTGTCAACAACCTCAATGAATTAGAGGCTGCAAAAGGCAAGGCAGCCAGAATCGCATCAAGCGTTGGCGGAAGGAAAAGGAAAGTGATGGAAGAAAAGGCAAAGACCCTTGGCATCCATCTCTTGAATTAGGTGATATTAATGTCTGTTGCAACTGTTAAAAGATTGGCTGCTGATATTCTTGACGTAGGTCAAAACCGCGTAAGAATGAATCCAGAGGAAATGCAGAGGATAAAGGAAGCACTCACAAGAGGAGATGTCGAAGCCCTGATAAAAGACAAGATAATAACTCTTTCAGAACAACGAGGAAGGAAAAAACTCGTTAAGAAGAACAAGGGAAAGAGAACAAGAGGAAAGAGAAAAGGGATTTCAAGAAAAAACAGCAAGGAAGAATGGATGAAGAGGGTAAGGTCCCAAAGAAAATACCTAAAACAGCTTCTTGCGGAAAACAAAATAGATAAGGAACACAAACGTGCCATTTACATGAAGATAAAAAGCGGAGTTTTCAAGAGCAAGGGAACCATGCTGAACCATCTAAAGGAAAACAAAATATTCAAAGGTGAAACTCAATGACAAAAGCAAAAAGTCCTGTTTACGTAGTAAAATTCAGAAGAAGGAGAAGTGGAAGAACCAATTACAGAAAAAGGCTCAACCTAGTTAAATCAGGCAAGACCAGAGCAGTTGTTAGAAGAAGCAACAGATCCATCCTGATACAGTTCATAAACTTCGACCCAGTCGGAGATAAAACATTAGTGTCATTCAACTCCCTCTTGTTGAAAAAGCTTTTCAATTGGCCAGCAAAAAGGAACAAATATACTGCATACCTTGCAGGATTGTACGCAGGAAAACAAGCCAAAGCAAAAGGAGTTTCGGAATTCGTGCTTGATATGGGAATGCATGTGCCTTCAAAAGGCGCGATAGTTTTTGCGGCATTGAAAGGCCTTGTTGATTCAGGCCTAAAGACCAGTGTCGGGGAAGACATGCTCCCTTCGATGGAAGCCCCTGACGACATCAAAAAGTCGTTTGAAGAGGCGAAGAAGCAGATCTCAAAGTAAGAGTTAGGAGGTAATACTTATGGCAAAAGGCGGAGGAAAAATAAAACGCGAAAGGAGAAAGGAAAGGTCAGAGGTAGACATAGAAACCTGGGCACCTAAGACAAGCATAGGAAAAATGGTCAAGTCCGGCGAGATAAAGACGCTTGAACAAATCACAGATCTTGGAAAGCCAGTGCTGGAGCCAGAAATCGCAGATTTCCTTTTCACATCGCTTGAAAGCGAAACATTAGAAGTCAAGAGCACCCAAAGGGTAACTGACTCAGGTAAGAGAAACACTTTCAGGGCAGTAGTAGCCCTTGGAGACTCGCAAGGCCACGTAGGCCTTGGCGTAGGAAGGTCAGAGGAGCTGAAGCCTGCAATGGAATACGCAGTAAGGAATGCGAAAAAACATATGATTTCAATAGTAGGTGGATGCGGCAGCTGGGAATGCAAATGCAAATTTAAACATTCTATTCCAAGAATGACAGAAGGAAAGGAAGGAAGCACGATAGTGTCTTTGAAGCCTGCACCAAGAGGACTTGGGCTTGCTGCCAATCACACTGTAAGGAAAGTGCTTTCGCTAGCAGGAGTTAAGGATATCTGGAGCTCTTCACAAGGAGGAAGCAACGTCTATAATGTCGCAGTGGCGACCATAAAGGCTCTTGATAATCTGAACAAACTCAAACCATCGGATTAGGTGAATTAAAATGGAAAAAATCGCAATCGTTCGTGTACGAGGAATTCGAAACATGAAACCAGACTTGAAAATGACATTGGAATTTTTGAGGCTCCACAAGCCAAACCATTGTGTGGTTATGGATCCAAGCCCTCAGACAATGGGCATGATCCTAAGGGTCAATGAATACATTGCATTTGGCCCCATCAGCAAAGAAACCGTCCAAAAGCTTATTGAAAAAAGAGGCGAGAAAGGAGAGGGTGAAGTGGATGTCAAGTTAGTCATGGCAGGTCTTTCCGGAGGAAAGAAAATGAAGGAACTTATTGATCCTGTTTTTAGGCTACACCCACCAAGAGGAGGCTATAAAAACATAAAGAAACCCTTCCCCGTAGGCGATCTGGGAAAAAGAACTGATATGGATGCACTTCTCAAGAGAATGATGTGATACTCATGGCATTGACCGACGCATAGGTCAATAATAAAAATTTGACGAGGTAAATTTTTATGGCAAAACGAAAAGAAAAACAAAAAAGAGGATACCTGGGCCACAGATCATTCGGAAACGGAAACTGTAAAAACAAGAGGGGCGCAGGATGCAGGGGAGGAAAAGGAAACGCAGGCCTCTCAAAGCACAGGTTCACCTGGATAACAGTAAATGATCCAGATTACTTCGGCAAGCACGGGTTCGTAAGGCCGGTTGGAAAGAAGATAGATGTGCTGAATCTTTTTGAACTCGAGCAGAGAGCAAGGCTCGGAAAGCTCGAAAAGAAGGACAATAAATTCCACTTTGAATTCAAGGGCAAGATACTCGGAAGCGGCAATATTACTGTTCCACTTGTCATTAAAGCAGTGTGCTGGAGCAAGAGTGCTGAGAAGAAAGTGAAGGACAAGGGCGGGGAACTTATCAGCTTTGGAAAGAAGGCTGTTGCCCAATAGTGAGAAAGTGAAAAAACTTCATATTATTCTTTCAATTTTCGTTTTATTATTTTTTATACTACTTATTTTAGGAGTTTTTCAAAAGCCCAGCAGGACAATTGTCTCCAATTCTAACTACACAACAACTTATGCTGATTTGTGGCAATATTCAGATGGCCTGGAATACAATTATACATCAAAGAATTCCACCACAGAGTTTAATGTAAAACTCACCAAGATCATGGATGACGACATTTGGAAGATAAAACAGAACACTACGCCAAATGGAAAGTTGAATGAATCAATTGCATTTTCGATTTATAGGTCAGTAAAGAATCAGAGTTGCATCAAGGTCGCATTCTCAATAGGGGAAACAGATTGCTCGGGGGTTGACATGATATATCCAAAGCCTGATCAGAAGCCTGTTTTTATTTCTGAAGCTAAGGAGATAAGAACTCTGGTTGGCAACTACAGCGCCAAAAGGTATGATTTTGATGCGATTGTTAAATCAATGGCAGATGAGTATTCAGTCAACAGGCTTGTGCTGTGGAAGACGGAGGAAGTGCCTGTGCCGCTAAAGATAGGGCTTGTACTTAATTACAAAGAAGAAACTGGACAGATGGTTGAAGATTGGCAGATAACCTATGTGGAATTGGTGGGTTGGGATAAATGAGGGAATAAAAACAGGAATATTAGTGATCTTCTTCTTGTAACTCTTCTAAGATATAATCGCTTTGGAAACCCTTTTAAATATATTCATGAAAAATCAACTATCTAGTTGAAGTGATACAATGGGATTAATAGATATTTTATCTTCGATAGCAAAATTTTTACCTGATGTAAAAGTGGCTGAAAAGCCGCCTTCTGGAAAAGAGAGGTTCATCTGGACAGGAATAGCATTGCTTTTGTTCTTTTTGATGTACCACATAACTGTTTTCGGTATATCTATAAGTGCCTCTGCAGGAACTGATTTCCTCCAGACAATTACTGCTTCCAGGCTTGGAAGCCTTATAACTACAGGTATCGGGCCTATTGTGCTTGCAAGCATTTTCCTGCAATTGTTCGTAGGTGCAGGAATAATCAAATTAAATATGCATGACAAGAAGGACAAGAAGAAGTTCCATGAAGCACAGAAAGTACTTGCAATCATACTTGCATTGGTAGAAGCAACAATTTATGCAACCACTGCGCTTTCAGGATACGTTGTCCCTGGATTACCACAACCCCTGACAACAATATTGATAGTTGTACAAATCGCACTTGGTTCAGTAATAATGATTTATCTCGATGAGATAGTAACAAAATACGGAATAGGAAGCGGAATCAGCCTTTTCATCGCAGCAGGTGTTTCGCAGGCAATAATCGGAGGATTATTCGGATTGATATTCAATGAAAATACAGGTATGGTTGCAATACTCACTAGCGGTGGCGCAGAAAGCATTGCGCGGGCACTGTTGGTCCTGCTTCCGTTAATAGCAACAGTCATAGTGTTCATGGTCTGTGTGTTCGCAGAAGGAGTGAAGGTAGAGATACCCATAGCCTTTGAAAGAGTCAGGGGAATGGCACCAAAACTGCCTTTGAAATTCTTCTATGTTTCGAACATTCCAGTTATTTTTGCAGCTGCGCTCATACTCAACATCCAAATATTCGCAGGAGCAGCTTTGCCAAAGCATATGGATGCTGATGGAAATGTAAACATCGCTGCAGTACAAGATGATTTCATTTCGAAATATATAGGTTTTGTAAACCCCGAAGGAAGGCTAAGTGATGGTTTCCTTTATTTTATAACTCCTGTCAATGCAGGCGGCACTGACGTGGTAAATTTCTGGCAAAATTATCTATTGGCAGCTGAAACACCCATCAATAAAATACCTGAATGGGTGCATGCCGTAACATATATCTTATTCCTTGCATTCATCTCTGTCCTATTTGGTATATTCTGGACTGAAACATCAAACATGGATGCAAAATCAGTTACAAACCAGTTGATGCAATCCGGAATACAGATTCCAGGGTTTAGAAGGGATCCAAGAATGATAGAACAGATACTTGGCAAATATATTTTCCCGTTGACAGTGCTTGGTTCATTTTCAGTAGGTTTGCTTGCAGGCCTTGCTGACCTTACAGGCGCATTGGGAACAGGTACAGGTATTTTGCTTACAGTAGGTATATTGTACAGGATGTACGAGCAGATCGAGCAGATGAACATGTTCGAGATGTATCCTGGATTGGGAAACTTGATTGGAAAGGACTAATGCTTCCCGAAAGGAATAAAAACATTCCCTTACAATTACTAACACCATGCAGATGGTTAAAAAATACCTTAGAACTCGCACTTTGAAGAAGCATATGCTTGAAGAAGTAAGGAAGGAAGTGGAACCTAGAGAATTCTTAAGAAGCAAAAAAGACCAGATAGGAGAATTGATGGGAGAACAGATTGGGGATAAAAGAATAGACAAACTTTGGATATGGCAAAGAATTCCTTTCTATGATTTGTATCATTATCTAAAGAGCAAAGCCGTTCAGTTCAAGGATCTTACAGTTACTGGAAGAGCAATTGGAAGCAATATCATATATGTTGCAACGCATAGAGCAATACGAGCAAAGATAGAAAAATACAAATTGTACGAACTCGAAATGGATTCTGAGCCTGTTAGAAAACAAATTGAAAAAATGATAATGTTAGTAAGAAATGCAACAGTCCATGAATTCATACATCTTGTTTACAAAACTAGGTATGAACAAGAAGAAAAGAGATTACAGAGGAAATTTTTGGAGAGTGGTGTTGCTAGGGAGATCTTAAGTGGAAAGATTAGTGACGCTGCCTGGGCAAGATCATATGATGGAGTAGCTATGTTACCTAGGCAAGAGATGGTGACATTGTGTACAACAAGCCTGATACTAAATGAACCCGTTCTAGAAGGATGGTCAGGCAACGACCTTAGCGAATATCAACAGGTAAAAGAAAGGTTGCAAAGATTAAGAGGAAGAGATTTGAGGGATCTTGAAGTTTTTGAGGCAGTGCATGACTTCTTCACTGAGGATGCTCAACTAGTGGCAATCAGCTTTTTAGCAGAGGTTATGCCAAGATTAGGTCAACAAGTTATGGAAAGAATTCTTAATGACCCACCTTCGTTCAAAGCAATGATGTCTCCTGAAACCTATTGAACAATATTTTAAACCTAATGTTGCTAAACAGCTATTGGTGCATTTGAATGATAATTATAATGGGATTGCCGGGGGCAGGAAAATCAACTGTTTTGGCTGGGATAAAGAAATTGCAGCCTGAATACAAATTCCAGAATTATGGAGATTTGATGTTCGAAATCGAGAAGGAAAAATACGGCATCCAGAACAGGGATGACATGAGAAAACTTCCGATTGAAAAGCAAAAGGAAGTGCAGAAGCATGTCGCTGACAGATTGTCAAAGGAACATGGAAAATTTGTTCTCGATACTCACTGCTCAGTTAATACGCCAAAAGGCTATTTCCCAGGATTGCCTCATTCGCTTCTAAGCAAGCTTAAGGTTGATGCACTTGTTTTGATAACAACTACAGCTGAGGACATAAACCAGAGAAGGAATGCAGATTCCACAAGAGTTAGGGATGAACAGTCGGTTGAATCAATTATGGAGCATGATTTGATTAACAGATCATTCTTAGCGGCTTATTCTGCACTTACTGGCGCTCCTGCGGTGATTGTTTATAATCGAAATGGAAAGCTGGAAGAGGCTGTAAAGAAATTGAATTCGATATTCTGACCAAAAACGCAGGGGGGAACCGAAGGCACTCCATCGCGTTTTGTCTTTTTAAACATTATTATTCATATCCTTTTCCATGTTGGACATTCACTTATTCAGAACTAATCCTGACGTCGTACTTAATGGGCTGAAAAACAGGCAAATCGAGCATCCTGAGAAGGTCGTTAGCCAAATCCAAGAAAAGGACCAGATCTGGAAGGAAATGAAGGATGAGGAAGAACAGCTCAGGGCCGAAAGAAATGTATTGAGCCTCAAGATAAACGACATAAAAAAGAAAGGCGGGAATATAAGCGAATCCATAAAAAGGTCAGGAGAGGTGGCCACAAGGATAAAGGTGCTTGAGGAAGAAAGAAAATCCATAGAACAGGAAATCCACCTATTGCTTTTGCAGATTCCGAACATTCCTGACCAAACAGTGCCTGTAGGTAAAAATGAAACCAATAATCCAGAGGTAAGAAAATGGGGCACACCAACAAAAACAAGCAAGGACGTACTTTCGCATGATGAGCTTGGAGAAAAGACAGGGTGGATAGATTTTGACAGGGGTGCCAAATTAGGCGGACATAGATTCACAATTATGAAAGGGCCAATGGCAAAACTTGAGCGCGCATTGATAAATTTCATGCTCTCAGTCCAAACAAAAAAGGGATATTTAGAAGTAATGCCTCCGCATTTAGTTTTGTCAAATATAATGCAAGGAACTGGCCAATTGCCTAAATTCGCAGAAGAATTATACAAGACAAATGATGACCTTTGGCTCATTCCAACTGCAGAGGTCCCATTGACAAACATCTACGCAAACGAGATACTTAACTCTAATCAATTTCCAATAAATATGTGTGCTTATACCCCGTGCTACAGAAGGGAAGCAGGAGCTTATGGAAAGGATATCAAAGGATTGATAAGACAGCACCAGTTCAATAAAGTAGAATTAGTAAAAATAACTCACCCGCAGATGAGCTTCGCTGATTTGGAGCATCTGGTCAAGGATGCTGAAGAAATATTAAAGCAATTGGAATTGCCTTACAGAGTTATCGAATTGTGCACCGGGGACATTGGATTCTCAGCAGCAAAAACATATGACATAGAAGTATGGGTGCCTTCGCAGGATAAATACAGGGAAATATCCTCATGCTCAAATTGCACAGATTTCCAGGCAAGAAGGGCGAACATAAAATTCAGGGAAGATGGGAAGAACCGCTTTGCCCATACTTTGAATGGTTCAGGGCTTGCAGTCGGAAGATGTTTGATTGCAGTTGTGGAGAATTATCAGGAGAATGGAGTAATCAAAATACCAAAGGTGTTGCAGCCATTCATGGAATGTGATGAGATTAAAATTAAGGAAGGATAGCTATGACGGACGGAGATCGACTAGTTCAATTGGATATTCTGAAAGCACTTGCAATTATAGCAGTTATAATTTTACATACTCAAACTGTGAAATTACCATTCTCGGAGTTTTATCTGGATCAGGCAGTCCCTATTTTCCTTATAGTATTCGCACTTACTAGTACGATTTCATTCAAAAAAAGAGGATATACAACATTAATGCAAATGTATAATGGAAAGGATTTCTTGGTAAGGCTCCAAAGAGTATTATTGCCCATATTGATAATATACTTGATACCTATGTTACAATTGCCCTTCCAGAATGGGCCGGGATTTTATTTTATATTCTTAGTGATTGAATTTATCCTCTTATTTCCAATACTCTATAAAATATATTGTTACAACCCCAAACTTTTCATAGCAATTGCATTTATCTTAAACCTTGGATTCGAGATAATTGCCCCGAACTTGCAGATGATAAATGAAAATCCCAAGATTTATGCCGAAATAATACTAAGATACCTGTTCATAATCTCATTGGGCATGTTTGTTGCGGAAGATAGGGACATTTTTTCAAAGAAAAACAGATTTATCCTGCTGGGATTTGCAATAAGCGTTTTATACCTGGTGGCGTCATCATCCTCCTCTGGTTTTTTCAAAGATGCATGGAAAAGTCAGGACCTATTTGCCGGATTCTATCCACTTATGATAGTATTGCTTTCAATAAGATATCTGCCTAAAGACCTTTCCAGGATTTATTCAAAAATCCTCTCAATGATTGGAAAGGCTTCATACCACATATATATCATGCAAATTCTGTTTTTTTCCCTTGGAGTGGGAAAGGACATCTTGTATAACCTTGCATACTGCATATTTGCAGGACTGGTTTTCAATGCACATAAAGACAAGATAGAAGTATTTGAAGATGATGTGGATTAAGGTTGGATTTGTCCATACTTCAACACACTCGAAATCATAATCATGTCTTGATTTCCAGGCACATGCAAAATCCGTCTTGAATATACGCTCCCAATGTCTTCAAAAAGCCACCATTCCTGCACAATTGAATTCCCATTAGAGCAGTCAGTAATATCAAAAAACTTCAGGCATGTGAAACTCCCTGCAAAAGTAGGAATCTGAACAAAACCTAAAAATTGGCCATGACCAGCACAATCTATTGAATCATATGTTCCCTTCCAATCCCAAGAATTAGATCCAAAATCAATGAAGGTTTTCGGAGGATTAAAAAAATAAGAATTATTGCCAACCACATCTTTTAAGAAAATGACGCGGCTCCCCTTAATAGTGACATATGTATGACGATCCATAACTTTCATGATATAATAGTTCGTCCCGTTGATATTCTCGACACCAGTTATCGTAGTAGTGTACTCCCCAGATGTAGGAGTTCCGCTGAAGTCAACAGAAATGTCAATTTCATTGTGTTCTCCGTAACCAGCATTAAAATAATATGTCCAGTAATTGCCAACATCCAATTGAAAATACTTCTGGGGAAGATTTTCAGAAAACAGGAAAAGTAGCACAAAAACCGAGGAAAAAAGCAAAAGTCTGTTTAAATTCATTAGTTCATAATATATAAGAAGATATAAAACTATTTGTCAGGGATTGTTAATTGACAAAATAAATGAAGATCAAGTCATTTTTTCCCATAATCAGACATAAGTGAAAGAATTATATTGCCTTTTGACCCACTTCCAAAAAAATCAATAAAACCAACCACGCCAACACCATTCACGAAAGAATACTCATAGGACCTTGTTTCACCATTAGAACAGGTCACCAGATTAGTATTTCGCAAGGCAGTAAAGCTTCCAATAGATGTAGAAATTTGCCAAAAGCCTAATGACATACCATTGGAGGCACATGCAACTGATGCGTGAGTTCCCTGCCAAGACCAAGAATTAGACCCAAAATCAAATAGCAACAAAGGAGGATCATAAATTAAATTTAAACCAGATACCACTTCCTTTAATAAAAAAACCTTATTGTTTTTAATGGATAGGTAACTTAAATAACCGCCATTTTCCAAAACAAAATAATCTGTTCCGTTGATTTTCTCGATACTCCTAACCCTAACAAGATACTGCCCAATAGAGCGATTTTCAAAAACAATCTTATCCTCTGCATTATCATAGGGTTTGAACTCGCCAAAACCAATTGCAGAAGTATAACTCCAGTAATTACCGACTTGTAGATTGTAATAGGATTGAGCAAAACTTTGGAAAGACATGGTCAAAAATACAAAAACAGAGGAAAAAAGCAAAGATTTGTTTAAATTCATTAGTATGTAATATATAAAAGAATTATAAAATCATTTGCAGGTCTATCAAATATGGCAAGAATGGACAGAAAATGGCACACGGCAAGGCTAGCACCACTTAAGGAAAAGGCTGCAAAATTCTGGAACATCATTGGAAAACAACCGCTAACCGACAGGAATCCCCTTGTAAAAAACGGAAGATTTTGTGTAAGGGCATCAGACTGGCACGCATCTGCAGTTTGTATGCTCTGGGAAAATGATTTTGAAACAAAATTGTTTGCGCTTGAACAACTAGGAAGATTTGATTTGGTTCTGGGTTATCCATCAAAATATTTTTTTGTTGAGGTAATTAAAGGCTGTTTTCACGAGAGTGAAACTGATGATGAACTAACAACTAAGATTAGGGCGGTTATCTCAGTAATGCAAAATATACTGGAAGGTTGCAATAAAGGTTAAAAACTGTTGTAATCAACAGAACCCACATGAATGAAGCTAAAATAACTGATGGAATCACAGAACAGGAACAGATAAATCGCCTACTGAAAGACGTAGGAAATCCACTAAATAGAAAAATGCTTGTGGAACTTGCAAAGGTAAGCCCCACATCATTTGAAAATGTTCTAAGTGCAGCATTAGGGCCCCATAATTTCATATCAGAAGGAGAATCAGAGGCCACGAATGAACTGCTTATCGAATTGAACGAACTTTTCGTCCAAACAAAAAAAACAGATCCTTCTTTTGATATCAAACCCTCTGTTCTTCTGAAAATAACATTCGTAATGGCCAAGAATCTCGTGGAAAATAGAGATAACAGTCGTTCAATGGATTATGATGGGAGAAATGCCAGAAGAACTAAAACGCTGAGTAAAACACTTATTGAAATTGCAAAAAAGCACACGCCATCCGTCACAAAAATCCTTTGCATGCTTTCAGTCTCAAATCCAGAAACTGCAGAGTTCCTTCTTAGTATTGCATTGGAGATCTACCACATGGAGGAAAGACACCCTGATCTTGTTCCAAGGATACTTATGGAATGTTTAAACGAGGATTGTGGGGCGAAAATCCAAAACTGGAATGCATATCATAATGCGTTTTACAGAATGGGGAGAATGAATATGGAGGTCCTAGTCTCAGCATTACATGATTTTCATAAAGCAAATGACAATCAAGCAACACAAAGGATGATTGCTGGTATTTTGGATTATCTCGCACATCCGACACGGTTTGGAAAGAGCACATATAGAAATATGGAACCACTGGCTAGAAGAGAGAGGACCAAATCTTTTGATACTACCTTCCAATCATCTCCTTCAAAACCAAAAAATGGGCGAAATGGAATAAATGCGAATGGTACAGGACCTATTGCATATCATAGGCCCTCCGAAAGACAAGAAGTAAGGGCAAGGCTAAGACAGAGATATTGCTGTCGCTAATCATTTTATTCCTAATTTTAAAAAAATACTAATTTTAAAAAATAGAAAATCGACTTATGCCTTGGCCGATCATATTGGCCAGGAGCGAACGAATTCGCTGCCTATTTAGATTAAGCTAATTACTACCAACGGATGTTATTATTTGTTGCAAACCTTGCTTGTACACTCGTCCCATAAAATTTTGTAAATTTATGGAGGTGATCTATCCGCAGGTTCCCCTACGGATACCTTGTTACGACTTAGCCCCCCTTACGCCTCCCCAATTCGAACCAGGCAAAAACCTGGGCCTCATCGAGAAAACACTTGGGTGACTTGACGGGCGGTGTGTGCAAGGAGCGGGGACACATTCACCGTGGGATGATGACCCACGATTACTAGGGATTCCATCTTCATGAGGGTGAGTTTCAACCCTCAATCCGGACCACGAATGGATTTAGGGGGTTAGCGTCTTCTTTCGAAGTTGCAGCCCATTGTTCCATCCTCTGTATGCCGCGTGTAGCCCAAGATTTTCGGACCATACTGACCTACCGTCGCTCACTCCTTCCTCCCACTTAGCGCGGGCAGTCCCCTTAAAGTACACCCTATCCGGAGATAGAGTTAGTAATTAAGGGCATGGGTCTCGTTCGTTGCCTGACTTAACAGGACAGTTCACACCACGAACTGACGATGGCCATGCAATACCTCTCGGCTCGTTAAGTAAGATCTTTAGTCTGACTTTCATTCTGCCGTCGATCTTGGTGAGGTTCCTGGCGTTGTATCCAATTGAACCGTAGCATCCACCCCTTGTGGTGCTCCCCCGCCAATTCCTTTAAGTTTCAATCTTGCGACCGTACTCCCCAGGCGGCTGACTTAACACATACGTAACTTCTTGGTTTTGATCAAACAATTTACCAAAAAGTTTCTACGCTACAGCACTACTTTGGATAACTCCAAAGTAACACCAAAGTCAGCATCATTTACAGCTGGGACTACCGGGGTATCTAATCCCGTTTGCTACCCCAGCTTTCGTTCCTCACCGTCAGACACGTTTTGGGCAGGCGCCTTCGCCACTGGTAGTCCTTCTAGGCTCAAAGGATTTTACTCCTACCCTAGAAGTACTCCTACCCTCCCCCGTTCTCAAGACGTAAAGTATCTACTGCGCGCATTGAGGTTGAGCCACAATATTTCACAATAGACTTTTCCATCCGGCTACGAACGCTTTAGGCCAAATATTCACGGATACCACTTGAGGCGCTGGTGTTACCGCGGCGGCTGCCACCAGTCTTGCCCACACCCTTATTCTCCAACTGTTTTAGAGTTGGCAAAAGATACAAGTAAAACCTGTACCACTCAGAGTCCCCTTATCATACTTTCGTACATTGTAAAGGTTTCGCGCCTGCTGCATCCCGTAGGACTAGGGTCCTTATCTCAGTACCCTTCTGGGGGCCACCACTTCCATGGCCCCTAGGGATTATCGGCTTGGTGAGCCATTACCCCACCAACTACCTGATCCCCCGCAGTCTCATCCTAAGGCGGACTGGCTCCAATTCGCCAGCCATTTAAATCATCAAGTATTCCAACATAGATGACCTATCGCGTGTTAGCCTCAATTTCTCGAGGTTATCCACGTCCTTAGGGCAGATTGACCACGTGTTACTCAGCCGTTTGCTGCCCACAGAAGTCTGTGAGCCAACTTGCATGGATTAATCGAACTCTGATAGCAGTATCCTCCAGCAGGATCAACTGGAGTTGATCCTCTGTAAATACGAGTACTTTTCCAAACTTTATTTGAATTCGCGGAAAAGCTTTCCGTTAGCTTAAATTTCGTTAGCTTAATTATCTTAAGGCATAAGTCAAATCTATCAGCAATAGATTTCCACGGTTGTGAAAATTTACCGACCGAAATCGGTAGGAGATATTTATATCCTTTAGGTTTTTAAACCTATTGTTGATGTTTTAATTTTCGACGGAAAAAGATTTGCTAAAAAATCCCCATCAATTTAGGTTCACGTCGAATTCCAATATTTCAAAAACAGTGGAAACATCAACAATAATCAACAATATAAGATATATATTATAAATATTTAAACCCTATCTTACAGAGTTTATCACTGATTTTCATGAGCAAACATAAAAGAAGAGATACGAGAAGAGGTGTGAAAATTCCTAAACCTCCTAGAAAAAAGTTATTGGTAGGCGATCCAAGGACTGCACCTCCAACAGTAAAACAACAGATTGTTCCAAAACCAGTTAAGAGACAAGGGCCAAAGAAAGAAACAGAATCAAAAAGCGATGAGGAATGGCAAAATATTGCAGCAGTTGCAATAAAAAGGAGATGGAATTTTCCCGAATTTACTGAAGCCACAAAGTTTCCTCCAGAACTTTTAGGCACGCCAGACAACATTTATACTGCGCGAAGACAACATAACCTAGAAGTCTGGAGTTCAGATGGTACGAGCATAATCATGCTCAAGTCAATAAACCAAAACTCATTGATAGTAAAATATCATAATCTGGTGCAAAATGCAAGAAACGAGTTATATAAACACATAAAAATTATTGAAAGTAGTGGAGGGAACATAGATAGGCAATTTTTCAGTTGTATTGGGGAATGACTTGTGGCATAATTAGTGCAACCCTACTCGCAGTCTCATTCTTGGAGTTACATCTAGGGATAGTGTTTGGAATTGGGAGCGCAGTGGCCTTGGTTTCCGGAGCATTGATAAATTATGGCCTAAAAGGAGAGCACCGGGAAGCAATAAAAAAAGAAACAGATGAATTAACGCGTGAGATGAAGGAATTGGCTGGACAAACAGATATTTAACTATATATTAACGCATTCAAGAAAGACTCGAAGATAAGGAACTTCGACCAAATAGAAAAAAACAGGACTGTTGAATTTAACGAACAGTAAGGAATATATAAAAACCTTTCGAAATACAATAGATTCTCTCTTCTTAGTTAAACAAAACCTATGAGAAGAAATTCGAGGTGTATATGATGGGATACGTAGATTATGAAACTCCAAAGGATTTGGTGCCACAGATGTTGGAAATGCTGTCAAATGCAAAAGATAGCGGAAAGGTAAAGAAAGGCGTGAATGAAACTACGAAGTCTATAGAAAGAAAGACTGCTCAGTTCGTGATAATCGCAGAAGATGTCACACCTGAAGAAATAGTTGTCCATATACCTATGCTTTGCAAGGAAAAAGGCATTCCATATGCATTCGTACCAACAAAGAAGGAATTGGGCGGAGCAATAGGAATTGAAGTCGGAACATCTGCAATCGCAGTTGAAAATGCAGGTTCAGCAACAGAGACATTGCAGGATATAGTGAAGAAACTACCGAAACAAAAGGCTGAGTGATATGGCATTAACAAAGGATGGAGTTCCTGCCGAAGTCATGGAAATAAGGACCAAGACAGGTGTATACGGAGAGATTTACCAGGTACTCTGCAAGATACTCGAAGGAGTGGACGCAGGCCGAGTCATTCTCAGGAACGTAAAGGGCCCTGTCAAAGTCGGAATGATTATAATGCTGCTCGATCCAGAAATCGAAGCCAAAGAAATAAGGTCCAAGTGATACCATGGAATGCACATTTTGTTCTGAAGATCTTCCTCGCGGAACTGGCTTGATATTCTCTAAGAAAGATGGTACACTTTCATACTACTGCTCAAGCAAATGCAAGAAGAACCACATCTCCCTTAAAAGGGAAGGCAGAAGGAAGAAGTGGACAAAAAGCTTCAGAGTTTTTACAGGCAGGGAACAGGCAGCCAAGAAATAATTTTTTCTACTTTTATTATTATATTTTTCTTCATTTTAACCTCGCAGAAAGCAAAGGATTCCTTTTTAAACATTCCTCTTAATAATGTAATGACTTAATCGATAGTTTCTCGACGTTTAAACATCCGTTTATGTGTCAGAAGCGAGCCGAACGAGGGAATTTTATGGCGTTAAAGGACAAAGGAAATGAAACACTTGTTTTATTGATAAACAAGCTGAGGATGGATAAAAAACCATTCTGGAAGAAAGTGGCAAAGGAATTGGACAAGCCCAGGAGATCCAAAATAGAAGTAAATGTACGGAAGCTTGAGATATACGGAGACGAAAAAACAACGCTCCTTGTCCCTGGAAAAGTACTCGGAGCAGGCAACATGTCAAAGAAACTGACTGTGGCAGCATTCTCATTCAGCGAATCCGCAAGGAAACTGATTTCTGATGCAGGTGGAAAGGCAATTTCGCTAAGCGAATTGTACTCGAAGAATCCTGAAGCAAAGGATGTCCTTATTTTAAAGTGAGGTTATGAACATGACAGTCATAGATGGCACTGATTTGGTTCTTGGAAGACTTGCAAGCAATGTTGCAAAAAGATTGATGAATGGAGAGCAGGTAGAGCTAATAAATGCTGACGGCATAAGAAGGATAGGTTCAACTGCAGGCATAGTCCAGCATTACAGGCAAAAGAGAGCCCTGCAAAACAAGGGAACTCCTGAAAAGTCACCTCATTACTCCAGGGTTCCAAACCTTTTTGTTAAAAGAGTAATAAGAGGCATGGTCCCATGGAAGGAAGCCAGAGGCAAGAAAGCAATGAAATTCCTCAGAGTATATGCTGGAAATCCGAAGAACCTGGCAAATGCCATTACATTTAAGGAATTCGTAGCGGATGAAACCCAGAAATCCATAACTGTGAAGGAAATATGCAGATTATTGGGATACAATAAATAGATGTGATGTTTATGACAACTGAAAAGAAAGCTGAAAAACCAAAAGAAGAAAAGCCTAAGAGGGGAAGGAAAGCAAAGAAACCAAAGAAAAAGGCAGAAAAAGTATTTGTTGCAAAGGGAAAAAGGAAATCAAGCATTGCAAGGGCAACGATAACTAAAGGAAATGGAGTGGTCCGCATCAATGGCCTGAATCTCAATGCGTTGAACAACAAGTATGTACGGGAAATAATTCGAGAGCCTTTGACGTATCTCGGGCCAGAAGTGAATGATGTTAACATTTCTATAAATGTCCATGGTGGCGGAGTACTTGGCCAAGCACAAGCCTCAAGAACGGCAATATCAAACGCCTTGATCGCATACTTCGAAACTGCAAACCTTAAAGAAAAGTTCGGGGACATAGATAGATCATTGATAGTTTCTGATTCAAGAAGAGTTGAATCAAAGAAATACAGGGGTCCAAAATCAAGGGCACGATACCAAAAGTCATACAGGTGATTTATACCTATGGAATTTCCAGTAAGATGTTTTACGTGTGGTGGTCTTGTCGGCCATCTCTATGAAAAATACAAAGAACTCCTGAAAAGCAAAGGCGAGGGTGAGGCGCTTGATGAATTGGGCGTCGAACGCTATTGCTGCAGAAGGATGTTCATAGCACATGTGGATATGATAGGCGAGGTATCCAAATACCCCAGAAGATAATTGGTATTTCCAATTATTTTTTTTCGGGGCCGTGAGGTAAAGCCTTGGATTGCTTTGCAAGACTTGGCGCACAACCTGGTCATCCTGCATGCTTGGGGTGTATGCTATTCGTGTTCAATAAACTTCTTTTAAAAAAGAAGTTTAATCAAGAAAAGAAGTTTGAATATATCACGACGGCCCCATTTTGCTTCAAAATGGGGAAGAAGTGAACGAACAGATGTGAATTCACGACGGCCCCAAATCATAATAATAAACTACACGGAAAATTGGGCGTAAGCCACAGACAAGAAACTACAGGTGAAAATATGTCGGAAAAGAATTTGTTGATAAAACAGGAGTTTTATTTGGAATCAGGTATCCATATAGGTACCAAGATAAAGACCCAGGATATGAGGTCATATGTCTTCAAAAGAAGGGATGATGGGCTTTTTATCATAGACCTAAGGAAGACGGATGAAAGAATATTGCATGCAGCAAAACTGATAGCCAAATACAAGCCGGAAGACGTGCTTGTGGTTGCATCACGTACCTATTCGGGTATACCTGCAGCAAAATTCTCTGCATTGACTGGCGTCCCAGTATTAAAGGGAAGATTTGTTCCAGGAAACATGACTAACCTTACACACGCAAAATTCCAAGAACCTAAATTATTGTTAGTATGCGACCCTAAGGGTGAAAGGCAGGCAATAATAGAAGGTGCAAAGAACGGCGTTCCTATAATTGCATTGTGCGACACAGACAACGAAACAAAATTCATTGATTTGGTTGTGCCCGCAAACAACAAGGGTAAGAAAGCACTTGCATTGTTCTTCTACATAATAACCAGGGAGATCCTGATGTCCCAGGGGAAGATTTCATCATATGATGAATTCAAGTATGACACTTTCTATTTCGAAAAGGCAGAAGGGGACCAATAAACAGGTGGAAACATGGAAAGAACATTATTGCTTTTAAAGCCAGATGCAATCCAACGCGGACTAATCGGAGAAATAGTTTCAAGGTTTGAAACAAAGGGCATGAAAATAGTGGGTTTGAAGATGCTGCAGATGACTCCACAGCTTGCAAAGGAGCATTACGCACACCTAGTATCAAAGCCATTCTACCCTGACCTAGAAAAGTTTATGACTGAAAATCCGATTGTTGCAGTCTGCGTGGAAGGAAAGATGGCTGTTGATGTTGTTCGCAACATTGTCGGCCCAACAGATGCAAAGAAAGCGCCTGCAGGAACAGTTAGAGGCGACCTTTCGAACTCAACTTCCAGAAACGTAATCCATGCATCCGATTCATTAGAAACAGCAAAGAAGGAAGTCCCGAGATTCTTCAAGGACAACGAATTGTTTGGATACAAGTCAGTTCTTGAGTACTACTTGTTTGCGAAGGATGAATAAACAAATCAACAAACAAACCTTTCTATTTTTATTTCTCTGACGAGCCAGTGGGAAAAATACGTGGAAGCCATTATCGGGTCGCTTTTATATGGGAGTTAGAAAAGACTCTGTCTTCGGTTCTGTGTTCCCGGTTTCAGGACTCGGAATTCAAAACTGGAAACAGCTATTGCTCCCTGTTGGCTTAATTTACTGATCCTACTTAGACAAATCTAGACAGATTTTTAATTTTTCCATAGCTTCATCAGTTTCTTTTTCACTTACGATGTATGGAGGAATTACCCTTACTGATTTCGAACCAGCTGGAAGCAAAATAACTCCACGTTTCATCAAGTTTTTTAGAACTTCTCCTCTGACTTTTCCACTAGGCAAATCAAAACCATTCATTAAACCAAAGCCCCTAACATTTTCTAATCCTAGTTCACTAAGTCTTTGTCTTAAATATTCACCTTGTTTTGTAATATTAGCTAATAGATGATCTTTCTTAATAGTTTGAAGAATTGCTCTCCCTGTTATTAGATCAACAATCTGTCCACCTCCCCAGGTGGATGAAATTGCTCCTTCTTCTTGAGGGAATGCTTCCTTTCTCGATACTGTTGCACCAACTTGCAATGCTTTTGCACAAGTCATAACATCAGGAGTAATACCAAAGTTTTGATATGCCCACCATTTACCAGTCCTACCCATCCCAGCTTGAACTTCGTCCAAAATTAAAGGAATGCCATGTTCTTTTGTAAATTTCCTTAAACTTTGAATTAGTTCTTTTGGAGCAACTCTATAACCCCCTTCTCCTTGGATTGCCTCAATTATGATAAAACCAATCTCATCCGCAGAGACATCTTGAGCTAAGATTCTTTCCAATTTTTCAATTGCATCAACAGAAAATGGCAACCTTCTCATAGAAACTGTAAAAAGATTCTTTTTATGAACAATGTTTGAATTTGATGCGGATAAAGCTCCCAGAGTTCTTCCATGGAATGCCCCTTCAAAGGATATTCCGCATTTAGCTGAGCATCTGTTCATCAAAATGATCTTCATTGCATTTTCAACTGCTTCTGCTCCTGAATTAACAAAAAATGCAGCATTTAATTCTTTTGGAGTTATTTCCAAAAGTTCTTCCAATAGATCCAAATGTTCTTTTACTGGGAAATCTGGAATTGCATATTTTAATGGAGATCTTCCAATATACTCTTTAATGATTTCTTTTAGGCCAGGATGATTATACCCTAATGGAACAGTTGCAACCTGACAGCCAAAATCCAAGAACTTATTCCCATCTAGATCTTCAAAATAACATCCTTCTCCTTTTCCAGATAATACCATTGGAAAAGGTGCTGTTACATCGCCATTCAATCTCTTTAGTTTTTCTAAAACTTCTTTTGATTTTACACCTGGTAAATTATACATTCATTTCACCTATTCAGCATTATCTATTTGTGCTTTTTGTAATTTGCCAGAATAATCAAAATAAACCGCCTTGGTTTCAGAGAACTCATGAATCCCTTCTATTCCAGCTTCTCTTGTACCATTTCCAGTTCCTTTAACTCCTCCAAAAGGCAAATGAACCTCTGCACCAATGGTACTGGAATTGATATATGTTACCCCAGTATCAACTTTGTTAATTACTTCAAAAGCATTTTTCATATCTTTAGTATAAATCGAAGAACTTAAACCATATTCGATGCCATTAGCAACTTCAATTGCCTGTTCTAGGCTATTAATTGAAATAATAGAAACAACAGGTCCAAAAATTTCTTCTTGACAGATCCTCATATTTGGTTTTGTGTCTGTGAAAACAGTTGGTTGATGAAAGAAACCTTTTCTATCTAATCTTTTTCCTCCACTTAGCAGATTTGCCCCTTCATCTAAACCAATTTGAACATATTTCTCTGTTTTTTCTAAAGCTTTTTTATTAATCAATGGTCCCACCTGGGCACCATCAACAGAAGAACCTACGGTTAATGCTTCAGCTCTTTTTTTAAGTAATTTTTCAAATTGATTTTTTACTTTCTCATGGATAATGACTCTGCTGGAAGCAGTACATCTTTGGCCAGTTGTACCAAACGCACCCCAGATAGTTCCATCAACTGCTAATTCTATATTAGCATCATCCATGACAATAATTGCGTTTTTTCCACCTAATTCTAAACCTATTTTCTTAACTCCTGCTTTTTGAGTTAGTTTTTCTCCAGTTTCTTTTGATCCAGTAAAGGATAATCCATAGATTTTCTTATTTGTAATGATTTCCTCTCCTACGACGGAACCTGAACCAGTAACAAAATTAACAACTCCTTTTGGCAATCCTGCCTTTTCCAATACTTTTACTAGTTCTACAGCACACAATGGAGTGTCTGAGCTTGGCTTAAACACAACTGCATTTCCGCAGATTAGTGCTGGAGCAAGTTTCCATGCTGGAATGGCCATTGGAAAATTCCATGGACAGATTAAACCAACAACCCCAATTGGCCGTCTAATAGTCATACAAAATTTATCATGCAATTCACTTGGAGTAGTATGTCCGAACAATCTTCTTCCTTCAGCTGCCATATATTCAAAAACATCAATTGCTTCTTGAACATCCCCTAGAGCTTCAGGCATCGCCTTACCCATTTCCTTTGCAACAAGCAAACCTAACCTTTGTTTTTCTTGCCTTAATAGTTCGGTTATTTTAAACAAAACCTTTCCTCTTTCTGGAGCAGGAGTTGCACTCCATTTCGGGTAAGCGTCCTCTGCAGCATCTACTGCTCTTTTTACATCTTCCTTAGAACTTTTTGGGAACTCTGCTAAAATTTCTTCTGTTGCAGGATTGATAGTTTCAAAAGTCTCTCCTGAATCTGAGTCAATCCATTCCCCATTAATATAAATTAAATGTTTTTGCATAAAAAAATACCCCCTACTAAATTCTGCTAAATTCTGTTATATATAATTTAAACTATAAAAAGGTTAAGTAATCCAAAGTTAATGTATTAGAAGATGGTTTTGGATGTGTTTATCCAATAAAAACCTTTATATTTAGTTTAGAATTAAATCATTTTATGTTATTGCCAAAACAACATCTGAAACACCAGGAGCTTATGGGACAAATACATGAAAGCCAATACCAACCTGCTGGAATTGATATTACGCTTAAGACCATACATGCATTCGCAAATGCTGGAAAGATAGATTTTGACAATTCTGAGAGAAAGGTAAGCGATGTACAGGAATTGCAGTATGAGAATGAGCAGATTTTCCTGCCTACTGGCGCCTACAAGGTGATTTTCAATGAATATGTCAAGATACCTAGCGATGCAGCTGCTTTTTGTTTTCCAAGGTCGTCACTCCTCAGGTGCGGTGTGACATTAGAGTGTGCAGTCTGGGACCCTGGCTATGAAGGGAGAAGCGAGGCTATGCTTGTTGTTAGAAACGCGCATGGCGTGACCCTCAAGAAAAATGCAAAGATAGGACAGATGGTTTTCATAAAACTGGCTGAGGCTGCAAATCAATTGTATGAAGGGAAGTATAAGGGAGAGAACAAATAATTCGACAGCCATCAAACCCGAATCCAGATAGCACAACGTTTTTATTCCTGCAGATGGATATCCTAGCGGGATAATTATGGCAGATGAGAAGAACCTAGAAAACAACATCAAAAAGATAATTGAGATTAGTGCTAACAAGAAGAATAAAACCGCCAAAGGAACCAAGAAAGACAGTGAATACTTTGAAAATCTTCAGAGTGAGGCATTGAACAAGGGAAAGGCACTTGAAAGAGATGGAAAATATTCCAATGCCATCAAAGCATACACTGATGCCATTGAACTTGTCAGACAGGCAGGAAAAACAGTCAGGCCAGACGTTATTTTCAGGAGAGGATATTCCTATGGCGAGATAGATAGCTCTGAAAAGGCACTTGAGGACTATCTTGAATATATTAAATTCAAACCTAATGATAATGTTGCTTATAACAACGCTGCTCTGGCATATTGCAAAAAGGGCATGCATGAAAAGGAATTCGAATTCCTGAAGAAATCAGTTTTACTCAATCCAAAATATGCACTAGCTTACAGGAACATGGCAATCTGCTATAGAGACAGAAGCATGTATAAAGAAGCCCTGGAATGTGCAAACAAGGCAGTTGAACTGGAACCGAATGATTCGGAGAACCACAGTATAAAAGCAGGAATATATGAAAAAATGGGCGAAAAGGAAAAGGCAATAGACGGATTCGAAGCAGCGCTTGATCTTAACAAGAATAATAAATATGCAAGCGAATCCCTCAGTGGCTTGAAGAAGGGGGATAAGGCCTTGAGCGAATTCAATTTCCAGGTCCCACAAAGAAATTTCGTGGATGTGGCTGGACAGGACGACCTGAAGAGGTGGGCAAAGGCAAATGTTCTTGCACCTTTGCAGAACAAGGAACTTGCTGCGAAATACAACAAGCGATTCGGAGGTGGGCTTATGATGTATGGCCCGCCAGGATGCGGAAAGACCTATTTTGTATCTGCATTGGCAGGTGAAGCAAAAATCAAGTTCATAAAAGTCAAGATCAGCAATATAGTTGACCTGTGGCTTGGGAATACGGAAAAGAATATAGAAAAACTGTTCAGAAGTGCAAGGAAAAACAAGCCATGTATTGTATTCATTGATGAGATTGATGGTTTGGGCTCAAAAAGATTCGGTGGCCCTAGCACCAGCTATTCAGACCAGGCAGTGAACCAATTTTTAATGGAACTCACTGAATTGGAAGAAAGCAATGAAGAAATATTGGTGGTCGGTGCTACAAACGCCCCTTGGAATGTTGATGAGGGTTTGAAAAGAAGCGGAAGAATAGGGAAGATGATATATATACCTGAACCAGGTGAAGAAGCAAGGGTAGAACTGTTCAAGATGTACCTTGCAAAAGTCCCTATAGATAAAACTGTCAACGTGGAAAAGCTTGCGAAGAAGGCAACGCATTTAGCAGCTTCGGATGTAAGGGCAATCTGCGAAACAGCAAGCGGAATTGCATTTGAAAAGGCATGTGAATCCAAGAATCTTGTGCCTGTCACACAGAAAATGCTGGAGGAAGCAATTGCAAATGAACGCTCTGACGTACTTGAATGGTATGACCATGCTACCAAAATGATAAGCGATATTGAAATGCGTGAGTTCTATCCTCAACTGTTCGATGACCTTGAAAAACTGAAAGGCGGACAGAAAACAGAGAAAAAGATGTATGGATGATTAAGCCAGAGAAAAACCATTTCCACGAATAAGGCCAGCAAATGAAAGAGGTGCCAGGGCATCGAAGAAATTATCCTGGCCTTTGGAATGGAGGACAATGGAATCTCCAACATCAGTTTTGATGATTTTGAAATCGTATTCAATATTTTCCCATTTTTCTTTTCCGAATTTGATTGAAATGGAAAACTCTTTTTTTGATTCTTTCCAGATGAATTTCTGGACTTCTGTGCCAGACATTCCGCTGTAGCTTGTGCGTTCACCTTTTCCATCGGAGTAGAAAGTCCAGGACTCGCCCATCACGGCATTGAAAGTGCCCTGCTGAGTAGTCCAACTGGCAATTAGATTGTGCCTGAAC
Source organism: Microcaldota archaeon (assembly GCA_043827025.1). Taxonomy (GTDB): domain Archaea; phylum Micrarchaeota; class Micrarchaeia; order Anstonellales; family Bilamarchaeaceae; genus DATDTS01. The sequence goes on from JBDRPL010000024.1 coordinate 34,078, forward strand.
CTTTCTTTCATGCTTTCGAGTGTGAATTTCATATGTCTAACCTATGTACTTAATCATTCTTTAATTTAGTGTCCAGTATTGCATTAATTTTCGCTTCGATCTCTGGAAGTTCTTGTTTGGATCTTGCACGGTCCCATCCATACTGAATCTGAAGCCTCAATTCAACCAGCACTTTAATGAATTGATCTGCTTCAGGAGAATAACGCTGTTCTCTAGGAAGAGTACATGCAGCTTCCGAAGAGATCTGGCTAACTAGTTGGTAATAAGTCCTAACATCAAATGGACCGAATTTAGCATAACGATACCTTTCTTTAAGGTTATTTAGCTCAGGATGCTCCTTAAAAAGATCAATCAAAGTGCCCATGCGCTCACACATTCCCTTAAGTGCAAGCAATGCACAGGTGATGTCCTTGTAAACAAACATTCCTGGATCTTCGAATTGTATTTTAGGCAAATGTGGGATGCTAGGATCAGCAATGCGAAGAGGCCTAATGCTTGCCTCTAAATCTGCTATAACATCGATAGGTGTGAAACGTTTTGGGTCAACAGACAGTTCCTCTCGTTCAATCTGATCTTTTTTTGGACGAAACTGGGCGAAGTGCCCATAATCAAATGCAAAATAAAAGTGCGTATCTGGCAATTTAGGCAAAAGAAGATCAGATGCCTTAAATCCTGCCACATCAGGACTATAGTTTGATGGGCCTCTGAAAAAAGTGTAGATCTCCGTTTGTCCTTCGAAAAAAGGATTGCCACGTGGAACGCCAAAGTATCCACCAAGTTCACCGCCTCGCAATCGACTAATTGCACAAAAGTAAGCACCTCGTTCAAAAAATAACTGGTCTGGTTCAGACTCCCATGCTTTGGCACTTCGTTTTGCAGGTCTTTCGAGATGATCTATCAAAACATTGACAAGGGAATTATTATGGCCATTTGCAATAAGAAAATGGCAAATATCCCTATGGCTACCGTTTCTGGCAAGGGCACTAACTTGTACAGGAGTTATTGTATTAATTATAGTCGCCATATGTAAATTATTGTGTATAATAAAGCTTATAATACCAATTTATTGCTTCTAGCCAGGAAGTTTTAAATAGAAACTCTTGTTCTTCAGCCTTTTTTCCAATTCTGCCACGGGATCACGTTTCTTTAGCTTGTCAAGATTCTGTGCAACCTGTTTATACGCCTCGCGGAATGAAACTCCCTTCTTCACCAAGTCATAGGCCTCGTCTGCTGCAAACAATCCCGGTGTGCATGAATCAATGCACTTCTTTTCATTGACAATTATTCCATTGATTTGGATTTGCATTACTTTCAACGTGTCAATTGCAAGAATAAGGCCTTTCATTGTTGGCTCCTTTACTACCTGGGTTTCTTTGACATACCCAGAATTGGTTCCTGAAATTGCGTTCTTCACAAGGAATTCGTACGACAGCATAACGGACGCATTTCCCTTGACCAACTCAGCAACATCTGCATTCCTCTTCTGAGGCATTATGCTTGAGCCTGTACTAACTTCTGATGACAAACTAAAATATCCGAACTCGCTTGTCGAAAACGTGATAATATCTTGGCACATCTTTGCCAAGTCAAGCATCATCTGAGATAAGGAATTGAGAATAACAGACTCAAACTTACCCCTGCTGTTCTGGCAATACAGAACATTGTTCTGTGCCTTTGAAAAACCAAGAAGCTTTGCTGTGTATTCACGATCGATTTGCTCAGGAATGCCATAACTTGCACCGCTACCCAATGGACATTGATCGTTTAGCTCATACGCATTTTCGAGGACTTTCAGGTCATCCATCAATGACTCTGCAAATGCCCCTGCCCACAACCCAACAGATGAAAGCATTGCTTTCTGCATATGAGTATATCCAGGCATTGGAACTTTTTCGTGCTTCTTTGCAAATTGGACAATAACTTTGATTAGATTTACGAGTTCGCTCTTGACCTCGCCGATTTTTTCTTTATTATAGAGTCTTGAATTCACAAGAAGCTGGTCATTCCTTGAACGATAGGTGTGAATCTTCTTTCCAAGCTCGCCAAGCTTTTGCACAAGATGATTCTCGACTTTCGTATGAACATCTTCATCCTGCAAAGAAAGAACAAATTGGTTTTGTTCGTCCAATTGTATGATGCCTTGCAATGTAAAAACAAGCTTGGTTAATTCACTATCATTCAAAATCCCAATCTTGCTAAGCATCTTTGCATGGGCAATGCTAGCCAAACACTCGTACTTCACCAATTGCTGGTCAGCCCAAAGGTCACTAAAGAGATATTTCTCAACCTCTTTATTAACATCAGAGCCTTTGTTCCAGAGTTTTGCCATGCATTTTCACCACATATCTTGTCCAACAAATCAAACTTCGTACTTCTTCCCTTGCTTGTCAAGTATTGCCTTGTGCGCCATTAAGCGAATGGCATTTATCTTAATAAATCCTTCAGCATCCTTCTGATTATAGCCTCCTTCAATGTGCATGCTTGACAATTCAGGATTGTACAATGAACTAGGAGATTCACGACCCATGATAATTACATTTCCCTTGTACAATGAAAGATAAACAATACCATCGATCAATTCCTGGCTCTTGTTAATTGAAGCCATTAGAAATTCCATCTCCGGAGAATACCAGAACCCATAGTAAACGATTTCTGCAAACTTAGGACTAAGCATATTTCTCAAACGCATGACTTCACGATCCATTGCAATTCCTTCAATATCCATGTGCGCTTGCATAAGAATAGTTGCACCTGGATTTTCATAGACTCCGCGGGACTTGATGCCAACAAAACGGTTTTCGACCATGTCAACGCGTCCAATTCCGTTCTCAGCTCCAACACGATTCAAATATTGGAACAATTCCAATGGATCGGTTTTGATAATTTTATCTTCCTTGTTAACCACTTTGACAGGAATGCCGTCCTTGAAATGTATTTCAAGATTAGTATGCTTATCTGGCGCATCTTCAGGCGCTTTAGTCCATTCAAAAATGTCTTTTGTTGGCGCAAGCTTTGGATCTTCAAGAATTCCGGCTTCATAGCTTATGTGCATCAAATTTGCATCTGAGCTATAGGGCTTTTCATGCGTTGCAGTGATTGGGATGCCTTTTTCCTTTGCATAATTAATCAAATCAGGCCTTCCCTTGAACTGATCTAGGAATTCTGGGGTTTTCCATGGTGCCAATACTTTGATTTTGGGATCCATTGCATAGTAGGTCAATTCAAATCGTACCTGGTCATTGCCCTTGCCTGTTGCCCCATGAGAGACATAATGCGCACCTTCCTTTTTTGCGATTTCCATCTGCTTTTTTGCAATGATTGGTCTTGCCAAGGAAGTCCCTAAAAGATATTTATGCTCATAAATGGCGTTGGCCTTGATTGCTGGAAATATGAAGCCAGTGACGAACTCTTTCTTGAGATCTTCGATGTAGACTTTTGATGCACCTACTGTCAATGCCTTTGCCTTTGCAGCCTCAAAGTCTTCCTTCTGCCCAACATCTGCAATGTAAGCAATAACATCATAACCCTTGTCAATAAGCCATTTGAGGATGCATGATGTATCTAGTCCACCGGAATATGCTAAAACTACTTTTTCTTTTGTCTGTGTCATAATAAATCACCTGTTGTTTTTGAATAATGTAACCCATTGCCCCAAAAATGGTATTTAAGCATTGCGTAAGATTTGTTACAAATTGGTAATAAAATGTTCTATTTATAACAATAACCTACTCTGAATCAAAGATTCAGAGAACCCGCATAGACAAGTTTTGGCTCTCCGGACAGATAAGCGTCATTTCCTGAAAAATCGACAAAAAGCTTGCCACCGTTAACACTCACCTCGATAAGACTATGATTCAATAGTCCAAGTTTAATAACTATGAATGCAGAGCAACAGCTCCCGGTACCACAAGCCTCTGTCTCTTCAAAGCAACTTCTTTCATAGGTCCTTAGTCGAATTTTGTTTTCTCCAACAACCTTGACAAGATCCACATTCATGCCTAATGGAAACACAGCCTTGTTTTTGTTTATAATGTCTCCAAGTCCCTTAAGATCTGCATTTTCTAGATCCTCGTCAACTATCACAAGGTGAGGTTCACCTGCATGAACTACGCTTCCGAAGACGGTTTTACCCTCACCTAAAGGAATATGAACCTCCAGATTTCCTTTATCTGACAGAGAAAAGAATCTCTTGACATATTGACATTCAAAACTGATAGCACCAAGCTTTAATTTGAAGATGTTGGCACTTATCTTTTCCACTTTGGATATTCCGCCCAGCGTTTCTATCAAAACCAAATCTGTGCCCAATTTTTGGCATAAGTACTTCCCGACACATAGTAGGCCATTTCCACAATTTTCACCTTCTATGTCACTGACATTATATATTCGCATAAAAGCATCTGCATTGCTCGAACTATGCAAATAGAGTACATTATCAGCACCAACCCCGTACTTATGGATCATCAATTTCTTTGTAGCCTCTTTAATCTGCCCGCATCGGTTGTCGCCCAGATCAAGGTCATCAACGAGTATAAAGTCGTTTCCACAATTCTGGTACTTGAGAAATTCGATTTTCACATAATTCACCTACTCCCTAACCAAAGGAAGTGAACAACACCTGAACGAACCTCCTGTTTTTGGAGCTTCATTGAACTGTATTGGGATGACCTTCACACTATCCTCGGTAAGGAGTTGATTTACTCGGGTTGAACTATCCCTAGAAATCACCAAATTATGTGATAGGGAAAGAATGTTGATTGCAAGCTCCTGCTGTTCTTCACGAGTCACTTCTATAAGGCGATACATTGCACTCATCATAGGTGGGACATATTCAAATCCATCCGGGTAATAAAATGCAGAATAGTACGTATGCAAATTAAAGACCCCAAAATTTCCAAAAGGAAGGAATGCACAATCCAGATGCAATATGTCCTCTCCATCACCTAAGGATTTCAAATGAACAGGCACCACTTGATAGTCTGGAAAATGCTCCTGAAGAAACTGCGCTCCTTTCATAGTAGTACGTTGGCTGATTCCAACAAAAATAATTCCCTTGTCAAAGACGACGTCACCGCCTTCCAAAACAATCCCTCCAGGGACTTTCAGGATCTTGGCAGGATCCATTGTTTCCAGTACAGGCCCTAACCCAAGGAATTCGTTTTTCCTGCTTGCCTTGGCCATTCCTGAAATCACTAAGGTGTCTCCGATGACAAATGCGATGTCCCTTGGGGTAAGCTGATCAGGAACACCTTCAACAGGGCATAACTCCAAGACCTCAACCCCATGCTTTTCCATGGCATCCTTAAATGCCTTGAACTCCGGCTGAAGAGAAGCAACTGTAGGCTTGTTTTTTCCGCCATAAGAAACCCTTTGCTTCTCATTAACTATTTCTGGAGCTACCGAATGAAAGTTATGGGGACAGCCAATGACCACTTTCTTCAGTTTCCCAGTTTCAGATTTAACATTCAATTTTAGAGATGACATAAAAACCACTTGTAACCATGCGTTCAAACTAATTAATAAAAATTGCGAAGTTTGTGTTATGTTTATATTATATTATGTTCCAAATATAACATATGAAAAAAGGCAAAACATCAGAAAAATCAGCTGAGAAGACATCGGAGTTAGTTTGGCTTTACATCAAGAGGCGTCCATTCCTCAAAGGACTGATAATCGAAGGCGTGGTGAATTATTCTTCGCTTGCAAGGAAAATCTGCATCGAAGGATTCGGCGACCTCAAGAAATTCGATGCTGTGAAGATGGCGTTGCAAAGGCTAATGGGGAAAATGGCAAAAAAGGAAGAAGGAATCGAAGGAAAGGTCCTGAAAGTCCTGAAGGACAGCTCAATCACGATAAAGAACAAGGTTGCAGTTGTCATTTCTTCCAAGGAAATCGAATCAATAAAGCCAATCTCCCAGGTCCAAAGCAGGCACTTCATCACTTACATAATTAACCAATCAGATTTGGCAAACGTAAGAAAGGCAAAAACCATCTGGAAGATAGAGGACACGCTTAATTTAATTACTATACAGAGCAGTGAGGAGATAGAGACGACGCCTGGAATAATCTCAACAATACTGAACTCGCTTGCATTCGAGGGTATAAATGTGGTTGAATTCATATCCTGCTATACAGATACGCTTCTGGTTGTCAAGGAATCGGATACTGCACTGGCTTATGAAGTGCTGAGCTCGATTACAAAATAGGATGAAAATTAGATGGAATGTCATTTCAAGAATGGCTTCAGCTCCTCCTTAATCGAACCTTCCTTCTCAACCGTGCTGTAGATGACATGCAAAACCTTCTTGTTTATCTTCATGAAACGGGAGATGTCGATAGGTGTACCTGTAATGATGTAGTCGACCTGCGCCCTGTTAAGAGTATCCTCAAGATCCTTGATCTGTTTCTTGCCATAACCCAAGGCAGGCACAATCATCTTCAACTGAGGATACTTTGAATACGCCTCTTTTACATCCCCACTGGTGAATGGCTTTGGATCCACGATAACCGCGCCTTTCTTCTCTGCATAGACATAGGCTGCGCCAATGCCCATCTCCCCATGGGTAACAGTTGGGCCGTCCTCAACAACCAAAACCCTTTTCCCTTTGAGATCAATTTCATGCTCAACGCTAAGCTCTGAAACAGCTTTGATGAGTTTGGCACTTGGATTCATGAGTTTGGCATTCTCTTCCACAATCTTGGCGCCTTCTGGACTCTGGCTTATCTTATTGATTATAATTACATCTGCCATGCGAAAATTGGTTTCACCAGGATAATATAATTTTTCATGATTCGGCCTTAGTGAATCTGCAACAACAAAAAGCAGATCAGGCTTGTAGAAAGAAGTGTCATTGTTGCCTCCATCCCATAAAATAATGTCAGCCTCTTTTTCAGCTTCATTCAGGATTTTCTGGTAATCCACTCCAGCATAGACAATGCATCCTTTTCTTATGTGATGCTCGTATTCTTCCATCTCTTCGATGGTGCACTTATTCTTATCCATATCTTCAAGACTGGCATATCGCTGACAGGTTTGTGCCTTCAAATCGCCATAGGGCATTGGATGACGTATAACAACAACTTTCTTTCCCGCATCAGTCAAGAGGCTAACGATTTTACGAGAAGTCGGACTCTTTCCACATCCAGTTCTTGTTGCACAAACTGCAATTACTTTCTTCTTTGATTTTATCATCGTTCTTTGGACGCCGATCAGCTTGAAATCAGATCCAACAGCATTCGCCCTTGAAGCAAGATGCATAACAGTTTCATGTTTCAAATCAGAATAAGACAAAACAACTTCATCAACAGCGTGTTCTTTGATTAATTTTTCCATATCCTTTTCATCATAAATGGAAATTCCATTCGGATACAACGAACCTGCCAATTCCTTTGGATACTTCCTTCCGGCAATATCAGGAATTTGTGTTGCAGTAAAACCAACAACTGTAAATTCAGAATTGTCCCTGTAAAGCACATTGAAATTGTGAAAGTCCCTGCCTGCGGCTCCGAGAATTAAAACTTTGGTTGTCATAAATAAATAAAGAACATAAAACATTTAATAGATTGGCTTCGAAGGTAACAGATGAAAATAGTAATTGCACTTGGTGGAAACGCGCTTCTTCGGAAAGGAGAAAGAGGGACAGATGTGGAACAGGCAAATGCTGCAATGGAAAGCATCGGGCATCTCAAGGAAGTCATAGAAAAAAACGACACTGTCATTACGCATGGAAACGGGCCGCAGGTTGGAAATCTGCTGCTGCAACAACATGCTACAAAAGAGGTTCCTGAAATGCCTCTTCATGTACTAGTGGCAATGACTCAGGGGCAAATTGGGTTCTTCATAGAACATGCAATTGCACGAATCACAAAAAAGAAATCAATGACAATCATAACGCACTGCGAAGTGGATGAAAATGATTCTGGATTCAAGAACCCAACAAAACCAATTGGCCCATTTTACAAAGAAAAAAAGCCAGGGATGGTAGAGGATGCAGGTAGGGGATATAGATTGGTAGTTGCCTGCCCAAAGGTAAAGAGGATACTTGAGGCTGATACAATAAAGAAATTGACTGGCCATGGAAAGGTAATAATAGCTGCAGGAGGAGGGGGAATACCTATATCAGCCAAAGGGGAAGGGCTCCAGGCAGTTATTGACAAAGATGATGCGTCACAAGTTCTTGCAAATGAAATCAAAGCAGATGTTTTGCTTTTTGTAACTGCAATTGACGCAGTTTATTCTAATTTTGGAAAACCGAATCAAAAAAGAATAGTAAAATAAAGGCAAATGATCTGAAGAAAATGCTGAACATATTTCCAGAAGGAAGTATGAGGCCAAAGATCGAAGCCGCAATCCAGTTTGTGAATAATGGGGGCAAAAAAGCAATAATAACATCCATCGAAGATGCAGCCAAAGCAATGGAAGGAAAGGGCGGAACAACAGTAGTCAAATAAGCAAAAAAAGAAAAAGGTAAAATATATAAACCTCTTTTTCGTTTATCCTTTCCCATGCGACGATTCAACCATACACGTGAATGGAAACTGGGAGTTAGGCTAGCCCTTGCCATACTTATAGTTTCAGCACTGCTAGAGATATTCCTTCACGAACAAATGGAAGGATATGTACGGGTTATATTTGTTACTGAATTAGGGGCCACAGTAATACTATTGACAGATGTTATTTTGGGATACCAAGAAGCAAGGAACAAATACAAATACATGAAGAAGAACTGGATAAAAATAGTAGCAGCGATTCCTTTCGCAGTATTTTTCAGAGGGGCATCCCTCATGAGAATACAATATGCATTGCCAGGATTAAGCTTCGAAGCCATGGCAACGATGGAATTCCTGCCAAAATGGATGCAAACTGCTGCAAAGGTTGACGAATTGATGAAGATTGTTTAATTGCTTGAGAAGAAGAGTGATTGCAAACCAATACAGAATATTTTTAAATTATACCTTAGTATTTTGCAATATGGCAAAGGCTAAGAAAGCAGTAAAACCAAAGGCGAAAAGTGCTCCTAAGAAAAGGGTCAGGGCAAAACCAAAACAGGCAAAAACAGCCAAGTCGAGAACTAAGTTCTCGATGTCGCGAACATCTGTTCGCGAGCATGCCCGCCGCCGGCCAGCACCTGAAAGAAAAATCCGCTGTTCAGAAGACCTTGAAAGAGTATTAAAGGGAGAGAAAGACGAGGATGATGAAGGTCCAAAACTGCTTAAAGACCCACAACAGCAGAGAAAGGCAATACTTGGAAGATGTGTTGGACGCACATTCAATTACGAAGAAGCAAAGGGAATATGCCAACAGTTCGAAGCAGGAGGATATGAGGTCGCAATAATCGAAAAGAAAACCGGCGGACTAAATTTATACGAAGTCTGGGCCACAAGAAAAGATGAAGTGCTTATCTGATTCCAGAATAAAAAGAAGACAAAGGCAAACCTTATAACCATCAACATTGTTACCTAGCCATGGCAGACCAATACAAGATGTTCATAAATGGCGAATGGGTGGATGCACAAAGCAAGGAAAGTTTTGTTGTCTATGATTCAGCGACTGCAGAAGTATTTGCAAGAGTGGCAAGAGGAGGAACCAAAGATGCCAAAAAGGCGATTGATGCCGCAAGAACATCTTTTGACAAAGGCGAATGGCAAACCAAAACGCTTGCAGAAAGAGCAAGATACATTTTCAAGCTTGCGGATGCGTTTGAACAGAACAAGGAATATTTTGCAAGCCTAGAGGCCAAGGATGTCGGCAAACCTATACAATATTCGTTGCAATGCGACTTTCCATTCTTCATAGACAACATGAGATATTTTGCAGGCGCATGCAGGGCCATGTCTGCCAACGTTGCGATGAATTACGATGGCGGCGGCATAAATTATGTAAAAAAAGAGCCGATCGGAGTAGTAGTTGCATTCATACCCTGGAACTGCCCGCTTTCCATACTTGTACTGAAGATGATACCTGCACTCTTAATGGGAAATAGTATCATAATAAAACCATCAAGTGAAGCATTGGTGTCAATCTTAGAATTCATACATCTGACTGAAAAGGTAAAATTCCCAAAGGGAGTGATAAACCTTGTAACCGGCCCTGGAGAAACAGTTGGAAGGGAATTGGGAACAAGCAGCAAAGTAGACATGATTACATATTCAGGAAACGCGGAAACAGGAAAAAAGATAATTGAAGAAGCGTCAATCAGCTTCAAAAAACTGCATCTTGAGCTTCATGGAAAGTCACCATTAATAGTTCTCAAGGATGCTGAACTGAACAGCGTTGCGAAGCAAGCCATTTTCAATGCATTCGGAAATTCGGGTCAGGAAACAACTTCTGTTGCAAGGGTATTCGTGCCAAAAGCCATGCAAGAAAGATTCGTAAAAATGCTGGTAAATGAAGCGAAGAAACTGAAGATAGGTGATCCTGCAAAATATGAAACAGAAATGGGTCCGCTCACTTCAGCAAGAATCAGGGATAAAGTCGAAGGATACATAAGTTCAGGCATAGCTGAAGGCGCAAAACTTGCATATGGGGGGAAAAGACTTGAAAGTGGAATATTCGAAAGAGGATTCTTCATAAAGCCAACCATACTTAAAAACGTAAACAGCAAAATGAACATATTTCACAAAGATATTTTTGGTCCTGTGCTTTCAGTGATACCTTACACAAACATAGAACAAGCAATAAAGGAAGCGAATTCACTGCAATTCGGATCAGGAGCATCCGTCTGGGGCAAAGACATGCAAAAATTGAATCACGTTTCAGACAAACTAAGGTTTGGCACAGTCTGGATAAATGAACATGGAAGCCTGGTTTCAGAGATGCCTTTCGGAAGGTATGGAAAAAGCGGAACAGGATTGGATCTCTCTGTCTATGCATTCGATGCCTACTCAGAAACAAAACATGTTTATATGAAATCCTAAATCTAGCAGTATTTATAAAAGGTTTTTAGGATAGGGATAGGTATGACTCAGACTTCTTTGTATGATATGATAATAATAGGTGGCGGAGTTAGCGGATTTTCAGCTGCGATGTACTCCGGTAGACTGAAGATGAAAACATTAGTCCTCACCACCATACGAGGTGGTACCATCATTAACACCAACGAGATTGCCAACTGGCCAGGAATAAAGATGGTTGACGGTATGACTCTGGCAAAAAATGTAGAAGAGCATGCTCTTGAATATGGGACGGATGTTGAGGATGCAACTGCAACCAAGATAGAAAAAAAAGCAGAAAAATTCATAGTGCATACTGATGACGGAAAAAAATACGAAGGAAAAACAATAATATTTGCCACAGGAACTGAATGGAAAAAACTAGGAGTGAAAGGCGAAAAGGAATTCTCAGGAAGGGGAGTGCACTACTGCGCATTGTGCGATGGGTATTTCTATGCTGATAAGGAAATTGGAATCGTAGGCGGTGCAGACTCTGCCGTGAAAGAAGCAATTCTTCTAACTCAATGGGCAAAAAAGGTTTACATCATTTACAGAAAAGATAAAGTAAGGCCTGAGCCTGTGACACTTGAAAAGATGGAGCAGATGGTAAAACAAGGAAAAATAGAGGTCATAAATAACGCAAACATCGTAGAAGTGAAAGGAAAGGAACTTGTAACATCTGTTGTCCTTGACAGAGACTACAAAGGTTCAGAAGAATTCAAGCTTGATGGTATTTTTGTTGCAATAGGGCATATTGCCCAGTCACAGCTTGCGAAAGAAATCGGAATTACACTTAACGAAAAAGGAGAAATAGTTATCAATAAAGACTCTGAAACCAATGTTTCTGGGGCTTATGCTGCAGGCGACGTGACGAATTCGTCATTCAAACAGGCCATAACTGGCGCTGCAGAAGGGGTGCTTGCAGCAGTATCTGCATACAAACATCTGGAAAATAAAAAATAAAAGAAAAAACAATAGTAACGTTAAAGAGGATGAATAAATGCTTTCAATATACTTGATTTTTTTCTTGATAGTGATTTACATTATTCAGCTAGTCGTACCTGGTTTCACAGAGGTATTCATATTTGACCCGAATCTTATGGCATCCCAGCCATGGAGACTGATCACAAGCGTTTTCCTCCATTCGCCAACTGATGTTACACACATACTTTTCAACTGCTATGCTCTTTTCCTATTCGGCTCGATACTTGAAAGCAGAGTCACAAAAAATGAGTATTGGGTTCTGTTCTTCGGTGCTGGATTAGTTGGTAGCCTGCTCTTTTATGCAGTCATATTATTGGGATTGGCGCCACCTGCCCTTGCACTAGGTGCAAGCGGAGCAATATTTGGATTGATAGGCGCAGTTGCAGCAATGATGCCAAATATGAGGATATTTGTGATGTTCATACCTATGACAATGAGAACTGCGGCCTTGTTTTGGGTCGCAATCTCAATAATCGGAACCCTTGATACAACCAGCACAATAGGGCACATGGCACATCTCGGAGGATTGGTATTCGGATGGGCATATGGCAAACACCTAATTAATAACAAGATAACTCCGGTGGAAGTGCCGATTTCTGAAAAAGACGGAACGTTTACTTAACTATTGTAATTCCAAATCCAGTCATTAAGCCAACCAAGGGGAAGTATCCCCTTAGTTTCCTTGGGATTCCGGATCCCCTCCACTATTGGATCGAGTTGTAATTCCATATCCAGTCATTTATCTGATGGACATTGACTATTACTTTTCCTTTTGCCATTGCTTTCATTTCTTCTGAAGTGAAAAGCGCAATGCCTGTGGCAAGTGGCTTGTTGTTATGATCTAGGATAATGACGACTTCGTCCTTCTGTATTCCATCCTCAATCTTTGTAATTCCGGGCCTCATTATGTGGGCGCCTGCAAGAACGAACTTGATTGCACCTTCATCCACAGATATTTTTTTGATTGGTTTCCTTATGCCTTTAAGGGTTGCTATCCATCTGCCCTCATGTTGTACTGCAATTGGAACCTTGTCAATCACAAGTATCTTTGGCTTTCCTCTTTCTTCGATTTCTTCGATTATAGGATTATTATCTTTATCAAGGTCGAAAAAATCAAGTGTGAGGTCACGGACTTCTTTTTTGTTAAGGGTTCGCTTGGACATAGATTAAGAGTGACGACAATCCCTTATAAATGTTCCATCAAAATAATCAAATATGTGCTTCTTTGCGAATAAGAGCAAAACGCTCACGATCATCAACTCTATTGGCAAAAAAACAACTGTGACTGCCGAGATTGCCAGTGGATTCTTCAGCAAGGCAATAGGGCTGATGTTCAGGAAATCGCTTGATAGGGACAATGGAATGCTTTTTATATTCGGAAAGGAGGATTACCATACATTCTGGATGGCCAATACTAACCTAGCTTTGGAGGCATTGCATTTGGCAGGGGATGGAAAGCTGGTGGAAACAATCTCAATGGAACCTCACACCGGCAAATACCTTCCAAAAAACAAATCGAAATATGTTCTCGAAGTAAACCAAGGATTCTGCAAAAAGAATAATGTTAGAATTGGTGACAAATTAAAGCTGGATTTTGAATAAAATGAGTAAATGTTTCTGTTTGTGTAAATAAAAGGAGTATATTACACGAGGACAAGAAAAGAGTTTAAAAATAAGTATCACCACAATAGTAGCCCTCCAAAAGGGAAGAAGCGTCTTCTTTTTTGCTGCCAGCAATAACGGCGCTTTCCCTCCTGGAGAGGGAAAACAATGTTGACGATTATAGGAACTGGAATAAACTTTGATCTCACGCTTGGAGCAATTGATGCGCTCAAAAATGCGGACGAGATATACATAGAAACATATACAAATTTAATTGAAAAAGAAAAGATCAGAATTTTAGAAAAATTGATCAACAAGGAAGTGAAGGAACTCGAAAGAACCAAAGTAGAATCCAAGTTCCTGATTGAAAAGGCAAAAAACAAAAAAATATGCCTCCTAGCATCAGGTGATCCCTTAACTGCAACAACCCATGTAACAGTGCTGATAGATGCTAAAAAAGAGAAAGTCGAAACAAATATCATACACAACTCTTCTGTTTACACTGTTGCACCTGGAAAATCAGGCCTGCAGATATACAGATTCGGGAAAACAGCTTCACTTGTAAATCCAAGGGAGAATTACAAACCAACTTCTTCACTAGACATAATCAGGAAGAATTTTGAATTAGGGATGCACTCGCTTGTTTTATTGGACACAGAACCAAAGCCAATGGATGCAAAGGTGGCGCTGGAAATGCTTAAGGGATTCGAAAGCGCAGTGGTTTTGTCAAGACTAGGGGAAAATGATGAAAAAGTAATTTATGGAAAGATAAGCGAACTTTCTAAGAAAGAACTTGGAAAACCGCCTTTCTCAATCATCATACCTGCAAAACTTCACCCAATGGAAGAAGACTTTTTGGAAATGTGCAAGGATTAGGCTGATTTAGAAACAGCCCACTGATTATCTGGACCTACTTAATTTGACAGCGCAGTTGCAGCTTGTTTGCAGATCGCGTGTTCTTTTTTTTCAGACCTGAGCTTTATGAATATAAGTAGAAGTGCAGAGATGAAGAAAACGATCCCAAGAATGAAGAATACTGAGCGAATGCCTGCGAATTGGGCTATGATTCCTCCTAGGATTGGGCCTGAAACAAAGCCAACATCCATGAAGAAATCCCATATTCCAGCTATCTCGCCTTTTTTATGACCATATGAAAGATTGGCAATCAGCCCACACAATGCAGGGGATGAGATAACCCATCCTACAGAAACAAGCAATGCAAACACAAAAACAAGCGCAAGGTCAGTGACACTTGAAAAAGATATAAGAGCAACTCCCATGATGATAAGGCCTAGAAGAAGAATGTTCTTTTTCCCGAACTTGTCGGCAAATTTTCCAGCATGATATGAAATAAAAATACCTGGCAAAGAGAAACACGCCATGAGAAGCCCTCCCATATTTGAAGGCACGTTGAGAACATCTTCGCCATAGAAAAGAGGCTGGAATGTTAGCAGTATCTGCTCCCAAGCCGTGAAAAGCAATGCAAAATATAGCATGGAAAAGCCGAATAGGCCAAATCGGGTCTTGAAATCCTTGATTCTCTTGAAGATGATACCTGGTTTTAATGATTTTACGGATTCGAACGCAGGGCGGTTATTAGTCTCCTTCATATATTTCATTAGAACCAAGGCGCAGAAAAGAAGGATTACACTGTAAAACCCGACGATGCTATGAAAACCAAACCATAACAAAAGGAAACCTGCAATCAGTGGACCGACAGTCTGGCCTATATATTTCATCTCAATATCAATGCCATAGGATTGGGCCACCTTTACCGTATTGTCCATTGAAAGAGATGCATAATATGCGTCTCTAGGCACTCGCCAGATCTGAAATCCTAACCCCCAAAAGAAAAAAGAGAACCCTAGCAGAAGGTTATCCTCAAATGAAAAAATGAATATGCTACCTATTATAAGCACTATGAAACCTCTTATCATGAGTTTTTTCCTGCTCATGCGATCGCTCAGGGCACCCATAGGGAAATCAATCAGCATCCCCCCCACAGATGCAAGGGCAAGCAGAATCCCAATTTCAAAATACGATTTTCCTATGCTTTCAAGCTTGGTCGGAAAAACGAATTCCAAGGCATTGTCAGCAATGAGCCACAGAAGAGTGACACATATTATGAGGAAATAGCGCGAATGCGTCAGAGGATGAATCCATTTCTCAATGAATCTAGATAAACATGTGGTCAAAATGGTCATTCCTCTTTATCTTTATCTCAGGGTTGTAGCTCACCCTGCTGAGCTTTCCCGATTTCTCCTTCTTAAAGACGAATTCCTGGACTCGCATGTTGTCGAAGAGATAGTACCTATAGTGGGAATGGTACAGATCTTCAGGGAAATGAATGCCCTTTGGAAGCCTGTCGAACATGAGAGTGAATAAAGCTGAGAAAACACCAACGATTACTTGTGTGTATGTCGCGTTGGTGCCCATAACTGAAATGTTAGATATCGTATTGAAATAATAGACCTTCTTGTCGCCATATTCAAGTATCACGCCTATGCTGTCCGAACCGTCGAGAATTATATGAGTATTGTCACCAAGGATAAAATCCTTTATGGTTATATTGTGCTTCGCCCTGTACAGCCTCATAAGGTTTTCCATAGTCTGCATATTTACCGCATAGATGAATTTCGATGGAATATCATACTTCGAACCCACAGATGCGTTTTCTTCATGAACCAAAATAAACCCTTCGGGATATTTGTCCAGGCTCAGGATTGGTTTGAGAATTGGCTTCATATCTTCCCGGTAATCGATTGAACTTGATGGCATTTTCTTGGCATTATCCCTGCCGATCACAAACCCTGCAGGATCCACCAGCGCCTCCGCGATGAATTCATGGATTGACCAGGTCATCATGGACTTCCATCCCTTAACTATTTTTGAAGTGTCATACTCGAAATGGATTATTTCGTCAGGGATGCCAAATTTCTCTATGCCATATCGAACCCACATATTCACCACTCCAGGATTCATCCCAGAGCAGAGTATATGTGGAGCTTTGTTCAGCTCGTTTTTCCTATGATAAGCTTCGAATACCAAGTCCGCAATATCTCGTTTATCATCATTCATCCCAGTATTCACACAAGAGATGCCAAGTTTATCTGTGGACTCGATAACTGGAATGGATGCCATATCCGTGATATCTAAAACAATACCTATCTTATACTTCTTGAGTACTGCGTGATACTCCTTCTCTTTTTCAGGAAGCACGATTTTTTGATGTAAGAAAACATATTTGAGGGATTTGTGGTCGAGATATTCATTTGACAGGACTTTTTTATTCTTGTCAAGCAGCACCAATCTGCCAAAAAGATCCCTGTGGTGCACAAGTGAATGCAAAAAAGCATTCGCAACCCCTCCAGAAGCTCCAAGCACCAATAAATTTGGTTTTTTCATATGAATCAATTGGAATAAGCAAGGGGGATATAAATACTTAACTCCTGCTCAAAAACAAAGTGCAGCTAAAAAGTAAGTAATTTAAATGTTTATTCAGAATACAGAGATATGCGACCCAAGTTAATATATCTCGGATTGGTATTTTTATTGTTGTTTGGATTGGTTTCTGCGTCTGAAGTTAGTATAAGTAAAGTAACTTTTCCTTCGAAGATTGCACCAAGCAGCGACAAAACCCTTGAAATTAAATTTACTGTGACTACAGATATAGGTGGAGGGGATGAAGCTGAAGGAAACCTTGTGGTAGAAAACCTCAATGACAAAAATCCTGATGGCACTTATGTAAAAACAGAAGTCCCATTCTCATTTACCGGTCCAGGAAGCAAAATTGTGAGTACAAAAATAATCCCCTGGGGAAAATATGATGGAAAGACAATAAACTTTAGGGCAAAGGTAGTATACTCAATAAACAAAGCAACCCAGGCAAAGGAAAATTCTTTTGGAGAACAAATAGGTGTTTTTGTTACATCCAACCCTTCAGGTTCAGAAACAATCACACTACCAACCCCACAGGCAGCCCCTGAATGTACAAGCAACAGCAATTGCGCTTCTGACAAAAAATGTTCTGCAGGAAAATGCGTTGCTGTAACCGGAACCTGTGGATATGCATTGAACCATGCATGGGTAGCCTATGAATGCTGTGTTGACGTAGATTGCGGATCGGAAAAAGAATGCAGGGAAAACACCTGCTATAACATACCTGTTGTTCAAACACCTGTGGACAACTCGCCTCCAGAACAGGTGAACAATGTTCCAAACAACAATCTTGCAAATACAAGCCCTCCTGCAAATGGAAGCATGGAAACAAAGGGGATAAAGGAGACTGTGATGGATAATATATACCTGGTCGGCGCAGGAACATGCTGCTGCACAACAATACTGATAATCGCAGCAGTGTTGATATACATGTTCGTGATAAACAAGAAAAAGTAATAACATACTATTTATTTTCTTTTCCTTCATAATCCTATCCAATGGATTTGAACGATAGCCAGCTGAACATAGTCAAAAATGCAAATGGAAAGAGCCTTATAATAGCAGGACCAGGCTCTGGAAAGACAAGAACGCTGATATATCGCGTAGCTGAACTAATAAAATCAGGAGTAAATCCGGCAAACATCCTTCTCCTCACATTCACAAACAAAGCTGCAAATGAAATGACCCAAAGGGTACAGAGGATAACTGGCCTTGAAAAGCTAGGGATAACTTCAGGAACCTTCCATTATTTTGCGAACCGTATTCTCCGCAGACACGCAGATTTCATGGGCTTCACAGAGAATTTTACAATACTCGATGAACAGGACTCGCTCCAAGTGCTTACTGCAATATGCGAATCCATTGGTGGAAAAGAACTCTCAAAAAAAGCAAGGAAGATAAGGGAAAAGATAGGTCTCAAGGTATTGCAAATGAAAGAATTCTCAGACTTCTCAAAAGAGCCTGAAAAGCTGGAAGATATTTATGGAAGATACCTGAAAAAATGCAGGGAGCTTAATGCCATGGATTTCAACCACCTCTTATTCAATCTGCACCAGTTGCTTGTCAAAAACAACCAAGCAAGAGAATATTACCAAATGAAATTCCAACATGTGCTTGTAGACGAATTCCAGGACACTGACAAACTCCAGAATGAAATCATTAACATCCTGGCAAAGGGCAACAATCTGCTTGTAGTTGGTGATGATTGCCAGAGCATCTATTCTTTCAGAGGAACAGATATAAAAAACATACTTGAATTCCCAAACAAGCATAAGGACTGCAAGATATTCAAGCTAGAAGACAACTACAGGAGTACAAAAAAAATAGTTGAAATGATCAACCATAGTATAAAGAACAACAGCCATGCATTTGAAAAAAGGCTGCGGACAGTACTGGAAGATGGCGAAAAACCCATTGTTTATGGGGCACTGAATACAAATGACGAGGCCAGATTTGTAGTTGCCAAAATAAAGGAACTGATGAAAACGTCCAGTCTGTCGGAGATAGGAGTGCTTTTCAGGGCCACAAGCCACTGCTCGAACCTTGAAATGGAACTGGCAAAAGAAAAAATACCCTACGTGCTACGGGGCGGGCTGAAGTTCTTCGAGAAAAAACATATAAAGGACATATTGGCATTTCTGAAGATACATGCAAACAAGAAAGACGAGATCGCCTGGCGAAGAGTACTCCTGCTCTTCGAAGGAATAGGTAGAACAACCACTGAAAAGATAATTTTGGATCCTAGTATGATAGAACAGAAAAAACTTGGGAAAAAAGCGAATGAATCAATGGAGGTTTTGGAAAAGGCGCTCACATTCGAATCCAATCCAACAGATGCATTGAAACAGGTCGATATGATTTTCTACCATAAATACCTTGAAGAAAATTTTGATGATTATAAAGAAAGAAGGGAAGAAATCGGCGTGCTTATTGAACTCAGCAAGAACTACAGGAACATAAAGTCATTTGTAAATGATATAACCCTCAACAGAGACGACATGAAAGAAAGAGGCGAGAGCACCCAAAGACTCGTGCTTTCTACGATACACCAGGCCAAAGGCCTTGAATGGGACAATGTATTTGTAATTGGACTTGCCCAAGGGCAGTTCCCAATGATAAGGAATGATACTGACCTTGAAGAAGAAAGAAGGCTGTTCTACGTTGCAATCTCACGGGCTAAAAAAGGATTAGTGTTGAGTTACCCAATGACATCTGAAAGGTCTTTTTACTCATTTGGGCAGGACAACATCCCATCACTTTTCATTGAAGAACTTCCAAAAGAGTGCTATGATTTTATATAGTGAAAAAGTTCTGAAAAGATTCTACTAATGACGTAAGAGAAAACCTAACTAATAAAAACTTTACGTTAAAAATTAGATATATGGGCAACCTGTCAATAGATTTGGATTTCCTTGCAGGAACCGAGGAACTCATAAAAGAAGGAAGGTTCGCCAAATCACTTATCGAAAGCATAGCTCCAGAAGGGCTCATAGTAATAAACAAAGCTGGAGAAATAATCCTCTGCAACCCCTCGACAAACATGCTCACAGGACATTCGAACAAAGAGCTGATAAAGAAGAAGATGGCCAGTCTGTTCAAAGAAAAAAACAGGTTCCAGGAATTCAGAAAAGAAGCTGAGGCAAACCTAACTGAGTCCAAATACCATACGTCAATAGAAAAACTTTCAACTAAAAAAGGAGAAGAAAAAATAGTGTCAGTTTCTCTTTCACAGATAGCTAATTCAGATGACCTTGTGATTATTCTTCGAGATATGACTGAAAGGATACAAACCAGGGAAATAATGGATGAATTGCTTGCAAATTATGCAATCATTCTAGAAAACTGCAGCGAGGGCATAGTCGTAATTCAAGACAAGAAGATAATGTATGTAAACTCAGCAATGCTTGAATACATAGGTTACAGCGCAGATGAGGTCTTGGGCAAGGAATTCCCATTTGCACTTGCGCCTGACGAACGTGACAAAGTAGTAAAAAACCACATCCGAAGACTAAGCGGAGAGAAATTCGAAAAGAAATATAATTCTAAGATACTGACAAAAGGTGGTAAAGAAGTTGAAATAGAACTTGACAGCAATTTCATAAAATACAACGGAAAACCTGCTGTAATAGCACTCATAAGACCGTTGAGCATATTCTGCCAGTGCAAAATCTAGAAATGCGGCTGCAATGCCCATAAAATGACACAATACATACATTTAAATATAGATAAACACATAATATGAACATATAGAAAGATCAGTAGAAATTCTGGTTTTAGATTTAGAATCCTCCAAATAAGAGATTTTAGAAAAAAAGCAACTGGGATTTCGACTTTTAAAAAGTGAATATATGAAATTTAGTGAAATGGGCATTAGTACTAATACTACTAGTGCTTTGGAAAAAATGGGATATTTAGAGGCAACCGAAGTTCAGGAAAAAGCAATTCCTACCCTTCTTGAAGGCAAGGACATAATAGTCCGAAGCCAGACAGGAACTGGAAAAACAGCAGCTTTTGGTATAGGAGCTATTGAAAACATAGCCAAGGACAAGTCAAAGAAATGCCTTGTACTTGCACCTACAAGAGAGCTTGCGCTCCAGCTGACAAAAGAGCTAAGGGCAATTGCGCTTTTCCATAGGCAAAAGATATATACCATATATGGCGGCGTTGACATAGACCAACAGCGTTCAGTCCTGCAAAGAGGATACGACATAATTATTGCTACGCCTGGTAGATTGCTTGACCACTTCAGAAGGAATAATTTAGATCTTGCACTTTTCAATCTAGTCATATTGGATGAAGCGGACAAGATGTTCGACATGGGATTCCAAGAAGATATAGACGAGATACTTGCAAATGTCAGCCAATACAGGCAGACGATTCTTCTATCCGCCACACTTGACCCGAAAATTATGGATGTTGCAGGAAGGCACATGAAAACCCCTGAGATACTGGAAATAGGCGCCATTGAAAAGGCATCCACTATTGAAGAGCAATTCATCGAGCTTGGAAGGAAAGAAAAATTTGGAAAGTTGCTTGATATATTGAACGGTGAGTCCGTGTCAAGAGTCATTGTATTCGTTTCGACCAGGGCATCTGCTGAATATATCGGCAAAAAACTAGGTCTGAAAAGCAGGGAAGTGGGCTTTGTGCATGGCGGAATAGGCCAGAGCAAAAGAGAAAGGATTGTTGATGAATTCAAGCAGGGCAAATTGAAGGTCCTTGTTGCAACAGATGTTGCGGCCAGAGGCATTCACGTAGATGGAATTTCACATGTCATAAACTACGACCAATCCAAAGATGAGGACTCCCACATCCACAGAATCGGAAGAACTGGAAGAATGGGTGAGAAAGGTATGGCAATCACATTCGTGGAAGTTGAAGACATAATGTATGATCCTTCAAAGCATTCTCAAGATTATCAAAGGAGAAGTAGCTATAGTCGCGGCCCGTCAAGGCCTTCCCATGGAAATAGGAATTACTCCAGCAACCGTTCTAGCCACTATGCAAATAGAGGGGAGCCAAGAGGCCCTGCTCGTGAAGGTTCTGTCGACAGAAGCAGCGGAGAATATAAATCAAGCCATAAGAACAACACCCGAAGCTTCAAACCACGCACAAAAAGGCACTGGGGAAGCAGTTCGAGATATTAATATTAAAGTAAGATAGTCACCCGACTATCAATCTTTTTATTTCTTTTATTGACTTCAGCTTAGCGATTAGATTGCCCGACATTTTCTTTCCAAGAACAATTGTCAGCTTTGGCTCTGGATAAATATCCGGGTCATCCGTAACTATTTGTCTTATAGGTATTTTTGCCTGGGCGATTAATTCTGTGACTTTTGAAACAATTCCAGCAGCATGAGGATCTGCATGTATCTCTAAAACTTCAAAACCCAATTGTTTTGCTGCACCTCTTATATACGCAGTCGGTTTTAAGTTTGAGAAAATCTGATACAGTTCCTCGTATTTTGCAATCATCTTTGCTGTTTCTATTACAACTCTTCTGTCTGTATTTATACCTCTTGCGAACTTGGCAGGTGCTATTTCGATTTCACCGCAGAAGATGTTTCCATTTTCGTCGATTCTAAGACCGTATCTTAGCATGACTTCAGCAACCTTTCTTCTCTGCGGGAAATGGACAAACACGTCCTCAAGGAATTGATACATAGTTTGACTTTGCCACTAAAAAATAAAAAGGTACTTGGATGGATAAAATAATACATCAATGCTTTAAATAGTTCGTTTAGCTCAACCAAGTTATGAAATCCAAATTACTTGACATTAAACTCAGTCCGTTCGAACTGTATACTTTGGTAAATAGGGAGTATAGGGAATCCTTTCTGCTTGAGTCTTCAAAAGGCAAAGAAAGACTTGCTAGATATTCGTTTATAGGCTTTGATCCTTCCAAACACCTTAAGGCAAATGGGAAGATTGTGCAGATAGAATATGAAGAACGAGAGTTTGAACAACCGATTGATGCAATAAAAGAGCAGTTGCCAAGAGAAAGGATTGAACGGAAAGGGTTCATTGGCGGAGCAGTTGGCTATTTTTCATACGATTATGCAAGGAATCTAGAGCAAATACCTGACAATTCAAAAAACGATTTGAAATTCCCTGATTTCGAATTTGGGATATTTGATGATGCCATTGTATACGACCACATTGGCAAAAAAGTCGAGTACATTTACAAAAAGGAAGATCGTTCGGACCAAATAATGAAATTAGCTAAGGAAGAGATGTTCCTTGGCCCATTTGAAGCAGGCTCTGCAAAATCTAACATGGGTGAAAATGAATTTTGTGATGCTGTTGAAGTGGCAAAGGAAAGTATAAAGACTGGTGACATATTCCAGGCGGTCCTTTCCCGGAGATATGAAATCCCGTATGAAGGCAATCTATTGAAGTTCTATAGTTATCTAAAGCGAACGAATCCTTCACCATATATGTACTTCCTTTCATTCCAAGACAGGAAAATCATTGGTTCATCTCCTGAGAACCTTGTTCGAGTTGAGGGAAACAGGATAGATTCATATGCAACCCTTGCAGGAACAAGGCCAAGAGGGCGAACCATGGAAGAAGATGCGAGATTCGAGACTGAATTGATGAATGATGAAAAAGAAAGGGCAGAACATTTAATGTTGGTTGACTTGACGAGAAATGATGTTGGAAAGGTTGCGAAGTTCGGGACTGTAAATGTTCCGGAGTTGATGGAAGTTCATAAATTTTCTCATGTCCAACACTTGTCTTCACATATAAGTGCAGAATTAGCAGATGGAAAAGACAGCTACGATTCGTTTAATGCAATATTTCCAGCAGGAACGCTTACAGGCGCACCAAAAGTAAGGGCAATGGAGATCATTGACAAACTGGAAAGGAACAGAAGAGGAGCTTATGGAGGTGCTGTCGGCTATTTCTCAGCAAATGGCAACTGCGATTTTGCAATAGCAATCAGAACACTTGTTGCGCAAAGGCAAAAGTGCTATGTCCAGGCAGGAGCGGGGATAGTTTACGATTCGATTCCAAGAAAAGAATTCGTGGAAACAGAGAATAAGGCAAAGGCTTTGATAAAGGCCTTGGGAGTGAAGACCTATGCAAGTATTACTGATAGATAACTACGATTCATTCGTCTACAACCTTTACCAATGCTTAGGCGAACTTGGAGCTGAAGTTATTGTGAAGAGGAATAACGAGATTACAATTGGCGAAGTCAAACAAATGAAACCAGATAAAATAGTGCTTTCCCCTGGTCCGGGAAATCCTGAAAATGAAAAGGATTTCGGCATCTGCAAACAGATTCTGAATGAGATGAATGCGCCCATTCTTGGCGTTTGCCTAGGCCATCAGGGAATAATAAGCCATTTCGAAGGAAAAATAATTAGAGCAGAAAGGCCAATGCATGGCAAGACTTCTCTGATAAGGCATAACGAAAATGGAATATTCGCTGGAATGGAGAATCCATTGAATGTAATGAGATACCATTCCCTATTGGGAACCAAGATTCCGGATTGTCTGGAAATAACTGCAGAAACAGAAGAAAAGGAAGTGATGGCCATTAAGCATAAACAACTGCCAATCTACGGAGTGCAATTCCACCCAGAATCAATAAAAACAGAAAAAGGAAAAAAGATATTGGAGAATTTTTTGAAAATGAGCGACTAATTGAGCTCCTTCTCTAGCTCATCCAATTCCGTATCAGTTGTTGTATCCGTTGGAATGTCGCTTTCTGAAATGGTTTGATCACCACTGCCAACAGAAACTCCTAACAAATCATCGGTTTTCTTTGTCGCCTGGTCCTGAGAGGATGTGTTAGTGTCTTTTGTAGGCTGGCTAACACAACCAAACAGCATAACTAAAACCAAAAGCAAAGATAAGATTTTCTTCATTCGCTCACCCCTATCTCATTTGACTTGTATTTAGTTCCTGCTTTGTCTGACTTTATTACTTCCTTCAAAACAGCCTTGAATTCCGCAACATCCTCTCCTGCATAATCAATGGAGGCCAGTGCGTCTTGATATTGCTGTTCATCGTAATAGATCATTGCATCATCGAGAGATGATTGAAAATCGCTGACCAAAAACTCAAGCTGCACGGTGTCATGTCCTTTTTCATTCGCCCTTTGCACAAGCTTGTCCATCTTCTCAGCCCATCTATTCATCTGTTCCATTGAAGCATCAAGCCTTGCCAAAAGACGTACCTGCTTTTCGGATGAATTTTGCTTGATCTTCTGTACGGATTCCTGGTGCCTACTGACTACGATGGCCCTTACGCGCACCTGTTTCTCCTTAGATACATTTTGTTCGTTCCATACTTGGAATCTTGATTTCACTTCTTCTCTAAATTGAGTATTGACTGCAACCTGGCAGTCCGACCTGCCCTGACCTGTAAGGTCCCTGCACTGCTCGCTCAGTTCATACCTCTCTCTTACAATGTATTCCTTGCCGTAAGCAGTTACTTTGCGTTCGCAATAATTCTTTGCATCGCCATCAAGATCTTCACATTTATTTTCAGCGATCTTTTCCAATGACTTTGTACAAACTCCATAGGAGATGTTACCGTTGACATCTTCACATCGCACAGCAGTTGCAACAGTCAAACGAACCTGGCACTCGCTCCTATCAGAACCAGTCCTGGAATCACATTCAGATTTTATCTGTTCGCGCACTGCCTTGACTACTTCGACTCTTTCACGATTAGTTTCACGGACTTGCGCATTGGCAGACGTGGTTTCAACAGTTTCTGAGCTGAATGTACCCGATTCAGAGTCTACTTCGGTTTCAGACCTTACTGTTTCCCTGACCTCAGTCCTTACTTCCATTGAATTATCACTTGAATCTTCTGAAGCCCTTTCGCTTGTAACTGAAATGGTTTGTTCAGATCGTTCTGAAATGCCTGATCCCTCAGATCCCCCTTGTTCTGAATAGAGGAAACTAGAAAGCACCATCAAAGACAATAAAACCAACACAATTTTTTTCATTAGCTCACCGAAAAGAATACTCAGGATAACTTTATTAATCAATGTCACTCAACGGAGGATTATTCATTAACTGAACATAAATATACATTAAGGATTTAAATTATCCATTAAGAAAAAGGCACATATGGAAAACATCTTGCAGAAGCTTGCTGAATCCAAGGACCTGGCAAGCAAAGAAGCAGAAGGTGTAATGCAGGCTTTGATAGATATCAATGTCAATCTCATTCAGGCATCAGCAATACTGACTGCACTTCGCATGAAAGGCGAGACTATAGATGAGATAACTGCATTCGCAAAGGTAATGAAACAAAATGCAATTTGCATAAAACCAAATTCAAAATTCCTTGTGGATACTTGCGGAACAGGTGGCGACAGCCTTGGAACATTCAATGTTTCCACCACAGCCATGTTTGTTGTGGCAGGAGCAGGCTGTGCAGTGGCAAAACACGGCAATCGTGCAACATCTTCAAGTTGCGGTTCAGCAGATGTTCTTGAACATCTTGGAATTAACATAAACATGGCACCGAAAGATGTTGAAAGGTGCATTGAAAGAATAGGGCTGGGATTCATGTTCGCTCCGATCTTCCATCCTGCAATGAAAAATGTTGCACCAATAAGGAAAGAACTTGGAATAAGAACGATTTTCAACATACTTGGACCGCTGACCAATCCTGCATCTGCCCCATCTCAAATAATCGGAGTCTACAAACCAGAACTGACTAAAAAAATTGCAGAGGTTGCCCGAAATCTTGGAATCAGGCGTGCACTTGTTGTCCACGGTTCTGGAATAGATGAAATATGCCTTCATGGAACAACTAAGGTTTCGGAATTGGTAAATAACACGATAAAAACTTATGAAATCGAGCCAAAAGGCTTAGGATTGAAAAGGGCTGAAATTGACGCGATAAGAACGAATTCAAAGCAAGAAAACGTGCAAATCCTGCTGGATATTCTGAATGGCAAAAAATCACCACATCGCGAAATCGTTTTGGCAAATGCTGGCGCTGCCATCTACGTTTCAGGAAAGGCAGAATCAATAACTGAAGGTATTCTGCTCGCAAAGGAAAGTATTGATTCGGGAAATGCGAAGAAGAAACTAGGTGAATTGATTCACTTTAGTGAACGGTGAAGAGTATGGATGAAGGCATAAGGCATTATTATGGCGGAATAATTGCAGAGATAAAACCCGCATCCCCAAGCGAAGGCGATCTTTATTCTGGTTCAATAGAAGAACTGGCAAAGATATATGAAGAAAATGGCGCGGGTGCGATTTCTGTTCTGACAAATGAAAAACTATTCAAAGGAAAACTAGAAAACGTGACAATCGCAAAGAATGCAACCAAATTGCCAATATTGATGAAGGACTTTATCGTTTCCAGGGAACATGTGGATGCTGGCAAGAAAGCAGGTGCGGACATCATACTTATAATTCTTGGAACTTCGCCATTGGAATTGATTGATTACACTCATTCACTCGGTCTTCAGGTGCTGCTTGAAACGCACACCTTGGAAGAATTCAGGCAAGCAAAAAAAACAAATGCGGATTTCATTGGAATCAATAACAGAAACCTAAAAACAATGGAAATCGACATAACAAATACGATAAGGATACTTGGAAAAGAAAAACCAGATAGAATGATTGTATCCGAAAGCGGAATAAAAACCAGACATGACATTGAAATATTGGAAAATGCAGGAGTGTCAGGCTTTCTGGTAGGAACTTCACTATTAAAATCCAAGGACGTAGGTGCAAAGCTAAGAGAACTGTTAAAAAATGATAGTTCATAAAAGTAAAATATGGTTAAGATCAAGATTTGCGGTTTAACAAACGAGAGTGATGCTAGGGTCGCCTGCAGGTTAGGCGCTAATTTCATAGGCGTTGTTGTATCTCCTGAATCTTCAAGAAAAGTGACCAACGAACAGGCCATAAGCATATTAAAGACGAAAACTCCATTTATCTCTTCAGTAGTTGTGACTTCTTCAACAAGATTGACAGATATAGAAGATATTGTCTGCAACATTGCACCAGATTTAATACAATTGCACGGTGATATCCACCCAAGCCTTCTTGAAAGGCTTGAATTTCATGGAAAACTTATTAAGACGATTCCGATATGTGAAGGTGTAGATTATGCAAAATATTTCAAAGGATATGGGCATCTTGTTTCTTCATTTTTGCTTGACACTAAAGCAGGCAATCGCTTAGGCGGAACAGGTATTGTCGGAGATTGGGATTTGAGCGCAAAAATAGTGAAGGAATCTCCAAAACCAGTTTTCCTTGCAGGCGGACTCACACCTGAAAACGTGTTCGAAGCAGTGAAAAAAGTGAAACCATACTCCCTAGATATATGCACTGGTGTAGAGGAAAAAATTGGGAAAAAATCAGAAGAAAAGATGAGGAAGCTCATTGAACTTTCAAGGCCATGATGAAACATCTGTTTATTTTCATTCCCCAATAACCTTTACCAACACTCTTTTATTCCTCTGTCCGTCGAACTCGCAGTAGAATATCTGTTCCCATGGACCCAAATCTAGTTTTCCGTTTGTTACTGCCATGACCACCTGATGGCCAATAAGCTGGCGCCATATATGCGATGCCGCATTGTCTTCTCCCGTATCATTGTGCCTATAATCTGAATTGTAAGGAACGAGACGCTCAAGAACTTTTTTGTAATCTTCCTTAAGGCCTGGCTCATCATCGTTAATGATTATGGCGGCAGTTATGTGCATTGGATTGATTAGAACAAGACCTTCCTTCGCTCCGCTTTTGTCAATCACCTGCTGTACTGATGGCAATGGTCAGGACCAAAGTTGACACAATAAATTGTAATTCCCAGATCCCTTGCTT
Organism: Microcaldota archaeon; assembly: GCA_043827025.1. GTDB lineage: Archaea > Micrarchaeota > Micrarchaeia > Anstonellales > Bilamarchaeaceae > DATDTS01. The sequence continues at coordinate 62,850 of JBDRPL010000024.1, forward strand.
TCTGCTCAAATGCAGTTTTGCACAGTTCCCTTACTTCTCTTGGAAGAAATACTGGTTTTCTGAAATTAGGAGTAAATTGTA
>JBDRPL010000025.1:0-58810 GCA_043827025.1 Microcaldota archaeon
AGGAAGTTCTGCCTCACTCTTTCTAGGAACTCTTTATCAGCTTCGTGCCTGTCTAGTTGTTTTTGCCTCTTTTTCCTTTCGAATGAGATTGAAGATGGAATATCAAGCAGAATTACCTTGTTCGGCTTGATGAATTGTCTATTGTCTATATCGCGTTCTATGGAATTGATTCCAAGTGACATGGATCTGGCAATTGTTTCTGTAACCAATTTCGGAGCTCTTTTTGCGAATTCGGCATCATTCCCGAAATTCGCCTTTCCCATCGTCCTTGCGTTGTGAATCCTTGCAATTCCAGAACCTATCTTTTCTGCCTGATAAGCTATTGTAGAAAATACATATCTATCAACAATTACAAGGCCTTTTTTTGAAGCTTCAGCAAGCTTCTTCTGTTCGGCATATATGTCATCAAGGAAAAGTCTCATAATTTCCATTCCTTCCTTGTCAAGGAACATATTTTCGTTGCCTTGTTTGTTTGCTCCACTGCTCCACCTACCTTTTTTCTCAAGATAATCCTTTATCTCCTGGTTGTCCTTTGTAGGATACTTGAAATACTCGAATTTCATTTCTTTCCTGAGCAATTCGATCTGTGTGTCCTTCCCGCATCCGTCAATTCCTTCTATCACGACAATCATTTTCCTTCCCTACCCTTTGTCCACTTATATCATTATAAATGTTGGACATGTGAATTTTAAAGAGGACGCAAAAATGAAAAAAGAAACTCCAATGGGTGAGCTTGGCAGGGCATTCATTGCCACATTTGCAGTATTCCTAATTCAGATTCTTGGTTGGTATTTTTCCAACAGCCTTGCACTTCTTGGAGATACGTTCCATGTTTTTTCAGATGTCATAGCAATAGGGGCTTCAATATGCGCGATGTGGATAGCGATGAGGCCTCCTAGCAGCAGGCGTACATTCGGCTTCCACAGGATCGAGGTTTTTGTAGCCCTTTTCAACGGCATTCTGCTTGTGCTTATGGCCATTTTGATAGCATTCGAGGCCTTCCAGAGATTCGGCACTACCTATGAAATAAACAGCATACCCATGCTCCTGACTTCGCTGGTAGGCCTTGCAGGCAATCTTTATGTTGTTTATCACCTTCAGCATGAAGAGAACCTCAATACAAGGAGTGCGTTCATGCATGCCGCAGGAGACGCGCTTTCTTCAATTGGAGTATTCATCGGTGCAATCATAATTCTAGTGACAGGTTTGTTTGTTGTTGATATTGTCATCAGCATTTTGATTTCAGGCATAATACTCTTCAGCGCATATTCGCTTCTTCGCACCTCATTGTCAATTTTGCTTGAATCTGCTCCCTATGGAGTATCTACTGATAAAATCACCACTGCAGTATTGTCAGTCAAGGGAGTGAAAGGGGTTCATGACGTGCACATATGGCGCACATGCAGTGAATTCGTATTCATCATGATGCATGTGGAAACAGATAATGTAAAGCTTATCCATACACGGACAATATCTCAGGAAATAGAGCATAAATTAAACCATGAATTCAATATCTTGCATGCCACAATACAATTCGAGCCCTACGGGTGCAGTTGCCAAAGCCAGAACATGTGCCACCTGCTGGAGCATAAAAAGAAAGCGCATAGGCACTAGTTCTCCTGCGGTTTTGAGTCTTGTGTTCAGGGTCTTGTATGCTAAGATTAAGAATTTCCAGTGTCTCATTTTATTGATCAAAATGTGTAAAAAAGAAGAAAAATTAACAAAGGAAACTTTGGCAAAAATTGAACTTGCAAGATTAGAACACATGCATAGAAAAGGTATGGGTACAGATGAACTATTCAAAATCCTCCAAATTTGATACAATTAAAAACCGTTAGTTTCAATATATCTATCCAGTGCCGAATCAAGGGTGCTGGAGAATAATAATGGATCTAATTTCTATACGTGATGTGGAGAAAAGGCAGATAGAGGAGATATTGTCTCTTGCTGAAAAGATGGAGAATAAGCGAACAAAGGATTTTGAAGGAAAGAATATTGCAACCTTATTTTTTGAGCCTTCTACGAGAACAAAGCTCTCGTTCCAGAGTGCAGCCCAAAGGCTGGGAATGCAGGTCATTGATTTCCTGACGGAAACGACCTCACTGAAGAAAGGCGAATCATTCACAGACACAATAAAGACAGTAAACGGCTATGCTGATTTGATGGTTGTACGCCACCCTGTTGAAGGTTCGTCAAGGCTTGCTGCCCAGGTTTCAACTGTTCCGATTGTAAATGGCGGCGACGGCGCAAACCAGCACCCGACCCAAACCCTCATTGACCTTTACACCATAAAGAAATTCAAAGGAAAGATAAAGGATTTACATGTTGCAGTCATGGGTGATTTGAAGCATGCAAGAACTATGCACTCATTGATATATGCATTGGCCATGTTTGGTGCCAAGATAAAACTGATTTGTCCAAAGGGTTTGGAGTTGGAGGATAGCCATTTGAACGAAATAAATCAGAAGTTCAATGTAGAACTGAAGCACACCAATGAAATTGATTTCAAAGATGTTGACGTATTGTATGCATGCAGAATCCAAAAAGAAAGGTTCGCTGACCCATACGAAGCCAACAGCGTTCAAGCCAAGTTCAAAATAACCATGGACCACCTCAAAGGAGTGAAGGACGACTTTATAATTTTGCACCCTCTTCCAAAAGTGAATGAGATTGATCCGGCGATTGATGATACTAAATACGCAAAGTATTTCGAACAGGCGCATTTGGGCGTGCCGGTAAGGATGGCTGTGATTACATATTTAATGAATAGCAGGTGATGTTATGTTGAATGTTGACACAATAGATAATGGGACTGTGATAGACCACATAAAATCCGGAAAGGGAAAGAAGGTTCTTGAGATACTTGGGATTACTGAGGACTACCAGCATAGGGTGGCTTTAGTGATGAATGTGACAAGCAAGAGGCTTGGCAAGAAGGACATTGTAAAAATCGAAGGAAAGAAAGTATCAGACCCTACTGCTAACCTCATCTGCCTAATTTCCCCTGATTCTACTATAAATCAGATTGAGAACGGAAAGGTCGTGAGCAAATACAATGTAAAGATGCCTTCTTCCTTGACAGGGGTTGGCAAATGCGCAAATCCAAATTGCATAACCAATTCGGAGAATGTGAAGACTAGTTTCACAAGGAAGGACAACATGCTTTTCTGCACTTTCTGCGAAAGGCTATTCAAGGCTGAGGAATTAGCGAAATAATCTGTGAAGAATAGTGCAGATTATAAATTCTTTCTTCCTTTACTTTATTCATGTCCAAATATCTATTTAGTCCCAATTGTTCAGATTTTGGAAAGCCTAATATTGAGTTCAAGACATTCCCTGATGGCGACCTTTATATTCGCATTTTAGAGAGGGAAGAGCCTGATTTTCTTGTGCATAGACTATATCCAAAGCAGAATGATTCACTAATTCAAGCAATTCTTCTTTTGAATGGGATAAAGAAGGCAATTGGAAAGGAAGTCGAGATGATCGTTCCTTATCTTTCGTATTGCAGGCAGGACAAGACCTTCCTAGAAGGTGAAGTGGAAAGCGCAAAAATAATCTGCAAGCTATTGAAGGACGCGGGCGTAAAAAAATTGACAACATTTGACTGCCACTTCCTCAAGAAGGAAGGTGAATTCGATTACAATGGCCTGAAGATAAAAAACATTTCAATGAGCAAGGCGCTTATTGCGCATGCGAAGGAGAAGTTCGGCGAACTTGAAGTCATCTCGCCAGACCAGGGCTCAAGCTATATGGTTGGCAAAGGAAAAAGTATGACAAAGGAAAGGGGCGAGTATATAGGAGGCAGTGAAGCATACCGCCAAATCAAAGAAATGAAGTTCGATTTTGATGTCAAAGGGAAGAATGTGCTCATATTAGATGATATGATTGCTTCAGGAAGCACAATGATAAATGCAGTTGAGAACATAAAGAAGGCAGGTGCGAAGAAAGTCATTTGCGCAGCGACACATGGTTTCTTCCTCAAGGATTCTTTTGAGAAGCTTTCGAAGCTTTCAGACTACTTCTTCGTAAGCGACTCCATTAAGTCAGATGCGTCAAAGGTAAGCATATGGCCCCATCTCAAATAGACATATACCAGAAAGTAGTCGAGATTTTTTCCATAAACGGCGAAATCCACTCTTCCGTCTCTTTTCTGAGCAAGAACGAACTCATGCTGATGCTTGCCAAAAGAAATGAAATCATGAGAGGGATAGGCTTCATGAATGGCAATTTCCTTCTTATTGGTGGCAACATAGAATTATTTGAGGATGCTACACAGGAAAATGTCATTGAAAATACGAATCTGGTGATGGCAGTACTCGCCCCTTTGCTTTATGAAATAATAAAGAATCGCACAAAACAGTATCCGGACTTCCTGATAATCGTGAATGCAAGCGGAAGGCATGATTTTCTAAAGGGGCTGGTGAGCCTTGTACATTCGAATGCTGCCATATTCGACAAGCTGGACAGCATAATAAAATCAATTGACCTGATTGGCGAGATAATGAAAATGAGGGCCTACTTCTAGGAATGAAATTCTGATAAAATAATAAAAATAATAAAAAAATAGAAAAAGATCCGCCTATATCTTTTTCATTACTTTCAGCAGGACAAGTATCAAACCAACTAATCCTACAAGGCCAGCAACTATCATCGTCGTGTTCACGATCTTGGATTCCACAACTATTTTGTCTGTGGTTGATCCTGCGAACATATCCAGAAGGTCGAATGTTGCTTTACTGCCTGTTTTGTTCATTGCGCCTTCTGCCAAGATTACCTCGCCAGGCATTTCAACAGTGTAGGTCATTTCAACGCCCATGGATTTCAATTGGGCAATCTGCTCTTTTCCTTCTGCAGTATTAAGCGAGCTTGGATCCATGCCTGAAGTACTGCCGCCAGTTGCGCTTGCAGTCTTTGACAATTCGCTGAAATCTATCTCGAACCTGTACTTGTTTTCAATCAGTCCATTCTCAGCAGTAAATTTGTATTTTGTCGCATCTCCCTTTTGTGTCATTGTCATTACTCCGTCTGCATAGTTGCATGTTGTTTCCGGAGGCATCTCCTGTGTTTCACAAGGGTTAGTAGTAGCAGCGTCTGGGCTGAGTTCAATCAGTTTTTTCATATCCATGACCACGGTGACCATGGAAGATCCATCAGTTTCCAATTTTTGCGTTATGTTCATCTTAACGCATCCGAATAGCATAAGCAGTATTACTGCAAATATCAGCATCAATTTTCTCATAGTTTCACCTTTTCATCATTATCTCATATTTGATTTATGTATCTCTTTATCTGCCATATTCACTATAATCAATATAATCCTATGTTTTGGCGTCTTCGGCCATTTTCTTATACTTCTCAACAAGTTTCTTTGCCTTTTCTCTTGTTTTCGCTTCTGCAAACACCCTGATGTAATTTTCTGTTCCAGATGGCCTTATAATCACCCAGGCATCCTCAAAATCGATTCTCACGCCATCTATAGTATTGATCTTTTCTGTTGCCGTTTCCTTTACCTTCCTCATTATTTTTTCCTTTTGTTCCTTGTTTGCAGAGATCTTCATCTTTTCATTGTGGTAGGCAGGAACCTCTTTCAGCCATTCGCTTAATTTCTTTTCGCCAAGAGCCTCTACCAACTTTGCCGCTGTCAGAAAGCCGTCTTTTGCAAGGCTGACTTCAGGCCATATCACTCCCCCTACCTCTTCACCACCAAGAACTGCACCTCCTTTTGCCATCTCTTCTGAAAGGTATGGAGCGCCTATTTTTGTGTAGATGATTTCACATTTGTTTTTCTTTGCAATATCTTCTATTGCCTTTGAAGTCGCAACTGTGGTGATAACAGAACCTTTCTTTTCCCTTAGTTTCAGGATCTCGGCAATTGCGAATACCTTGTCTCCGATTATGAATTCGCCCTTTTCATCCACGAATATGACTCTGTCGCCATCTCCATCCCATGCGATTCCGCAGTCATATTCGCCTCTCTTCATTATCGCGATAAGTTCCTGGACATTTGTTTCGCTTGGCTCAGATGGACGTCCTGGGAAACTGCCGTCAATATGTGAATTGATGGATGTTATTTCGCATCCGAGATCTCGAAATAGTTGCGGAGCTATGGTTGCAGCCATTCCATTTCCATAATCCAGAAGGAGTTTCTTGCCTTTGGTCTTGTTTTTGTCAACGTTCTTGAGAATGGCTTTAACATGGTCTTTCACTGCATTTTCATATTTTTCAATTGTGCCGGATTCAACCCTTGTGCTGGTATTAGGCGTTTTGCCGTCAATGTACTCTTCTATCTCCTCTCCGCGCTCTTTTGAAACCGAGACCTCGTTTCCATCCATTACTTTCAATCCATTATATTCCGGAGGGTTGTGCGACGCAGTGATTATCACAAGAGCGCCTGGCTTCATTTTCCTTACCATAAACTCGGCAGTTGGTGTGGATATCATTCCCAAATCAATGACAGGGCAACCAACACCTGTAAGTCCGTCGATTACCTGCGCTTTGAGTATGGGTCCAGTCTTTCTTGCGTCCATTGCAATCAGTACGTTTTTGATTGGTGCTGAGATGCGTCTGCAATTGTCTTTTTTCCAGCATAAGGCATAGCCGATCCCAGTTGCTGCTTTGTATGCAAGCTCTGGAGTCAACTCATCTATCTTTCCGCGAATTCCGTTAGTTCCAAAGTATTTTGCCATTTGTTTATCACCTGCGTGTTTATTTCTGTTTGGAAATCCACTCTATTGTTTCCTTTAGTCCGTCTTCAAGCGAATATTCGGCTTTGAATCCAAGCTCTTTTTTTGCCTTGTTCATATCTGCATATGATTCTCTAATATCTCCTGTGCGTTCATGTTCCATGATCGAAAGCGTTTTCTTTTTCATGACCTTGCCGATACTGTCAAGCAAATCATTTATCGAAGTAGGCTTTCCAGTTGCAACATTGAATGTTCCGCTGCTTGCTTTCTTTTCCATTGCGATAAGATTAGCATTTGCAACGTCCTTTACGAATATGAAATCCCTTGTCTGGTTTCCATCCCCATAGACAATTGGTTTCTCGCCTTTTGCAAGCGTGGTTATGAATTTGGTGATGACTCCTGAATATTCAGATTGTGGATTTTGCCTTGGCCCGTAAACATTGAAGTATCGCAGACACGTGGTAGGAAGCTTATCTTTCTTCCTATATTCTTCGCACAGCATTTCTCCAATCCTTTTGGAATTTGCATAGGGCGATGTCGCTACTTTGGCAAGCATATTCTCCTTTTTAGGGAGGCCTGGATCATTGCCATAGACTGCAGCAGATGATGCGAATATGAATCTCTTGACCTTATTGTTTACGGCTGCATTCAACAGCAGTTTAGTGCCACGGATGTTGATTTCCCAGGTAGTGCCAGGCTTCTTCATTGACTCGGGGACAGATACAAACGCAGCCTCATGGAAAACATATTCAATGCCTTTCATTACTTCGTCTACTGTTTCTTTCTTTGTTATAGTTCCCTCAACCAATTCGATTTTCTTCCCAATTGCCTTGACGTTCTCTTTGGAACCACTTGAGAAATCGTCTATCACTCTGACCTCATGGCCTTTTTCAATAAGCAGTTCACAGATATGGCTTCCGACAAACCCTGCTCCGCCAGTAACTAGACATTTGGACATATCTGCCTTTCTCCGTTTTTGCCTTTAAATCTACCGTTTTATTACCTGCACAATATCCTCATCAAGCAGGACATGGTTCAATCCAACTCTTTGGCCAGGATGCTTGGCGCTCTTTCCCCAGACCAATCCGTACCTGAAGTTCTTTCTTAGGTCTCTGTGGAGAAGATTGCAGATCTCTGCAACATTCGTCCCTGCACGAACCACCATTGGTTCGTCATCAAGTTCTTCGCCTTTTCTCTTGGTATAAACCCTAATAAGCTTCAATTTTTCATAAATCATGTCCTTTACTGCATCCAGGTTCTTGCCTATGTTTGCTATGACAGGTATGCTCTCTTTTGGGAATTTCTCAAGCTGTTTTGCGTCAACAGTGTCAGTCTTGTTTATGACGTATATTGCTGGAATATACACACGATTTCCTTCAAGTACATCTATAAGTTCGTCAACACCGCCATCATCCCTGAAAATAACGTCTGCATTAAAATAATCATAGGTATTCAAAACCGAAACTATCTCATCCTTGGATATTTTTGTAAGCGGAAGAGTTGAATCTATAATTATGCCATTCTTATCCGTCTTGGAAACAAAGATGTTTGGCGGTTTTTTATTGATTCTTATGCCAAATCCTTCCAACTCTCTTTCAATGCTTGCCTGTTGTTCCGGATGGGCAGCATCCAATATTGCTACTATCAAATCAGTGCTTCTTGCAACTGCAATCACTTCCCTTCCACGCCCTCTTCCGTCTTTTGCACCTTCAACTATTCCTGGAAGGTCAAGAATTTGTATTTTTGCTCCATTATATTCCATCATCCCCGGAATACAAGTAAGGGTTGTGAATGCATAGGCTGCGACCTGGCTTTCTGCATTGGTTATCTTTGTGAGTATTGTGCTTTTTCCTACGCTTGGGAAACCTATCAATGCCACTGAGGCATCGCCTGTCTTCTTGACATCGAATCCTCCGCTTCCCCCGCCGCCCCCGCCGCTGCCGCTTATGAGCTTGGCCCTGAGCTGGGCAAGTTTTGCCCTTAGGATTCCGAGATGCCTTTCAGTAGCCTTGTTCTTTTGAGTCTTGAACATCTCGTCTTCTATCTCTTTTATCTTTTCTTGAATACCCATTATTTATACAACTCTCCTAATCTGTCAAAAAGTTCCTTTTCATTTGACGCCACAAGGATAAAACCATGTTTCCTAAGTTTTATAAAATCCGTTGATTTAAGAGATTGGGTAGCGGCTTCAGCAACTTCGCTTGTACCGTATTCAAATGGCCCGATTTCTTCAATTTTCAAGCCCTTGTTATCCATCAACTTGTTGTCATGGAAATGCAGGACAATATTCACGCCATTTAGTTTGCAATATATTTCGTAGTGCATCCTTGCTTCGGACGATGGAGTTCCGTTTGCAAACACCTCATTGCCCCCTATTTTTGTCACAAGAACAACATCCTCTTCTTTCATGTTCGTGAGTTTCGAGCCGGTTTTCTTTATAACGAATGAATTGCCAACACTGCATCGAATGCTCAAGTTGCCCTCATTCTCTTTTGGATCAAAAAATTGGGAAAGCTTTTCGCTTATCCCAACTATTTTCGCAACATCCGTACCCTCAGCCTTTTGGTCCTCATGAATAATTTGGAATTTGACTCCCACGTACTGTTCAGCATCTTTTATTTCTTCTATTTTTTTATGGATTCCGTATTCAGTCACATAGGCAGTTACATATTTCGCAGGAGTCACGTCAAAAGCAGGATTTTCAGCCCGTGTCCATTTTGGATAAATCCTTTTGCCATGAACCTCAAGCACTTCTTTTTCATCCCTTTGCTCTATTTTTATCTCATCTCCGCTCTTTATACTGAAGTCAAAAGTTGACATCGGAGCAAGAACATAGAATGGAATGTTGTTTTCCTTTGCCAGCACTGCAACTGAATAAGTGCCTATCTTGTTTGCAACATCTCCGTTTGCAGTTATCCTGTCAGCACCAACAAAAACAGCACATATCATTTTTCTTTTCATGAATGAGCCTGCTGAATTGTCAGTTATCACTGTATGAGGTACTTTATTTTCAATCAATTCCCAGCTCGTTAGCGCACCTTGGAATCTTGGCCTTGTCTCATCAACATATGCAAATACCTTTTTTGTTTTGGACGCCTGGAGTATTGCGCCAAGTGCCGTTCCATATTCGCCTGTTGCAAGCGGCCCTGCATTGCAGTGTGTCAAAACAGAAGCGCCGTCTTTTACAAGCGAAGCACCATTCTCTGAGATTCTTCTGCATTTATCAATTATTCTCTGCTCCCAGACTTTAGCTCCTTCTAGCCTGTTGCCATAGTTAATCACGAATTCAACTGCGTGCTTCAGATCAACAGCAGTGGGCCTTGCATTCCTTATCGCCTCTATTTCTTTGTCATCTTTTGCAATTGCAGTGGCCCAGGCTCCGACAAGTCCGATTGCAGGAGCTCCACGCACCCGCATCTCCTTTATTGCGTGTACGGCATCCATGGCATTTCCACATACAAAATATTCTTTCTTGAATGGAAGAAGCGTCTGGTCAATGATCCTTATCTTGCCATCTATGAATTCTACTGATTTCATAATCAGGATATTGATGCGTCCGTTATAAATTCCTAACGCTTAAAAGCCTACTCTGAGTTAGTGCTCCATGGATTTGGATATTCTCATAGTTTCATTTTTGACCTTGTTCATAATCATGGATCCCTTTGCCAGCCTTGGTCCTTTCCTGGCAATGACGCGGAAGTGTACTGATGAAGAGGTTGCAAACACTGCGAATAAGGCAGTTGTCATAGCAGGAGTTGTTGCGCTGGTTTTCCTTTTAGGCGGAATAGAGGTACTTAACCTTCTTTCAGTCTCTCTTTCTGACTTCAAGATTGCAGGAGGAATAGTCCTGATGCTTCTTGGACTTGAAAATGTCCTTAGTTTTTCTTTGCCAACAAACAAGGATCAGGATGATGGCCTTGAATCATTTGCTGTATTGATTGCCACACCCATGCTTTCCGGGCCCGGCCTTTTGACATCACTTCTTTTCCTTACAAAGGAAAACGGACTTGTGGTTGTCATCATAGCCCTTCTCTTTTCGCTTTTCTTTTCATGGTTGATACTTAGAAACTCAGTCATAATCAGGAAGTTGCTTGGAATCAGGGTAATCACAGTACTTTCAAAGGTCATAGGCCTTGTTATCATCGCGCTTGGAGTTTCATTCCTTAGGTCAGGCATACTCGGGTGAAAATATGGTGGATGCCCTTAAATCAGATCTGAGAAAGCAGATAGTCTCAAAAAAGAAGGAGCTGGGTCAGAAACAGATTGATGGGATGAGTTCACTGATTACAAAGTGCCTTATTGCCAACCCAGAGATACAAAAGGCAAAAACAATTGCATTTTATCTTTCAAAAAAAGACGAGGTTCAAACCAAATCCGCAATTGAAATCCTGATGAAGCAACAGAAACAGATTTTCGTTCCTATAGTGGATGGCGAACATATAAGGCTAGTCGAATTTGTTTCGTTCGACGATCTTCATATTGGAAAGTTCGGAGTTCCTGAACCCAAGACAAAAAAACCTGCTGAAAAAAATCCAGAAGTAATGGTCATTCCAGGAATTGCATTTGACAAGAATTGCAATCGCTTGGGATATGGCAAGGGATACTATGACCGGCTATTGAAGAAATTCAAGCTGTATAAGATAGGAATATGCTTTGATTTTCAGGTTGTGGATTCAGTGCCAGTCAAGGATCATGATGAGAAGATGGATATTGTCATAACGGATTCAAGATCGATGTGCAAGGAGGAGATACTATTTACGCGTTAATCGTCATTGTCGTATTATTGTTTCTAATATTGCTCTCAGGTTTTTTCTCAGGTGCAGAGGTTGCGTTGGTTTCAGTGGATAGGCTAGAGGCAAAGCGTTTCGTCAATGAAAACCTAAAGAACTCAAAAATACTTCTCAAGTTAAAAGAGAATCAAAGAAGGACTCTTGTGACCCTTCTTGTTGGGAACAATATAGTTAACATCCTCGGGTCTTCGCTGGCAGCCGCCCTTGCAATTGATTTTTTTGGGGATTTGGGGATAGGCATTGCAACTTTCTTCATGACACTTTTCATACTTATTTTTGGAGAAGTCATTCCAAAGACGTATTGTAGCAGAAATTATAGGAAAGTTGTATTGTCTATTGCGCCGATTGTATCTTTTCTGTGCAAAATTCTGCGCCCGATAGTCTCTTTTTTTGATCTTTTTGCAAGGCTCATAACAAAGAATACGAAGCCCGTCCCCATTCTTACTGAGAAGGAGCTCAAGGGTTTTTTTGAGGTTGGATTGCAGGAGAAGGTTCTAGAGCCTCATGAAAAAACAATGTTTGAGAAAGTTTTGAAGTTCAATGATGTTTTGATTGGAAATATCATGATTCCCTTTAATAAAGTGGTGTTCGTGAATGGGGACATGACTGTTCTGGAAGCTGCAAAGATGATTGGCGATGAGAAATACACTCGTTATCCTGTTTTCAAAAATAGGAAAAAAAATGTTGTGGGCATAGTGCGTGGAGTTGATATTCTGACCATTATGTCCGAAGGCAACGTTACAAAGAAGATAAAGGATATGGATTGGCCAGTTGTTTTTGTTAATGAAGATGAGCTCATTGATGATGTCTTTAGGAAATTCAAGAGGAATAAGGTTCACATGGGAGTTGTTAAAAATTCCAAAAACAAGATTGTTGGAATTGTTACAATGGAGGACATCATAGAAGAGATTGTCGGGGAATTCGGAAGCGAGGATGATAATATCGCCCAGTAGCCAATCTAGTTCAATCGCTATGGATTAAAATTATTCTCTTTATTATTGTTTTATGTTAGGCACAATTCTTCGAATAGCTGTTTTGGCATCAGGCAGGGGAAGCAATTTCCAGGCAATTATTGATGGAATAAAGGAAAAGGAGATAGATTGCGAGATTGCTGTTCTTATAACTGACAACCCTGAAGCAAAGGCAATTGAAAGGGCAAAGGAAAACAACATTCATGTTGAAATCGTTGATCCAAAGTTATTCAAGAATAGGGAAGAGATGGACAAGAAAATAAAGCAAATCCTTGACAAAAACAATGTTCGGCTTGTAGTTTTGGCAGGATATATGAAAATCATAAAATCAAAAGAGCTTCTTGATGCATACCAAGGCAGGATAATTAACATTCATCCCTCTCTTCTACCTGCATTCAAGAGTTCTATACGTGCCCAGCAGGATGCATTTAATTATGGTTGCATGGTTTCTGGACTTACGATACATTTGGTCACTTCAGATGTTGATGGCGGAGCAATAATCTATCAGGAAGCAGTTGACATAAGCGATTGCAAAACTGGGGATGAAGCAGCTGCCAAAATACTAAAATGCGAACATAAGGCCTACAGGAAAGTCGTGGCTTCATTTGCATATGGGGCATATGGCGTAACTGGAAAAAGAGCGAGTTTCATATACTATCCAATATGACGCATACCGAAGCCTTAATAAACTACTTTTCAATTATTCCCTTATGGTTGATGTTTCATTCATAGTTCCTGCGCTTAATGAGGAGAATTACATTGAGAGATGCCTCAAGTCTATCAAGAATCAAAAAACCACATTGGATTTTGAGATCATACTTTCTGATGGGAACAGCACAGACAGAACCCTCCGCCTTGCTGAAAAATATGTTGACAGGGTAGTCACTTCGAGGAAAAAAGGCATAGCTTTGGGTAGGAATGCCGGAGCGGAGTTTGCAAAAGGCGATACTCTCATATTCATAGATGCAGATACCCAGATCCCCCCTCATTATGCCAACGTAATACATGCCGTACTTTCCAACGAGCGAATTTCAGGAGTTTCATGCGCTTTTTGTTTTGATTGCAGCGACAAGATCTGCAATTTCTTTGCAAAACTATCCAATGACTATTATCTTCTGAAGGGCTTCAATTCGAATGCAACTATTTTGGGATACAATGCATGTGTAAGGCGAAGCACTTTCAGGAAAGTCAAGGGGTTCCCTAACAAACCTCTTGAAGATCGTGCATTTGGATACAAGCTTGAAAAGCTCGGCAAAGTACTTTATCTTCCTGAACCTGTTGTAGTTACTTCTGCAAGGCGCCTGCTCAGGGAAGGTCCTCTTTCCTCAATGAATTATTATGCAGGCCTTCAGGCGGGAACAGAAAATGTGATACCTCACACCATTAAGGACATTTTCAAGTCAAGAGAGTATAAGCCCATACGGTGAAGTGGTGCGTAATATGAAAAGGCCGGAGGTCTCAATTGTCATTCCAACTCTGAACGAAGCCCATTATCTAAAGAATACCCTAGAATCAATAAAAAACCAGAAAACAAATCTCGTTTATGAAATAATCATTGCTGACAGCTACAGCAAAGATGGCACTCGTGAAATAGCAAAGAAGTATGGTTGCGTTATAGTAGATTCTCCACCAGGCTCAATTTCAAGAGGCAGACATGATGGATGCCTGAAAGCTAAATCGCAGATAATTGTCTCTGCCAATGCAGACACTGTTTATTGCCAGGAATGGCTTGAGCTTCTGACAAAGCCCATTCGCGAAAAAAAATCAGTTGCAAGCCTTGGCAAGCTTTTGACTTCAGATGGCAATGCTTTGGAAGAATTTGGATGCAGGTTTTTGTTCAATCCCATGGCGCGCATCTCGCTTTTCATGAAGATTCCTCTTGCTTATGCGGAGAACTTGGCTATAGACAGGAAAATCTATAAAAAAACCGGCGGTTTCGATACGAAGCTTGTGACTGGGGAAGATACTGATCTTGCAAAAAAAATTCTGAAATTCGGCAACATCGCCTATTGCCCGAATGCAGTAGCGCGCGTTTCAATGAGACGGGTCAAGAAGTGGGGCTACCCAAAATTCATATGGTTCCACACTACTAATTTCTTCAACTCGCATTTCCTGCACAAGTCAGCTGAGAAGTATGAGCCTATACGGGATTAGTCTGGTGAATCAATGGTTGATAGATATATCGAATTGCTTGATGAGCCTTCTTTCACTAAAGATCAAGCTACAAAAAAAGTCATTAAATATTATGACGAACACCTAAAATCTGATCCTACAGATATATTGTATAATGAATTGAAGATCATAGGCGTCCTTAAGTTTGGAAGTAAGGCCAAGGCTATAGAAGCTCTTCATTTTTTTGTAAAGAGTGCTAATGATGCAGAAGCATGGCTTTTTGCAGGAGAAGTCTTCTTATGGCTTGGTAGAAAAAAGGAAGCCATAATTGCTTTGGATACTTCTTTCAAGTTTAATCCAAATCATGAATCAGGTTTGGCCTTAGAGTTGAAGAAAAAATGTTAATCTGATTTCCAAGTAGTCCTTCCATCCTTGTCTTCAAGGATGATTCCGATTGCTTTTAGTTTATCTCTTATAATATCAGATTTCTTGAAGTCCTTGGCTTTCCTTGCATCATCTCTTGCCTGAATTATCCCAATTAATATCTGTTCAGAACTGACCTTCTTTATCATATTTTCATCTATCAACATTCCTACTACTTCAGTTGCAATTGCTTTGAGTTTATCATGTTTATTCTCTAAATCACCTTGTTTTCTATGAATTCCAAGAACATCAAGAATTTGTCCTATTTCTTTATCTATTTTCTGGAGTTGTTCGCTGTCAATTCCTTCATATTTGTTCACTGCATGCAGTAGTTTGAATAATGCGCTCAATGCAAGCGGAGTATTGAAATCTTCGTCCATCGCATCATAAAACTCATCAATAAGTGCATCTGTTTCTTTCCTGAATTTTTCCCATTCGCCTTTTGCAGTTACGAAATCAGTTAGCGTTGAGTTCAGTTTTGCAATCCTTTCATGAAGCAAATCAATTGTATTGAATATCCTTTCAACTGCCTCGCCAACTCCTTTGATTTTTTCTTCATCGTAGTCAACAGGGCTTCTGTAATGGCTCTGGGCAAAAAACAATCTTATTTCATTTGGCGTAAATTTGTCAAGCGCAGCTTTTAGCGTAACAAAATTGCCAAGGCTCTTGCTCATTTTCTCCTTGTTCACCGTAAGGAAACCTGTGTGAAGCCAGTATTTGCAGAATTTTTCTTTTGTGGCTGCCTCTGCCTGGGCCATTTCATTTTCATGGTGCGGGAAGATAAGATCTCTTGCCCCTCCATGGATGTCAATTGTCCTTTTTGCATAATAAAGCGACATTGCTGAGCATTCTATGTGCCAGCCTGGTCTTCCCCTGTCCCATGGGCTGTCGAAGTCTACTATCTCACTATTTGTTCGTTTCCACAATGCGAAGTCTTCGGGATTCTTCTTTGTCTCATCTGGAGTGAAACGAGAGCCGTCCTTTATTTTCTTTATGTCCTGACCGGACAGTTTTCCATATCTCTTGAACTTTGAGACTTCGAAATAGACTCCTGTGTCTGTTACATATGCATAGCCATTGTCAATTATCTTTCGTATCATGTTGAGTATCTGCGGTATGTGTTCAGTCACCTTTGGATAAACATCCGCCCTGATTATCCTGAGCTTGTCGAAAAGCTCCAGCGCCTCGGAATGAATGCGTTCAGTCAGTTCCTTCGGGTCAGCCCCTGTTTCCTTGCATCGCTTTATTATCTTGTCATCAACGTCAGTTATGTTCTGGATATGATAGACCTTGTACTTGTGACGGTTAATCAAGTATCGTTTCAGGATATCGAATGCGATGTATGTCCTGACATGGCCTATATGGGCGTGGTCATAAGGAGTAAGGCCGCAGACATAAAGGATTACTTCATTGTCTTTGATTGGAGTGAACTTTTCTAGTTTCTGGGTCAGCGAATTGTAAAGCTTCATGGTCTTGTATTGGACGAATCGGCTTAAAACCCTTTATGCTTCTCTTTGCAATAGGGTTAAAAAGTGATTAAAGCATATTTATTTTGTGAGTGAAATGGGTGAATCTGAAAATATAACTCTTTCAATGGTTTATGAAAAGCTACGGGCGATAGAAGAGGAAGTAAAGGAGATAAACGAAGATCTTCATCGTGTCAAGCCTGCCTTTGTGGAAAAACTGAAGAAGATTGAAAAAGGCAAGTTCCATTCTTTCAAGAATATTGAAGAGATGGAAAAAACTATGGATGAGTGCAAGGATTAGGTGTTCCTTTGCCGTACCTTTTCAGTCAGAGTGATGATTTTCTAAAAACTATGAAAAAGCTTAGAAAGCAGAACCCGCAGTTGTATGAAAGAATAAGAAAGAAGATTGTTGAGATTTTGGAAAATCCATCTCATTTCAAGCCGCTTAGCAATGTCTTGAAACATTATAGAAGAGCACATATCGGCCACTTTGTCATCGCCTTCAGGATTGTTGAAGATATGAAGACAGTTGTTTTTGTAGCGTTCGACCATCACGACAATATCTATGAAATGTGTTTCAATGAGTAACTCAGCTTAAAACCCTTTAGCCAAACCTTTAGATATATATATATATATCCTTCCAAATCTCTTTCATGAATTCCAAACTATTGTTTATCGGATTATTGGGATTAATGCTTATCTTAGTGGGCTGCACCCAAGCAGGTGGTGAACAAGCCGGAAAGGCAACTGTTTCTAAATCAGCTGTTGTTTCAAAGCCAGTTGCACAATGTGTGGACAGTGATGGCGGACAAGTATATTCTGTCAAAGGAAGAACCACTGATTCTTCAGGAATGAAAGAAGACGTATGTTCTGATAAGAAAACATTGACAGAGTATTATTGTGATGCAAATAGAAAAATAGCAGTATCTGAAACCTATACCTGCGATTACCTGTGCAAAGATGGAACATGCATTCCACAGCCAGCGGCAGAATCATGCACAAAGACTGGCGATGAGGTAACGTATATTGACCTTAATGGAGTAACTCATGTGAATGTTGATTCATGCTGGGATGGAGCGACAAGCGCAGTCCCGCTTAACCTAGGAATAACAACATACGTTTGCCAGGGAAACAGAAGAATGATTCAAAATGTTAGATGTGCAGTTAACGAAGTCTGCGAGAATGCAAGATGTGTTCCTGTACCTCAATTTCAAGATCTCATTTGTGCTCGTGCACATAGTTCTTTCTCGGTCTTTTTGTATGCTGGCGATAGTATGCCTATTGCTGATAATGCAGTGGTTCGTGTTGATGGGGTGGGGAGGTATTCTGCAAGGATTTCAGTAGTTAATCCTGAAAATGATGCGGTTTCTCTGGCATTGAATTTGGATATCGGTGATAGATTTTCATTTGATGTTAATGGGCAGGGGTATAGGCTTAGCCTGAATTCTGCTTACTCAGCGGCGTGGATCACAATTGATTGTATTTCAAGCTGTAATCTAGCTGAAAGAGCGCAGGGATTTATGAAAGCAGGAGATTTCATAGTTATAGATGAGACCTATGATTTAAGGCTGGATCGCGTTCTGAGTGAACATACAGCTTCAGTTTCGGTTGTTCACAGGGATACAGACACTCCAACAATGTCCCTGGTGATGCAAACTAAAGGCACTTGGCATGTCCAGATAGGAAACGAGAAGTACTTTGTTGTTTTGGATCGTATCCTTATGGATGCAGTAAATGGGGATAGTGCAAACATCATTGTCAAGGTTTGTTCTGCTGCCCAATAATCTTTTCTTCTTTTTCTCTTTCTTTGATTACATCCGAAGCAGTACTCTTGGAAGTTTGATTAAACTTTAACCTGATAATTGCATGGTGAAAGTTTATTACATAAAATCAGCAAGTCCCATCTGCTTTGATTTGTCGTCCTCGAATATGCTTCTTATCTCCTTTTCCACAAGCCCAAGCCTCTGCTTGAGGTATGCAGGCAGGTCGTATTTCTCGCACAGGTTCTTGGATATCTCCAGGTATTTCTGGATGCCCCCTTTGTTTATGGTCAGCAATAGGTTTCCACCGCATTTCAAGCATTTGCCTGCAAGTGGCACCCGCCTATAGATCGTATTGCAGCTCACGCACCTAAAGGTTTGCCGTGAAAATGATCGTAAGTTACCATACAGGTCGGGTATGAAATGGCTTAATATGAGGCGTTCAGCTGTGTTCTGGAGGTCGACAGCAACTATCTTTTCATGCAATTCGAATTCGTGCTGTATTTTTTCAGGAATAGAGCCCAATGTCACATATTTGGTTTTGGTCGGGCCTTTGTCAATAAATCCCCCAAGATGCGTTAATGGCAGGTTTTCGTATTGTTCAGGCTTTCCAAGCATATCTTTCACCAGCTTGACTTTTATCTTTCCAGCAGGGCTTATCTTCTCAGCTGCTTCATAGAATTCAAGCGGATATGATTCCACAACTTCCATGCTGTGGACTTCATCATCAACTTCTCTTGGGTCTATTATGGGGGTCAGCACAAGTGGGGTGTCCATTGTTCCCCCTATTCTTTTGGTCAGGAATTCGCGCGAGAAATTCAGCAATCCATCCATTAACAGCATGAGACAGTCTTCGTCGCCATCGCAGTTACGGCGTTTCGCAGTATGAAAATACGGATGCCCATAGCCAACATTCGCTTTGGTAAAACCTATCACCCTTGTAATCACTCCTGCTGAAGTGTGTGGAGATAGCCCAATACAAAGTTGACCTATCAAATCCTGTTTCTTTGTCACATTATAGAAGGGTTTTATCTTGTAAAAATCTACGAGCATCTCATCTATGAATGCAGCCACGCGCATGAAATATGTAGCCCCATTCTCAGATAGCAATATGTCCTGATGCCGTAATGGAATGAGCTGGTCTCCTTTTGTGATAGGGTTCCCAAAATAATCATTATCATACCCAATTTCCTTGAGCCTTTCAAGACTAAGGCCTATCTCATCAGGTATGAAATGAGTGAGCGGAATGTCTGTAGAATCGAACCTGCTTGTCCCATCTCTGAATACGTAGACATCATGTTTTGCCCTTATGAATCCCTTTTCGAGCCTTTCAGGCACCCTGTTGGGATTAGACAATCCTTTGACACCCTTGACTTCATTTGGATTGACATTCATCTCTTTCTTTATGGATTCCACAAGTTCGATAAGCTTCACAGGTCTCTTGTCGAAAGTTGTGGTTGGTTTGTCGCAATGGATATCACTCGCAACTGATTTGTTGCATACTGTACACATCCTTTCCATCTTTGCTTCGCTTCCGCATTTCCCACACTTTCTCTGGAATGCCACTGAATTGCATTTTCCGCATCTGAACCGTCCGAGTTCAAGGTTTATGGTGCTTTCCATTCCGCGTGCCTTGAGCGTCTTATAGATCTTGGTTATGCTTCTGTTTTGTGAGCCAGTTGGAAAAAGGGCATTAGGGCTTCCATCCATTGCCCTTTCTTTTGATTTTTCAGGACGGCCCATCCTTGCCCCTATATATGTCGGGGTTTTTATCTTTATAGTGAGGCCGCATAATTGTTTCAGCAAGTCAAGGACTTCGCCTTGGAAATCAATTGTTTTATTAAGATTAATGCCTAAGGTTTCAAGAAGCGTAAACGCGTCTTCTGCATTCAATACGATTCTATCTTCAACAAGCTTATGGTCAACAAGCAATCTTTCAAGTATGGATTTTTCAGCTGATGAATTTTTGAGGCCCATTTCGATTATATTTCCATCTTCTCCTTGTTTGGCATGTCCGCTTGCAATCCATTCTCTAAGTTTCTTAAGCTGGTCAACAGTTATCTCATTCCAATTGTATGTAAATCTGGGATGAAGAGGCAGTTCATGGCTTCTGCAAACCTCAAAAGCTTCCTTTGCATTCATTTCTTCAGTAACATGTGCGCCTTTCTGTTTAGCCAACTGCACAAACCATTCAAAGCACCATGCCCCTGGGATAAGCGGGTGGTTGGATTTAAGAAAATCTCCATAGGTGACAAGCATGTCTCCAAGGAAAAGTATCT
Source organism: Microcaldota archaeon (assembly GCA_043827025.1). Taxonomy (GTDB): domain Archaea; phylum Micrarchaeota; class Micrarchaeia; order Anstonellales; family Bilamarchaeaceae; genus DATDTS01. Next base: position 20,488 of record JBDRPL010000025.1, read on the forward strand.
TTTCTATATTGCTTTTCATCAAGTAGGCATCTTCTATGGTGTTCACTTTGGTTACGCTTCCATTCTTCAATCTTACAACCGGAGGCTCAAGCAGTTCGTTTCCAGAGATAACGCAACCCTTGCCTGGCCTTTCGACTTTCATGTGGGTGCCATATGCGAGAAAATCATTTGTAATCACCATCGTGGCAGGATGGATGTTCCTTGCCATTATCCCATTGGTCCTGCTTTTTCCATATCTTAACCTGAATCCGCCTATGGTAGAAGGATAGCAGAAAACAGGCCTTCCTGCGACCAGCCCGTCTAAATAAGTAGAATCAGGTTTGATCTCTATCTTATCCTCTTTTTTCTTTATCTTTATTATTTTTTCAAGCCAGTCCCAGTCAAGATTGAGTTTCTTTGTGTACTTCAGTACTTTTGCAGCCTTTTGTGCTATTCCTTCGCACACTACAAGAGGGATTCCGCCTCTTATTCGGTTTGTCTCTATTCCTGGAACTCCGCGGTATGCTGACACTTCTATTTCCTCTGTTGGTTCGCCATCAACGCAAACAGGACAACTTCTTACAACATGGCGCACATCATCATCTGGCGGTTTATACTGGAGGTGGTTAACCCTTGCTTCATACGTGTTGACTTCTTCTACGTATCGTTCAATTTGCGTATCTGTGGCCCTATAGTCTCCGACCTTTGCCTCTCGTCTTGCAACATCCCCAAGCACTACGCTAAGTGCAGCAGCTGTTCCACCAGCGCTCCTTATCGGGCCTGAGAAGTAAATCGCAACATAATTACTTCCATCTGGATTTTCCTTTATTCTTGCCTTTGATATTCCCTCAGTAGGAGCAACCAAAACACCTTCAGTCAGTATTCCAACCCCTGTTCTTATGGCTTGTTCTATCAGCTGTTCCTTGGTTCCTTTTTTAGAAGTTTCTCCCCTTACTATTTTCTTTGCAATCTCGAAAGCGATATCCTCCCTAATCATTCCGCCTTGTTCAAGATCCCTGATTATCTGTGCGATTCCTGGTGGGCCAACAATCCCTTCAACCCTTGCTGCAACATCGCTGGTTATTTTTATTTCTACTTCATCAGACGGATCAAGGCATTTTTTTCTAGCTTCAGTTGAGACTGCATATGCCTTTTGCAGTTCTTGTTTCAGCACCTGAAAATATTCCTCGTTGTTCATATTGCTCATTGCCTCAACTTATTTTGAAATCAAGGCTCTTTAGCCTGCCCGTCTTCAATTCGTAAACAGGAACAACTGCAGGAGTTGGTACATGGCCTTGCTTGATTTGGAAGTCTGTTTGATCCTGAAAGGTCCCCGAGTTTATTACTAGTGTTTCTCTGTAGGTAGTATATCCGTTCTTATGCACATGGCCGCAATGCAACACGTCTGGTATTTCTTCGATGACCATGTAATCTATTTTTTCAGGTATGATTAAATTTCCTCCATAAATCGGAGAAAGATGTCTTCTCTTGAGATATTCAATCATTACTTTTTCAGGATGCATGTATGATGAATTAGGCAGGCTTGCAATCATTGAATCTAGTGAAGTCCCATGGTAAATCAGGTGTTTTATCCCCTCTATCTTCACAGTGCAGGGATTGCCTACACTGACTACGTCTGATTTTATCAGCTCCTTTCCTATTGCAGGCATAGGTTCTCCTCTTCTGACTGCATCGTGGTTTCCAGGAGCAACTATCACTTTTATGTGGTCAGGTAGTCTTTCCACGAAATCATCGAACATCTGGTACTGCTTGGTTATATCTTTAATGATCAGGTCTTTTTCCTGGTTGGGGTATATCCCTATCCCATCTACGATATCCCCGCTTATTGAAATATATTTCACTTTTGATGCAAGGTCTTTTGCTTCACCCTTTCCATGCAGCCAGTCTACGAACATGTCCAAGTATTTTTCAAGGAAGTGCTTGCTTCCGAAATGGAGGTCAGACAGATAGACAACTGCCAGGTCATTCTCCGCAAGTTTCTTTTCCCTGGTTATGGGCAGGTCAGGCCATTCCACATCTTCGATTATTACAAATGGCTCGAAAATCTTTCCTGAAATCGCTATTATATCGTCGTTAAGTATGTATTTTGCCTTTTCGAATATTTTCGGGTCGTTTGTTGTCACGACTGCCTTGAAGGTTCCAGTCATATCTTCTATTTCGAAAAGCAGATTACCCTTTTTGGTCTCTCTTTTTTCATTTACAATTACTATGACCCTTGCCTTTTCATTGATATTCTTTTTGACTTCTGATAAATCTATGGTTGGATATTCAGTCCTGATGGCATGCAACATCCTTGATATTTTTGAATATCTGTCTCTGAAATATGCCACGAAATCCTTGACTTCCCCAGTTGTTCTTGATTTTCCTGTGACATCTTTTTTTTCCACTATCTCGATGTTGGATTCGTATTCTTTTGCGATCGGCTTGAAATCGCTTGGCCTTATGACTACTACAGAAGGCTTTAGGACCTTTTCCACGTCTTCCTTATTTATAAAAACATTTTCTACGCTGCACAACCCATCTATTATTTTCTGAGGATCAGGCTGTTTTTCTATCAATTCCTTTGCATCTAGACTTATACGTATGCCCTTTTTCGCGAATTTATCGAACATCTTTCCACTTTGGAATGGAATCACTTCTTTTTCTTGGATTCCAGTTCGCTTATTATAGCCCATATTTGGGTTCTTGCGTGTGGCGGCATGTTTATGTCGTCTGTTATAGATTCTATAGAATAAATAGCAGCACTTATCTTCACATTCGGCTCTTCATTTGCCTTCAGTCTTTCCTTTGCATCAGAAAGCGCCTTCCTTATGTTCTTGGGTATTGTCGTATCATTGACAAGATCATCCAGCATTCGACTTACATCTTCCAGTTCTTCCATTTTGCCCACCTCACAGGTAGATTTAAATACTGATCTTTCATTGAAGCAAAGCTTCAATTTCCGTTCGTTTATTTTATATACGGGCCCGGGGTGATTTTCACCATGGGTTTGACCTATATTATTAAAGTCAACGCACCTTTCTTTTGATGCACAATCGAAACATGTTTGTTTCGATGCGCACAAAAACCAAAGGTTTTTATTGCACCTACCTTTTCTTTGAAAGAAAAGGTGAGTTTGAACACCCGACCGTCAACTTACTTCTTTCTTGATGAAACTTCTTTTGGTTAAAACCTAAAGAAGTTTCTTAGAAGGCTGCTGCGCTATCCATTGCAGACCTTGGGATGCAAATTTTGAAATATACATTTCAAGGTTGGCTGCGCCACGGGCCCGTTATCATTATTTTATTATACAAAACGTTTAAAAATAAGATTAAGTTATCAGTTCTCACTGTCGTCGTCCCATTCCTCATCGTCGAAGTCTTCGTCGTCCCATTCCCCTTCTTCGTCCAATTTGAATATTGGTTCGCTCATAAACTGTACACCTTCTTAATTATATGAATAATTATATGAACAGTGTTTACACAAGAACATTAAAATATTTTTCTTTTGCATTTGCCATTGGTATAGGAAGGTTTTTTAATTTGAATCAACAGATACTACCAGAAAGGTGTTTTTATATGACTACCAAGTTATCAAGGATGTACGGAATGGATATCTTTTCAGACGGCGGGAAATTCTTAGGGAATGCTCAGGACTTCATTGTAGATATTGAAGGCGGATCTATTGCACGTGTTTTGACAGAGCAATTGCCTGCAACAAAAGATGATGCAAAGAAATCTCTCAGAGACAAGAGCATACTATATTCAAATGTCAAGTCTGTTGACGATGTTATCGTTATCACAAAAAGCGGAAACGTAGGACTCTCAAGGGAATAGGTTTACATGGCAAAAGGCTTCCTAAGGGTTGTACTTGCCCTTATTTCTATTGGAATAGGGTATGGGCTTACAATATATTGGCAGAGCCTTAGGCCTGGTGATGATTCAAACACAGTTCTCATTATCGGTGTTGTGGGAGCCATCGCATCGTTTACATGCCTTCACTTTCTGACTAAGGGAAGCGGCGGGGATTAGCAATTACAATTCCTTTTTTTGGCTGCCCGTAAAGCAACACATATTTTTTATTAAGGTGCTTAGCGAAAGCAATCGCAGTTAGGTCCTCTTCCCCTATTATTCTGATGGCCCCGCCCCTTTCCAGGATTTTTTTTGCATTTTTGATTAGGTAATCTGAAACAGTGCCTGGGGTATTTTTCATTGTTTTTCTGTCGGGGAATTCATTTTTCAGCAACTTTTTCTTGTCATCCGGCAGTTTTTTTCTCATGAATCTAAAATCGAATATTGCCAAATGTGGCAGTATGCCTGCCTTCAGGAGCTTAAGCGTGGTTATGTCTCCTATAGAAACTATCTTCTTTGCCCTTATCCATCTTGCATTTTTTATCTTATGGATAGTAGTGAGGGTGCCAAGAGGTTTTTTGAGCTTTTTCCGCATATCTTCAGTTATTTTCATATGGTTGTCAATTTATCTTCACACACTATACTTTTAAACTTGATTCGGGAAAATCATTCTCATGGCTGGACCTAAGGAACACTTGACAAGAAATACCAAGCTCTTCGGCATTACAAGCCTTTTGAATGACACTAGCAGTGAGATGATCATTCCACTCTTTCCATTGTTTCTTACAGAGGTTCTTTTTGCACCAGTTATCATAGTAGGTGTAATAGAGGCCATGCGCGAATTCGTGCCAGATATACTTTCTTTTTTTTCAGGATATTATACTGACAAATCAGGCAAAAGAAAAAGGATAGTGCTTCTTGGCTATGGGCTTTCATCTGTAATGAAATGGTTTTTTACTATACTTACGAGTTACTATCAGGCAATTGCAGTTGTTTTTCTTGAGCGCGTGGGAAAAGGCCTGCGCGATGCCCCGAGGGATTCGCTGATAGTTCTTTCAGAGAAGAAAGAGAGGTTAGGGATAGCCTTTGGGTTTAGACGCGCCATGGATAATGCAGGCGCCATTCTTGGGCCTCTTTTTGCCTCTGTTCTGCTTGTTTTATTGAGTGGTTCATTGGAGGAGCAATATAGGACAATTTTCCTTATTGCAGCCTTTCCTGCATTGTTATCTGTCTTTTTTCTGTTTTTCATAAAAGATGTCAAGACAGAAAAAGTAGAGGGAAAGGTGATCCGCCATTATTTGAACAACATCCCTGGCTTCAAGCCATTGCTTATTGTTATTTCGTTGTTTGCATTCGGCCAATTCAGTGCAGCATTTTTCATACTGAGGTCAAACGAGCTTATCCCTCTTATTTTCGTTCCAGTTGCCTATCTTTCATATAATGTGGCATACGCATCGTTTTCAATGCCTGCGGGCCATCTTACGGACAAGTTTGGGGGAAAAAAGGCAATAATCCTCGGACAGACCATTTTTCTCATAGTCCTTTTTGGTTTTGCATTCACAACGGATCTCCTGCAGGTATTTGTGCTTTTCATTCTTCTTGGAGGTTTTATGGCATTATATAAAGTTGCGCCACAGGTCCTTCTTGCGAAACAAGTGGAAACAAAATATTATGCAACTGCAATCGGTGCATACAAGGCTTCGCTTGGATTGGTTGCAATTCCTGCAAACCTTATTGCAGGTGCGTTGTGGGACGTGAATATATTTGGATTGCACGCCAACTTCGTTTTTTCTATTGTTATGACTGTGATCGGAATCTTGGCATTGACCATACTGATAAAAGAAAAAGACGGGGTTGGGAATCGAGAAGTAAGCTAATGAATTATAATATTCTAGTCCCAGTCTTCGTTCCGATAATTACCTGGTCGAATTTTGTGAATATCCCGTTGTCAACAACACCAGGAATATTCTTCAGGGTCTTTTCCATCTCCTTTGGGTCCCTGACAAGCATTTCAGCGTCTATAAGCAGGTTGCCGTTATCTGTTATGATTGGGCCAAGCTTTCCGCCTGCCATTCTCACAGATGCTTTAGAGATTTTCTGCAATTCGCGAAGCACGAATGAATATGCGGATGGAACGACTTCAACAACTACTTTACCTTCCAATCTATCTTTAATCTTCGTTTCATCAGCTATTATTATGAATTTCTTTGCAGCATATCCAAGTATCTTTTCCCTTGTGCATGCTCCTCCACCACCTTTTAGCAAAGCTGTTTTTGTTGCAATGTCTGCGCCGTCAACTGCAATGTCTATATGGTCTATCTGATCAAGTTCAAAAATATCAAGGCCAAGCTCCATTGCATATATTTTGCTGTCAAGAGAAGTGTAAACGCATTTAATGAACCATTTCTCTTTCTTCACTTTCTCAGCAAGAAGTTTGATGAATTCTCGTGCAGTTGTTCCGCTTCCCAAGCCTACGACCATGCCATTTTTTACATATTCAAGGGCTTTCCTTGAAGCGTTTATCTTTTCAATTGCCACAATATCACTCGAACATTATAGTGCTTCCCTTATGGTACATGTGCTCTATAAGCTTTCCTTTTGCATCTGCAAGCGACAAATCCACAGCATCGTCTCCAACAATAAGCGTCAATATGTATGCCTTTCCTTTCAAAGCAGCCTTTACAGTCATCAGTTTGGTTTTATCATTTTTGAGGTATTGAACTTTGGCGCCAACGAAATTTTTCTTGTTTGAGATTATTTCCTTCAGTTTGGATCCTTTGATGAATTTTCCGAGCTCTTTCTTGTCAGCCATGTAATCACACCATGCTTTCGAAATATTTCAAAGCTCCTACAAACGTCCTTTGGGTATTTACTGCAATTTCCTGCTGTCCGCGTGTAGTTTCAGCCCTTACTATGCGAACCCCTTCCAGCGTGGGAGCCACCCTTACCCTTTCAGGAGTCAATTGGTTGAACTGGGCCAATCGATTCCGAGCTTCCTCATCTTTGAATGTGGGACCTGCCATAAAAATCACTTTGATTTTTATTATTGACCAATTCGTTGGTCAATGCCATAAGTAGTATATTATTGCACAGCCTATAAATATTTTTGCATTCGAATAGAATAACGTGATTTCATGCTTTGTCTTGAGAATAGCTATCAAAAGGAATGTGACGCCCTTGTCATGTCTGCAAATAGCAAGAAGGTAGTCCTTGACACGAACTTGTTTTATCCGAGGGGCGGAGGACAGCCTTGCGATACTGGGATGCTGATGGTTACGTTTGGAGGAGATACGAATACTCCTGTGGACATGCCTGTCAACATCTTCCGAGTTTTATCTGTTTCAAAGGTGGATGGTCAAATCGTCCATGAGTTGGATAGGGAAGGCATTCATTCAAATCAAAAAGTCAAATGTGTGCTTGATTGGGACAGGAGATACAAACTGATGCGCTCTCATACAGCAGCGCATGCCCTTGCAGGAACAATGAGCAAGGAGCTTGGATGTTTGATTACGGGAAACCAAATTGAAGAGGATAAGGTAAGATTCGATTTCAATCTTGAAAATTTCGAAAGAGACAAGTTTGATGCCATAGTTCAGAAAGTGAACGGATTTCTAAAACAGGACGTTGAGCTAAAGGTTTATTCCTTGCCAAGGGAAGAAGCAATGAAAATTGAGGGGGTTGTGAAATTGGCAAATGCCCTTCCACCCTCTATCACAGTTCTGCGAATAGTTGAAATCCCAGGACTCGACATCCAGGCAGATGGCGGTACCCATGTAAAAAATCTCAATGAAGTAGGACAGATCGAAATAATGAAGCTGGAGAACAAGGGAAAGGAGAATAGGAGGATTTATTTTAAATTAATTTAAATAGCGGGAGATGGAATTCCAACTCAAACCAGCAAGGGTTTCGAATCTTTGAACCACCGACCTCTGGGTTATGAGCCCAGCGGGAACTCCAGGCTCCCCTATCCCGCTATTTGTTTATAACTCAGACTATACGTCAGAGCATTTTAACTATGAGAACATATGCTTTTATATGTATCAGATTATTTCGCCGATGCTTTGCCAATCTATTTAAATTCATAATCATACCTATTTTATCCATGGTGTCCAAGATGACAAAACCTCCTAAATATCTTAAGGTTCCTAAAGTTCCCAAATCAGCAGCACCAATACTGCAGGACGAACAATTAAATAGGTTACAAGTTATCGATGCTTTGACGATTGCATTTCCATCGATGTCCTTTCCTAAAGAACTGCCTGATCTTTTAAGAATTCCTGTTAAGGCTAAGAGAGTGCAAATGGCGTACATTACTTTCTGTGACATAGAAAGCGAGCCTCCAAACCAAAATAATGAAAATAACCTTTATTATGCCAGACTCAGGGGTGTGATTCCGAGTTGGATAAAAGACTGGTGCATCAGCGTACATTCAACAGGGAGAGATTCAACTCAACTCACTCTAGTAGATAAAACAAGAAATCTTTTTATGAGCGTTGAAATCACTTGGTTTGGCATGGGCTTTGACAATGGTTGGGCAAAAGCAGCCAATGAGATAAAGAAAGCCCTTAAGATAAGTTAAATTTTCCCTGGCCTATCTCCCAGTGTTTTTTGAGACATGTGTGCTTGCTGAGGTTGTGGCGGATTCGCTTGTCTTTTTTTCGCCTCTTCATTTAGTTTTTGGATGTATGAGTTCTCTGTACTCGTGAAGTCGCTGTAGGCATCTTCCGCACTTTTTACAGTGAATTCATCAAATTGTTTTATTGCTGTCCGACCTAGTACTTCTAATCCGCGTTCGCGTTTCACTTTTCCATCTGCATAAAAATCTACGGCATCATGGTTTTCTCCATTTCCAGAGAACAATTGCCCGGCATCGATAAGTTCCTGCATCTTCTGCCTGACATTCCCTCTTCTTTGTTGCAGTGTTTCCCATTTTTTCTTGAATGCTTCGAATGCAACCTTCTTCAATTTGTTATCGAATATGAACATTCCTCCACTCCATTCAGGCAAAAGAGTTTGGGTGAATTGTGATGCCATTTGGTTTATAGTTCCTGCATTTAATGTTTGTAAAGAGTGCAGTCCATAATCCATTCTTGTTATGCTTAAATCAGGATTCACAATAAAATTTCCGTCATGATTGTCAACTAGTCCATAGAATAAAGCAGTTGCCATGTTATCAAAATAACTTGCAGTGACTCTTTCAATATCCTCCTGACGTGTTTGATCTGGGAGCTTCTGCGATATTTTTCCTATGGCGTTGCCAATATTGTCCCCTTTTACAAATTCCTGGATAGATATCTGGATTTTTCTTCCTTCCATATCTGTAGCTTCATATGCTTTGCTGCTTGCAGGTACATTCGTCCTGCCGGCTTTCATCAGTTCATATGCACTGTAGTCTGCTCGCGGGTCTGACGGTCCCCTTAATACAAATGTTCCTTTTGTTCCATCTACAAATGTAACATCTATTTGGAATGCTACATTGAAGCAGCCTGCACCCAGGTAACTTACTTGACTTATGGACTTTACCTTAGGGGTTCCGAATTCTGCTGCTGCACCTTTGACTGCAAGGCCTATTGCCCTATGGTCGGACAGCACTGCAAGCACCCGGTAATCCACGAATTTCAGGGCAGGGTCCCTCAGACGCGGGTCTCTGATATTTTCTTTAAGTTTATCATCAAAGACAGAGTATAATGGCGATTGCTTAACATCTTCTATCTTTTTTCTGGCTCTTTGGTGGATCTCTCCGTTAATATCTACTCTTAAAATATTGGGTTCATGCAATAAAACTGCATTTTCATCAACCAATTTCATGCCTAGTTTTGTTTCTATGTCTTTCACTATGGCAAATGCTTGCCGTCTTGGGCTGTCAGGAGCCACCTTTGTTTCTTTACTATGTCTTGCAGATATGGTGTTTGGAGTATCATCATACATCCGGTTCAATACTTCTCCGACTCTTTCTGCCCTTCTTTTTGGATTCATCTGTTCAAAATCCTGGATGTCCTTTCTTGTCACTGGAGAAATTCTGTCCCCCTTTCTAATCACTGCTGTAATATCTGAGCTTACAATTGCTCTTATGAGGGTTGTTGCTGAGTAACTGCCTAATCTTGAACTTAATTCTTCATATTTGCCACCTTGTAGTGCCTTAGTTCTGGATTCATCCAATATCTTTGCTGTTTCTAGCATACGTTGTTCTTTTTTCAGCTGTCTTGCAGCAGGCACGTCTGTTGTTTCTTCAGCCCTTCTTCTTTTCTTCGCTTCTTCCTCCATTATCCTTAGCCTTTCTGCCATTGCCCTTAGCTTTTCGGCCTGCGTTTTTGGTTTTTCTACTTTGGCTTCTACCGTTGCTGATTTTTCCTTTGCCTTGGGAGTTCCAAAAACCTGGTCAGGAGCAATTCCTTTGGCCATCATATCTACAAGCAATTCCCTTCTTTCAGTTTCCAGGGTTCTTTTCAATTCTTTTTTGCCTGCTTCTTCTGCAAGATCAATCGCCTCATCATACTTCATCAATGCATCCATGGGATTTTCTTTCAAACGTAGCCTTGCTTCATCTATAGTGCCCTTCAAATAGATGTCCTGTGGTTTCGCAGCTGTCCTTCCAGTTTTCATTTCTTCAACACTGGCAAGCGCATCATCAATTTTCCCATCTTTCAATAAGCTGAAAACAGGCTTCAGGCTTTCGTTGACCTGCACAAAAGGGCTTTTGCTTGATTCATGCATTCCAAGCACTCTGACCCTATCTCCTCTTCCTCCCGCCATTGTTTCTGATCCAAACATTTTTGTCAATTTTGCTTCCTTTGTCTTGGCAAGCTGGTCTGAATACTCTACTATAGGAGTATGTACCCATTGCCCCTCTGTCTCCAATAAAACTCCTTTTGTGGATGATCCTCCGACATTGACACCTGTTTCCTTGTCAGATATGCTTTTTATGAACATGCCGTCTTTTGTTGCTGCAATAAGATAAACATATTTTCCATTTTCTGATTGCATTGCGATTGTTACGTGGTCCCCGTACACGTCTTTATTCCCAAGGCTTGGCTCATTGGTCCTCCAGGAATCTAGGATCTTTGCAGGGAGATTTTCTTTCTTTCCAAGCTCAAGTGTTTGTGCACCTTCTTGCATGGATTTTTGGATCCCATCTTCTTTTGTGAACACCATGTCCATTTCGACAGTTGGTAATACTTTGTTTCCTGTTGCTACTGCCATTTGCACGCTTGGCCCGAATTCAATCAGGTGACGATCCCTGGCATCTACATGCCTGCTGTTGTCTGAAAACACTTCATCAAGTTTTTTTTGTAATCGCCAATCAATGTCCTGCAGATGCTCGCTGTTTCCCTTACTATAACTCCCAGCCATTTCTCCTGCGAACCTGCGCCATACTCCTTGCGATTCGGACCTATAAGCCATTACGAGTTTTGCCCCACCTTCTGGATTTTGGATAAATAATGGTATGGCCACATCTTTCTTAAGGATCAGTGGCGAGCCAATCATGATTTTCTGGCCACCAACATCAACAGTTTCCCTTGGTTGGAATGCTTCAGGAAATTGGCCTATCTTCTGCCTAACTCTTGACCTATACGCTTCCACACTAGCCATTACTTGCTGTTCTGTTACATTGTGTGTTCTTGTAATATTAGAAACAGTTTTGTCCGAAATTCCCCCAAGATCTAGCCTATCAGGGATCTTCAACGCAGGCATCTGCCGTGCATAGTGCTCTGGATTGTTTTGCACTGGCTGGATCGGAATCTCCCTACGCCTTTCATCCAGTATTCGTATTTCGCGTTCCAACTGCTCCTTTCCAAGCCTTGGCTCCTGGACACCTGTTCTTCTCACGAAATCTTCCTTTTCTCTTAGTAGACTTCTCCACACTGTAACATACTCTTCTTTTCCAGTGCTTCTATATGCTGCTTCTGTGAATCTTATTGCATGGTCGTATGCCTGTAGGGCTTCAACATTGTTTCCCTGTGCCACAAGTTCTCTTGCACTTCCAATTCTCTTTTCAATCATCCCCTTTTCTTTGCCTATGAGATTTGCATTCAGGAACTGTCCTTTTTCAGGAATTTGTTCTCTTCCATGTTCCATTTCCTGCGGACTGACCAATTTCAATTCAGGTTTTTTGGTTCCAGGTGTTTTTCCAGCCAATTCATCCCGTTCTCTTTTTAGTATAGCAAATTCATCTTGGAAATGAGGATTCTTTGTCCTGTTATATGCAGCCCTTGCTGTAAGCATTGCATCATCATAAACTTTCAGTGCTCCTCTGACATCTCCTTTTTGCAATCTCTGTTGAACCTCACTACTTACGCGGTCAAGCTGCTGGAACGCCTTTCTTGCAACATTCCTTGCAGACAATTCAGCAACTCCTGATCCCACTGCTCCTGTTTCATCAAGGTTGAATTCCCTAAGTTTCACCTTTACTGTGTCGAATCCCTTTGCAGTTCTTTCCTGCAGCTTTCCGAATGCTTCTTTTACATCCATTCCTTCAGTAAGCCATGATTTTTTGTATTTCAATGCGTGTCTTAATCTAATTGCACCATGCGCGCCTCCGACAAGTGCATCAATTACATTGCTTGCGAAATTAGCTCCGGATTCATAGGTAAGGCCGGTGTCTTTCATTTCGTATCCAGCAACTGCGATTCCACCCACAGTCATCGAAGCAGCGGCACCTAACTCGATTCCACGTGCAACCTTTTGCATAGTTGCAATTTTTCCAACAAGTCCCTCAGCTTGGGTGAGCGCAGGAGTAGCCTTCAAGATCATTGCGCCTGCTGCGAATGCTAAATTCACATAATCAAGTTTTCCGGTAGCATTGTATGCCTCAAGCAGATTTCCAATCTGGTATGCAATTGCGAATTCAGGATTTACTATAGCCGCTATGTTGACTCCTGTTTCTATTGAGAAATCAGTCCATATTTGTGTGGTATATGCAGATGAGTATGCACTTTCGTATGCAGATGTTTTAACCAGTCCTTGTTGCAAAAGTGATCTCGCCTCTGTATTTCTTCCATTTACCGCATGATTCACTGCACTCATATAGGCCATAAGTATTGGGTTGGCAGCATCGAACATCTCTGCCTGTGCGCCTGTTGTGGTAATGGATTTCAAGCTTATCGTAGAGCTTATTATTGCATCTACTTGCTGTTGTGCGAGCCGCATTCCTTGATCCATCTTTTTCCTGGCTTCAGGATCATTTGTTGAAAGATTTCCGCTTGCCTTTGCTGCAAACACTCCTTTTTCAAATGCAATTATCCTTTCCCAGATTTCATGCCTCTCATTTCCCCTATGCGCAAAATCAGAAAATGAATGGTATTCCATTTCAATTGCCTTTCCTTGCATTGCAACATACTTTGCAGAATTAAATTCCCCACCTTCTTTCATTTCACGCGTAGCTGTCTGGGCAATTTCAAGGAATCTTTTTGCAGCGCTTTGCAGGTTGCCTATCCTTACCCCCATTCCCATGTCTCCGCTTCTTTCTTCCTTGGTTTTAGAGATTATGGCCTGAAGCTTTGCATATTCCCTCATGGCATAGGTTGCAGTTTCGATGTATCCCTGCTTTTTCTTAATTTCAAACTGAGCCTCTTGCACTTCAGCAACTCTTTTCAAAAATGCAAGGTCTCCTGATTTGATCTTGCCTTGCCTTGCAATGCCTTCTGCATAATTGTTGAAGATATCTCTAGGCAATTCGCCTCTTCCAACTCTTCCCAGGGAATCCTGCAGTTCCGCAGGTATCTTCCCTGTTCTTCCAGCAAGCATTTCCTGCCTGAGTGCAGTGAAGTCTTTGCTTAGCCACATCCTTGCATCTCGCATTTGAAGTGTAATGCTTGCTCCAACATCTCTCAATCCAGGAACGCCAGTTAGCGATTTACTTACTCGCATTACGCCTTCGTAATATTGATATATCGAATCAACGTTCTGCTCAAGTGCATCCACTGACTTTAATCTTCTTGCAAGACCTTCTTTCTTTGACATATCTGACGCAATATCCTTCAATTCGCGCACTGCTTCCCCTGTTTTTCCAGCTCGAAGGTCACCAAGTGCATGTTCAAGCCTTCTTTGGAATGTTGCAGCATCATAGACAAGCTGCTTACCATCAGTTACGCGTAGCTCCTGTCCAAGTTTTTGGTTCTGCTGGCCCATTAGTTGTATGTTTCTCATTATGGCTGCTTCTGTTTTTTTCTCATGCAATGCAATTCCAGAATGCCTCAACTCTAAATAGGCATCATTCAGCACCCCTGGTTTATTCGTAAGTGCAGCCTCTTCTATCTTTGCGAATGCTGCTTCAATATTAGGAATCGCCTTTCCTGCTTTGGCTGCAAGCGCTCCTTTCATGCTTGTCAGCGCATCCAGATATGCGTAGGCGCATGCTTCGTTTAGTCTATTTCCTTCAGCCAGATATTCTTTGTAGTGTGCCTTTGCCTTCATCGTATGTTGAGCATAAACTCCGCCTTGGAAACAGGATAGTTCCTGTTCAAACGCAGCAGTTTTTATTTTCCTGTTTGCTTCTGTGAATCCTGATTCCATTTCCTGCAGATTCGTTCCTTTTGCCTGTGAATATTCCTGCACTGTTTTCCCCGTCTTGACTGCTCCGTCAACAAGCGAGAAATATGCCTTTGCCACCTGTTCTTCCTGGGCAATCTTTGCAGGCCGTTTTATTCCAGCTCTCAGATTGGCAAAATCATATGCCTTCTGTGATTCTTCGAAATACCCTCTAGATGCGTATTCGAATGGCCTGTCGAAATCCTGTGATGTTTTTGAAGCATAATTCTCGGCTTTTTTAGCTAGTATGGATATGAGCAACCCTGAGACATCAGAATTTATCTGCAAGTGAAGTGCCTTATCAAGCTTTTGTTTGTCTTCAGGATTTAGTTTTGAATATGTTACTGCTGCGTTTGCATAATTGGCTGCTGAACTAAGGTCATGCAATATTGCCATGTCCCAGGATGCTTTCAGATATTCCTGCACCTTTGGTGCTTCTTTCTTCACCCTGTTTTCAGCAATCCTGTCTGCCAATGCAAGAAACACCATACCTTCCTTTGCAAGTTGTGCGGTTTGTTCTAGTTTTCCCTGTTGCATATTGTGTGAAGCACTTTCAAAAACAGATTTTGTCTGCTGGTATCTTTCAGTATCCTCGCCTTTGCTTTTTGCAAGCCTTGCTTCTGTCTGGCCCAGACTCTGCTGGATTCTTGCACCAAGTTGTTTTTCTAGCATTTGTTTGGCTCTTACTACGCCTTCTGCCAATCCGTCTTTGAAATTCTCTACTCTTCTTTCTGCCTGCGCAGACTTTTCAATTGCAATTCCTTTTGGAAGTTCTATTTTTGGTTTTGTCACACCACTGAGTGTTTGTTCGAGCTGGTCTTCGAATGATTTGATTTCCTGCACTGGCTCTTTGTATTTTCCACACATCTTTATCCCTGCGCTTTTTTGCACATTTTAAAGAACTCTTTGAGTCTTGTCATCCTTTCAAAAACAGTCATCTCAAAATGAGTTGGATATTCATCCTGCCATTTCACAAGTATCTGCATGTATGCCTGGAATTTTTTAATATCCATATTCGAATCGCTTTTCTGTTTTGATTCTGCAATTACTGCATTGACAGCTTCAAGTGCAACCTGAGATCTTTGCTGGATTTCTTCTTCCATAGCATCTAAGTAATCTTCAACATCTATGGGTTCGCCTTCCATGCACTTATATAGGCATTATCCTTTTTAGATGTATTCCAGGGCGAATGTTCCCAGGTATGCGAGCAATATGTACCTGGCAATTCTTCCAAGGGCGCATGAGAACAAGAATCTTGGAAGGGAAATCCCTAGGCCGCCTGCAGCTATTCCTGCAATGTCGAATAAGGGATTAGGTATGAATGCCAATATAAAAATCGCAGGGATATCATTCTTCTTTATCATTTCAAGGTATTTTCTGTGTTTCTTGAGTTTTTCATCATGGATCATCTTCTCTGCGCCTGACCCTGCGATATATCCCGTAGTCTCTCCTAATGCTGAACCTATGCCAGCTACAATTCCAACTATATATGGATTCAGGACCCCTGCCATAGCAATGACTATGGCCCAGCCTGGTGCAGGTATGAATAAGGTTGCCGAAGACAGCATTGAAACTATAAATACGCCAGCATATCCGAATTGTTCGAATTCCTTGAGTTTGTCGCTGAAGGCAAGTATGATGACAATTAGGGCAACTGCAAATATTATTTGTAGCAATCCCTTGACTTTGTCATATGCCATGGTTTTAACTGGTGGGCGTTGATTTAAATTAGTTTCGTCTCTGAAATATTACTTCAATTGGACAGAGCCTATTCTGTCTATTTGGTGAAAGTTTAAGGGCATGTGGCAGAAACTTCTTTCGGGTTGCCAAAGAAGTTTCATCAAGAAAGCTTGGTAATTGCTTTAGGAAGTTTGATTAAACTTTATCCGAATAAATGTCTGATGAAAGTTTAAGGGCATGTGGCTCAATGGTAGAGCGCCCGCTTTGCATGCGGGAGGCTGGGGGTTCGAATCCCTCCTTGTCCAATGAACTTTTTCTTTCTCGCAGAAAGAAAAACTTCAATGAAAAAGAAAGACCTACTTGAAAAGAAAAAGTTTATTGTGCACCAAAAGAGAGAACTATTTTTATCTACAGTTCAATTCGTCCAGCCTGGATTTGCTTGTTATTCTCCAAGTGTTGAGCATCTTTCTTCTTTTCATTCTTAGCTCTTTTATACTAACACCGTACATTGTCATACGGACCACCCCACTTACTTTTTGTTAGTATTACGTTCTAGCTGAGGTATATAAGGAAGCCAGTGGCCTTTAGGTAATGCCTATTCGGAAATCTCAATTGCTTCATACACAAAGAATTCAGTATCTGGCTCTTTCCATCCATCTTTCGACATCCCTGCCTTTATACTGAGTTCAGACATGAATTCTGTTTTGTCTGGGATCTGTTCCCATACTGCTGGTAAGTATGTTGCGGTATGGAAACCATTTTTCATTATGACTCCATGCTTATCAGGAATCAGTTTCTCAAAGAATTCCTGCCAGTTCTTCACCTTCATTTTCTTTGGAGGGGTAAGGACAGAAATAGTTATCTTCACCTTAGGTAGTTCTTCAGGCTTCAACTCATAGAATCTTGGGTCATTGAATGCTGCATAGACCGCATTATTTACAACATCAAGGCAAAGAGGCCTTCTTGCCTCAAGACTTCCTATGCAACCGCGAAGGTGTTCGCCAATATACAGTGTCACGAAGGTAGCGGCATCCTCCGTCATTCTCTTTGACGGGATTTCTTGAGGTTTCACATCAATGACAGTTCCAGTCTTGAAGTAATCTTGGATTGCTGTTCTAGCAAGGCCTAAAAGAAACCTCTCTTCTTCTTTGGTAAATTCCATCATTTTATCTTGCAGGTTAGGTTTTAATTTATATATTCTAGAACCTGCGTCTATGTGGTTGAATGTGGTTTGTTCAACCGAAGCATTTATAATTATATTTAACCATAAATAGCTACATGATCCGACTACCGGTTTTGACCAAAAAATCCAACAGAACATCTTTTTTACGTCCACTGCAATTATTGGTTGCAGGCTCTTGTCTTGTTGCATGCGCGCATTCCAAGAATCTTGAAAGGAATCCTCAGACGGATCATTGTGAACTTACTGGTTCCACTTTAACATTAACGATTCCTGGCAATGGCGTAAGGTCAATTGATTTAGATGTCCCTGATGGAGTTACATTCTCTGAACCTATTGCCATTTCCTGTCAGGACCATCGAACTATAATCGTAACTCCGGAAGGAGTAATCAGAACTCTTGGACTTTTGGACGTTGCTACAGGAAGAGAAATGTTAGGTCTTTTTTCAGATGGGATTTTCAGACCTCAGAATGCCATCTTATTTTATACTTTAGGTACTGTCGGGAAGTTGTCTTCAGCTTCCATTGATGGCAATTGTGTGATATTTGAGAGTGTTGACGGGAAAAGCTGCCGCGTAAATGCTGATTCTCCATTCAAGCCTGCAATATGCAAGCAATAAATAGGTTCTTATCGAATGTATGTTAGGTGAAATCATATGAGTCCTGTTACATCAGAAATGCAAGTTACTTTGCCAATTTTGGCTCAAGAACTTGATACAAAAGTTCTTCAAAAGAGATTTGGTGTTGCATACGATGCTGCAGTGAAAGCAGTAGTTGTTACAGTTGATGCCAAAGCCAAAGAATACAATCGGGAGATTCTAAGAGCAGTTAAGGCTAAGGATTATGTGGCAATTGGGAAACTCATAGATGGTTTGCCAAGTGATTTGGATCTGCATGGATTTAAGCTTAATCGGTATGCCAATGCAGATAAGCCTGAAAAAGTAGATCGCTTTTTTGATGAAGATGCAAAGTTATATTCCCAATATGTTCGGGAACCTGAAGTTCCTAATTATGAGGATTATATAAAAGCTACAATGAAACTTGCAGATTCAGAAGAGGTAAATCTTACTTTAAGTTTTGCGAATCTCAAGGCAAAATCCAACCCCTCAATCTCTGCAACTCTTAAAGAAGGAAAAGGATCATTCGTCAGGGATGCAACTATGCTTGTAGATGGTGGGGTCAAAGGAAGGCGCGTTAACAGTAGCTTTGATGTTGCAGATGCGACTGTTGCCAGCCTGATGGCAAGGTCATTAGTTCAACAAATAGGTATTTCCGGCGCAAATGCTCCAAAAGAAGCGATTCCTTTCGAAGATGCGCAAATTCCAAAAGGCCATTACCCTGTAAGTTTTGGGGTTGATGGGACAAATGTCATTTACATGTGGCCAAAGTGGATAGGAGTAGGTATGTCAACTGTTGACTTGCAACAAGTGCCTCGTAAAACCTAGTTTCTGGCATTTTGGAATTTCTTTTTCATTCGTAAAAAGCATAAGCGCCATAGCCAACTACATTTGTCTTTGACCCTGCGGTGTCTCCGGAGTTTCTGTAATCGAGAAGTTTGCACTTCCAGTTCATTTTCTTAGCGATATGCATGATTATCAATACACAGGAGTTTCCGCAGGCATCAATTGGCCACAGGGTGTTTAGGGATTGTATGGCGCTGCTGGATTCTGAATCTGTTTTGACTGCCTTATCATAAGATAGGTAATGACTTAGGTCAGAGCTTACTATCCAAAATGCATCCTTATCCGCACTCTCAAAAAGAGCATCTGCAACTTTTTTTGGGTCTAACTCGCCTGTCAGAATAGGAGTTATGGCAAATTCTTTTTTACAAACCCTTTGCAGGAAAGGCACTTCCACTTCAAGGCAATGCTCTGGGGCATGTGCATTGACCAGGTCATTGAACATTGGCAAAACAGTGTCATCTTCACATTCGTATCTCGATGTCTTCACCAAACCCAATGGCGTTTGCCAGGCTGTTGCTTTTGATTGCACAAATCCCTCGAATGCAGCATGGTGTGAAGGTCCTATAAGAATGAAATTGTTTTTATCTGTGTTTTCAAGGAGCTTGAATCCATATCCTGCAGTTGGGCCTGAATAAACATATCCTGCATGTGGAACAATAATTGCTTTCAATTCACCATCTATCTTTGGGGATTTTGCATCCCTGAGGAATCCATCTACCATTTCTTTCAGTTCCTCTGGGTCAGAAGGGTAGAAACTCCCGGCAACAGCAGGTTTCCTTATCAATTCCTTGTTTAAGTCGAACATTTTACCAAACACCTTTTATTTTTGTGTTGCAGAATCTGCATTTTCCATTTAGAATGTTGTTTTCAATGGTTTCCATCCTGATACGGTCAATTATTTTTCTTTTGCAATTCGGACAGTTTGTACATTCATAATTTGCATAAGCAGGAGGCAGATTCCCCACATAAACATATTTTAATCCTGCATTTAGCCCTATTTCCCTTGCTCTAATCAAGGTTTCCGGAGGAGTTGAAGGCTTGTCCAGCATTTTATATGCGGGGTAGAATGCAGTTACATGCCATGGCATCTCTTTGTCAATCGAAGCCAGCCATCCGGCCATTTTTTTCAGTTCTTCATCCGAATCATTTTCCCCAGGTATCAGCAGCGTGATTATCTCAACCCACATGCCTAGTTTCCTTGCATATAATATCGATTCTTTTACAGGTTCAAGAGTTGCTCCGCATATTTCCTTGTAAAACTCTTGAGTGAATGCCTTCAGGTCGATGCGTGCAACATCTATGTAACTTTTGATATGTCCCCAGCATTCTTTTGATTCATAGCCGTTTGTTACATAAATGCCCTTCAGGCCTTTCTTCTTCGCAAGTTTCATTATGTCAACGGCATACTCGGTGAATATTGTAGGCTCGTTATAGGTGAATGCGATGGATTTGCATTTGTTCTTGATTGCCTCTTCAACAAGCTTTTCAGGCTTCATCTCAGGGCATTTTGCAACAAGCTGGTCAAAGTATTTCCTCCAGTTTATCGGATCTTTCTTTCGCAGGTCCCACGGCGCCTGAGAGATATCGAAATTCTGGCAATGTGAACATGAGAAGTTGCATCCGAATGTTCCAAGTGAATAGCTTTTTGAGCCTGGCAGGAAATGGAACACTGGTTTTTTTTCAACAGGGTCAACGTAGACTGCGCAAGGCCTTGCGTACACAGTGAGTTTTAGCTTGCCTTTTTCATTGACCCGCACACCGCAGAACCCAGATTGGCCTTCGGGTATTTGGCAATATCTGCAACAGGCAAGGCATCTGATTTTTTCGGAATCGATCTTTTCAAAGAGAGCCTTTGTTTTTGGCATGGTATGATATAGAAAATAAAGTTATTAATTCAGTCTGTTTGAAGCGGTCCTTGGCCCATATCTGTAACAACCAGTGTTTCGCCTTCCATGGTTATTGCCATTTGCTTAGCGCTCATTGCCCGACTTTCACCGCAATCTAGCAGTTGTGCAATTTCTGCTCTTCCAAGCAGAAGGCATGCACCTTCGCGGAATTGATTGAGCTCATAGCTCCATGTAGTTGGTTCGTCGCCAACCATGTTGCCTGTCAGTAATATATTTTCTCCTTGTCTGCTTATTGTTACAATCCCTACTATTCCAAAATTGCCTAAACTGAATGTGATCTGCTCTTCGTTTTCTATAGCATATAAACCCATCTTCTGTATTTTAGCATTTGGATCAGCAGAAATAATCTTTTGCCTAATCGTATCCAAATCCATAGTTGGCCTTTGAGTCTGATTGGGATCAGTTCTCTCATCATCAGGCGCTTCTTCAAATTCTTCATCATCTTCGATTAATCTTAAACCCATCCCTTCATCCTGGACTTCTCTATAAAGTGTCAATAATTTAGTAAACACAGTAGTTAACAGCATTTTTGCAGAATTTACGAGTTGCAGGTCTTGTGTTCTTTTAAATGCAGGTATCGCTGGATTTTCATCAGGTTCCTGAATTGCTTCAGTTACCAATACAAAGAGTTTCTTTGGGTTTTTTGGACCCGAAGTTTCTCTCCATATAGCGTGTGCCAAAAGCCTTAATTCACAATACTCTTTTTCAGTACACCTTGCCTTTGCTTCATTTCTCTTAAGCAATGCTGTCAAATCCACCATGATTTCTTTTTTGGAGCACGTTAGTTGTATACTTAAGAGTGTTCTGGATATGTGTTCTAGTCTTTCAGTTACTGAGGCGCTGGCTATGTCGAGTCCTAGTTGTTGTGCCCTAAATGTCCTTTGTGCCCCATGTGAAGAACTCAATTGTGATTTCCCGGGTAATGCATTTACGTATCTAGTGCCGTCACTCATACAATCCCTTTACCAGCCAATATTTTTAAGTGTATCTTTTTGTGTAAACCTGTGAATACTTCATTCTCTAAAATTCCACGTTATTTCCCAGGACGGGTTCCTTTCTTTCGGAATCTTGACCTCACCCGGGTCATATTCAATTGTGCTTTCATTTGCGCCAAACGGGTCCTCTATGTAATCAAGCTTCCTTCCAAAATTATATTCCAGAATTTGTCCAATAGTTGAATCCATGGGCATATCCAGATAATACCTTAGCGTAATCATTCTGTCATAATTTCGGTCATTGCACGAATCATTTAACCTAGACAGGGCTTCAATTGTAAATAAAACCTGGAATGAATCGTTGGTGTATTTCACGCTGCTTGCTGAAATTCCTTTATCTCCTTCGCTTTCAAGTGTCCTGTCGATGCTGCACCATTTTTCCAACTGCCTGTTGGGCCGGTATAAATATGAATATGTCTTGCTTATCTTCCAACTGACCTTTGAATCATTCATTATGTAATTCATGTTATTTTTTGTCATCAATTTCCCGCTTATATTCAGGTATTCATGAGTTATCCATCTGTGCTCGCCATTTTCAATATCCTTGCCATCCCGTACAATCATATCTCTTCTCAGTATTATTGAACTTTGTTTTTTTGATTGGACATATTCTGGAATCTTTGGTACTTCCACAAGGTCGTTTTTCTCAGTTTCTTTGATTATTTCATTTATCATACCCCTAGTATCATCTTCACTAATATTTTGTGTTGATTCATTTTCCATGGCCAGTACTGTTTCGTTTCCAATGAAAACAGTTAGATTCTCCAGCGTCTGATTCAAAGTTTCATTGCTAATTGATTCATTGCTATCCTTTCCACTGTCCAGTATTATGACTCGCCTGGTATTGCCAAGGCATCCGAAAATAAGGATCAGCACCAGAATTACAAATATCAATTTTTTCATTGTTTAATTATTTATTGCCACAACTTTTTATATATTTTGAATAGATTATTTTTTGCACCTAAACTTTTATGATTGAGCGATTTTAAGTTTGGGGTTTTTACGTGGGGTGCAAAGTTGCGCAAACAAAAAAGTTTTAAATAGGTAAACTGCAAGTAGTGTCATGGAACCTCCAATATGTGAAGTCTGTGGAAGAAGAATACATGATTTTCCAAACCTGACGTATTACTTTGTTCGTTTCAAGGAAACCACGGAAGACAAACAAGAGCGTAAAAAAAAGGAGAAGGGCATTCTCCCCAGTTGGCAGCCTTCGAACGAACTCTGCCTTTGCAAGGACCATGTCACCGAAGCACTTAAATTGAAAAACAAGACTGCGAAGGAAGCCCTGGTTTTGCTCAGAAAAAATATAAAGTAGGCACAAGCCATTTTCTCAAAATTACTCTGATGGCCTTAAAATCCAAAGAACCCGCCTTCCTTTTTTCCTTGTTTTTCAAATTCTTTGAGCAAATCTTTCTGTTTTTGATTTATCTTCTTTGGTATTTGGATAACAACCTTGACCATCTGGTCCCCTTTTCGATGAGAATTTATATCTGGCAATCCCTCTCCAGCCAATCTGAATATCGTATGGCTTTGGGTGCCTCCAGGAATCTTCACATTTGCCCTTCCAAAAAGTGTCGGAACAGCAATTTCCTCACCAATTATTGCCTGGGTTATTGATATTGGCATTTCGATCCAAAGGTCATTGCCTTCAACTTCGAATTGCTTGTGCTTCTGCACATAAACTGTGACATACAGGTCGCCTGTGCCATCCCGGCCCCATTCGCCCATTCCACTTAACCTTAAAGTCATTCCATCATGGATTCCAGCAGGTACGCTGACATTTATCTTTTCCTTTTTTCTGTTCTTGCCCTCACCATCGCATTCAGTGCATGGCTTGTCAATTGTTTGTCCTTCGCCCCTGCACTTTGGGCAAGTCACTACGCTTACGAATCTCATCCCACCCATTGCCCGAGTCTGCTGGACCTGACCTCTGCCTCCGCAGCTGGCACATTTCTTCACAGAACCTTTTGAATCCGCTCCACTTCCATTGCATTTTTCGCATGGCGCATTCCTGTTGAGCCTGAGTTCTTTTTTGATTCCTCTTGCAGCTTCTTCAAGTGTTATTTGTATTTCAGTTTCAAGGTCAGAACCATAATCTCCGCGTCTACGGCTTCCCTGTCCGCCGAACATATTTCCAAACATGTTTCCGAAAATACTGTCACCGAATCCGAAATCCCTGAATATATCTTGAAAGTTCGCGCCCCTAAAAATATCTTCCTGCGAATACATCTGGTCGAATCCTGCATGGCCGTATTGGTCGTAAGTTGATTTCTTTTTAGGGTCGGACAATGCTGCATAGGCTTCTGACAATTCCTTGAATTTTTCAGCATCTCCTCCTTTGTCAGGGTGATGTTTCATTGCAAGGGTTCTGTATGCCTTTTTTATGTCTTCAACGCTGGCAGTCTTTGGAATCCCGAGTATTTCATAGTAATCGCGTTTGGTTGCCATTCTATCATCATCCTTACCTATACATGTTATTCTTTCTGTCTCTCATTATATTGTTCCATATGCTGAATATTTCGTCCTCCCATATCCAGACGGCATTCTTGTTTCGCTTGTGATATTTAGCATGATATTTGATTATCTTCCTTGGTTTCTCCTTCCCTGTGAGTACAGCATATGCTTCATTTATTTCCTTGAATTTTTCTTCTGCCTTCACATCCTTATTCTTGTCAGGATGATACAGCAATGCAAGTCTCCTGTACGCCTTCTTTATTTCCTCAGGCGTTGCATCCTTCTTGATTTCAAGGACCTTATGGTAATCTTTTTGCATGGTTTCCTCTTTTTATTCGACTAGTGCTTCCAAAGCAACCTTCACTCCGTTTTGGAATGATTGTTGATATGTTTCAAGGCTTATAAATTCGCCTTCTGCCCTGTTTGCAATTACTGAGCATACTGTTGCGACTTCATACCCAAGTATCTCACCAGCAATCCTGAACAAGGCGCTTGATTCCATCTCGTTTGCAACGGTTCTTATCGTCCTTCCGTCTTCAGTCTGTACATTTATCGTTGCAAGCATTTTCTGAAGATTCGGAATCAATATGTTGGAAGCCCTTCCTATCTGCCTTCCCTGATTTCCAAAGAACCCGGATGCACTCGTGATTATCCCTGTCTCATATGGTGCGCCTAATCGTTGTGCCACATTAATCAATGCACGAACTACGGATGGGGTTGCAGTGCTTACATATGGAATAACGATTGGAATAATTTTCAGGTCCATCTCAGAATCTACGCTAGCAAGTATGTCGTCTGCGGTTTTGTTGCCGGGTGTGAACCTAGTTTGTCTCACGCTCGTGTATTTGTCTGCAGGCATGTGTAGATATGTTATGCCCGTATTGTCCAGCCCTATTGCATGTTCTCCGATTCCAAGCATTCCAAGCACAATATCCTTTTGTGGAGATCCAGATGTCCCGAATCGTATTATTCTCATCTTTTCAGGAGGTTCTTCCCATTTGTCTTGTTCAGGATCATACTCATGAACTGCGTGAAGCTCCAAAAGAGCGATTTCTATATTATCTGTCCCTATCCCGGTTCCCATGACTGCAACCTGTTTTCCTTTGTAATTGCCCCATACTGTCAGGTATTCGCGATTTGATCTTTCCCCATCAATCTTCCCGCATTTATCAAAGAATTTTGCGATATCTCGTACACGTTGGGGATCCCCGGTCACAAGAGTTCTTGGCGGAACTCCGTCTTTTCTTGAGATGTTTATATGATAAAGTTCGCCTCTCTTGCCAATTATAAGCTCGGATCCTCGCATCTTTTGTTTCATCGCCATCGTATTCACCAGAAAATACTAGCTGTTATGATTGTTTTAAAAATATAAAAGAAAAAAATTGGAGGACTACTTTTTCTTTTTATCATCCTCAACCTTTGTGTAGTCTGCATCAACTACATTCTCGTCGTTCTTTTCGCTTCCTTCTCCAGCTTGGCCTTCGCCCTCTCCCTTTTGCTGGCCCTGTTGGTAGATGTGGGTTCCGACTTCCTGAATGATTTTCGTAAGCTCTTCGGTGTCCGCCTTTATCTTTGCAGTATCATCAGTCTTCAGGCTTTCCTTCAGCTTATCAGCAGCTTCCTGTACTCTCTTTTTCGAATCCTCAGGTATTTTATCCGCCAGGTCTTTCAAAGTCTTTTCTGCAGTGTATACTAGCGATTCACCTTCGTTCTTTGCCTGGACTCTTTCCAGCTCCTGCCTATCCTCTTCAGAATATTCCTCGGCTTCCTTCATCTTCCTTTTGATCTCATCATCTTTCATTTTGTTGGGCGCAGTGATTCTCATTGACTGCTCTTTTCCAGTTCCAAGATCCTTTGCTGACACATGCAGTATGCCGTTTGCATCTATGTCAAAGGTCACTTCTATTTGTGGGACCCCACGAGGTGCCGGAGGGATTCCCACAAGTTGGAATTTACCTAGTGATACATTATCCTTTGCCATTGGCCTTTCTCCTTGCAATACATGGATGTCAACTGCAGGCTGGCTATCAGCTGCAGTACTAAATACCTGGCTTTTCTTGGATGGGATGGTTGTATTCCTTTCAATTTGTTTTGTAAAAATTCCTCCAAGCGTTTCGATACCTAGGGACAATGGGGTTACATCAAGCAAAAGCACATCTTTTACTTCTCCTGCCAAAACACCTGCCTGGACTGCTGCACCTTTTGCAACACATTCCATTGGGTCAACACCATGCTCCACCTTTTTGCCAACAACATCCTCTACGAACTTCTGGACAATAGGCATTCTCGTAGGTCCGCCAACAAGGATTATCTTGTCAACTTGTGCAGCTGTTAATTTAGCATCCTTCATTGCGCGCTCGACTGGCGTTCTGCATCTTTCAACTATCGGCCTTATCAAATCCTCTAGCTTCGCTCTTGTCAAATTGTATTTGAAGTGGTGCTTCTCGAACAAGTACGGCAAATTTATTTCACTGTTCAATGTTGTTGACAACTCAATTTTCGCCTTTTCAGCTGCCTCCTTCATTCTCATCATTGACTCGTCATTTTTGTCGATGTTCATGTTCGTCTGCTTTCTGAATTCATCTACAAGGAATTCTGTGACGACCTTATCCATGTCTGTTCCACCAAGCTGGGTGTCTCCGCTTGTTGACTTCACTTCAAAGATTCCGCCTCCGAAATCCATGATTGTAACATCCAACGTTCCGCCACCAAGGTCAAAGACAAGTATCTTCATGTCCTTTCCTGCCTTATCCAATCCATATGCAAGGCATGCGGCTGTTGGCTCGTTCACTAATCGAACAACTTCCAATCCTGCAATCTCTCCAGCATCCTTTGTTGCCTGCCTTTGGTTGTCATTGAAGTAAGCTGGAACTGTGATCACTGCTTTTGTGACGGGTTCGCCAACAAATGCCTCTGCATCTTTCTTTATCTTCTGCAATAGGAAAGCAGACAACTCTTGTGGAGAATAGTCCTTTCCGTAAATATTATATTTGAAGGTAGTTCCCATCTTTCTTTTGAAAGCAGAAACTGTTCCTGTCGGATTGGTTACAGATTGTCGTCTTGCTGGTTCACCCAATATCCTCTGCCCATCTTTTGTTATTGCAACATAGCTTGGGAATGCCTTTCCATATTGTGTAATTCCTTCTGCTGAAGGGATTATTACAGGTCTTCCTGCTTCCAATACTGCTGCTGCTGAATTACTTGTTCCCAAATCGATTCCAATTATCTTTGTCATAAAAATTTCACCTCAAATTTTTATCATTGAAATTTTTTTTAAAATTTCAATGTCGTTTTTCATCACCATTTTTTTTCATTTTCTTTATTTTTTTCATTTCTCTTCCATTTTAGGATGCGATCCCAATTATCATGGTCTTGTCAAACACTTCTTTCATCTTGAGCACTTTCTGTATTTCTTCCTTGGTTATTTCTTTTTCCTTTTCCATGATATGATTCTTTATTTCGTCAACCATGCGTTTCACCTTCTTTGCTTACTTTTTTTTGCTTACTATTACAAGAGCATGCCTTAGCACAACTCCATTCAATGTATATCCTTTCTTTATTGTTTCAATTATTTTTCCTTCATCATCCCCTTCCACTTGTTTTATTGCCTCATGCTTGTATGGGTCGAATTTCTTGTCATTCATCTCGACCAGTCCGTTGGCCTTGAGGATTGCCACAAGATTTGCATAAACCATTTCCACTCCCTTGTCCTTGACATGCTGCATTGTTATCTCCAGCTCGTCCAGGACATTCAGCAGTTGCTTGATGATTTCCGCATTCGCGATCCTTGCAAACTCGAACTTCTCTTTTTCGCTTCTTTTCTTGTAATTGTCAAACTCTGCCATCACCCTCTTGAGGTCATTCGTTAGTTCGTCAACTTTTTTGTTTGAGAGCAATTTCTGTTCCTTATGCTCTATGAGCTCTTCCTTTTGCTTTTCCAATAGCTCCTTCTTTTCATTTGCGATTTCCGTTGGTTTTTCCTTTTTAGGTAATTCCATTTTAACACCGATTTCAGCTATTTTAACAATTTCTTAAATATTTTAACAAATTATTAAATTATTAGAAGTATTTTTAAATATATCGTTGCTTGTTTAATTTATATGGCTGAAGGAACTCAGAGAATCGTCTTTATTTTCCTGAATCGTCCTCAGGAGCATAGTACTCTTGACGAGGACATTGCCTGGATTTGCAAAGCATTGGGTTTTGCAGATGATGAGAAAGACTTGGCAACATTTATTTTTAAAAGCATCATAGCAGCTTCGAAGAATGGCGAAGGAATAACTAGCAAAGATATTGCAGATCAGACAAAAGTGACTCAGGCTGCGATAATCTATCATCTTAATCTCTTTATACGAAATGGCCTCGTAGTCAAGTTAGGGCGGTTGTACAGACTCAGGGCACCAACGCTTGACGAATCATTCGAAGAGCTTCAATTCGACTTGGCGAACAGGATAAATAAAATGAGGGCTGTTGCTCAGAGGATAGATGGACAAATCTAGAATTCCAGCTTCCCCTCAACAACCTTTCCTTTTATGCTGAAGTTTATTCCGAATGATTCGTATCCTTTCATTACAGTTGCTTGGCAGCTTTCAGGATCAATCACAATCTTTCCTTCTGCTGATTCTATTGTGACCTTGGATGCATGGATGTTCTTGAATACAATCCCCATGTCCTTTGCTATCTGGTTCAGGTCCTTTAAATTTTCGCCAAGATTCGTTGTCTGTGTAGTCTCTTTTTTCTTTGTCATAGGTTTCACCTTGTCCTTGTTGTTTCTTTTTCGAACTAAAAAGATATAATCCTTTGTTGACTAATTTATTCATGGCCAAATACTTTTACCTTGATATAGAAACATATAGCACAGGTGTAAGGCCGGATCCTGTTTCTGACAAGATAATAACGATTCAATTCCAGCAGATCGAAGAGCATACTGGCAAGCCGCTTGGAGAGCTTCGCATATTCAAGGAATGGGATTCTAACGAGGAAGCGATACTTCGGAAGTTCGTCTGTCTGTTCAGGCCCTGGGATTTTGTTCCGATTGGCAATAACCTTAATTTTGAAAGGATGTTTTTGAAGGCAAAATGCAAGCAACATAAGATTCCTGATTTGGAGCAGTATGGTGATTTGGCATATTCCTTTCCTTCCATAGATATTCAGCCTCTTTTTGTTATATTGAACAAAGGCCAGTTCAAGGGCTGTGGAATGCATAATTTCACAAACAAGAAGACAGATGGCTCGCATATTGCCAAATGGTACACGGATAGAGATTTTGACAAGATAGAGGAATACATAAAAGATGAAACAGCAGCATTCCTTGAATTCTATCAGAAATGCCATGCCGAGTTGCCGAAGATATTGATGAAATAATGTTTATTTTACAATTTGCATCATTGAAGTTTCAATCATTACTTTTAATTCTATTCCAACTAGGGAAAATCCAAGATATACAAATTCTTTTAGGATGAGGTAAGCTGTAATAAGAAGTGCGAATGTAATTACTGTCTTTGCCCATTTTGGCCAATTTTTAAAATTTGGAATGTGCAGATGGAGCTTCTGTTCTATGTATCTTTTTATTTTGCCTCTGAAAACCCAGAATCCCGCATATACAAGCAATATCAAAACTATGAACTCAGGATGCATTCCTGCTGTGAATAGGAAGTAGGCCAACACCAGTATTATGGCTGCTCTAAGCAATGTCCTTGGGTTTTTAGGATCTGGTTTCACTATTTAATGTTAATTAGCAAGGAATAAAAATCAATTTGTCTCCTGTCGTCAAATCTCGAGACCGATTGTTCGTAGCGACGAACAATGGTCCACAAATCGGATTCTTCGATTTGTCGGACCCAGAACCCAAAACCTGAGACAATAAGTAGATATTGGGCCTTGGATTTACCTCGCATGGCTCGGTAAATGCACCCCAATTTTCCACGCTGCAAAACCCAGGACGCTGGACACGAAACAAGGGAAAATTGGGCCCGTTGAGATTTGAACTCAAGACCTTTCGATGACCATCTTTTCTTTTGGAAAGAAAAGCTAGTCGCCCCAAAAGAAAGGTATCAGTCGAACGCTCCAACCGTTTCAGGAAGCAAAGCTTCATGAAAAAAGCGAATGCTTCGCTTCTGACTGAGCTACGGGCCCGTATATGATTTACTTTGTTACCAAATAAGTAACTACCAATATCGCAGCTATTGCTACTATTGCGAATAAAAGTTCATTCCCCATGCCTTATTCACATCGTTTATTTTTTTAAAACTATGGGGGCACGGATTTAAAAGTTTTAGCAGAATCCTGCAACAAGGCTTTTAACTTCCTGCTCACAAATGAATCCTCATGAAGATAGCAATTCTCGGTGACACGCATCTCGGTTATTCCCGTTTCGAGGACGATTCATTAAAACATGCAGAGAAGGCATTGCTTGACGCAGATCAGAAGGCAGATGTAATAATCCATGCAGGAGACCTGTTTGACATCAAGGTTCCAAAACTCGAAACAATCAACCAAGCTCTCCAATTATTCAAGAAGCTGAAGAAACCTGTAATCGCAATCTTCGGCAATCATGAAAGAAGAAGCAAGGACATGATCAACCCAGTGCAACTTCTAGCAAACGCAGGTGTTTTGGAATACCTGCACGGAACTGAAAAACAAATCGAAATGAACGGAGAAAAACTACAAATCTTCGGGATGAGCAGTGTGCCTGAGGAATTGGCAAGCACAGCAATCAAGACGGTTATGAAAAATTATTCGCCAAAAGAAGATGCATTCAAAATCCTTGTAATCCACCAATCGATAAAAGAATTGGGCTCGAATTCAGACAATGAATTATCCTTGGAAGAGCTTGAACCTTTGCAATTCGACTTAATAATAAACGGTCACATTCACAAAAGAGAATCAAAATTAAATGGAAAATTTCTTATTCCCGGTAGTACAGTTTTAACTCAATTAAAGAAGGACGAAACAGAGCCAAAGGTTTACCTGTTATATGATACGAAAACAAGAACCTTCGAAACAATCGACTTCGGCAGCAGGAAATTCTTTTTTGAGGATTTAATTTTCAGTGGAGCTGGCATCCAGGAAGTAAAGTCAGCTGTTGACCAGAAGATCATTGAATTAAAACAAGCGAATCCGGATTCAATTATCAAGATAAAAATCAAAGGAACCTTGAAAGAAGGTCTGGATTCAAAAGACATTTCATTTCCAATGAGGGAAAATGTCTACATTGACAATGACTTTGAATCCGCAAGCATACGGGAGAAGATAGAAAAGATCAGAAGCTCAAGAACCGAGAATCTTTCAATAAAGGAATTCATAATGAAGCAACTGGCAGAAAAAGTAAATGGAAAAATAAGCATTGATTCCTATTTGCTGTTTGAAAAGCTATTGGAAGGGCCTGATGAAACAATAGAGTGGCTCAAGACTCATCCACTGCAATGATTAAATATATGCTTTCTGTTTATTTATCATGCTTGCAGTAATCGGAGGAAGCGGATTTTATTCTTTAGGGAATGTGATTGATGAAATGGATGTAATAACTCCATATGGGACCGTAAAGGTTGATAAGGTCAAAATTGGCAATGGGGTTGTCCTATTCGTCCCGAGGCATGGAAAAGGCCATCATGTCCCTCCGCACAAAATAAATTACAAGGACCATATTTACGCATTGAAGAAATTGGGCGCATCAGCAGTTATTGCAAGCTATGCAACGGGTGGAATGTCAAAATACAAACCAGGCGACATTGTTCTTTTGGATGATTTCCTTGGATTTAACACTCCCATTACCTTTTATGATAGTTTCTCCCAGGGGATGAAGCACGTTGATTTCACAGAGCCATTTAACAGGAAGCTGCAAGCACTTGTGATGAAAGCTGCAAAATCAGCAAAAGTTTCTTTGAAAAAAGGCGGCATAATTGCAACAATGCCTGGTCCGAGATTTGAGACGAGAGCTGAGATAAAAGCCCTTCAGAAAATGGGTGCGAATTTAGTCAGCATGACCTGTGCATATGAAGTTATATTGGCGCATGAGCTCGGCATTCCATTTGTTGGTTTGGCAACTGTGACCAATCTTGCATGTGGTTTGAGTAAAAAAGAAATAACTACGGAAGAGGTAATGGAAACTCTGAACAGGTCGAAAGGAAAGATAAATTCTATTATTGTGAAACTATCTGCGCTTGTACATTGAATTTACTTCGGTATTGTCACGTATCTGGTTTTCGATCCTGTAAACAATCGCTGCAGCTGCCTTTCTGACTTCTTCATCCTTATCGTTCGCAGCAAGCCATTGCATTGTAGGTTTTATCCTGTAATCAGACCAATAGGAGTTTATCCTTACGTACTCAAGCCTTATCTTTGGATCTGGATTCTTGTAAACTTCATCAGTGGTAACACTTGCGTAATCTCGTACTCCATAGGCGAACCTCATTAAGCCTGAGAGAGCCTCGGACCTTTTTTCAGAAGTGTTTTTTGCATCTGAATATATTGCAACTAAAGAGTCCATGTATTTCTTGCATTCTCCCCAAGCTTTTTTGTCATCCATACTTTCACCTTGTTATTTTTATTTGCTCAAGCTGTTTCATGTACTCAGAATGCTTCTCAAAATAATCCCTGCAAGGCTTAAGCATTGCAACCAATTCCTTTGCAACTGCATTTTTCAAATCCATGGGGTGCAATTTCTCTTCAATGTAAACCTTTGTCAATTCTTCAAGGTTGACATCCAAATCTCCGCCGAATTTTGCAGGCCTTTCTATCTTTAGGTTCCTATCTCTTAGTATCAAATATTCTGCAATCTCATAAATTGGATTGCCTTTTGTTTCCTTTGGAGGGCAATGCGCCTTCTTTACTTTCCTTTCAATCTCCTCAGGTGAATCATGCAAGAATATTGATGAGTCGGGTTTGGATTTGCTCATTTTTTTATCCAATTCAGTTTCCATTCTTCCTGGTCCCTGCAACCCGGGTAATAGGTGTGTGTGCATTGCAACGAATTTCTTGTTGAACTTTGGCGCAACTTCTCGCAAAAGCATGTGCACTTTTCTTTGGTCCATACCTGCATGAGCTATTTGAACATTTAACCTAAGTATGTCTGCAGCCTGCATTGCAGGATAGAAAATTGCAGAACTTGGAAGTGAATCGCTTTCAGTTCTTCCCATTATTGTTGTGCACCTCATCATTCTATTTATTGTAGTGTCTTTGGCAATCCTCAGGGTATCTGCCCAAAATTCATTGTCATAAACTTTTGAAGATAGCTTGTATTCCACTTTGTCTTCATCAAGCCCAAGTGATACGAATGCGTGCTTGAAGTACCCTTCTCCAAACTTTTGGATCAGTTCAAGGTCTCCGCCTAATTTCCCATTGATCCAGGCATGGTAATCGGCTAACCATATCATACACTTGCATCCTGCCTTGTGCAAATCATTTATCTTCAAGGCTGTTGACAATCCCGCTGCAATATGAACCATTCCGGATATTTCGAATCCAATATAGTGCTGAGGGTGTGTATAGGTTTGGAATATCTCTAGTAAATCTGCTTCTGTGACAATCTCTTCAGTCGGCTTTCTTTTGACAAGCTCTATCTTTGTTTCTATGTCCATACGTACACCCAAATAGCTTAGACAATGGGAGGTGAAATTTTTAAAACGTCTTATCTATGTATTTAGGCATGCAACTTGACAGAACTGATTTTTCAGAATGGTATAATACCATAGTGAAAGAGGCTGAATTGGCAGACCTTAGGTATTCCTTGAAAGGATTCGTTGTTTTCATGCCCTGGTCAGTTTCAACAATGAAGAGAATGTATTCTATTTACGAAGAAGAGTTGGAGAAGAATGGCCATGCTCCTGCCTGGTTTCCTTCTTTGATACCCGAAGATAGTTTGAAGAAGGAAGCAGAGCATGTTGAAGGATTTTCAGCAGAAGCATATTGGGTCACCCATGCAGGAAAAAATCAATTGGAGCAGAGATATGCAATGCGGCCAACTTCAGAAATGGTAATGTATCCAATGTATGCTTTGTGGATTCAGGGCGTTAAGGACCTTCCTTTGAAAATATATCAGAGCTGCCAAGTTTGGAGATATGAAACCAAAGCAACCCGTCCATTTATTCGCTCTAGAGAGTTCCATTGGATTGAAGCGCACAACGTGTTTGCAACTGAAGCAGATGCATTTGCACAGGTAAAAGAGGATATGCAGATGGCTGAGAATGTCATTCATAGAAAATTCGGCATTCCATTTTTATTCTTCAAAAGGCCTCAATGGGACAAGTTCGCAGGTGCTGTTGATACTTATGCAGCAGATAGCCTGATGCCTGATGGAAAAGCACTACAATTACCGTCAACACATATGCTTGGCCAAAACTTCTCAAAAGCAGTTGGCCTGAAATATATGGATGAGAAGGGGAATGCAGAATATGGCTGGCAGACTTGTTACGGCCCTTGTATCTCAAGGATTTATTCTGCTTTGATTTCCATTCATGGGGATGATAAAGGCCTTGTACTTCCGTTTGATTTGGCCCCAGTTCAGGTTGTGATAGTTCCGATTTACAAGAACGACAACAATGCCAAGGTTGATGATTATTGCGTCAAGATGATTGAGACTCATCTTGTTGATTATAAAGCGAAGTATGATTCAAGCAATGAAAGGCCAGGATTCAAGTTCAATTACTGGGAGATGAAAGGTGTTCCTATTCGCCTTGAGATTGGCGAAAGGGATATGGCAGAAGGTTGTGTGATGCTGTTCAGAAGGGATAAGAAGGAGAAATGCAAAGTAAAGTTGAGCGAGTTGAATCATATGATTGAAGAGGTAAAGAAGGACATACTCACAACTCTTGTTTCGAATGCAGACGCATGGTTCAATAAAATGTTGCACAAGGCAAAGGATATTGAAGAGCTGAATATTTACCTAGAAAGAGGCGGATTCGCAAGAGTTGCATTCTGTACAGACAGAAAAGAAGGCGAAGCATGCGCTGATGCCATAAAGGAGAAGACGCATGGCAATGTCAGAGGTTCTTTGTTCGATTCAGAAGAAGTTCCAAAGAACGAGAAATGCGTTGTATGCGGAAAGAAAGCAACAATTTACCAATATGTGGCGAGGCAATATTAATTTTCTTTTTTCCAAATAAAATCACTTTTATAAACATTTCTTTTGATTATCATTTTCCATGAAACTCGTTATTCCTAAAACCTACAGACCAAAATTAGATGTAAGAAGAACTGAGCTGGCAATTCAATTCACCAGGGAGTTGTTCCAGGAAAAGCTTGCCAATGCTTTGAATTTGGAAAGAGCCAGCGCACCTCTTTTTGTTCCAAGAAAAAGCGGTCTTAACGATGATTTGAATGGAACTGAACGTGCAGTTTCATTCGATATTCCAGATGCTCAAAACGGAGATGTTGTAATTGTGCATTCTCTTGCAAAATGGAAAAGGGATGCGCTTAGAAGATATGGTTATAGGCCTGGTGAAGGTATTTGGACCAATATGAATGCAATAAGGCGAGATGAAGAACTGGGTAATATGCATTCGGCATATGTCGATCAGTGGGATTGGGAACGTGTTATTTCTGCGGGAGATCGCAACATACGTTTTCTTCATGAAGTAGTTAGGAACATTTTTGCAGCCATTAAGGCAACTGAGTTGGAAATTCACGATAGATTTAGTTTAACTCCTCATCTTCCAGATAATCTTCAATTCATAACTGCAATTGATTTGGAAGAACAATATCCAAATCTAACTCCTAAAGAAAGAGAAAACAAAGTTGCAAGGGAAATGGGCGCAGTTTTCATAAGCGGAATCGGAGCTGTATTGCCTATAAGTGGCGTTACTCATGATGGCCGTGCACCTGATTATGATGACTGGGCAACTGAATGGACTGATAATAAGGGGAAGCAACAGCAAGGATTGAATGGAGATATCGTAGTATGGAATCCCATTCTTGAATGTGCATTTGAACTTTCATCCATGGGCATAAGGGTTAATCCTGTTTCTTTAGTTCGACAACTTATGATCAGAGATGCAATGGATAGGCGTCAATTGCCTTTCCACAGGATGTTAATAGAGAGTGAACTTCCTCTTTCAATAGGCGGGGGAATTGGCCAATCCAGATTATGCATGCTACTACTTCAAAAGGCACACATTGGCGAAGTTCATGCAAGTATTTGGCCTCCTGAGATGATACAAAAGCTTACAGAAGCAGGAATCCAGCTTTTGTAGTTTTAACTATTATTTTTAAATTCTTCCCAGCTCTTTTATTATATTATAGCCCTATCGTCTAGCGGTTAAGGATAGTGGACTTTGACTCCATTGACATCGGTTCGAAGCAGAGCCCCAGCGGGCTCCGCACCTCTTGCGACCACGGATGCAAAACCAATCGGTTTCGCACCTCTTGCAACAAGAAGGTGCAATACGAAAATCCGGTTAGGGCTATATTTTTATTTTTATCTCATAAGACTCTTCTTATGGGACCTTGGATTTGCTTTCTTGGCAAATGCGGGTCTCCCTTTTCTATTGAAAAGGGCCCTTAGTCGATCGGTAAGACGTTGCCTTCACATCTCAGCCCAAGGGGTGCGCCCCTTAGTCCGAGACGCTAGAGAACAAATATGTTCTCTGCGCCCATGGAACTTCGTTCCATCGGGCCGCCCAAACTTTAGTTTGGTGTTGATCTCGTGGTGGTGAGAACGGCAAAGACGGTGGGTTCAATTCCCTCAGGGCCCAGTAAGCTAATTTTGTTTTCAGTTTTCGGTTCACAGTTTCCAGAAACTTCGACGGTAGTTGCCCGTTTTTGGTTTCCGGTTTTCTTATTGTTTTTCTTTGGTTTCGAATTCCATGGGTTTTGGGCCCTGAAGTTTTCGAAACCTCTTTTTTCATTCATCGTCTTCACCTCTTTTTTTGTCTGCTTGCTCCGCTAAGCGTGCCTTTTGTACCTGAGACACGGCATTTAGCTGACCGAAGGAGAGTAGTCAGTTGTCGGTTATCTGTTTCCGGTTTACTGACACGTCTTCAGTCTTAGCGTTACTGTAATCTATTTATTATTCCTTTTGATCACCCTCTTCTATTGAGCTTTTGAGCTTACAGAGCATTGACCTTACCTTCATCAGAGCGGTCATGAAGCCCAGATGTTCCCTTTGGGGAATAACCTTCAGAGAATGGCAAAGATCAAGCCAGAACTCAGATTCGTTGGCTTCCCCTATGCAGGTTATGAGCTTCTGCTTCATTTGCGCCTTAGACTCAAAAGCCCCCATTTCTGCCAAGTTGGCACAGATTGATGAAACCGAGGCCAGCAACTGCTCTTTGGCCCTGAAGCTCATCTTCTTGTCCTCCATGAACTCAAAAACATCCTTTGAGAGGCGGAACGCCTCTTCATACACTCTCAGGTTCTTAAAGTTCTGCATCCTTTTCACCCGTGAAATAGTATACCCTTCCATCGGAGTATACTCCCTTTCTTTCCCATTCTTCCGTTTCTATTACATCCTTCAGATTTATTTCCGTTACCTTCATGTCAAAAACCTCCAATTCTTTGCCCTGCTCATTTTTGGTTAAGAGGGCGAAGAAGGAGGTTTTCGGAAACCGAAAACCAGCGGAGCTCGTTCGGTGCGATTTTTATTCCCTTTAGCTTTAGCGACTCCGAACGCAGACCACCCAATTGTTCCGCAGAACAATGGGCCCATAAATCGACGTGTCGATTTATTGGAAAGGCATTTTATTGGTTTCAGGTCGCAGACCGAACGGCTGAAAGCCGCTTGACCATTAAATTGCTTTTGTGTCGAGTACGGAGGAAAGGATTAAAATGAGCACGACGAAGGAGAGAACGAGCGATGCTACAATTCAAAAACAGTTCTTAATATACTAACTAAGATAGAAATGACTGATGTTCTGACAAAGAAACAAAGAAGCTATAACATGTCTAGGATCAGGGGGACAAATACGAAACCTGAACTTATAGTCCGTCAACTTCTTTATTCAAAAGGGTCCAGGGGATATCGGATTCATTACGAATTACTCGGAAAACCAGATATTGTATTTGTAAATGAGAAAGTCGCAATTTTCATAGACGGCTGTTTTTGGCATAAATGTCCAAAATGTTTCAATCAACCTACCTCCAACCTAAAATTTTGGATCAAAAAAATTAGTGAAAACATAAAACGGGACAAAAGAGTAAACCTGTTGCTGAAAAAGAAAGGATGGAAAGTAGTGCGTTTATGGGAACACGAAATAGAATCAGATCACACAAAGTGTATTGCGAGAATAAAAAAGAATTTAAAGACATGATACGTTGGTATTCCATATGCAAAAAAGGTTTAATGTTGTTGATG
>JBDRPL010000026.1:0-45594 GCA_043827025.1 Microcaldota archaeon
CCTTCCACCCTTCACAATATGGGAACTGTATCCACCCTCTAAAGAAGGTAGGGGTTAGTTCCCAGCCATCGGGTCGCTTTCAGATGGGGGAGTCAGGAATCCCAGGGAAACTAGAGGGGCGCTCCCCTCTGGTTGGCCTAATAAAAAAAGAGAACTGGTCTCATTTCTGACCAAAGTATAAGGAAATTAGTCAGAAACGGGACTAAATTGAGTTCTGAAGCCCAATGCAATCAGATTGTAATCTTTAAGAATAATGCCTTCTTCAGTTAATTGGCTTCTTCCCTTAGATGGTCCGCCGATCTCAATAATTTCCTTTTTTCCATTCTTTTTAATTATATAATCCGGAGATTTTTTTTCACCTTTTATTGTGTAAACGCCATATCCAAGATTGACCAGATGAAACACTGCAAACTCCTCTCTCATCGCTCCCTTTTCAGGTAAGGAATTAATGCTTTTGGAAACAATATATCGAAGACTTGGATGTGAAAAGATCATCTTCGGCTGCTGCCTTACTGCACTTGAACTCACAGGAAGAGGGGTCAATACTCTTACAACCCCCATCTTCTGCAGAATATCCAATAACTCCATGATAGTCCCTTTACCGATTCCTAAAGTCGATGACAAAGAATTATAGCTAAGTTCTCCTGGTTTGGACAATGCAAGAAACGCGACGATTTTCTCCAGGTCATAAACTTTTTCCTTACTCATCTTGGCATACATCACAGAATCTTCGCGAATGCTTCTCCTAATTGCAAGATATAATGTTTTTATGCAGTTTTCTTCAGACATATTCAGTTGTCCCAAAAATCCGCCCATCTTAAGATAATCGTTAAGGCTTTTCTCAAGATTCCTTTTTACTGAAAATTCCATACTCTTTTTATAATCTCGCCAGTCAACAGTTTCAGTAATCAGTATATTGGAATACCTCAAAAACTCGGAGAATGAAAGTGGAGGCAATTCATAAAAACAGGCTCTTCTATCAAGACTATAAAGCCCTAATGCAGAAGAACCGCTTATTACAAAACACAGCCCTTTGTTCCAGTCATAAAGGGATTTTATCTCTTTTGACCATGCAAGATAATTGTGCGCCTCATCTATAAAAAAATTCCTAAACCCTTTTATCGTAAAGAGATATTTTACAAAATTATAGAGGTTGACTGTTTCGAAAACAGGGTGGTCCAATGAGAAAAAAATGCTATTCTGTGTGTTGTTCGCAAGGTGAAGCAACATCGTTGTTTTTCCAATCCCGCGCAAACCAGCGACAATTTTTATCCGCGGTTCGGTGAGAACATCTTGTTTTATAGTTGAAAAAAGATCCCTGTCCATGTAATTTTCAACATCCTGCTTCCTTCTTATCTCCTCCTCGGCAAGAACGGCATAAACAGATTCGAAGTTTTCGTTTTCCATAAGATATTAATGCATGAAAAATTTAAAAATCTTTGTTTTAGTCCGATTCTGGAATAAAATGATAAACAATTGGTCTAGAAGTGGACTAAAAAGTAAAAAATCACCATTGACTGCGAGAACAATGCTGAAGCCTAAGGATGAAAAGATAGAAAGTGGGCAGAAGAAATAAAGAATGAAACAGGATAAAAAAATTTAAAAAAAAACTATTTCTTTTTCCTTGCAATTGCCAATTTTTTTTCTAGTTTTGCAACAGGCTGTGCAACTGGAGGCGTCAAACCGCAAACTCTTGCAAGAAAAACAGAATTAATCGAACTGCTGAAATGAAGTATGTTTATTATCTTCTCGCTTGCTTCCCCACTGATCTTTTTTGATTTTTTCCATTCTGAGAATGCAGAGATGATTCCATCACCACGAAAACCTGCAACACCGCCGAGGCGAATGAAACTCTTGTCAGGTTCATAAACAGAGATATGGGAAAAAGAAAGATACAAACGGTTCTTTTCAAGCCTTGCATCGCTGATATTTACACTAACATTTATTTTTTTCATAGGTGCAAAACTGTTCCTTTTTGATTCAGTTGACAGAAAATCTATAAAGTCCAAATCCATATTCTCGCCTCACTACTAGTCAGCATCAAGATTTTAATATTTACCTGCCACTCATTGCCCCTCTTCTCTGAGTCATCTCACCCAGGTAATCGCCCAAAGATTTGCCTGCGGGAACTCCTTTGGTGTCTCCTATGCCTACCATAAACAATACTCCTACTTCAGGAGCACCTGATCTAGGGTAAAAATCACCATATCTGGCAAATTCACGAGGGTCTCTTGAACGTACGTATGCGCCAAGATCAAATGTTGGGCCATAACTTGTTTGGTAGCGCGCATATGCTGCTGCTGCACTCTTTGAATCAGTAAGGCCTTCGCCAAGACTTCCAAGTGCTGTAGTCCCTAACAAACCAAGAGTAAACTTTCCATTCACAAGAGTAATTTCAGAACCCGCAAACAAATAAGTTGAATCGCGTTTAGCACCTATCAAATAGGCTCTTAACCTATCAGCATATTCAACATAAGCACCTATGTTCCATTTCCAACTAGTGTCTATATGATATAACAAATAGTCCTGGTCCTTGGTAAGAGAAGAATTTTCAAAGAATCTGTATCCATTAGCTGCAGCATAAACTCGCAAATGTCCGTCAAATTCCTCCTGCAAGGCATCGATTTTAGGTGAATACCACACATTGTACAGAAGTCCCTGAAGAACTTCTTTTTGCTGAACACTCAAATCCACCTGCTCTTTGTTTAGTATCTTTGACCGAATTTCTTTTGTGAAAAGTACTTCATCAGGATCATCGATCTTTGCCAATAGTGATGCCAAAACCTCCGGAGGGACATCTTTAAACGTTCCTTTTTCAATAGCTTCACCCGTCTTAAAGTACTCTGCGCTAATTGCCCGATATCTTTGCGAATCTTCAATCACATTAGAATAAACAACTGTAGCTGCAGAAACATCAACTCCTCTCCTGCCAGTAAATGAAGGCTCTTCAGAAGCAATCATAACTGCAACGCTTATTGCAAATCGTGAAACCCAAACACTGTCTAGACCGTTAAGCCCGATCTGAATGCCATTCAAGGCAACTGGAGGAAGGCCCTGATGTGAATATGCAGGAATAGAAGAAAACAACTGCACAAAATTCCTGTCTCCGAAAGTCCAAAGATAACGCGTATTAAATCGTTGAAGATCCTGGTCCTTGAAACCCCCATCTTCTTTAGTAAGAAGATCAACTTGAATTGAATGGTCTTTTCCAAAAGAGATTCCTAGGTAATAATTATCAAATATCTGCCTTACTCTTTCGGCATATTTTTGCTTGAAAGCATCTATGACTCTTTTTGCATTTGCAGGGTCCCTACCCACTTCGTCCTGTACCTTGTCATATTCTGTAAGGATTTGTTCAAGGCCAGTGCTTCGTGAGATATTCAATGTTCCATTTACGCTTGCCCACCTCAATAAGCCTATGAAATTCCAGAACAAATTATCGAACTTTGTTTCGGTTTCCAGGGAGTTTCTGGAAAGTGAAACTTTGCCTGCGTCCACATCATCGAGTGTAGGGGGTTGTAGGATATCTGAATACTCTTCTTTCCATTGACCCACCAAATTTAGCAACCCCCCGACAAATGCAGCCTCCTGCTGATCATTTTGTTTCGGTGAACCGCTGGTGCCATAAATCGTTGCTGTTAGTCTTTTAAGACCGGCGATATACCTCTCCCTCTCATTTACAACTGCAATTTCCCTGAAGTTTTCAGAAGCTGATGAATATGAGAGGCCTCCTCCAAAGGAATACTTGCTTGTCTGTCTTTTTACAAACGCTCCTCCACGCCAACCAAATTTTTCGCCCTGCTCAGCAGCTTGCCTTACAACTTCATTAGTCGAAGAGATAACTGCTCCTGCTCCTGCAGTGACTTCCCACATATTATCTTTCCCTTTTACAACGCGATAGGTCCCAACTAAGTCCTGAGCAAGATACACATCTTCTTCGTCCTTAGAGGCAGGACTTTTTATCCTAAGTAATTTTCCAGGAGTTGCAAACTGGTAGGTAGCTGCACCACTGCTATCCTGCTCCATTGTTCTTCCATAAGCAGGAGTCCATTCAAGGAGTTTAGGCATTGGTTGACCTTCCTGTGTTAAAAGAGGAACTTCCTGAATGGATGCTAATCCGGAATTTAAACCCGCATCAAATGCAACTGCAAATCCACCAGTATCTGTTTCCTGGACATTTGCTGCAACCGTCACAGGACCATTAAGCGGCTCATCTAAATCAAGAGCAGCATAATTCAACATCCTTATTGCACTATTACGCCCTTCCCTTAATCTATAGAGAGTTCCTTGTTTATCAAGATAATAAGTTTCAAGTTGCATCCATTCATCTGTAGCTGTTTTGCCTCCGCTCGTTGTAAGGAACAATGAGG
This sequence comes from Microcaldota archaeon, assembly GCA_043827025.1. Lineage (GTDB taxonomy): Archaea > Micrarchaeota > Micrarchaeia > Anstonellales > Bilamarchaeaceae > DATDTS01. The sequence goes on from JBDRPL010000026.1 coordinate 4,371, forward strand.
TTGGATTGTCCTTATCCCAGACCTGTCCAACTATCCCTGCAAGATGTTTGCTTGAATCCTCATCCATCTTTTGAATCCCAAAGGCAGCGCTATCTATTCCTATAATCCTTACGCCACCGCCTTCCATTTGCTGAACATTTCCAATCGGAACCGCAAGCATCTGGCCCCCTAACAAGTATGCATTTTCACTGGATTTTTGTCCACCGAATGCCCAACCTCCAGTAGGAGTTACACCTGCACCCAATCCACCAAAAACCGTGGTCCAATCTTCCACACCTCTTCGTGCATAGAGTCCACCTGCAGCCGAACCTCCAAGATGTTCAAAACTATATTCAGGTGCAAAAGGCGAGATCATAGCCTGCCTTATTTCCTTAAGCAACAATGTAGGACTAAGGCCAGATATTTGTGTACCTGGTAAATAACTAGATGGATTCAGCATAGGTTGAGACTGCCATATAAAAGATAATAATGAAGTCCTAAACTCATCCGTAGGCCTTACTTGAAGAAAGTTAAACTGCGGCAAAGTCACATTGCCCCCATATTGCCCAAAGGAAGTTCCAACATTGCCAATTCCAAATTGAGAACCTGAAGTCACACTTGAAAGAGACAGCGGAAATGGATTAGGAAGCATTAATTGATTTCCACTCATATCCTGAGGAGTCAAAGAATAGATATATCCAACCTCTCTTTGCCTTATATCATGAGGAGGAACAGGATTGACTTGTAAATAATCGTCAAGCAACCGATAGCGAGACATTACAGATACTGCGCTCTCCTTCAAACTAAGAAGATTATCAAAGAAAGAGCTGAGGCGCATTGCAGACTCGCGGGTGTTGACAGGTGCAGATGCATAGGCCATGCCATATTGAGAAGTTTGTGGTGACATCGAAACAACAAACACACTAATTTCTTTCAAGCCCTCGCTAAAGACTTGTTGGTTTCCCCTGCAGACATTTGAAAGATGAGTTATTGCATTGAAATAATTTATGGCCAGCAACGAATCAATTGCAAGAAGTTGGGCAACAGTTGTTGCAACCATCGCAGACTCTCCTGAGGTTATTGAAACGACTCCATTTCTTTGGGCATTTTCAAAATAATTTATGAAAGAATATGCCACAAGCGAAGGAAGCTGAGCGGCCTGTCTTGCCAAAAGTTCTTCAGCAGTTAATGTTGGAAGCGCAGCAGCTACTTGACCTTGTTGTAGGGCAGGACCATATAAACCTACAAAAAATTGAGCATAGTTTGCAGTCCAGGACTGTCTTGCCAAATCAAGCCTTTCAGGAATCATTGTCCGGATTAACTGTTGTTCCATTTCCGTTAAAACAAATTCAATATTACTCCCTGAAAGTTGAGATACTGAAGAAGATGCTGAAACTGAAAGCGTAGAAAATAACTTCATTGAATTTTGATCAAGAGTGAGAAGGTATCTCATTCCCAGAGCACATAATAATGGATTTTGAAATTGAAGTGACCTCACATATTCTGCAAGAGCTTGTGCTTTTTGATCAATGTTAAGATAATCAGTTTCTATTACTTGAAAGATTTCGTTTAGCCTGGCCAAATTAACCGCAGGTTCGCCTACCTTTGACCTCGCTTCCAACCATGCATTGAGTTGTGTTTCTTCCTGTTGCAAAGAAACATCTAAATCCTTTCTCCTTATTTCAACCAACTCATTCATTTTTGAAACGTAGGCTAATCTCTGGGCAAGATACTCAAGGCCAAGACCAGTAGGATTAAGTTCGAATACTGCAAGCTGTTCCGGCATTGTTTTTTCACGAACAAGTATAGGCAATCGCTGGATCTCCTGGACCAGTTTGGACTCGTCTTGAGACATTGTCTCCCTTACAAGGTCCTTTTCTTTGGCCCATGTTTCGTAGACTTGTCTGATTACCTGCAAAGGGCTTTGTAGCAACCTGCCTGAAACTGCAATCCCCATACTGCGAAGTATGCGGGTGTTTTGAGATAAAAGGAATGCATAAAATTCTTTTTTCTGGGATTCGTCAAGGCCTTTGAACAGATCATAAAGCCCTTGCGTGATTACATATGCTTCGTTTACATTAGTTGTGGGAAATATCTGGATTATTCTTTCGACAATTTTGTTAACATCCTTGGTTACAACGCTAGTATTTATTGCATCGGCAAAATTTCCAAGAATTGTTGGGTCTGTGCCGCGTAATTCAAGTTTCAGTTTGACAGGTATACGTACGGTGACAGAATCTACAAAGGACTGACCATATGTGGCTATCGCCTCCCTTGGTCGGGCCTTAGCCATCTCAATGGCATTCAGGAATTCTGTAAATGTGAATTTGCCTCCATCCTTCGGGATAAATTTTTCATAAACTGGCTTGAGCTTTTCATGAGCTTCTATTTTTTCCCTGATTTTTTCAGTGAATGCTCCTGGGTCCAGATAACTGGTATCTCTAGTGTAATTAGTAATTGCCTTTGCTTTGTGTTCAGGATTTCCTGTGGAAAAATACAGATAAATTAATCGCAGGATTTCCTGGGAAGGCGATTCAGTAAGTCCTGAAGTTGAAACCTGGGCAGATACCATGCTATAATTTAGCTCAGGACTTTTTAAAAACTTGCCCCAGGACACCGGAAGGAAAGGCAAGACTACTGTGCCGACGAGCATTGCACCTATTTTGCCATTTGAAACTGCCCTCCTAAACCAGGATTGCTTTTCAGTGCGTCGCATGCTTGAATCTGGACGTTTCAGTTTCATAGTTTAACCTAGATAACCTAATTATGACTCGTGGTGGTATTTTTTCTTAGGATGTAATGTTATAAAAAGAATAAAAACCTATGTCCCACCCAACAGTGCGGGATATAAATAAACAAAGTTCATTTTAGGTCCCATTCAGCAGAATGGGAAGGCAAGCGAACGAGGTTCGCTTTATATCTCATGGACCAAAAATTATTTACATCTCCCGAGGTCACAGACCTTGCCGTCAGGGCATAGGGTGACAACCTTCACTACCTTATTGGTGCTTGTGCAATAATATTCGGTCAACACCCGGGTATTAAGGCATTTGTCTGCAAATGAAAGTATTCCTTTGGTCACAAAACCTTTCCGGTAGAAATCCTTTCCTGAGTCAGAGTCATAGCATTCGAAATCGCTTGAATCGATTATTGTTTCGTTCGTCTCTACAGGCTCAAGCATGCATTTTCCCTCATAACAGAAATACTTGTCCTCGCATTTTACCGAGGAAAACTGCTGCATGCTCTCATTGCTGCAGGAATATTCCCTTACTATTTGAGTATCAATGCACACGTCCTCATACTCCTTGGTATCATAGCCATCATTAACACTAACAGTGCCCCTGACAAACTCATTGTTTCCATCTGAATCGCTGCACTGGTAATTCAACTTAACACATGAACTGTTTATGCATCCCAAATCGCATGCGATTATTTCTGACACCAATTCATCACCCCTGCAAGAATATTCCCTCACAGTGAATCGGTCTGAACAGGCATCCTTGTATATCTTATTCCTAAAGGTGACTGTACCTGCCTTGAATTCATTATCCGCAGAGTCAGAATCATAGCAAGGACTTTCCTTGCATAAGTTAGTCATGCAATAGGTGCCTGCCTTGCATTCGGACTTCTCAACAGTTACTTCATTGTCCAGGCAATAATACCTAACAAGCTGGCCATCCTCGCACCTGTTATCATACCTTTCTTCTCCAACACTGACGCCATAAGGCGATTCGTCGCACACCTCGATTTTTATAGGAGGAGGCTCAATACTCTCATTCTTTACCGGAGGAACCACAGTCTCGTTCTTGGTTATATTTTCCACAGGTAGATTCACAGGGGGCGTAACAGTCTGATTGTCTACACCTGTCTTCTGCCCCTGGTCCAGGTCAATGCATCCAAACAATCCGAATACCAGCAATAAAACGATTAATTTTTTCATTTGAGACACCTATTTTTATATTCATGATTCAAATCAACCATTACCTGCATAATGATTGTCTTTAGTACTGTTTATAAAAACTTTCGGTCAAAAAAAGAATCTACGCACTGTGATTACTTGTCACTGTGCAGATTAGAATGCCACGATCGTGCGAACAAGTTCGCATCTCGCAGCTTTCTTCGAAAGCCGCGATAGCTCAGCTGGGAGAGCACACCTGAATTTCTTTGGTATTTTTTCATTCAAAGGAATTCTGTGAAGCTGAAGTCTCTCAATTGAAAAATCCGAACCTGATTTGGATCGCCAATTTAGGAATTTGAAACGGTGGGGTCGCTAGTTCAAACCTGGCTCGCGGCAATTTTTCTTTTTTTAATAAGATTAGCGACAGCTATGTGAATTCAATCAATGTGACCGAAGGGACCCCACAGCAAGCTGATAGGGTATGCCCCATTCGATCACAGCTTTGATGAACTGGATTTCGCTGCAAGCAGCGGGGTATGGACCCAGTTCATCAAATCAAGACTGAAAAGCGAAAACATGAAAAGATGATAAGGTAATATTGCCGAGGGTGGAACTCGAATCCACGACCTCTCAATTTCTCAGTTAAAAATGCAATTTAAGGTCATCGCCCTGCAATGCAGGGCTCAACACTCATAATTTGTTTTTTCTTCTTTGCAGAAAGAAAAGTGACCATATGAGTCGAGCACTCTAACCAGCTGAGCTACCCCGGCTTAGTTGCTGGGGTTCGTGAACTTGTTCACGGCTACCCCGGCATATATACTGGATTCCTATAAAATGAGGACAAAATATTATAAATCAATCCTTTCCTGCCTGGCAAATCACTTCATAAACAGATTCGGCAGCAGATTCAGCAAAAACGCAAGAAGTGTCAAAACCATCAAACCAAAAACAATTCTTTTGTTCTTTATATTTATGCTCAACAATCTGTACCCATCAAAGAATGGAAGAGGAAGCATATTCATTGTGCCAATGGCGAAATTCAATACGAATATCAGGCCGAGTGTCACATAGATGAACTGAAGGGCGACATTCGAATAAGCAACAAGAAAGAAAGAATTGTTAAGCGGAATGAACATTATTCCCAGTTTTCCATTTGCATCCGTCTGCACATCCATCTCTCCCTTATTGGTGATAAAATGCACTGTTGAATTTTTTGGAAGCTCCATTCCATTTTTAGAGTATTTGGAAAGATCGCCTGTGAAGTCCATGCCATTAACACTCTTCAATATGAATGACTCGTTCATACCTGCAACCACGAGAAGCCCTGATTCCTTGAAAGGCTGGGTGAAATAGATAAAGCCAATCAACAAAATGAATGCTAAAATACATGTGAAGAAATTAGCAGTTGAACCTGCCACTATGACGCGAGACTGGCGAACCCTGTCCAGATGCTTGAGCCCTTTTTCATCAGGCTCCACAAATGCCCCCACAGGAATTATACCAAAAAGCACCAGGCCAGTTGAAAGAACGCGTATCTTTCCTATTCTTGCAAGTATTGCATGAGCACCTTCATGTACCATTAATATGACCACAAGAGCTACGATTCCCTCGAAAAAAGGAAGATTGATTCCTGGGATAATGAATGTGGCACCTGCATTAGGCTGGACCGCAGATATACCTGAAACATAATCAACTGTCTGCTGAGAAATTATTAATGCTTGGAGAATGAGCCCAAAAAACAGCAATAGGAACGCCCCGCCCACGATAAGGGATATCAGAAAAAACATCGGAATGAGGTTAGCGATTGAAAAGGGTGGCTCTGCAGATGTTGATTCTGCTTGTGCAGTAGTTCCGCTGTCAGACACTGCACCTATAGGAAACCCTATTATATATGCAAGAAATGGAAGTATGAATGGGGCAACCAGAAACATCATCACGAACAAAAGAAAAAAACCTGCGACTGCGGCTTTCAGTGATTTTTTCTTCATAAGGAAAAATGTAAGGAGCCCATATGACATGAAACTTCCAATATCAGCAAACATATTCCATAATTTTTCCATACCTGAAAGGCGCTCAATCAATAGAAGGCCTTTCTTGCTTTTAAGAAGCACACAACCCATCTCGGAATGAAAACCATACTTCCTTACAAGTATATTTGTCAATATGATCATTTCGACGAAGACAAGCACAAATTTCAAGAGGCCTGGGGCATCCGCCGAGAGTATTGCATAAAAGATTATAAAGGCTAAAAGAACTAAAACCGGCAGAAATACCATACCTAACCATTAGTTCTTATGATTTTAAATATCTAATGTAGAAATAATCTGATCATGGGAAACTGCGAGATTTGCGGAAGGCATGAAGCACAGGTCATAGTTTTGATAGAAGGAGCGAAGCTTCCCGCATGCAGAGGCTGCGCATCCGGAGGAAAAGTGCTTTTCAACCTCAGCGAAAGTGAGGCTGTTTCAGCTCCGCAGACATACAGAAAAGGAGCAATAGAATCAGAAGAGATAACTGCCGATTACTCAAAAAAGATAAAAAATGCAAGGGAGCAGAAAGGGATCAACTTGCACGATCTTGCCAAAAAGCTCAACGAAGCAGAGAACTTCATAGACAATATAGAAAAAGGAAAACTCAGGCCAACAATAAAGATTGCAAAGAAGCTGGAAAAGGAACTTGGCATAAAACTTATTGAAACAACAAAGGAAGTACCGACTACAATCGAAGTGAAGAAAGAAAAGTTCAGGGAGCAGACTCTTGCTGACCTACTGGAAAACCAGAAAAAGAAATAGTGGTCTAATGGGCGTAGACCTTGGAGACATCTCAATAAAAAGACCAATAACACTTGAAATGCTGTCTGGAAAACAGGTTGCAATAGACGCATTCAATACTCTTTATCAGTTCCTTGCATCCATACGCCAGGAAGACGGAACACCATTGCAGGATTCACATGGAAATATTACTGCACACCTTTCAGGATTGTTTTACAGGACATCGAAACTGATTGAAAGTGGAATAAAGCCGATTTACGTATTCGATGGAAAAGTGCCAGAATTCAAATTCAAAAAAAGGCTTGAAAGGGAACAGACAAAAAAGGATGCGGAAGAGAAATGGAAAAAGGCTCTTGAAGAAGAGAGATACGAGGATGCAAAGAAATTCGCCCAGGCAACCTCCAGGCTCACGCATGAAATGGTGGATGAAAGCAAAGAACTCCTTAAGGCTATGGGCATTCCTGTTGTTCAGGCCCCAAGCGAAGGGGAAGCACAGGCCTCCATGATGGTGGAAAACGGCGAGGCATACGCATCTGCATCCCAGGATTATGATTCACTCCTGTTCGGTTCGCCAAGGCTTGTGAGAAATATAAACATAACTGGCAAAAGGAAAGTCCCTAGGCAAAACAGATTCATAAACATAGAGCCTGAGGAAATAATTCTCAAAGAGACGCTTGAGGCACTCGGAGTTTCCAGAGAGCAGCTAATAATAGTGGGAATACTGGTTGGCACTGATTTCAATGAAGGTGTAATGAGGGTCGGCCCGAAGACCGCGCTGAAGATAGTAAAAGAAAGGAAAACTTTTGATGAGGTAAAGGGACATGTCAGGGAAAAATATAATTACGAATTCGAAAAGAATATAGATGAAGTATACGACTTTTTCATGAACCCGCCGCATGAAAAGACAGGCAAACTAAAAGCAGGCAGGCTGGATGAAAATAGAATAAAAACAATACTCTGCGAAAAGCACGAATTTTCAGAAGAAAGGATAGAACGAGTGATGGAAAAGATAAAAAATGCAGTGCTTGAATCCAACTCGCAAAGCAAGCTGGACAACTGGTTTTGACATAAGCTAAGACGTATAGAACAGGAAAAAACCAACCTCGTAACTCATTCGGCAGAAAAACATCGGGGACAAAAAATAGGTTTTAAATCCCATAAATGCATATCATTAAAGCCAAGAATAACAGGGCCCTGTTATAAAAAGAGCGGCGTGCTGAAACGTCTGAGGCAAACGGGAGGCGCAAAAGTATGGCAGACAAAAAACTGAAACCAAAACCAAAACCACAATGAGGGATTCTGCAGCAAATAGGTTCTGATTATTCTTTTTTTATATTTATAAAATGGAAAACAATAGGTAAGGTGAAAAAGATGTTTGAAGGCAACAGCCAATGCAACCTATGCAAGAAAGAATTGGGCGACAAAGACAGAAACTTTAATATAGGAGTCAGCGGCCAAACATATGCAGTATGCAACAACTGCAACACCAACAGAAAAGAAGATGTGCTGAGGATGCTGCACCAGAAGCCAACTAGGAAATTGAACAATGATTGAATTTTTTATTTGGAATTTATTTGAATTTTATATATGGATAATTTACAGGAAAATAATTCACAGGAACTTCTTTACAATTGAAACCAGTTTGGTAGTGCCCCTTACATAAATAGGGGCGTTTTTTGCAACGATTTTCGCATTCTTCAATGACTTCAAAAGTAGTTTCGGATTTTCACCATAATCAGAAAAATCTCCCTTGATTTCAACATAGGTCTTCCCGAATTCAAAAAGGAAATGTGAGTCGCTTCCTGCACCTTTGGGTTTTTTATGAAGCTCTGCGAAATTATCCGCCTGTTTGTTGAAGCTCGAAAAGCACCTTCCATTGAATACTTCAATTATGTCTGCTTTTTTCGCAAGTGCAATATCCGAACAGCCTCTCCTTGTCTTGTCGAACATGTGCGGAAGGTAGCTTAATGCGCCCTGTTCCCTTATCATGTCAATTGCTTCCCGGAAAGGAGTTTTCTTTGGGATGGCTTCGGTCAGATAAATGCCGATAAGGTCGTATCCTTCCTTCACGCAGATCTCTTCTGCAGGAAAGAAATCGAATGAATTAGATTTGAAATATCCGAACGAAGATATGGTGTTGTGGTCAGCAATTGCAGGGATTATGCCAAGCTTTCTTGATTTTGACACCAAATCTTTTGGCTTGATGGTTGAATCTATAGAATGGTTCGTATGAACGTGAAAATCAATGCGGCAGACAGAATCATCAGTCTGCCACAACTTTGGAGAACTGGGTTTCGCTGCAAACGGTATTGTATGAACCCTTTTCTCCAAATCAATCTTCAAATGCACCACACCCTGTTAGTTTTTCGCAGAGAATATATGTTAAATCTTTCGCCTGTTTTTTTGAGATGTCTTTCAGCATCAGCTTGCCGCTCGCATAGATGCTCACTGCTTTTTTGCCGATATTCAGCAGGATAACAACGTCAGTTCTTGCTATGACATCTCCAAAATCCACCTTGTCCAGATTTATTCGCTTCTTGAATTTGGCCTCGAATGAATTGGAGCTTGCGCATGGCTCAAAAGTGTAGCACTCCATTCACACCCTCCGGGTCCAAAAAGGAACTTTACTGAAAAGATCGAAGAAAAGGAAGACTGGGGCGCGGATAAACTGTTTGCCGATTATCAGATTTATGATCTGCGCTGAAGCCAAAGAGCCTGCAATCGCAGGAACAGGTGAAATCACCGAAGAGCATTGTTTGAACTGCTTTTCACTCTTGCCGAACACACTTGTGAAATCTTTTTTGATGAAAACAGAAACCATGCCACGAGAATGGCCTGCTGAACAAAAAACATACGGGATTCCCATTGACTTCGCGGATTTTGAAATTAAAATTCTTGAACGCACATTATCTGTGCAATCCACGACAGCATTGCACCCTTCGAGCAATTCATCCTCAAAAAAATCAGATTTGACAACTCTGACTTCGTTGTTGATTTCCTTCGCCTTTTTCTCTGCAACATCTATCTTTCTCTTGTCAAGCGATCCATCATCTGAGAGTATCTGGCGGTTGAAATTCGTAAGGTCGAAAGCATCATGATCACAAATTGCAAAATTTCCAATCCCTGCCCTTACAAGCATTTCAAATGCAATGCCACCTGTACCGCCAAGCCCTATGACTGCGATTCTGGATTTTTTCAGCTTTGATTGTTCCTGCTTTGTGACTGTGCCCAGATTCCTGAGGAACTTTTCACTATAAAATCCCATTTCAATTCCTTTTCCTTTTGGCAGAAATAATGCGCTTAAACACATTCAGCTTTTGTTTGAGGATTGCATCAATCGTCTTCTTCCTGTAATCCATTATACTGTAAAGAAGGAAAAATGCTGTTGAAATGCCTACCCATGCAAGAACTATAGTACCCATCTTTCCGATATCAGTTTGTGGAACATGGTCTCCATAGCCAATAGTAGTTATTGTCACTGTAACAAAATAAACAGAATCTAAATAGCTCCAGTTTTCGACATTATGGAAAAAAAATGCCCACAGGATATGAATTAAGATTATGAATGCAAGCGCAAGCAGAACATTTCCAAATACCTGGTCAGGCCTAGATGGATGCTGTATGAACTCATGCCCTTCTGCCACGATCTTATTTTTTGATGATTTTGCCATTAGTTTATTTTGAGCCTCATATTTATAAACTTTTTATACGAGAGATATCAATAGTGAAGAAAAAGGTCGTTCGATGATAATAAATTGCCTAGGCGCATCTGGAGAAGTTGGAAGAAGCGCATTCCTTGTTGAAACAGATAAAAAAATACTTCTTGATTACGGGATAAAAATATTCGGAAGGGATGAAATGCCTGAATACCCGCTAACCCTTCCTGTAAGTCCTGATGCTGCGATAATATCCCATGCCCACATGGACCATTCAGGTTATCTTCCAAATTTGTATGTCAATTCACACACCAAATGGTATGCCACAAGAGCCACCCGCGAAATCGCAGAAGTCCTGATAAAAGACTCGATGAAGATATTGGGGGAAAGATGCCCTTTTGACACTGGCCACTTCAACAAGGCCATGGGCTCATGGGCAGAAGTCAATTACGGCAAGGATTTGTATATTGGAAAGACAAGGGCAAGTTTCTCTGATGCAGGCCACATAGCAGGAGCTGCAATTGTTGAACTTGAATATCAAAAGAAAAGGCTTGTTTATACTGGAGACTTCAAAATGGAGCCCACTAGATTGCATCGCGGAGCCAAACCTATTGAGGATGTGGATATACTTATCATAGAAGGAACCTATGGGTTAAAAGAACATCCAAACCGAAAAGATTCTGAAAGGCAATTGATGGATGAAATAGAAGAAACCATAGATAATGAAGGAACTGCCCTGTTGCCAGCATTCGCTCTTGGAAGAACCCAGGAACTTATAAGAACAATACGCGCGCATAACAAAGACGTTCCCATCCATCTTGACGGAATGGGAAAAGGGCTGACTGAGATTTACATGAAGAACAAAGGATATATAGAAGATCCCCGCGGATTCAGGCAGGATGTCAAAAGCGTAGATATGGTTTATGGGTTTTATGCAAAGAAAGAGGCTGTTCGCCAGCCTGGCGTAATAATCACAAGCGCAGGCATGATGCAAGGTGGCCCGGTTCTCGGATACCTGGTAACTGCAAATAAGAATTCAAGGATAATTTTCACAGGATATAATGTCGAAGGGACAAATGGCTGGAAACTCCTGAACAAAGGATTCATAACAATAAATGACAATGACCTTGAAGTTGATTTGCCTTCTCAATATATTGACCTGTCAGCACATGCAGGCAGAACGGATCTGCTCAATTTTATAAAACACGCAAACCCGCAAAAAATAGTGGTGGTACACAGCGACCATGCAAAGGAATTCCAGACGGAGCTTGTGGAAAACTTCGGGTATGACGCAGTTGCGCCTTCTATTGGAGATAAGATAGAAGTATAGCCATTCAAAACAAGTAACCTACCTCTCTTTGCATTAAAATGCTCTTCGAAAGCCTTTTTAACGGCATAAGAAGGTATTTATATACCTTCGGAGACATATATTTATAATAAGTTGGGTGTTACTTTATATGGAGATTGAGGTAAGGAATGAGGCGATTAAAAAAACAACAGTCAGTCCGAGGAACATCGGTTGGAATCACCACCATGTTAGCCCGAGCCACATTCTTTGCATTCACACCACTCCTTTCAATAATAGCACCAATTCACACAGGAGGAGAACCTATGGTTAGACAAGCATCAGCAGACATGGTCGAATCACTTGCAGGAACAGCAGTTTCATTAGTGCAATTACAGGCTGCAAAGGTCCAATTAACAAAACTCAAGACATACGCAGAAGGAAGAATCAGCGAACATGACACACCAGAAAATTATGTAGTTCTTGATGCTGCAGAATTAAAGCCTCTTTTTGGAGCGCTTAATACACTTGGAATTCTCCCTGTGAAATCGCTTCCTGCTGATGAGGCTACAAAATACCTGCAGGATTTGCTTATCAAAGATAAAAAACTTGATGGCAAAAAACTTGAATTCGAAATGGCAGGAATCTCTTTAACGAGATATGGAAAAATGAACCTACTCACAATAGATGCACTTGATACGTATCTTGAGCAGATGAGAACTGATGTCGAGAGAGCAAATGGACTGGTAGGGGGAACAAACAATGACCAAGTTCTTGAGGGTGTTGACACTTTTCTGAAATACGGGCTTGTGGACGATGCAAAGCAAGCTGCAACTCAAAAACCAGCACTTGATACAAAGATTAATGCCAAAATTACTAGTTATTATCAAACAGTTTCAAAACAAATAGGAATTTATAGTTCACCTGCTTACGCCCAACGGGTACAAAAGGAAACGGAACAGGAGCTAAGAAGAATCGAGCCTTTCAATGTTACTGATGCATTTACTAGCGAACTTGCACAACTTCAAGGATTGGCAGAAAGCAGATTGCCACTACCAACAGTAGCCCCTCAACAGATCACAAATCTAAACAAACTATGCACTGGACTGGGAATAGCTCCATTGATAGAAGGTGCTGATTCTAAGGGAATAACTGCAAAAATCGCAGAAATACGAAGCAAAATCCTTAGAGATGCAGAAACTCTTGCAGAGAATCCTAAGGTAGGGACTGCAGGAAGAAATGAGTATAGTAATTTAACGCGTTCGCTGCAAATGCTTCTTGAAGGCGAAGGGACGAGAAGGGCATGGATTGCCCAGAGCCCGCCCCCTGCAGCATTGCAAAATACAAGAAATGTGGCCAGATACTTAAGTCTTCTTGATAAACTAAGAGCAACATACGTCCAAAAGGCAAATACTGCGATTGCTAAAGCAACAAGCGCAGAGGAAAAAAAGGTACTGCTGGCAAAACAAGAAATAACAAAAGCAAATGGCTTGTTGCAGGGCCTTGATAAAGGATATGAGACACTAGTATTTCCTGGAAGAGAAAAAGGAGATTTAGCATCACAAAAGGCTCTTATTAAACTCCGAGAAGCAGGAGGAAAATTCACTGATAAGTATATTCAAGATCATCGAGAGATCGTGATGACTGAAATCAAGCAATGGGAAAAAGATATTAAAACACAATTCAAAACTGCCATGGACGAAGATGGGGCAAGGGTAAAGGCTTACACCCTAGTAGTGAGTGACGTGGTCGGCAGGATAAAAACACTGGATAGGGGAGCAAAGGTGGATTCTGCAAACATTAAGGGTGCATTAGAAGACTTGAAAACAAAGAAAATACTTGCACGAACTGACAACACCTTAAGAGCTATGCAAGAATTGACCGGAGAAATAATTAAAAGTGCTGAGATACTAAAAATAAGTGAAAAAAAGGGGGGCAAAGCAGCAGAAACTGCATTGAAAAGAGAGATAACTGACAAGATTAGTAGCGCAATCGCAGCAGATAGGCAGAAAGAAACTCCTCTCCAAGCACTAAGAACCAAAGTCCTCGAAGAGATAAATTCAAAAATCGAGATAATAAAAAGTGCACCGAAAGAGGGGACCATCAGAGTAACCGACGTAATACTATCTCCAACATATACCTGGCTCATGGCGAATGTAAAGGTTAATGACACCACCACCCTAACAGAACTTGAGACATATCTAACAAAACTTGCACCTAATGGGGAACTAACAGTAGAATTCGAAAGGAAACTAGAGGAAGAAAGGGCAGCAGTAACAGGAGAAAGAGAGGCTGCGCTGAAGAGCCAGGAATTTGCAACACTGCGCCCAATTATAGACGCATCAAAGGTTGTTTATTTAGATGCAACAGGTTTTGATCCTGAAGCAGGAACTATTGTTTTCAGCACAGGAACTGCCCAGGAAAAAGAGATGGAAACGTATTATATGTACGTTTACGAACAAATGGGAGATGGGACTTACCTTGTGTTGAATCCGGATGAAAGGCAACGGGACGAGGGAAAAAGATACATTGGAATTGTAAATCCGCTTACAAGAAAAATAGAAGAAGTTGAATACAAAAACGGGAAAAAGAAGAGTAATGGAAATGTGCTTGCAGACATAGATCCCGTAGGGCTTGGAATCGTTTCAATGGAAAAGACAAACACTAAAATTTTATTTGAAAGTGAAAAGCCGATTTTTAAGTTGGGAATCCAATTAAAAACAGGAAGCGAAGCATACGGATTTGGATTAAAAAAATAGGTGTAGAATTGAAGGTAGACAGATATGAAACTGGGAAGGAAAACGGATCAGGCACAAACAGGATTCAAACGCATTGTTACAAAATGTGTTTCCCTAGGAGCAAAGCTTTGCTTAACCAGTTTTCTGCTTCCACCTGCAATGGCAATATCCAAAGAAGCTTCTGCCCAACCAACAATTCAAGAAGGTGAAGATATGGCCCAAAAACAACTCGAAACTGTGACAACTGTTCCCGAAGCAGTAGATGCATTAAGAAGGATATCTGAAAATCTAAGTCCTATAATTTCCCTTGAAACACAAGAAAAAAGAGATCTTAAAACTGCAACAGCCCTGTTAGGAAAAGAATTAGGAAAGGGAGTTGACGAAACCAAGATAATGCCTTCCCAGAGAATCGCAATCTACATGTACGCAAAGAAATTGCAGGACCATGATGAAACACGAACAGCAGGAAATCAGCTTATCGGGAGCATACCCATAACAAGCGCTGCACAATACCTTATAACATCACTTGCACAAAAAGCAAGATACAGTGAAGAGGACAAAACACTTTTGAGATTTGCACTGGATAGGGGTTTATCCCTGCTAAAAGAAGGGAAAAAAAGAGAATTAGAATCTAATTTTCCAGGCAGGGCAAAAGTGGAATTACATGCAAAACTAAGAATGATACATGATAGAGATTTTGCAATGGGCAACATGATAAAACCTTACATTATAGGATTGGAAAAAGCAATGGAAGGCGAAGCTACCATCAGCAGAATCCCGATAAGGATAGACACCGGAATTACAGTCACGCAAACTGCATTCTCGGAGCAACACCAGATAATCAGATTCTTGGGGACAAACGAGCAGAGAGTAGAAAGGTCAATAGAACCGCCAGCAACACTGATTTCTTTAATAGGAGATGAAGAAACAGCAAAAAAACTTGCAGGCAGCTACATAGATGGAGTGTATGCAGAGTCCCAGGGAAATGTAAATGATGCTAAAAGATATGGGGCTGAGGTTGCAAGGATATTTCGCGAGAATTCATCAAAAATATTGGATGATTATTGCGGAGGACTTGGGTGTAGAACTCCAGAGCAAAAAAGATCAGCACAAACAAAGCTTGATGATGTTTTGAAAAAATTAGAGGCAGGGCAAATAAGCGGAGGAATTGAAGGGCTTCCGATTGGCCCTCTTAAATCAGAACTTGGAAAGACAAAAGAAGAAACAGTAATTATAGATGTGGAAAAGGGAAGTGCATTGTTCTTTGCACTGGACACTGCAATCGTAATGAAACTCGAAGGACTGGACAAAGTCGAGGAATGGCTTAATGGAAGAAATGCAGATCCCAAGCCATTAGGTTTGATGATCAGTGAGTTAGGGCTGGTTTATTACCGCAGCCTCCTGTTATATACTGAAACCGAGAAAATAGGCAAGCGTGTTATAGGTACGGAGCAAAAAAGCGCAACCATCTCTCAGAGGCTCGGAGCTTCAGCCTCATTCGCCAAAGGCTTGGGAAAAACAGTCACAATACTGGGAAAACTTATTGTAGACAATGAACGTTCAACCATTTGGTTTACCCCATATATAAAACCAGACGTTGATTCTATTGCAAAGTCATTGAAAATAAAGGGCTTATTTGGAATACCTGCTTTGGCATTGGAATTCGAAGGCTTAGAACTTAGGTCAGAATCATTACAAAAAAGAGTGCCTGGCCTTAGGAACTGGATAAAACTGCAGGACACAAATAAACAACTGGTCATGCCTCCAGAAGACATAGGAGTATCTTTGTTCGGATCAATCTCATACAACCTAGGCGGAGGCCAGACATTAAAATTCACTGCAGCACCTGTTTACTCATTGACAGTAGGCGGAAATGAGTATGACACTGTACACAAGTATGGAGTCGCAGGGATTCTAAGATATGGAACCATTTCAAACAATTTCCAACTGGCCCTGGATACAAAGGTAGCAATAACACGCGTAAGCACATGGCTGGGATTAGGAATATCCGGAGATGTCAAAGACCTTGTCAGGGCTGGGATAGAACTCGGTGCATTTAAAGGAACAGGAGAATTAGGAAAAGGACTTGGCTCAGACCTTGGATGGATACCTGCCCTGAACCTACGAGTAGAGGGGAGGTTTTGATTCTTATGAAAAAAATATATTTTTTATTGGCTTTGTGCCTGCTTGGATTCAGTGCAACCACTAACTTATTGACAATGGATGTCACTGGAAGCGCAGGAAGGGAATATGGCTATCTGAGAACAGACCTTAATTTTGAAATGAATTTCAATACGAATGGAAATGATTTCTGCACAGGCCAAACTATTACAATAACCCCGACATATAACGGCATATGGCCCAAAACACAGGGGAATTTCGAGGCTTTTGGAGTGTATCGTGAATGCAGGGTAAGGACCGATCCTGGTAGGGACTGCCCGGATGATCCAATAGATTATAATACGATAAACCTGAATCAGAGAACTCAATGGCTTTCAAGGGAAGATTTTGATTTTATAATAAACATGCCAAGAGAATACCTCCTGGAACAGGTTGACCTCCTCAGTGGATTGTCCAGCCAAAAAGTCAGATACAGGCAATATGAAAATGTGTTTTATCTTGATAAGCTTGGAGGGGTCGGAGTTTTCTGCGATGCAGATGCAGAGATAAAAATAACCCAGCCAAATGGAAATCAAATGACATTGTTTAGCGGTCCTGTAGCAAGCATGGGAAGTAGAAATTTTGTTCCGAACCTGGCAGGAACATACACGATAAGAACAGAAGTTAGGAACATAAGATGTTTTGGAGTAATTGAAAAGAGGCCAACAGACGATGGTTATTACTGGATGAACATTTTCAGGGTCAATCTTTTTAGATATGCCGGGTCACTGACAGAAACCAAAACTGTAACTGTGCAATCCGTCAGCCCAAACATGAACCTTATCGTAACAGCACCTCCTGAAAACACTGTGTTTCCCCTTGATGACAACAATCAGGCATTCATGAGAGTAACAGTTAGAAATAACGGCGAATTACCTGTGACTGTCAATGATGTCATGGTGGCTGATCCTTCTTTTGACATCGCTCCTGCATCAAGATCATGCGCATTAGTAGGAATATGCGAACCAATGCTTGATGACGGATTCGGCGACATAATAAACGCAGGACAGACAAAGGAGCTTCTGATGTATGCTGAAAGTACGCTCTGTTCTCCTGGAAGGCAGACGAATCTTGCCATTTTATTCCCTTATTCAACAAGCCAGGCAGTATGCGGCGTAGTGCCTAATCCTGCCAATGCAATAATAAGATACAGCATGCTGTGCACTGGCGGATTATGCCAAATCAACAGCGACTGCCCAGAGCAGGAAGTCTGCTGGGAAGGAGAATGCAAAGGCTTTGAAATTGATGTCACACCTGATGAGGCAAACGCAGGGCCAGGCGGAGAGGTCATTGACTTCGAAGCGATGTGCACCATTGAAGGGGAACTCCCAGTGCCATGCAGCGAGATTTTGGATGACGGGGAACATATAGAATGGTGGTATGATTCTAATGATGGCGCTACCGTCATAATTTGGGGAGACGACGATGGGGCGACTGTCACAACAACTAATGACGAAGGCACTGTTCAGATACATGCAGGCATAAGGGATAATGAAGATACGGCTACCTTAGAGATTAGTTATAATGGCTTTGGGC
Source organism: Microcaldota archaeon (assembly GCA_043827025.1). Lineage (GTDB taxonomy): Archaea > Micrarchaeota > Micrarchaeia > Anstonellales > Bilamarchaeaceae > DATDTS01. The sequence goes on from JBDRPL010000026.1 coordinate 22,394, forward strand.
TTGTTCTTGAGCCTGAAGAGGCCACAATATTCGAAGATGAAACGCAACAATACACATTGACCTGTTATAATGACGTACTTACAAGGAATGAACCTGTTGGCTGCGGCACTGGCAACCCAATAACCTGGAATTCAAACGGCCCTATAACCTTAAGCGGAAGGTCAAGCCAAGGCATAACTGCAACTGGAAATGACGTGGGACAGGCAACAATAAGAGCCTCGAAAACAATAGTTTCATTTGTAGATGGAAGGCCGATCACTAGAACCTACAGCGATACTGCGACACTTACTATTATAGAAAATCCAAATGGTTATGGAATAGACATCACGCCAGATTCAAGCCAAATTGGGCTTAGTGAAACCCAGGTTTATGTTGCAACATGCTACAATGACATTAGAACCAAACTCCAGCCAGTTCCTTGTGGAATGACAACATGGACTCAGGCGCCAGGTGGGCTCGTAATATTTGACAATCCTACAAACGAAGGGGCAAATGTAACTGCAATTGCAGAAGGGCAGGCAGAAATAACGGCCTCAACGGTTCTGAGAACAGTAGTCGATGGAGTAAAAATAACAACAATTTACACAGACACCTCTGATCTTACCATAGGCCCTGCTGTAAAAACATGCACTGTTGACAAAATAAACAGTACGGGGTGGACTGAACAATATGGCATAACCTGCAGGTTTGGCGGGCCGATAGTCGATTGTGGAGTAGTCGTATGGAGTGCAGAGGGTGGTCAGATAATTGCACAAAATAACGATGAGATTTTACTGGCATTGAACCCACCAGCAGGAGATGAAGAAAGCATAATCGTAATAGTGACTGCAAATGCTGAAGGCGACGTAACTTGTTCATCCGAGGAAGAGCTATGGTCGAGATGCATAGGTGAAGACTGCCAGCGCGGAGAGGAAGGGCCTGAAATAACATTCGACCATGACGAACTGCCAGACAAGGAAGATGACAACTGCATAATCCGAGGGCCATCTGTACTTAATGCAGGTGGAACATACAGCTATTTCATAACCTGTGACCATCCAAACGGATGCGGCCCTGTAACATGGAATGTCAAGGACAGGGAATATTTTGAAGGCATCGTAAGGATAAGGGACTTTGACAACAAGCACATAACCCTCACAGTAAAGGACGACGAAGCAATGAAGCAATTAATAGCTCTAGGAAACCTAATGACCCTGATAAGCGGAAAGAACCAGAATGCCGGAGCTGAATTCAGATTCTATTGTTCAGTAGAGCCAAAGCTCGTACCCTATATCTGTACAGACCTAACTTAATCTTTCTTTTTCTTCAGATTTTGACGCTTTCCCCAATCCCTGGCACAATAACTTCATAATCCTTTTCAAGATTATCCTTAAGGTCAGTCTTTTCACCATGCACCAAAATAACCCGTTCAAGCCCCTTGATACTCCTAATGAACTGTAATAACTCGTTGTAATCAGCATGGCCTGATAGTTTCAGTTCATTGACTTTCATCTCGACCTTTATGGTTCTCTTTGAGCCATTGTGCCCAATCTCGACTTCCTTCTCCCCGTTAAGCAATTTACGCCCAGGAGTGTGTTCAGCCTGATAACCAACAAAGATTATCCTGTTCTTCGGGTTGGAAGCAAGCTTCTCAAGATAGAACAATGCCGGGCCACCGGTCAACATTCCTGATGTGGAAACAATGATGCAAGGCTCTGATAAAACATCCTCCCTTGTCTTTGATTTGGACTGATGAAAGAACTTGCTCTTGAAAGGATCATCCTCGCTCATCAATATCCTTCTTTTGATGTCCTCATTGGCATAAATCGCATTATGCCTGTAAATGCGCATTGTTTTGTTAATCATCCCTTCTACATATATTTTACACTGGCGAAGAGCTCCGCTCTTCATGTAATCATCAAGCGTAAGGAGAACCTCCTGTGCACGGCCAACTGCAAATGAAGGTATTAATACAGTGCCACCTGTGTCGATGGTCTCGTTGATCATCTTTATCATTTTGGAATAGGAATCCTTGTAGCTTGGAATTACATCTTCTTTGCCACCATAAGTGCTTTCAACTATAAGAGTCTTGGCGCTGATGTCACGATCGCATGCATCCAAAACACGGGTCTTGCGCATGCATATGTCTCCAGTATAAATTATTCCGCCATGGGAATTTATTTTCAGCATAGTACTGCCTAAAATATGGCCTGCATTGTAAAGGGTGCAGTCAAAAGGCTCTTTCAGAGTATTGCCATACTCAAGCATGTTCGTAACCTTCAAAACCCGATCCACATCTTTTTGTGTGAATAGCTTCTCCTTCTGCAACCTATGATAGTCAGGAAGAAGCACACTCAGCAAATCGCGAGTGGGCTTTGTCATGTATATGTTGGGCGAATGGCCCTTTGCATAGACATGAGGCAAATAACCTCCATGGTCCAGATGCGCATGGCTAATGAAGATATTTTTTATCTTCGCCAATTCTTCATTTGGAATATCTGGTAACTGTACCTTTTCCCCAAGTTTTATCCCGCAGTCTACCAGAAGGTTTTTATCCCCCTCACTGAAAAGAACTGCGCTTCGGCCTACCTCTTTGGCTCCGCCGTAAAATTTTATTTCTATTTAAATCACCTAATTTTTTTATTTTATATATTAGACTACTCAATTAATAACTAAATTTGCTCAAATTGTTCAAAAGAAGCCATATAATGTTGTATTCTTGTATATCAGTATGTACCAAAAGGTTTTAGAATCTATTGTTGTAAAATATGTAATTATGGGTTCATTTTTCAGAAGGGTTGTAGGAAGAGCAATCATTAAACCTCTAAAGCCTACACTTGTGCGTGAGTTAAACGAACACATCCAGACCACTCTCCCTGAGATAGGAATGGATGCGACAAGATATGCAGTAGTACTCAAGAAAATACGCCACTGGAGCCCCATGGAATCAGATCAAGATAATGTGTCTGTGGTGATAGATGCTGCCCAACATGGCTGGCTAACTACTATGGCACAAACCTACTCCTCACCAAGCAACGTTCTTTTGGAATTCAGCCCTTTTGTTACTCTCTTAAACAGTAGGCGAAGAAATGCGATGCTGGTGCATGAAGTAGTCCATCTTTCCACGCCCCCAGGGATACAATATGATAAACATCAACAACTCGTATGCAGATCCATTTGCGAAGGCTTTGGAAGATATTATGAAGAGAGATATCTCGAAGACCACAAGCCAAGCGTATTCGAAAGAGCATATGATGTGTTGTTCAAAGCAGTTGCAAAGATAAACGAAATAACTTCAAGGATAAGCCATGCACTCTCTGGCAGGGAATACTTTGATTATTATGCAAAAGGATGTAACTTTATCACAAGGTTCCCTGCAAAAATAAGGGCATGTGTACCAACAATAACATTCATCCACCCGCCAACACTCGAAGAACTCAAACAACCAGGACTATATCTAGAAAGACCCGAAGTCAAAAGGGAAATAAGTATTTTCTCAAACACTGAGTAATTCTAAAACATCGTCCCTTGTCAATGTCCTTATTCTCCTATCCAAGAATTTCTCGAATTTAGCAGAATCCATCTTCTTCTTTAGGGCTGCACGAACTGTCTTGTTTTTCTGCGAAAAAAGAATGCGGATTAGGTTTTCTTGGTCTTCGGTCAGCTTTACACCTGTTGGCTCAAGCACTATGATTGCAGAATCAACCTTTGGCTTTGGAACAAATAGGTGAGCAGGAACAGTTTGAATAAGTTTCACCTTGAAGAATATCTGTGAAGTGACAGAAAGCCGGCCATAATTTGATTCATTGGGCTTTGCAACCATCTTCTCTGCGAATTCCTTCTGCACCATGAGCACAGCCTTGTCAAATTGATAATCTTTTAGCTTGAAGATGATTGGTGAAGAAATGTAATAGGGAATGTTGCCGAAAACAACATCGACTTTCGGCATTTCGTATTCGAGAAAATCTGCTTCAACAACCTCAACATCTGGAAATGTCTCTATCAGAAGTTCGATAAACTGCGTATCTTTTTCAACAACGATTAGCTTCTTCGGTTTCTTATCAAGTATCTTTTCCGTCAGCCTGCCATCTCCTGGCCCTATCTCAAGAACAATCTTTCCAGCAACATCTGCAAGGCTCACTTCCTTCCTGAGTATATTATGGTCCTGCAAAAAGTTCTGACCCAACGACTTCTTCAGCATCAGCACTCGTCCCCTTTCTTCTTCTCCAGAATCAGCAAACCGTCAATTATCCCATAGGCATAGTTCGCAGCACCGAATGCTGAGAAGTAATCGCCCTTGTCGAAAAAATGTTTTGAATCATGGAAGTAATTGACAGCCCATTCAAGGACTTCATCATATTTCTTGAATTTGTAGCTCTTGAACTCATGAATTATCGCTTCGAGCTTCTTGATATCTTTTTCAGCCCTTTCTTTCTCGTCCATAGCAGTTAACTAATATGAAAAGAATTATAAAATATGGCGTCGTACTGTAGACGTGGTAATATGAAATACTTGATACTGATCTTATCTGTTTTTTTAATATTGTTTGGATGTACTTCCCCGCCTGATGATAATGGCGAGGACGATTTATCAGGATACACAGACCTGCTTGTCAAGGCAACGCCTGCAGAATGCAAGGGAATGGAAAGTTGTGAGTTGTTTGCATGCGCAACATATAACTGCTGGTGCGATGAAGGAAGGCTGGATGGAGGGGTAGTGGCAGAGTATGCAATAAGGGTTCCAAGCATGACAAGGGTGGATGAGCTGGTAAAAAGATATTTCAGCGAAAACCCAAACGAAGCAGGAACAATCAGGTCCATAAAAAAGATAAGCGACCTGTATTACAATGTATTTTACGAAGTAAATGACAGTGAACGAGTGCTGACCGTGATGGTGGATGGAACCATATTGGCAACCCAGTGCGGTGTATGATTATGAAAAGGATTCTGGCATTATTGTTGGTTTTGGGGATTGTGTTTTCAACAAGCGGAACAACAACCTTATTATGGCCTGATGCCACATTGTTCAAGTTCTCAGAGGGTACTGCCACTTCGCATAGTACTGTACAAAACCCTGAAAGCTATGATATCAGCATGGAACCGTGGAACAAACCTGCATGGTGCACCAATCACATTGACATGGGAAAGGTCAGTTTAGAGTCAATGACAACTCCTCCAACTTTAGGATACAACGACGATGTGCATGGATTTATGGACTGCACCGAGATCATAGAAGGCCATGCATATTGGATAAAGACAAGGGATGGAAAATATGCAAAGGTAAAGGTGAAGGAAGCAAAGTTCATCGGCCTAGGCCCTGACGGAAATATAAACAGGGTAGTGTTCGAATGGGAATACCTTGGAGAAGGCAAAACAAGTACACCAAAAACACCTGGCGATGGAACGGAAAATCCATGCCCATTATCAATTGGGTTCGCAGCCTTGGCATCCGCAAGTCTTTTCATCTTTAAAAGGTGAATGCCATAATGAAATTAAAACCAATATTCATTTTTCTTCTTTTTGTTGTGTTGATTTTTTCTACTCCTGAACAAGACTCAGGAACCTTCTGGAAAGAAGTAACAGATAAAACTAAGCAACTTAAAGATAAATTTAATGATTATGTGACCAGAGAATGGTCGTGTAAAAGTTGGGTAAAAAAAGACAGTTATGTAACAATCAATGAATGGAACTGCAATCAAGAGGTTTCTGATTGTATTAGTGCATCAAATTGTTATGACAAATGTAAGCATCTAAAAAGTGGATCAAAAGAAAGGGATAAATGCCATGAGGATTGTACTGATAAATGTTGGGCAGGTTGTTCTTTAACACTTGCAAAACAAAACAGGGAATACCAATTAACCATTTTAGATTGCATTGAGAACCCTGACAAATACAATCCTGAAGAAAAATCAGAATGTCAAAAAGCAGAAGATTCGATTGAAGCTGGATATACAAGTTATTGCCCTTCATATAAGTCCTATCTCATTGATAGAAAATCCGGCTGTAGTTGGGATTTTTACAATCAATATTGTTATAAACATGAAAGAGAAATGAATGAAGATTGCACTAAAAGATCAAATGAATTGGAAGCAGGAAGAGAATATATGAGAAAAGAGTATCCTGGCCAATCTCTTTCAATAGAAGAAGTTGCACTTCAACACCCATACATCATGAATAATATTTATGAGGTTCGAGGGTTAGCTCAACTTCAATATTGTACTGACAATACCTATTCAATGTGTTTAGCAACTGAACCTATTGATGTGATTTGTGGGGAAGGCACTCCTCCGCCCATTGTCTCAGAAGATACTAAGATCGTGGTTGACCCACCTCATGAAACAATTGTTGGCGACGGCAAAACGCCATATCCAATTACAATAACATATACTGGCCCAAAGGATAAGATTACAGGGCACAAAATCAATTTCAAAATCGAAAGCCTTGAGAGCCAATGGAGTGGAGATATAGGCAAGCTTTCCAAATCCTCAGGCACTACCGATTCAAATGGCAGGATACTTCTGGAATACACACCTCCATCACTACTCAAATCAGACCTGGGATACTCAAAAGACGGAACACTTAGTATACAAATAACTGCTGGGGATGGAAAAACAAGCGGACACGGAACATATGAGATTATGCCTTTGGATATTAATGCAACTGTGATTGCCGTAACACCAGTTCAGGTACTTGAAGGTGTTCCATTCGTTGCAGGTAAAGAAATGGCAGTTTTTGTGCTAGTTGCAGCCAGCACACCAGATGTTTATAAGACCAATGAAAATGTACGCTTCAGGCTCAAGTTCTCAGCAGAAACAGTAACCAAAGATGGAAAGAAAATGCCTGGATTCTATCCAGTTGAATCCTTTGACATTCTTGTTGATGAAACGCCTGCGCAAGTCGAGGCAAGCACAAAAAGCGATTTCCTGCAGGTCATACACCCAGGAGAATCAACAGACATCGAACTTCTTAAATTCCTCCTGCCAGAAAATTCAATAGATGATCCAAAAATCAAGCTCTATATTTTCTACCTAGATCATGCTGACACGCGCCTGGAAGGCAACTATATCTTCACATCAAAACTATATATGGAAAGACGGGTTGATCCAAAATCCGACAAATGGGAAGAAAAAGATTTCGGAGGCGAGGAAACCACGGTCAAGGTATACCCTTCCAAAAGATTCGACATTAATGTCTATCCAGTTGCACTTGGGCTTTGGACAGGTGACCCATGCGATGTCTGCGTAAAGGCCCTCGACTCACCAAATCCGCACAACAACATGTCAATGTATGAATTCACATGCACAAAACTGGCGTTCCAAAGAAGCGGAAAGGACCATTTATTTGATTATTTTTGGGAGGGAAAGATAGACCAGAAAACAGTTGACTGGCTTTTTGAAAAACCGAGTTTCCTTGGCCAGATTTTCAGTCCAAAAGAAAGCTTCTGCAGGGAAAACTTCCAAAAATCATATACGAAAGAAGAATTCACTGCAATGGCATCGAAAGACCCTGCAAAGAAGGAATATGCAGGAACCAAAGGACTACTCACTCCAAAAGAAAGATACCTTCTTCTGGCAGATAGAAGCCTGCAATACTTCCAAGCAGTTATGCCCATAGCTGAGGAAGACATAATCCTGCATTTCAAGGACACTCCCCAATCAAGCCTTCTTGTTGACCCACAAACCTCATCCATAATGAATCTCATTGCAAGGCTTGAGACAGCAAAATCGAATTTCTTCGACAGTTCTTTGGAAAGATTCGTTGCATTCGTGCCAACAGATGGCAATAGAGAACAGTATGGTACTGGCTACAGCTTTTTGAATTTCGACGATGAGGGGTATATGGAAGGCATGGTTGCTGACGAAACTGTTCTTGTAAATCATGGGAATGCAGGATATACTACAATGGTACATGAAATAGCACATACCTATTGCGCAGTTGATGAATACCAGCACTGGCTGGCACAATCAGCAATTCATCTTATCGTAATTCCATTGTTTTGCGGGGAAGGTGCACTTGGCATAAATTTTCATATGGGAGATGATAAGGGAAATAAAATATACAATGGATTCTGGGTCGAGGAAAAAGCAGTAATGGGCACTGTTGAACATCCTGCATATTCATTCATGGGCAAAGCAGAGACCTCGCAATACAAGGTCTGGATTACAGAAGAACTGTATTACGGGATAGGAAGCAACCTGGGAGTTTTCCCGACATTCAAATCCTACTGGAAGGACAAGGAGGAGAAAAAAACATGAAATTTGCATTGGTTTTGATTCTACTCTCCTGCACGGTTTTTGCAGCCACTTTCGATGAACTGCATTCAGTATTTGCATTCAAAGGAACTGTTTCAAAAAGCGAAGATGTTCAGTGTTCTGTAGAGATTATGCCTCATGGAACAATCAAAATTTTTGCAGATACTCTCAAAGGCCAGAAAAACTACCAGATAGCACTTCTTGACAAGGACTGGAAGAAAATTGATAGTTATAATCTCCCTGTGTTTTTTGATTTCATTGACGAGGCTGGGGCTCAGGAGATAAACGACTATCCTTTTTTTGTCAGGCTGCCATATGATGAAAAGGTCCAGGTAATACAAATCATAGATGAAACAAACAAAAGATATTGCCAGGCAACCAGGTCGGCAAATCCGCCGGAAGTTAGGATAATTTTGCCAGAATCTGATAAGGATTGGGAGCTGCTGGATGGCATCAAATGGACAAGTTCAGACAAGGACAAGGAAGAGATTTCATTCGATATTTATATTTCAACCAATGAAGACACTAATTGGGAGCTTATTGCATCAGACTTGAAAGAAACAAAAATAGAGTTTGCAAAACCAGTACAAGCAACTAAAGTCATGGTTGTGGCAAAGGATGGATTTAATGCTGCGCAGGCAATAAGCAAAAGCGCATCAGCAACTCAAAACAAATACCAGATACCTGATGAAATAATGATAATCGGTGAAAAGAAAAACGTAAGCCCTATGAACTTCAGCTTCATGGATGAAAATGATAGGGTTGTCTCCAAAAGGATTGACCCGAAGAAAGACTGGCTTGGCGAGCTGATTGACAGCATATCTAAAATTATAGGTGGAATGTGCGGGTCATTCTTCATACTCCCCATGGCCCTGGCAGCAATCATGCTTCATAAATGAGATTGGCAAGACTCTTCCTTATTTTTTCTTTTGGAGCTTCTTCAGGATAACCAATTGGAATAATTGCAATAGGGATTTGGAATGCCTTTGCCCGAACCACTCTTGAGACTTCAAGTGGATCAAATGCTCCTATCCAGCACGTTGCCAATCCAAGGGCAGTTGCTACAAGCTGTGCATAGGCTGCTGCAAGGGTTGCATCCTGGATGCAATAAAGGCTTTCACCGCGTTCTGCATATTTTACACTTGATGCCTTCTGATCTGCAAGAAAAACCAATAAGTAAGGTGCTTTTTCTATGAATGTCTGCTCATGGGAAGCATAGGCAAGATCTTTCTTCGTAATTTCAGAACGAACAACTGCAATCTTATATGCTTGTTTATTGCCTGCAGAAGGAGCAAGATTGATTGCATCAAGTATCTTCTTTATCTTTTCATTCTCAACTGGCGTGTCTGAAAATGCACGGCATGAGAACCGGTTCTGGATTGTTTCAAAGAGTTCCATTTAATCACCACTAAGCTATAATGAAAACAGAGAAAAATATAAAGTGTAAGCAGCAGTGCGCTTTTCCGCCCGTAGGGCAGTACTTACAACACCGTAAAGGGGCTTAACTTCTGTGTTCGAAACGGGAACAGGTGTTTCCCCCTTCCTATGGCCGCTAACAGAAATGTATCTGAATAAAAGAATTTATAAATGTAACTACTATCAGATTTTCTGTTACTCTAATTTTTCTCCAGTATGCACAAGATCAGCATAGACTTCGCCCATTGCACCTTGTCTTGCCAAATTGGCAGCTCCAGCAGTTGCTTTCACAGATGCTTGTAAAGTTCTTTTACCTGCACTTAAAAGTGAATTGGTTAGAACTCCTGCAGGCACCTCACTCGCCTTAGTGTACAAATCCTTAACCATCGAAGAGGTAAATTCCCCAACTATACCTGCTTTGGTGCCACCTGCAGACTCACAGTCCCTTGCACTTTGTATAGCTCTCTGCACCAGTTCAGGATATGTTTTTTCAATTTGTTCCAAGAAGCTTCTCGGGCTCAAATGTCCATCCAAGAGCTTTCCTACTAATTCTCTTGTGCTAGTTTCAGTTTTCCGAATCAATTGTTCAGTAACCTCATCTGCCCCTTTTGGTAATTTAATATTTCCTGCAAAACCAAATGCAAATACTGCAGATGCTGCAGTTCTCCAATCCGCTTCCTGGCCTTTTAGGTAATCGCCAATCCTAGTATAAGTCACTTCAGTTGCCCCGGCAACTGCTTTTTGAGCAGCTATCCCTTTCCACCCCTTGTCTGCTAATGATGCGAGTTTTGTTGATTTTCCCAATAATGAAAGCGTGCCTGCAGTTGCAACAGTTGCTGCAGCATCAACTAGAAAATCCCTTGAAACCTTAAACACTTCATTTGCATCAGTCATAACGCTTCCAACCCTTTCCATTTCTGCATCAAACCGATTAACTGCAAAGACTATGTCTTTTCTTGCCATATCCGTCCTCATATATTCTTTATCCGCTTTTTTGCTATCTCCCTGTATTCTTGCTTCTGTATAGGAACTTAGCGCAGATATGTAATCCCCAACTGCCATATGGTATTTCTTTAACATAGTTGATGCACCTTTTAATGACTTTTCAACCATGTCTGCCTGTTCCCTAACTCCTTCTGAAAGGCCTAATTGCCCTAGGGTAAGAACGTCAAACCCAAACCCCACGAAACCAGAAGTCATGTACTTGGCACCAAATGCAGTAGAAGCAAATTCTTCTTTAGCCTTATTGTAATTAATATCCAACTCAGATCCTTTTGCATGCAATTCTTTCATTCTTTCAAAATGAGATACTGCCCTGCTTAACTCTTTTACTAGCACCTGTTGTTCAGGAGTTCTTTCTTTTACAGGTATCTTGATCAATTGCGTACGGACATCATTTAGTTTTATGATACTTTCATTTAACAGCTCCGCCCGTGCATTCGTTTCTTCATGTTTCTCCGCAGACTTATATATTCCCATTTCATCACTTTGTCATTGAATCTACAACTGTCTGAAATATGCTACCAGGACTACTTGCTGCCAAGTCTTTCAGCACCCTTACCGAAGTAGGATACCCCATTTTTTCGAGCACAAGTGCTGCATAAGTTCTTACAAATGGATCTTCTGCATTGTCCTGCAGCATATTATTTAAAGAACTCGCAAATTTCTCTGGACCTTCCACTTCCTTAGGATAACTGCCTATAAAGATGATTGACATTGTATTAACTCCATTCATTTGAGATACTTCTGTCCTTAGGCTAAATGTATTTCGGACCACCCCTCCCAAATAGAAATCATATTCCGATTTCCATAACTCTTTCAAAGCTGCAATTGAATCTTGTGAATGGATTATGCCAGACATATGAAGAATAAGTATTTTATTATATTTTCCATCTGCATCCTTAAGTCGCCTTGCAGCCTCTTGTGGATTTGCTGCTGTTTTTTCTTTATACCTCTCTACCAAAGAAGATGCAAGTATTTTGCCTGCATTTGGCACTTTTTTAACAAAAATATTCATTGCCCTGACTTTAGTCCTGTCTTCGATAGTGGGGTCGTTTAATACCCTATCCAAAAACCCATATGCCTTTTTTGGATTTTTCTGAAAATACGCGCCTAATTCTCTTTTTTGGGTATCTGCCCCCTGGCTTTTTAATAGCTCCATCAATCCATCTTCTTGACTTTGATTAGTTCCTACCACTGATTTCTGTACCATTTGATCACCTGCATTACATCCAGATACGACCCATAGTGAAAAGACTATTGCAACCATCCTTTTAGCCTTATTTAGCCGGGATTGTCGCCTATGACGCATAAGATTAAATATGTGAAGAAGTTTCTTAATATATGCAGTACTCAGATCTTTTAGACAAAGGTAAATTTCAAGATCTTAAAAAGTTCTGCCTTACGATGTGGAAGCAGGAAAAGGACAAAAAAGCCTTGAGTTATTATGGGATATCTCTCCTTCTGAATAAAGAATATGAAAAGGCCCGGGGCTATTTTGGAAAGCGGTATTTAAAGTCAAAGGACAGAATGTTGATAATATACCATGCAATGGCAAATATAGGCCTTGGAGAAATTGAAAAGGCACAGAAAGACCTCTTATACGAGTTAAAGCAGGAGAAAGAAATCCCTGTTTTATTGCAGATTTTTAGAATCTTTTTAGTTATAAACAATTTTCCTAATGCTAAAAAGGCAATTAAAAAGGCATTTTCTATTGATTTTGATAAAACAGTTTCTTCGCTTGAGATGTACTATAAAGAATTTGGAGAAACCAAATTGGCTGAGGAAACAGTTCAACTCCTAAAAGATCTTAACCTAAAATCCTAGCCTAAGCTTAAGAGGTTAAAACTCACCCTGCAATGGAGAAGGATTATAAAACATCTAGGACAAAGAGGTTTCATGGCAAAAAAGAATAAAGTCAAAGGCGGTGCCAGGGAAAAGAAATCCGAGGCAAATGAAACCAAGAAAGAAGGCATGATTAGTGCCATTTCCGGCAGCTTCACTGATGCAGGGCAGCTTGTTTTCAAAAAAGCGAAGCCGCTTGCAATCAACATATTCAAGGTATCACTGGCCTTCACGATTGTAGTCGCGATATTCAGCATGGCAGTTACACTTCTCATAAGCCTGACCTCCCTCTCCAAAATGCAACCTCAGGCGGACCAGGTCATGCCATTAATTTCCCAGCTTCCGCTGACAGAACAGCTGATTGTTTATTTTGCAATGATTCTGCCATTCATATTAATGATGTTATATGTGATCGCACATATGGCCCAATACAGGATAATTGATTACGAAAATAAAGATAAGAAGGCAGGAATTATTGAACACCTAAATAAATGCTGGAAGGGCATACTAAAACTAGACATGATACTAATCGCTTACCTACTGGCAATTGTAGTTATTTCATCTGCCTTGGGAGGAAGCCAGGCTGGCGGACCGACAGGGCCAAGCATTGCAGCAGTATTGTTTTCATTTATCGCATTGGTGGTAACTTTCGCAGTTCTTTTGATATTTCCAATTGCACATCTTGAAGTGGCGATAAATGAAAAAGGCGCAGTACAGGCAATTGCGGATTCCGCACTTATGGTAAAAAATAACCTCTGGAAAACAATAATATTCTTTATTCCGTATGGCTTGCTTTCACTGATATTCTTCAGTTTCGCATCATCAGGAAACCAAAACCTGCTGGCTGCAATGTTGATCTTCGTTTTGTTCGACACCCTGGGAACATTGCTCATTGCCCCAACATTCTATTTCTTCTGGAAAAGGATAAGTGATTGATATGCATAAACACTGGTCAGAACAATTGGCAGACAAGGTAATCGCGGAAAAAAAGGAACCTTATGTTGTTTCATCAGGGATGACTACAAGCGGACCGGCGCATTTTGGAACCGTATGTGAATTTCTCTTCCCCTATGTAATTGGAAAGACTATAGAAAAGAAAGGGAAGAAAGTCAAAATATTGATGGTCGGGGATATATTGGATGCCTTTGACAGGATACCCGCCCCTATGATGAAATACGAGCAACAACTCACACCACACCTTGGAAAACCTTTGTGCTATGTGCCTGACCCGACTGGCAAAAGCAAAAGCTTTGGAGAATATTTCCTTGATGAGGTCAAAGAACTCATGAAAAAGCTGAACGTGCATATGGAAGTCCTGACTGCAAACGAATTGTATGAAAGCGGAAAGTTCGATGAATGGGCAAGATTTTATCTTGAGAATGAAACCAAGGCAAAGGAAATAATCGAAAGGACTAGCGGGAGGAAACTGCCCAAGGATTTTTCAGTGCTGATGCCCATCTGCGAGAAATGCGGAAAAATCGCAACCACAAGAGTCACATCCCACGATAACGAAGGCTATGAATATGTATGCGACAAGGACGTCGAATATACGAAAGGCTGCGGATACAGGGGAAAAAACAAATTGACAGACCATAAATACAAGATAATGTGGAGGCTGCACTGGCCTGCATGGAAACAAATTTTACATTCATCGATTGAAGGCGCAGGCGTAGATCATCACACAAAAGGGGGGAGTGAGGACACATGCTGTGTAATCACAAAAGAGCTTATACAGAAAGACTATCACATCCCTTACAAATATGGATTCATATTAATGGAAGGCAAGAAGTATTCCAAATCAAAAGGCCTGGGCATGGGCGTGACTGAACTACTAACATTCATTCCTCCTGAAATATTAAAATACGCATTGTTGAAACCCGATCTTGAGGAAAACATAGATATCAATCCAACTGCACAGAACCTACTTTTGCTTATAGATGATTTTGAAAAGATAGCCTCGAAAGAGCTAAAGGAAGGTGAAGAATCGTCAAGGGCAGATGAGAAAAAGAAGGCTGCGTACGAACTCTCTGCATCGCAAAGGAATTGGACCGCTCCATTCTTGGACATGATACTCTACTATCAAATTTATGGTCCAGAAGGGGCTTCAAAGGTCCTTGAAGACAAGAAAGGGCTCTTGTATATGAAACCATATGTGCAGAAATGGATCGATGCTGATTTCGTTCCTGAAGAATACAAATTCAAATACCAGCCGAAGAAAGCAGATGGAAAGGTGCGCGAATTCGCTGAATCACTAAAGAAAGAGATGGATGCCACTGCAATACATAATGCAGTGTTCGAGTTCGCAAAATCAAATGGAATGGAACCAAAGGATTTGTTCAAAATGATTTACCAATGCCTCATTGGAAAAGAAAAGGGGCCAAGGCTGGGAAAGCTGATCCATGCAATAGGCGTAGAAAGGATAAAGAAAGATGTATTATGACGCCATCAACAAGAATTACAAGAATATACATCTACCCAACCGACACTCTTTATGGGATTGGCGGGATTGCGCTTGATGAAACAGTTGTTAGGGATATTCACAAGATAAAAGGCTCTGATTCCACCAAACCGATGTCTGTAATCATGGCAGACCTGGAAATGATAAAACAGTGGTGCGACATTGATGAACAACAGGAAAGAATACTGAAAAAATATTTGCCTGGACCGTACACATTCATATTAAGAATGAAGGGGGGAAAGGGCAGAAACATTCCATGTGGAAAGGATGGCAAAATCGGAGTCAGGATCCCGAAGGATACTGAGATAGTCCACATCTGCAAAGAGATAAATGCGCCGATAATAACAACAAGTGCAAATTTCCATGGCCAGGAACCCCCAAAAAGATTCGAAGATATACCAAAGGGAATATTGGAAAAGGCAGACCGGATCATAAGGGAAGATCGAGGGGTATCTGGCGAACCTTCAACAGTGGTTGACCTGGTTGACAAAAAGATAATAAGAAAAGGAAAAGGAGGCTTCAGATTCTGAGAAGAGTCAGGAAAATATATAAATGTACTCTGGTTATTCCAATTGGTGTAAAATATGGTTGAAATTCATAGGACAATAAAATGCTCTAATTGCAGCAAAGACCTTAATCTAAGCATAAATACAGAAGTTGGGGTTACTGAATTGGTGTTCCATGGAAAATGCAGTTATTGCGGAAATTCACTCCAATTGAATTTCTCTGTTATAGGAAGCGATGACAAAAACAGTTCATCTTCGTCAAGCAGCACAGATGACATAGCTCCAGTAAGCATTGATGATCATTTGTTTGAGCCTGAATTCCCAAGCGATGCGATAAAGGACCTGATTGACTGAAAATCAGAGCTTGAGAAGGTCATTTATATTATTTAGGATTGAATCGGGCTTGAATGCCCCTATGTCTTTTTCTTTTGAAACTCCAGTAAGCACCAAAGCGGATTTTATATTTGCATGTTTTGCAGTCAGAATATCCGTGTCGTATCTATCACCCACGATGACAATGCCCTTTCTGTCAAGCCCATGGTCAGCCACTATGATGTCAATGCATTCCTTGCTTGGTTTTCCTAAGATTAGGGATTTCTTGCCAGTAGATGCTTCAAGAAATGCCACAAGTGCTCCAGAACCTGGCATCATACCTTCTTCAGTAGGATAAGTCAAATCATAATTAGTTGATATGAACCTTGCGCCATTGTATATAAGGCTAAAGGCCTTTGCAAGTATGTCATAGGTGACTTTCCTGTGAAGCCCTACTGCTACAATAGTCGCACCTTCGCCATCTTCAGATATCTTGATGCCTTTTTCAATCAATTCGTCTTGTATCCCTCCTTCTGATACGCAAAAAACAGTTTCATTGGGGTGATTTTTCGATATGTATTCTGCAAGCAAGAAAGAGGTTGGATAAAGTTCTTCCAACTTCGCGTGCACACCCATATTTGCCATTTTCTCCAGGAGGGACTTACGGGATCGTGTAGAGCAGTTGGTTAGGAAAAAAACATTCTTGCCATTCTTGCGCAGTTGTTCGATGGTTTTGTCCGCTCCTGAAATAAGGGTTTTGCCCCTGTAGACTGTACCATCTAAATCAAAGATAAATGTTTGGAAAGACATATGTTTAAATTAGTTCGAAAACAAATTAAAGCATGAAGGTTGCTTGCTTGTTTTCTGGTGGTAAAGACAGTTGTTTCGCACTGTTTTGGGCAATAACCCAGGGATTCAAACCAGTTCTGACCACCGTAAAGGCCGAGGAATATTCTACAATGTTTCACCACCCTAACATTGAAGCCACGAAACTTCAGGCAAAGGCCATTGGCCTAAGGCAGATTTTCGTAAAAACGGATGAGAAGAAATGGCATGATGATCTAAAGGCGGCAATAAAGAAAGAGAAGTGTGAGGGGATAGTAAACGGAGCAATTGCAAGTGAATACCAAAGAAGAAGGATCGAGAAAATTGGGGAAGAACTGGGAATACCTACTTATGCGCCACTATGGCACAAGGAAGAAACGCTTGCCAAAGAACTTGAAAACATGGAAGCCTATGTTGTTGCAGTTTCAGCAGAAGGCCTTGGAAAGGAATTGCTTGGAAAACCATTGAAAGAACTGATGGATAAAAAGGTGAAGGGCATCCACCCATTGCTTGAAGGCGGAGAAGGCGAGACATTCGTTGCAAACGCGCCATTCTTCAAGAAAAGAATAGTCATCAAGGAATGGGACATCAAATGGGATGGTGTGAGGGGCGTTGCAGAGATAAAGAAGGCAGAGCTGGTCTAATAGATAAGATAGCTTTAATAAGATTAATAATCATTGTTTTCCTCATGACAGAACTGCTTGGCTCATTTACTTTTTTCGTGAAGCGAGTTATGGCTGCCGCAAAGAAAGGCGGTTTGAAAAACGATGATTGCGGAACACTGTCAAGGCTTCTCACAAGGACAAGAAAAAAGAACCTCATTCTCGCAAGAGGAATGTTATCCGCACTCTCCATTGGAGGCGCAACTGACAAGGATGTCCAGAGGTTCGGCAATCTGCTTGAAAAAGCGCATCAAAGGATAACTGCAGACAAAGAGCCTTTCAGCAAAAACGAGAAGGATGAGATAGGTGAGATATTCAAAAAAGCATATGTTTCTGAAAAAGCTGCAAAATGGTTCGCATACAATCTTGACGAACTGGTTGCCAATGAAATAGAAGATTTCATAAAAGGAAGGCAAATAGTGGCTTCAAAGAAAACAGTAAGATTCGAAACTGCAAAGGACCAAAAGAAGATCACTGTCTAGGTAGATCACTATGAAAATAAAACTAAGCCCAGAAATAGCGTATTTGATAGGCTTCTGGAGAAAAAGAAGGCTATACGATGGGCTTGGAGTCGTAGGCGGTCCGGAAATGCAGGAAATATTTGTAAAAGGCGCCATAGACAACTGCCTTACTACTCCTGAAAAGATGATAAGCAATGAAAAAGGATTACTTTTCCATCACAGCGCATATAAGCGATTTTTCTTCGAAATAGAACAGGACCAGCTTGAAAGATTCAAGTATCTCAATGAATACGCTGCAAACTATCTTGCAGGCACTTTTGATTCAGTTGGAGAAATCGATGACAAAGGCAGGGTATTTCTGATGAAAACGAATCATCAGGATGAAATGCTCCTCATTAGATTGGGGTTCGGAGCAATAAGAAAAAAAGATATTCTGCTTATTGGAAAGCCTGTTGCATTTTTGACATTTATAAAGAATTACGTAAAGAAATACAAGGATCACAAGGTTTTTGAATATCTGAAGGATAAGGCCAAGAAAGGCAAACAAAAAGAAAAGGATTGCAAGGTTGCAGAAGCCTGCATCCAAAAACAAGCTACTAATTTATAAAATCTACCACACAGATTGGTAAGTAGGAACAAAACCTTTTTTTTACGAACCTAATTTTACATTCCGATTATTGACGAATTTTTTTAGGATAGCAACTAGCTTTTTAGAACTTCTGCTAGACAATATGTGCAACATATTAGGAGGTAATCTCATGCTATCCATATGGAAGACCAAGCCAGAAAAAGGGCTGGAAATCAAAGATACAGAAATACCAAAGATAAATGATGACGAAGTACTGGTGAAAGTAAAGGCAACTTCAATATGCGGAACAGACCGCCACATATACAATTGGGATTCCTGGGCACAGAAAAGAATTGCAAAAAATATCCCGTACGTATTTGGCCATGAAGTAAGCGGTGAAATCGCAGAAATGGGCCGCAACGCTAAAGGGCTTGCAATTGGAGACCACGTCTCAGCAGAAACACATATTGCATGCGGCTATTGTTACCAGTGTAGAGTAGGGAACGAATATATATGCGAGAACGTGAAGATACTTGGAGTAGACACCCATGGCACATTTGCAGAATATGTCAAGATACCTTACAAAAACGCATGGAAGAATGATAAGCATATACCACACCATGTAGCAACTGCACAGGAACCTCTTGGAAATGCAGTGCATACTGTTTTTGATGGTGAAGTCGCAGGAAAGAATATAATGATATTCGGGGACGGGCCAATAGGCATTTGCGCCGTAGCATTATGCAAGGTAGCTGGTGCAGAAAGTATTTCTATAGTAGGCATGAATGACAAGCGCCTGAAACTTGCAAAGGAATTCGGTGCTGATGACACCATTTATGCAAAGACCGAGGATCCTGTGAAGAGGCTGAAGGAGTTGTATCCTCATGGAGCAGATGTTTTCCTTGAAATGAGCGGAAATGAACAAGCTTTGCACAACGGGTTCGAATGCCTGAGGGCAGGGGGAAGGGCGAGCATACTTGGAGTTTTCAAGGACGACGTGAAGATAAACATGAATAGTATAGTATTCGGCGCATTCCGAGTGCATGGAATAAATGGAAGGAAAATGTATGACACGTGGTACAAGTCAGCCTCGTTCCTGCGAACAGGAAAAATAAACCTGGAAAAAATCGTGACGCACCGTTTTAAATTGAAGGAAATAGAAAAAGGATTTGAAACACTGAATGACAGAAACGGAATAAAAATAGTCTTGGAACCGTAATAATAGGTGAAAATGATGAATCAACAACTAAAGAAAGATCTTGAAGAAGAACTGAAAGTGCTTGAGGAGAAGAATTTACTCTGGAATCCCAAGCCCTTGAATGGGCCTTCTGAAGCCAAATCAATAGTAGCAGGGAAGAAAGTGATAATGCTCTGCTCTAATAATTATCTTGGGCTTACAAACAATCCAATGCTCAAGGAAGCTGCAATCAAAGCTCTGGAAAAATACGGGGTCGGGTCAGGTTCAGTTAGAGCAATCGCAGGAACCATGGACCTTCATCTGGAGTTAGAAAAAACAATTGCCAAATTCAAGGGAACTGAGGATGCGCTTTATTATAATACAGGTTTCACTGCAAACAGCGGGGCGATTCCTGCACTTCTTAGGGAAGGAGACACTGTAATATCAGATGAGTTGAACCATGGTAGCATCATTGATGGTGTCAGATTAACAAAGGCCACCCGATCGATTTACAAGCATAAGGACATGTGCGAACTTGAGAAGAGGTTACAGGAAGCCAAAGGCGCGAAAAGAATAATGATAATCACTGACGGAGTCTTTTCAATGGACGGAGACATTGCCCCATTGGACAAGATTGTTAAATTGGCACAGCAATACAATGCAATTGTTTATGTTGATGATGCGCATGGCGACGGAGTGCTTGGTGAAAAGGGAAAAGGAATAGTTGATCACTTCCATGTTCACGGAAAAGTAGATATGGACATGGGAACCTTTTCAAAAGGATTCGGGACCATGGGTGGATACGTTGCAGGCGACCACACATTAAAGAAATATCTGCTCAACAAATCAAGGACATGGCTGCTTACAGGCTCACATGCTCCTGCAGTAGTTGCAGCAAGCATAGCAGCACTCAACCTGCTTCAATCAGATGACAAACTTGTCAAAAAGTTATGGGAGAATCGAGATTACTATAAGAAACAGCTCGAATCACTTGGATTTGACTGCGGATTCTCCGAAACGCCGATTGTGCCCATAATGACATATGATGCAAAGAAGGCAAGTGAGATGAGCAAGAGATTATATGATGAAGGTGTTTATGCATTGCCTATAGTGTATCCTATGGTTGCCCAGGACAAGGCAAGGATAAGAAGCATGATAAGGGCCGACCTATCAAAAGAAGATCTTGACTTTGCTATTGATAAGATTGCAAAGGTTGGAAAGGAATTGAAAATAATATGAAAAATGATGCTAAACAAATGAATTTGATGTTTATTTGGAGGTTATGAAAATGAGATTAATGACAATACATGCTGATTTCATGGAAGTCAATCCTATGAAACAAGCAATAAAGGATGCTGAAAAATGCAGTCTAGAAACCAAGAGGTACAATGAACTGCTGGTAGTGTTCATGTCTGTAGAAGCAGGAGATGATGATGTTGCAAAGATATCTGAAAAGACAGTGGGCGAAATAGAAAAGGTTTCTGAACAAGTAAAGACAAAGAAACTGCTGCTTTATCCTCTGGTTCACCTGACTTCCAAACCTTCTGCGCCAAAAGTTGCGCTTGAGGTATTGCTGAAATGCGAAAAGGAATTGAAAGCAAAGGGCTATGACGTGGATCATTCGCCTTTCGGCTGGTACAAGGGCTACACATTGAAATGCAAAGGCCATCCCCTTTCTGAATTGTCAAGGGAATTGACATTATCAGGAGACGTTGACCTTAACGTAGAAAAAACAAAGAAGGCAGCTCTTGAAACCGCTGCTCACCTGCTATATGACATTGCAAGAAAAGAGCTGAAAAAAGAATTTGTAGGAGTGTCTGGAAATGACAACGGAGTTTTCTATTCGAACTGGTGGAGCATGAAAAACCTCAAGGATGAAGAAGTCCATAGGATAGTGAATGAGGCAAACAAGCTGGTTGAAAAGGGCGCGGAAATCAAAATAGAATTCACCACAAGGGAAGATGCAATAAAACAATGCGGAAGCGAATATGAAAAGACCTTACCAAAGAAAGCAGAGAAAATCAGATTGGTCAGGATTGGCGATCTGCCTCCTGAGCCGTGCAAGAATGCCCATCTTCCAAACATAAATCTCATAAAGAAGATAAAGGTTCTTGGAATAGAAAGAACTGAGGCTGATCTCAAAGTCAAATTCTCCATAGACTTATCTACAGAAATGGAAGGTAGTGAGATATCTGAGAGTTTGAAGAAAGAAGCTGCGCAGAAGAGCCATCTCCACATACTTGATTTGGATGGAAAATTGCATGATATAGACACATTCAACTTCGGCCATAATGAAAACCTGAAGAAATTCGCAACATATGAAACAAAGAAAGTCAGGGCATATGAGAAAGAGCCTGTGCACATAAAGATAATGAAGGAACAGGACCTTGTGGACTATGAACCAGGAAGCGATTCTGGAAACTTCAGATTCATGCCAAAGGGAAAACTGGTGAAGGGATTGCTTGAAGACGCAATAACAGAAGTATGCGTTCGTGACGGTGCAATGGAAGTAGAAACGCCGATCATGTATGATTTCGAGCATCCTGCACTCAAAAAATATTTGAACAGGTTCCCTGCAAGGCAGTACAAGGTCATAAGCGAAGACAAACCATTGTTCCTGAGGTTCGCAGCCTGCTTCGGCCAGTTCCTTATGGCACATGACATGGCCCTAACCTACAAACTGCTTCCCATGAAGATGTTTGAACTTACAAGATACAGCTTCAGAAGGGAGCAAAGTGGAGAGCTTGCTGGATTAAAGAGATTAAGGGCATTCACAATGCCTGATATGCATACATTTGCAAAGGATTTCGACCAGGCAAAGAAAGAATTCGAACACCAGTATGATTTGAGCCTTGAATGGATGAAGGGGCTTGGCCTTGAAAGCGAAGTGGGTTTCAGGGTGCAGGAAGATTTCTTCAATGAGAACAAGGATTGGTATGTGAGAATGGTGAACAAGGCTGGCAAGCCGATATTAATAGAGCTGTTCAAGGAAAGATATGCTTACTTTGTAACAAAATTTGAATTCAACTTTGTTGATGAAGCTGACAAGGCAAGCGCTCTTAGTACAGTACAGATAGATGTGGAGAATTGCGAAACTTATGATATCAGATATGTAGACGAAGACGGAACCAAGAAAGGGCCGTTGATATTACATGCTTCGATAAGTGGAAGCCTGGAACGTGTCATGTATGCATTGCTTGAAAAACAGGCAATGGAAATGAAAAAAGGCCACAAGGCAATGCTTCCGATATGGCTTGCGCCTACTCAGGTGAGGGTAATCCCTGTTAGCCAAAAGCAAGATGAGTTCTGCAGGAAATTGCTTGAGAAATTCGAGGGAAAATGCGTGAGAGTGGATCTTGACGACAAGGATGAGACGCTTGGAAAGAAGATCCGCGGTGCTGAAATGGAATGGGTTCCATTCATAGTAGTCGTAGGTGAAAAGGAGATCGCTGAGAACAAATTCGCAGTTACAGTGAGGAAAACAGGCGCTAAGGGGATGTGGGCCCTTGAGCAGATCATCGAACATGTCGAAAAGGAAAATCAAGGAAAACCTTTCAGGAAACTTTCTTTGCCTGACGAGCTGAGCAAGAGGCCTAAGTTCAGATGATTTGTCTTTGAATTTTCTTATTTTTTTTCTTCTTTTTTTGTATTTTCTATAACATAATTTTTCGACGTATTTGTCAAGCTATTTAAATGTAATCAAACAATTGAAAGAGTTATGGCTAGTTCTCAAGTGACTGCA
>JBDRPL010000027.1:0-12489 GCA_043827025.1 Microcaldota archaeon
CCTTCCACCCTTCACAATATGGGAACTGTATCCACCCTCTAAAGAAGGTAGGGGTTAGTTCCCAGCCATCGGGTCGCTTTCAGATGGGGGAGTCAGGAATCCCAGGGAAACTAGAGGGGCGCTCCCCTCTGGTTGGCCTAAAAAAAGAGCCTCGGAAAAGATTCTAGAAACTGACAATTGATTGTCGAATTTTTCGACATAATGTGAAATAACAGGGCTACTCGGAACCGTAGATGCTTTTCTCATCTTTGTATTTTACATCGACAACCGTTGGAACCCCATTAATTTTTTCTATTTTCCAACCATCTTGCAATATATAAGATGGAACTTTTGGAGCAAATGTTCTTTTGGCACCAGTGGATTTATGTATCAATGCACCTATGGCATTCTTGTTCTTTCCGGTAGAACAGGATTCTAGAATGATGATTACACCCTCGAGGTATTTTCTCAATTCTTCTAATTCTTTAGCATCCGTAAGATCCAAACAAACGTTTTCTTTGTATTTTTCGTTATAGGTAAATCCAAGTTCCATGCTGTCTGGGTCACCATGCGCACCAATAAGAAGATGGGTTATTTTGCCATAAGTTTCGTTTGTCTGTTTTACTGCAGCATAAAAGTCACGTTCAGAATCTGCTTCATAAAGTACTACATCAAATTGTGATGAAAGATAATCAAATTTTTTATTGTCCTTGTAAAATGCACCATTAAGATCGCGATGATTATAAATTACAAGAAAAGTTGGTTTTCGATATTGTTTTTCTATATCCTCCCTTGAGACATATTTTGGAGAATACCCTACATCAACCTGATAAAGTTGTCGTTCTAGCTCTTCTTTGCTATACCTCAAAAAATACCTTATATTTCGCTGTTCATAAAGTTTCCAGGTATTCTCATTCCCAAAAACTGCCCTGCCATACACCCAGTTAAGAGTGTTGATACGTCCAGCCTGCAGATAATGCGTGATCAGGCCCTTTTCTGTTTCTTCTTCTCCAGATTCCACTGAAGGGACAACAAGATTTGGATTTTTTAACAAAGCAAGAATTTCTCTGAACTGGGAATCAGTAACTTGGCTAAAAAAAGCCTCAAGCCATAATGTTTTATAGACTGGATAATATTCATCAGTGCCAATAAACCAAAATTTAAGGAAATTAACAAAGTCCTCAGGTTCTTTTTCAATAAAAGAGCTGAGACGGCCTGCAGACTCGAATGCACAAGTGTCTGGATTTTTTGATTTGGGAACAAGATGGTTAAGTGCCCAATAAAATGAACTGGCTTTATCATCAGAATATGAAACGTGTTGACCAATCTCACACACTCTTTTAAAAGTACGAAGATAGTTAAGGTCTGCCCATGAAGAAACCAATAATGAAAGAGTGGAAAGAGCAGAGGTCTGAAATTTTTCATCCATTTTAAGAATAACTGACAGTGTTTCTTTCAGTTCCCTAAGCATCTCAGCCTGAAAGTCAGGTCTTGAAACAAGCGAAACAAGAATAAAAAAAGTACTATAGTCTCCCTGAATGTGATGAGGGATGATTAATTTGTCATCATCAATCCTTCTCAGGACATAACCTGCAGTTTTTAGAGCCAGAAGTTTATCTTTCCTGCTAAGCCCGCCCCAAGCTTTTACCAGTTCCTCTCTTAGCTCTTTTGGTGCATCTAACAAAGAATCAGGAAATTTGATAGGGATCATACTAGCCCTACTTTCCTTTTTTGTTTCAGGCAGCAATAATTCAGGCATATCTAGAATATTAGAGGAATACGGATTTAAATCGATAAGTAAGGAAGGTTATTCATCTTTTTAAATGCACAAAAATATCCATCAATGCTTTAAAATATGGATTTGGAACATTTTGAGTATGGATATCAATAAACAGGATGCTTACTTTGGGGATTACGGAGGCATATTCGTGCCTGAGACATTGATGGCTCCGCTCAAAGAACTGAAACACGAATTGGAAAAGGCAATGAATGATCCAATTTTTATTGATGAATTGAACAGAATGCTGAAGGATTATGCTGGACGAGAAACTCCGCTCTATTTCTCAAAGAATCTGTCAAAAATGTTTGGCGGGAAGATTTATCTGAAGCGCGAGGATTTGCTTCATACGGGTGCTCATAAGATAAACAATGCCCTTGGTCAGGTATTGCTTGCCAAAAGAATGGGCAATAAAAGAATAATTGCTGAAACAGGTGCAGGCCAGCATGGAGTTGCAACTGCCACAGCTTGTGCTGTGCTTGGTCTTGAATGTGAAGTATATATGGGTGTTGAGGACGTGCAAAGACAGAGATTAAATGTGTTCAGGATGAAACTACTCGGGGCAACGGTGAATGTTGTTGACAAAGGTTCTCGAACCTTGAAGGATGCTATAAATGAAGCTCTCCGTGATTATGCCACGAATTACAAGAATACGCATTACGTCATTGGTTCCGCTCTTGGCCCCCATCCTTATCCAAAGATGGTTCGCGACTTTCAATCGATTATTGGAAAGGAAGCAAAGAAGCAGATACTCGAATTCGAAGGAAGATTGCCGAATTATTTGATTGCATGCGTTGGCGGAGGAAGCAATGCAATTGGACTTTTTCATGAGTTTCGGAATGATGCCGAAGTCAAGATGATTGGTGTTGAAGCTGGAGGCCTTGGAATCGAGACAAAGAAACATGCTGCGAGATTTGCCGAGAAACGTCTGGGAGTGCTGCACGGCACGAAAACATACGTGTTGCAGAACGAAGAAGGACAGATCAGAGAAACGCATTCCATATCAGCAGGTTTGGATTACCCGGCAGTTGGGCCAGAACACGCATACTTGGAGGCGTTGGGAAAGGCAAGGTATGTTTCAGTAACAGACAATGAGGCATTAGAGGCGTTCGGATTGTTGAGCAGAACAGAAGGCATAATCCCAGCACTTGAAAGCGCGCATGCTATCGCTTATCTGAAGAAGATGGGCAACGAACTGAAGAACAAAGTGGTGATTGTGAATCTTTCAGGACGCGGGGATAAGGATGTTGAAGTCGTATCAACGACTTCGACAGATTTGACTGAAAGTCAAACTGACGTGGAGAGTGTTTCCAGCAAGAAAGGTTTAATAAACCCTAAAACCTAGTTAATAACATGCTCTGTACTGTCATTGCGAAGCAGAAGGCAGATGATGCCATCCAAGCCATAAAAGAAGCAGCCGAACTCGGAGCAGACATTATTGAACTGAGAATAGATTTTCTCTCTGATAAGGGCGAAGTCAAACGAATTATTTCTTCTTCTCCTTTACCTGTGATTGCAACTAATCGCGAAGGCAATCAATCTCTGTTAACTGATGCAATAAAGGCAGGGGCAAAATATGTTGATATGGATATGAATGAAATAGATAAAATGGTAATAGAGGTTGCCCGTAAAGTTGGGTGCAAAGTCATTCTCTCATACCACAATATCCACGAAATGCCTTCCATAGGCAAACTAACAGAAATTTACAACAAACTCAAGGCAAGCAAGGCAGACCTGATAAAAATAGTCCCTACTTCAAACTCAAAAATAGACAATGCCACCATACTTTCAATGTATGATGGAATGCAAAACAACCTAATCGCATTCGCAATGGGCGAAATTGGAAAACCAACAAGGCTGAAGGCTGTTGAAAAAGGGGCAAGATGGATGTACTGCGCAACTGACAGAAAGGTTGCTCCTGGGCAATATTCACTGGAAGAGGCAAGAAAGGTAATCAAAAGAAGATACTTCATAATCGGCGACCCAATCGGACACTCAGTTTCGCCACAGATGCACAACTCGAATTTCTCATCACTTGGATTGAACTCAACATATGAAGCAATAAAAGTAGCAAAGGAAGACCTCAAAAAGTTTGTTGCTGACCTGAGGAACTCGAATTATTCCGGTGGAAATGTTACAATCCCGCACAAAATCGAGATTCGAAAGTATGTTGATGAAATAGATCCACTGGCAAAAGAAATAGGCTCCATCAATACAGTAAAGAATTTCGCTGGAAAGCTTGTTGGTTACAATACTGACGGATATGGAGCGCTTCTCTCACTGGAAGAAGCCATTGGAAAAGTAGATGGCAAAGAAATTGCCATACTCGGCGCAGGAGGAGCTGCAAGAGCCATTGCATTCACCTTTGAAAAACATGGCGCAAAAGTCACAATAGTAAACAGGGATGCAAAAAAAGCCAAGGAAATCACAAACAACATAGCAGAATACTCGAAGCTTGCAGAAGTAATGAGAAGAATAGACATCCTAATTAATTGCACCCCTCTTGGAATGTCCCCAAAAATAGATGAAAGCCCTGTGCCAAAAGAATATTTCAAGGGTACAAACAAAAACATGGTTGTCTTTGACATAGTGTATAATCCGCTGATGACAAAGCTTCTCAAAGAAGCCAAGGAAGCAGGATTTAAAGTAATAACTGGAGAGAAGATGCTTGCCTACCAAGCTTCAGGATCTTTTGAGATATGGACCGGCATGAAAGCGGATGCCAAGACAATGCTTGAAGGCGCAAGAACAAAACTGAATGAAAAGGAGGGTAATTCCACCATTGCATTGATAGGTTTCATGGGAACTGGCAAAACCACCATAGGTTCAATACTGGCGCAGAGACTTAACAAGAAATTGATTGACATTGACAAAGAAATAGAAAACGAAGTGGGAAAAGAGATAGACAGGATATTCGAAGAAGATGGAGAATCGCACTTTAGACTACTGGAAAAGAAAGCAGTTATGAAGCATTTCAATGGCAACTCTAATGCAGTGGTTTCATGCGGAGGAGGAACAGTCCTAGACATGGAAAGCTCCCTGAAAATAAAGGAGTGTTCACGAGTGGTGTTGCTAAGGGCAAAACCTGAAACAATAGTGGAAAGATTAAAGGATAACTTATCAAGGCCCTTGCTTCACATATCAAGTGAGGAAAAAATAGAAAGGATAAAGAAAATATTGAAGCACAGAAAGGCAATATATGAAATGTCAGCCAATTATGTAGTAGATACAGATGGACTGACTCCGGGCCAAGTGGCAGATAAAATAATGGAGAAATTAGGGAATTAATAGATTGGTGAGTAATGATGATGAATGAGGTTTCAATTATACTTAAAAAAACAGATGGCAATATCACAGGGACAGTTACAGCACCCCCTTCAAAAAGCTACACTCACAGGGCAATAATATGCGGGGCGCTTGCAAAAGGAAAAACAATCATAAAAAATGCACTTATATGTGAAGACACGCTTGCGACTATCGAAGCTTGCAGGAAACTAGGTGCAAAAATAGAGACTGTTGAAGATTGTTTAGAGGTGGACGGAACAGAAAACACTTTACTTAAGGATTATGGAAACCGAGATGTCCATTGGAAGGATCTGACAATAGATTGCAAGGAATCAGGTTCCACACTAAGATTCATGATACCTCTATGTACCTTGACAGAAAGACCTACCAGAATAATCGGAAAAAGCGGACTACTAAAAAGGCCTACGAAACAGATCGTCGAATCTTTGACAAAAATAGGAGTTTCGATTCATGATAATGACGGAGTTCCTCCTGTGAAAACGGGAGGGGGGCTGAAAGGCGGGCGAATTGAAGTAGCAGGCAATGTAAGCTCCCAATTCATTTCAGGTTTGCTGTTTGCTCTTCCATTGGCAAAAGAAAAGAGCGAAGTAGTGGTAACAACAGACGTTGAATCTAAGAATTACATTGAAATGACGCTTGACATATTGAATACGTTTGACATAAGCGTCGTGAACTCTGCTGACCTCAAGAAATTCCTCATATCGCCTAACCAAAGCTATAAACCAAAAAAATATGCTGTTGAAGGAGATTATTCGTCAGGCGCTTTCTTGCTTGCACTGGGCATATTGGCAAGCGATAAAGGAATCTATGTAAAAGGGCTGGAAGAAAAGACGTGGCAGGGGGATGCGGAATTCGCCCGCATACTCAAAAGAATGGGTGCAGAGATAACCTTCCAAAAGGGTTACAGAGTTGCAAAAAGCCATCTTAACGGATGTGAAATAGATGCAAAGAACATTCTGGACTTGGTGCCAATATTATGCGTTGTGGCAACCCAAGCCAACGGAAAAACAATCATAAGGAATATTGAAAGACTGAAGATAAAAGAATGCAACAGGGCAGCTGCCATAATCTCTGAACTAAGAAAGATGGGTGCAGACATCGTTGAGAAAGAAAACGCAATTGAAGTTGTTGGACCCACCAAGCTAAAAGGCGCTGTGATTGATCCGCATAATGACCATAGGATAGCCATGGCCTGCTCAGTAGCTTCGCTGATTGCTGATGGGGAAACAATAATCCTTGATCCGACTTGCATAAAAAAATCATATCCTGAGTTCTATAATCACCTTAGAAGATTAGGGGTTGAAGTAACCACGCTTGAGAATTCATTTGGAAAAAAATTCAAGATACAGACTTACGGGGACTCGCATGGGAAGAAGATAGGCGTCCTGATAGACGGCTGCCCTAAAGGAATTGGAGTAAGTATTCAAGACATACAAAATGAATTGGACAAACGAAGAAGCTACGGCGAGCTTTCGACTCCAAGGAAGGAAGAGGACAAGGTGACTGTGCTTTCAGGAATAGAAAACGGAGTTGCAACTGGGAGCGTCATACGACTCGAAATCTTGAACATGGATACTCATTCCAAAAGCTATGAATCGATTAGGAATAGTCCAAGGCCAGGGCATGCTGACTATACGGCGTTCATGAAATATGGAAGCGTGTTTGACTATCGTGGCGGAGGATT
The DNA here is from genome assembly GCA_043827025.1 of Microcaldota archaeon. Lineage (GTDB taxonomy): Archaea > Micrarchaeota > Micrarchaeia > Anstonellales > Bilamarchaeaceae > DATDTS01. The sequence goes on from JBDRPL010000027.1 coordinate 6,747, forward strand.
CCTTTCAGGAAGAATGACTGCATGCATGGCCATGGCAGGTGCAATTGCAAAGAAGATCCTTTCAGGAAAGGACATTGCGGTAAATGCGTACGCAAGGCAGATAGGCAAAGCAAAGTTCACAAAGGAAGTCAGTGTTGAAGATTTGAAGAAATACAAAGGCATTGCAAATTGTCCATTCGAAGAAACTTCAAAGAAGATGATTGCGGAGATAGAAAATGCCATGAAAGATGAGGATTCTGTTGGTGGGATAGTTGAATGCAGAATAGATGGTGTTCCTATGGGAATCGGGGAACCGATCTTCAATTCTATTGAATCGATTGTATCTCATGCGATGTTTTCCATTCCTGCAGTTAAAGGAATAGAATTCGGTTCGGGATTCTCAGGCTCTGGAAAGAAAGGGAGCGAAAACAACGATCCATTTGTAGTGAAGGATGGCGAGATTCAGACAAAGACGAACAATGCCGGCGGGATACTTGGCGGCATTTCAAATGGAATGTCAATTATTTTCAGGGTTGCAATAAAACCCACCTCTTCCATTGGAAAGGAGCAGGATACTGTTGATTTGAAATCCATGAAAAATGCCAAGATAAAGATAATTGGAAGGCATGACCCGTGCATAGTTGTTCGCGTACCAGTTGTGGTTGAGGCAATGGCAGCAATTGCATTGGCAGAGTTGATGGAATGAGCCTTGAAATGAATAGAAAAAAGATTGACGAAGTCGACAGAAGGATAGTTGAACTGATATCTGAAAGGATCAAGATTGCAAGGCAGATTGGAGAGGAAAAGGAAAAAAGCGGGAAAGGCGTTTATGATCCGAAAAGAGAAGAAGAGTTATTGAAGAAGATAGAGCAGATTGCGCAGAAGAAAGGACTTGATGTGCAAGAGTTGAAAAGAATTTTTATTGACATATTCTACGTTTCCAAGAAAGAGCAGGCAAAGGCTGCAAAGGCCAAGAGAATAGAGGCTTACGGCAAACAGAAAATAAGGGTTGGTTTCCAAGGAACGCGGGGGGCATACAGTGAAAGCGCAATGAAACTTGCATTTCCTCATTCTATAGCTGTAGGATTCAGGCTATTCAGCCAGCCGTTTGATGCGCTTGTGAATGAAAAAATAGATGTGGCAGTGATACCAATTGAAAACTCAACATTTGGAAGCGTACTTCCAGTCTATGATTTGCTGATGAATTTGGATGTAAAGGCAGTTGGAGAAATAAAACTGCCGATAGAACATTGCCTGCTCGGAATACAAGGTTCAGAACTGAAAGATATAACTGAGGTATATTCCCATCCCCAGGCTCTTGCCCAATGCAGAGACAGCCTTGCCAGAATGAAAATCAAGCAAGTCGAATGTTTTGATACTGCAGGTGCTGCTGAGATGGTTGCTAAGAAGAAAGACCGAAAGATGGGTGCAATTGCTTCTGAAAATGCTGCTGGGATTTATGGCCTAAAAATTTTGAAGAAAGGAATACAGGACAAATCAGGTAATATGACCCGGTTCCTTGTTTTTGTAAGAAGCAATGACAAAGTTGATTGGCAAAAAGACAAATCAAAACAATATAAAACCTCCATAATCTTCAGCGTTCCACATGTTACAGGCTCTTTGTTCAAGGCTTTGAAGATTCTGGCGGACAACAAAATAAATTTGACAAAGATAGAGTCACGCCCAACAGGAAAGGTGACGTGGGAGTATTTATTTTACATAGATTTCATAGGCAATTTGGAAGATACAGAAATAAAGAAAATCATGGACAAATTTAAAGAACAGACGCAGTATTTGAGATTAATAGGGAGCTATCCGACAAGTGATTAACATGCTTTACAAAATAACTGAAAAGATATTCCAGCTTGAGCAAAAAGGAGAGAAAATATACAAAATGAATATTGGCGAGCCGGACTGGCCAAGCATTCCCGAAGCTGTGGATGCTGCTAAGAAAGCGTTGGATGAAGGCAAAACCAAATATGCATCTGCCCAAGGTGAAAAAGAGTTGCTTCAGCTTGCTGCAAAGATGCATAAATGCGACACCAAGAACGTAATTGTAAGCACAGGTTCGAAATGGGCTATATTCTCTGCGATTTATTTGAATGTGAAACCTGATGAGGAAGTAATTGTGTTTTCTCCGCACTGGACTGCGTTCGAACTGATGATCAAACAGGCAGGTGCCAAACCAGTCATCATTGACTTGAAATTTGAGGATAAATGGGCAATTGATCTTGAATTTCTGAAATCCAAAATCGGGCCGAAAACCAAGATGATAATACTGAACAACCCTGTGAATCCGACAAGCCATGCCTGGAGCGAAAAGGTTGAACAGGGGATAATTGAAATTGCCAAAGAAAAAAGAGTCCTGGTTCTATTAGATACTGCATATCGTGGACTCGCTTTCGACAAGATGAAAGATCCTGTTTATGATGAGAATGTGATAATCGCCTATTCATTTGCAAAGCCATTCGGAATGACTGGCTGGAGACTTGGACATACATGTGCAAACGAAGAGATAGTGAAAAAGATGATGAAGTTTAACCAGATAACACTTACCAATACACCCGTCTTCATCCAGGCTGCAGGGATAGAGATGCTGAAGCAAAGAGATTCACTTGGGAAGAAGGCGGTTGAGTATTGCAAGGAAAGGGCCAAGGTTGCCATGGAGATATTTGACAAAGGCGGAATGGAATATACAAAGCCAAAGGCTGGATTTTATTTGTTTCCTAAACTAAACAGGAGCGGGATTGAAGTTGCAAATGAACTGCTTGACAAATATAAAATTGCAGTTGTTCCAGGCGCAGCATTCGGAAACTATGATAGATTTGTGAGGATCTCATTGTGCTATTCTGGGAAAACGCTTGAAGGGATAATGGAGAAGATAGTTGAGGTATCCAAATGCAAATTGCAATAATCGGAAACGGCAGGATGGGCAGATGGTTTGCCGAATACTTCAGGAAGAAAGGGTTTGTTGTTTCTGTGTATGAAAAGGAAAATAAACTGGATGACATTTACCTTGCCAATTACGTGATGGTTGCTGTTACTCTTGACAAAACAGATGATGTACTAAGGCAAATTACAGGCAAGGTTCATGCGGATCAAATAGTATTTGATATTGCGTCTGTAAAGTCGCACATCATCAACGAAATCAAGAAATTAAAATGCCGAATTGCAAGTATTCATCCAATGTTTGGCGAGTCTGCTAAGGATTTAAAAGGCCAAGAGGTCGTCATAATTTCCAATATCGGGAAGAAAGCAGAACATGAGGAAATGAAAGGGCTGTTCAAAGAGGCTAGGTTAAGCCAGATGACAGTTGAAGAACATGACAAGATGATGGCATATTCACAGGTCCTTCCCTACTTATTGGCATTGACATTCGGCAGGATGACAAAAGGCAAGAAGCTGATAGAGCCTCCAGTCTTCCAGATGCAGAAGAAAGTCTATGAAAAGGTAATGGAAGAAGAAGAGATGGTGAAACAGATAATAATGTTGAATCCTTATGCCAAGGAAGTTGCTAAGGAGATTGGAAAGGGATAGAATATTACTTTGCCTATGGTTCAAATAGGGATGAAGAGAGAATGAATTTTGGTATAACTGGCGTACTGATACGGTGTGAAATTTATGGGGGTTTACTGTGAAGATGTTTGATCATATTTAATAATCGCCTTGACTGAAGACACACAATCCGCTCTAAACTTTAGAAAAAAATCATGCCGTAACGAAATTTCGTTGCATAAGCTTAGGTTTTTCGAACTTATTGCCAAAGCGATTTGACGAGACCCAAAATAATAATCATCTTCTTTATATTCACTTGTACTATTAAATCCATTTAAGCTTCTGTCTACATTGAGTACACAATGTTCTTTGGGTTTTGCGTGATACTTTGAACTTATCTTATCACATAGTGATTTATCTTCAAAAAGAGCTGCAAAATAGTAATAACACTGATAACTTTCCATGTCGTCGCAGGCTATTAAATCTTCCCTTGTGGTATCAGCTATATCAAGATCGGACAGCACTCTTTCAAAACAATTGTACCTAGTAACGTTTGTATATGGGACAAACTCTTCATATTTAATTTCATAACAATACTTCGGATCCATTAATAAAATAGCTTGATTAAATGCCTGATAATCTAATACTTTTCCAACATCCTGAATACACGTTTTTTCATCATTCATGGAAGCGCCAGGGCTACGAGAAACAATCGGACTAGCAAATACTGGAGAATGCTTGCATAAATCCGGATTTTTCTCTTCTATTGCTTTATCTACGACACAAAAATACTGTTTAAAATAGGAATCCATTCCATCGTAAGAAGTACTGTGATCTATCGGGTAAGCACACTCAACCAAGGTTGTTTCTCTCCTAACATCGGAATTACTCGTACAACCAAAAAGGCAAAACACCAAGATCAATAATATCAATTTCTTCATTTCCATCCCATTTCCGTTTCGCATTCATTCTTAATAATATTATGTGGGAGTCAGGAAATAAGTCTTCAGTCTCGGGTTTCCAGTCTTGAGTCCCAAAACCGAAAAATCGGAACAGAGAACACTTCTGCCCCCCCTCTGGCTGGCTCAATTTATTGAATCAAGACAACCCTCTGGATTTTTTATGGAAATACTGCGGTTGAGGTCAACATAACTCCTTATAACAAATCCTGACTTTTTAGCAATAGTGTATTCTTCCTTTAGTAATGAAAGAGAAGAAGATCCGCAATATTCTTTTACCAAGACATAATGCACTCTAATAAAATGAGTAGAATCTTCATTTATGAAAGAACTGAGTATCCTATACGCGGATGATGTATGGTAGTCTGCAAAGTTTAGTTCATTGAATATAAATGCGACATTATCACGATTGATACTGCTTGTATTCATACGCCCATATGTGATTTCATCTGTTCTTGTCATGTTTGCATAATCGCATCTTAGAACCCAGTTTATTGTTGTTTCATTGCAACAAAAAGGACAGTATTTACTTTCAAACTCAAAATATCTGGATGTTTTATTTACTTTGAGGATCTCTTGGAGTGGGTATCCACTATATTTTCGTAATATATTTTCTGTATCATTACGATTATCTGCACACTCGAAAAGAGATAAGATGCTAGTGCCATTTCCATATTCACTGTATTGTAGATTTGCAGCCCATGCAAGTTCCTGGTCAGTGAACGTTGTTTTATTTCCCTCAAAAATAGGTTGAGGATAACCAAATGATTTAGGTTCATTAACTGTAGAAATGTTTGTCTGATTATTTTCTAATGCAATAGTTCAATTCTTCCCAGCATTCTGCTGCTGGACACATCCTAGCATAAGGAAAACGACAACCAAGGCTAATATTTTCTTCATAGTAAAACATATCCTCATCAAAGTTTAATTTGATTTGGCTGACCATTCTTTTGAATTATATGAAACAATTTCCATTTTGACAGAAACAGAACCTGTCATTTTGTCTACCTTATATACTGATTTTGTTAAATCAATAGTTTGATATCTGTCAAGTAACCCGCTATGTATATAAAATTGAGTTCCTTCAAAATAGTCTCCTTTATCTACTACAAAAGAACTTAGAATTGACAAATATGCTTCTCGGTATATCAAAGAATAATCCATAAAGTCTTCTACAACTTCGTTAGTCAATGGTCTTTTGTTGATATTGCCTAGAACTCCATTAATTTGATCTATCGTAGAATTTGAAGTATTGAGATAGCTGCATTTATGGACTCTTAAAAAATCACCTGAAACATCATTTAAGACAT
>JBDRPL010000028.1:0-9377 GCA_043827025.1 Microcaldota archaeon
CATGATCGTGAATACAAAACATTCGCGACATTGAAAAACTGGGTTTCGCTGCACAAGCTTGTTGCAATGCAACAAGATGCCCATTGTTGCGCTACGCAACAATCGGGAGTAGCGGGGTATGGACCCAGTTCATCAAATCAAAAATTCCAAGCAATCCGGTTCTCAATGTGATAAGAATATCTTTTGCAGCATTCAGCAGAGCAAAAAGAACATGAATCCAACGCAGCTAAGGAATAAAAAAATTAAAAAATCAGGTCTTGTTTCTCATCATAATGTATCATGTTTACGATCCAGTTTTTCTTGGGCTTGTAGAACATGAAAACCCACCTTACTGCTGAAATCTCAAACTTCATGACGTATGTCAGTTCCATGAACAAATCTTTTGCTTCCTGCTTCTTCACAAGCTCAAAACCAAGCATCTCGCCATATTTTGCCTTGAAAGTGGGTATGTGGCCTTCCGCCTGCACAAGAAGATTGTTCAGATTCTGCTCATCAATTGGAAAATGAGGCTTGAGAAGGGCAAATGCACTCTTTAGTTTGCCATCTGCAATTTTTTCCATGAAAGAATCGCAAAGTTCCTTAGGAGTTGTTTTCAGTCCTGCTGCTTTTACACTCAACATGTCAAACACCAATCAAAAATATAAAAGAAAGAATATAAAAAAGAGTCATCCGCATTGTGCAGACGCACTTCCTGCCGGAGAAGCACTTGCACCGATCTTGCCTAAACCTGGAGATTCTGCTCCTGCGCTAAGGATAGTGTCGCATTCTGGCGGAGGAGTCGTGAAAGAGCTACAGATCGCCTGCTTAATTGACTCAGAAGTCCTACTTACTTGGACTTCATTCCCATTCAAAATGAATGTTGGGGATCCCTGCACGCCAAACTGGTCATTTTCAACCTCGTGCACAAGATATAACGGATATCTTCCGCTTAGCCACTTGCTCTGGTCATCAAAATTGACAGTTGTCTGGTACTGTGCATCAACAGAAGCAACACATGATGAAATCTTTGCCGAGTCTACACCTGTGCTTGCAATGCATGCTGCTGAATCACCTGACTCAACAAAGCACCGCAAATAAGGTGTAAATTTGGCATTTTCCTCTTTCTGGATGCAGTACATATCATTGTTGGCGTCAATCTCTTTCTTGCCATGCATGGCATAGGAAACAAAGCTGACTTGAACATCTGCCTTGTCTCCAAGCAATTCAACTACAGGAACATATGCCTTAAGGAACTGCAAACCATACGGACAGTAGGACATTATGAATGCCTGCGCCTTTGGCCTGTCAGACTTTTCAACCTGCGCTGGTGGTTGTTGCGTAGCAGTTGTTTGTGTATCCTGCGCTTGCACCAAGGAAATGCTAGTATTCAAAACCTGGCCTATTATGACAGTCTCTCCATCATTCGAGACATAGACCTCTACTCCGCTTTGAAGCACTGTGCTCCCTTCTTTGATATCTAATTTAACGATTTTCAGATATTCATTGTAAGGAGTGATAATGGCTGCCTGCGCAGTCAATCCCTGCGGCTCAAGCATGTTCTGGTTCAGGTATTGTTCAACCTTGGCTTTGAGTGCGCTTTCAGAAAGACTCATTGGCTGCTGGGTTAAAGTCTGAGAAGCATCTGGCTTAACCAGTCCAAAACCCTGAGTTGCAACTGAAGCTGCAAGCAGGATTATAAGCAATAAAATTGCACCAATAAATACGTTATTTTTACTTATAAGCAATGTACTTCCATCTGTACTTCTATCTGTTTCTGTTCCCATGTATCCACCTTAACCTAAATATTTGATAGAATTTGTTTGTATAGAATTATTAAATAGCTTTGGTTTCTGTTAGGTAATCGGCAAAACAAAAGAATAGAAGGGTTTGGAGCTACTTGACTGCAAGCTCCTGTTCTATGAGTTGCTGGAAGACACTGTAAGGCTGAGCGCCAACAACAGGAATACCGTTTATAAAGAATGTTGGTGTCCCCTGAACCCCATAGCTCCTTGCATCAGCAAGGTCCTGCTGGACTTCGGTTGCCATTGCGCCTGATTCCAGGCAATCGTTGAACTGCACTGTGTCAAGCCCTATCTGGGAAGCATACTTCTTCAAATTAGCCATATCCAGCTCATCCGGGCTCTCATATAAAATATTATGGTATTCCCAGAACTTACCTTGCTCATCAGCGCACTCTGCAGCCTCTGCAGCTTTCTGGGCATAAGTATGGAAAGGCATTGGCATATCCCTATAAACAAACCTCACCTTGCCAGTATCAATATAATCCTTCTTTATCAAAGGAAGGGTTTCTGCATAGAAATTAGCGCAGTATGGACATTCAAAATCGCTGAATTCAACTATAGTAATCTTTGCAGTTACCTCGCCTTTGAATGGGTCGCCATCTGTGAGAATTGGGACTGTAACTCTCTCGTTAGGTGTGTTAGGTTGCTGTATGCATCCAAAAGCAATCATTACTGCCAATAGACTAATTAAAACCATAATTTTGGAATTCATAAAAAAGTATTCAGTTGACATGTTTTTAAATTATTAGGTGACCAAATATAAAGCATGAAAACAAAAGAGCCTGTAGAAAAAGACCTGATTACCAAGGAATCCACCATCGGAGAAGTCATAATGTCGCACCCGGAAGTCGTTCCAAAGCTTCTTGAATTCGGAGTGCATTGCATAGGGTGCCATGTTGCTGCTTCCGAATCAATAAAGGACGGCCTCACAGCGCACGGATTTTCCGAAGAGCAGATTGATAAGATGGTAAAGGAAATGAATGACGTAGTAAAAAACAAGAAAACAGAAGAAAAGAAATCTAATGATTCTGAAGAATGTAAAGAATGTAAACACTGTGATTGAAACGTTGTGTTATATCCTTCGTCTCATCTCAACGTGGTAATCGAAAAAACCCCATTTCTTGTAAATTGAATGGGCAGATCTATTTGCTGGATAAACTCGGATCGAAATGACATTGATGCCTTTCTTCTTAAACCATTCAATTGCACAATCCCTCAGTTTGGAACTGATCCCTTTCTTGCGAAACCTATTCGTAACATACAAATCACTGATATAACCCAGCTTCTTGGTCTTGAATATCGGAATTTCATCGTTTATTAATGTCAGGATATAACCGACGAGCTTGCCAGATTCTTCGGCAATGAAAACAGTTCCGTCTCCTGCCTTCATGGTTTTTTCGACATAAGAAAAATATTTCCCCTCGATCATGCCTTTCTCGTCCTTTGCCACAAATTCCTTGAGTTTAGGATCTGCACTTATTACAATCTGGTCGTGCTCTTTCATAAATTCAGACCATAGCATGACAATCTGCGGAAGATCTTCAAAAGAAGCTTCTCGTATTGCAATGGACATAATCATTCGCCATTTTCAGGAACAATAATGTCAGAATGAACAACTGCAAAGCCAACTACCTTTTCGTTTTCGTTGAGCCTCATCAATCTCACTCCCTGAGTGTTCCTTCCTATGACAGAGATATCTTTCAACAAGATTCTTATAACTTGGCCATTGTTTGTGATAAGTATGGCTTCGCAATCATCCCGAACAGAGGCTATACCAATAACAAGGCCATTTCTTCCCTCTGTCTTGATGTTGATGATACCTGAGCCACCTCTTGACTGCAAACGATACTCATCTATATGAGTTCTCTTACCATAGCCATTTTCAGTTATTGTAAGTATTGTCGGATCAGTAAGAACTGCCATTCCAACAACAGCGTCCTTCTCATCTTTCAATCTAACTCCGATAACACCCTGCCCTGTTCTTCCGATTTCACGGGCATCCGTTTCCTTGAAGCGAATGGACTGGCCTTCTTTGGTTGCCAATACAACCTCTTGGTTTCCATTTGTTTTCATGACTGCAACCAATTGGTCGTTTTCCTTAAGGCCTATTGCAATGACTCCTCCCTTTCTTGGCCTGGAGAATTCATCAAGCCCTATTCTCTTTATTATGCCATTCTTGGTAGCCATCACAAGGAATTCACCTGTGTCGAATTTGCCGACTGAAATCCATGAAGTAACTTTTTCATCCTTTAGATCAAGCAAATTAACAATAGTTCTACCTACAGAATACCTTCCAGCTTCAGGAACTGCATATGCCTTGAGCCAAAAAAGCCTTCCCTTGTCTGTAAAGAACAAAAGATGATTATGGTTCTTTGTAACCACCACGTCCCTTACGAAATCCTCTTCCTTTGTGTCAGTCCCTATAATCCCTTTTCCGCCTCTTTTCTGAGACTTGTATTCGTCAAGCTTGATTCTTTTTATGTAGCCCCTTTCAGTTATTGTCACAACCACATCATCATTTGGAATCAATGCTTCTACAGTTAGGTCATCCTCTGCATCAATTATCTGAGTCCGTCTGTTGTCGCCGTATTTCTGCCTTATCCCGTTTAATTCATCCTTGATTATCGAAAGTATCTTGCTTATGTCTGCAAGCACTCCATTGAGCCACTCTATGGTTTTCTGCAATTCAATGAATTCATCATCTATCTTTTTTCTCTCAAGTGAAATTAACTTCTGGAGTTTCATATCTAATATTGCATTGGCTTGTTTTTCAGACAATGAATATTTAGAAATAAGACCATTCCTTGCCTCTTCCACATCTTTCGAAGCGCGCAGGAATGAGACAACTGCATCTATGTTATCCAAAGCGATTCTGAGTCCTTCCAGAATATGTGCTCTTTCCTGAGCAATTCTCAAATCAAAAACGCATCTCTTTCTTATGATTTCTTTTCTAAATTCTATGAATGTCCTAACCATATCATAGATTCCAAGAATCTTGGGAACATTATTTACAAGCACGAGATTGATAATTCCGAATGAAGACTCAAGCGGAGTGTGTGAATACAATTGATTCAAAACTACTTCAGGATTTGCATCCCTTTTGGTTTCAATCAGGATTTCTAGCCCAATTTTGTCAGACCTGTCATGGACGCCTGAAATGCCCTCTATCCTTTTCTCTTTTGCAGCTTCAACAATCGATTCGATAAGCGCTTTCTTGGCCACTTGATATGGGATTTCAGTTATCTTGATTTCCCGATCTATGATTTCTGCCTTTCCGCGGACTTTGATTATTCCGCGTCCTGTTTTGTAGGCCTGGTAGATGCCTCCGCGCCCAACAATCAAACCACCAGTTGGAAAATCAGGTCCTGAAACTATCTGCATTATTTTTTCTTCATCAGCCCCCTCTATGAAAGCAAGGCACGCATCAGCGATTTCAGTAAGATTGTGGGGCGGCATGTTGGTTGCCATGCCAACTGCAATTCCACTTGAACCATTGATAAGTAGATTTGGGAGCGCGGATGGAAGAACCACAGGCTCTTTCATAGTGCCATCAAAATTATCAACAAAATCAACTGTTTCTTTTTCCAGATCCTTCAAGAGAGATTCCGTAATGCCCATCATTCGACATTCAGTATATCTCATTGCAGCTGCGTTGTCCCCATCAATGTTTCCCCAGTTTCCCTGGCCATCCACCAAAGGATACCTCAATGAAAAGGATTGTGCCATTCTTACAATCGAATCATAAATCGCAACGTCTCCGTGAGGGTGATATTTACCCAAAACGTCTCCGACCACTCTTGCACTTTTCTTATAAGGCTTATTATGCAGTAAACTCATTTCATGCATTGCGAAAAGTATCCTTCTGTGAACCGGCTTGAGGCCATCGCGGATATCTGGGATTGCCCTGCCTATTATGACACTCATTGCATAGTCCATGTAGCTTTGCTTCATGTCTTTTTCAATTGATTCTGGGATTATGGTTTCTGACATTTTTGATTACCTTCCAAACTTAGAAATTAGGCTAAAACCAAGTTATTTTTCAGTACAGAAATACACCTGAGTTTTGCCCCATAATACAATGAATTTTATGCTTTAAAAACTATCGTTTTGAAACCAGAAAATTGACCCTTTTTAAGCCTTACTAACTAGAGTCACATTTAAAAAATTGAGTCATGAATCCAAGATATGCAACTAGTTTACATCTACGACATCAAAGCAAAAGACCGCAAAGCATTCAACCGCACAAAGAGGAGGTTCTACTACCATCTCAACAAGCTCAACCTGAAGAATGCAATCCGGACAAAATCAGTGCTGATCGTCCCTCTTGGAAACGAAAGGGTGATGGACAAGTTCTTCAAAGGATTCGGAAAAAGTATTGAAGCATACAAAGTGCTTGCGGAATATATCGAAGAGTTGTAGCCCAAGCACATATTTATAAACATTTATTCTAACAATGAAATCCCTAACGACCGGATAAATCGATAGAGAAAATAGAAAAAAGTGAAAATATGAAAACAGTCAGAACAATTAATGGAAAACCAGAAGGCCCAAGACTCACACGAAGTGCAATGGTAGATCAAATTGCACTTGCTCAAAAATTACCTACAATATTCAAGTGCAAAATAGGTGGCCAAGACAAAAAAGGAATGCCTGAGATCACAAAAAGAGGAAAGGCTGTGGGGATACTCTCCAAACCAGTTCCCAAGGAGGACTCAAAACAGCTACAAATAGAGTTTGAGGCTCTTCTTAATTCTGGAAACATACTTGTAAAACCCGCGATAAGAAAGGCATTGGTCCACGTAAGCGCAGAACTAGGAGTCAAACCGGAATTGAATAATGCGATTTACATATTCGGATTAAAACTGGTTAAAATGCTTAAGCAACCTACAGTACCAGGAAAAACAGTGGTCACCAGGTTGATAGAAGAACTGAAAGAGAATGGAAAGATATTTGCCAATACTGAAGGATTTGGTGAGATAAATGCAATGGCAACCAAGGTCATTGAAAAGATGATGACCCAGGCATTATTCTTTGGTGCAAGCTTCACAACAACACAGGAAATTAGATCCCATATAAAACCTGTCGAATATGCTGAAGCTAAGGAGCCACTCGCAACTACAAAACAAACAGGAATGAGAAGATTGGCAGAAGCATGGAGTACTTTTAGAAATATGGTTGCAGCCCTAGTTGATTAGTTACTTTCCGCAGCAGCCATACAATGAGAAGTCGCCTTCGTTGCTCATCCTTGCTGTGAATTTACTTTCGGGAGAACAACCATAGGGAACAAAATCCAAGGAATAGACAGTAAAGTCACTGTATTCCATCATGCATACAGAAGTCGCTTCTTTTACAGCGTTCCAATCCATCTGTCCTTTTGCATTCCTAAACTCCTCGAAATCGAGCCAATTGCTGACTCTTTTGTTTTTCAGGAAATCGACGAAGCCCTGTTTTGAGTTTATCGCAACATCGAATTCGTATCTTTCTTCAGGACCGCAATTCTTAAAGGCGGGGAGCGGAGGATTATCAAAATAATTTTCAGAACATTCAGAAGTTGTCTCGGAGCTGTCGAAAATGGCAATAAATGCCAACATCAGGATTGTTAGAAAAGAAATTATTACAAACATCGGTATTGCAGGACTATATGTCAAGATTCTTTACCTCTTTTGCATAGGTCTGGATGAATTCCTTCCTAGGCTCGACTTCAGAACCCATAAGCACAGTGAACATCTCATCCGCCTTCATGACGTCATCGATTGTAACTTTTTTAAGAGTTCTTGTTTCAGGGTCCATAGTGGTTTCCCAAAGCTGGTCAGGATTCATTTCTCCAAGACCTTTGTACCTCTGTATTTCTGCTTTTTCATTGCCAAATAGCATCTTTGCCAGCTCATCATCACTATATGCATATTCAACTGTCTTGCCCCTTTTAATTTTGTAAAGAGGAGGCTGGGCGATATAAAGATAACCCTTTTCAATAACTGGCTTGAAGTAACGGTAGAACAACGTAAGTATGAGTGTTCTGATATGAGACCCATCAACATCTGCATCGGTCATGATGATGCATTTATGGTATCTCATCTTATGCACATCAAAATCCTCTCCAAAACCAGCACCCAATGAAAGCGCAATTGTTTTGATTTCCTCGCTTGCCAATGCCTTATGGATAGGGGCCTTTTCCACATTAAGGATTTTTCCCTTGAGCGGCAGTATTGCCTGGAATTTGCGGTCTCTTGCAGATTTGCAACTTCCTCCTGCGGAATCGCCCTCAACAAAATATATTTCACAAAGGGCCGGATCTTTCTCAGAGCAATCAGCCAGCTTTCCAGGAAGTATGCTGCTTTCGAATACATTCTTTCTTCTAATAAGATCTTTTGCCTTCTGCGCAGCTTCCCTTGCTTCCATTGAATTGATGACTTTGTCGCATATCTTTTTTGCTGCAACAGGAGTCTCTTCCAAAAACATTTTCAATGACTCGTATGCAATACTGTCCACAATCCCTTTGACCTCGTTGTTTCCAAGTTTGGTCTTTGTTTGTCCCTCGAACTGGGGCTCAGGAACTTTCACACTTACAACTGCTGTGATACCTTCTAAAACATCAGTACCGCTCACCTTTGGCGAGTTCTTTACATTTGCAGAGACATAATCATTTATTGCCCTTGTAAGCGCAGTTTTGAAGCCAGAAAGATGGGTTCCGCCTTCGATCGTTTTGATGTCATTAACGAATGAATATATCATCTCATTGTAGCTGTCAGTATATTGGATGGCAAAGTCCAAATCGATCTTGTCAACAGTTTTGTGGAAATAGAATGGCACGTGGAGTTTGACCCTTGCCTTGTTCAGGTATTCGACGAATTCAACCAATCCGCCTTCATAATGGAACGTCTCTTTTCTTTCCTTCGCAGGTTCGCTCAATGTTACTTTCAGGCCCTTGTTCAGGAATGCCAATTCCATTATCCTGTCTTTGAGATAATCATAATCTATCTCAGTTATCTGGAAGATATCTCTGCTTGGCTTAAAGGTAACTTTTGTACCTGTTTCAGTAGAATCTCCGATTATGTTTACAGAGGCATCAGGGACTCCTTTGAAGTATTTCTGATGATATATCTTGCCATCCCGTTTGACAGTAACTTCCATCAGATCTGAAAGGGCACTTACTACTGAAATACCAACTCCGTGCAAACCACCTGACACTTTGTAAGAGTCCTTGTCGAACTTTCCGCCTGCATGTAGCATTGTGACAACAACTTCCAATGCCGATTTACCAGATTTATGCATATCAACAGGAATTCCTCTTCCATCATCAATTACAGTAACTGAAGAATCCGGATTGATTGTTAGCTCGATATTCTTGCAGTGGCCTGCAAGCGCTTCATCTATGGAATTATCAAGAATTTCAAAAACCAGATGGTGTAACCCTCTTTTCCCAATATCTCCAATATACATCGCAGGTCTCTTTCTAACAGCCTCTAGGCCTTCCAGAACATGGATGTTTTCCGCACTGTATTTATTTTGGTTTTCTTCCATAAAGCATCCTTCTTTTTCTGCATGTTTTCTGCATATTTTATAGTTGTATTGTAAATTCTATCGAATTCACAATGC
>JBDRPL010000029.1:0-47372 GCA_043827025.1 Microcaldota archaeon
TTCCTCTACCCCTCGAGAATTGTTCCTGAAAAAAGATTCGGGATTGCAATTGAGGCATTCAAGAGATTTTATGCAAAGGTCAAGGCTAAGGATAAAAAACGATGGAAGCTAGTAATCGCAGGATACGTACATGATACTGAAAGGGAACATAAATATTTGGCAGAATTGAAAGAAATTAGTAAAGGCTATTCTATAGAGTTTAGGACAAATCTAACTGAGAAAGAGCTCAGATCGCTATATGCGAACTGCTACTCCACGTTGTTCAGCGCGATAAACGAAGATTGGGGCCTCATTCCTTTGGAGTCAATGGCATCTTCAAAACCATGCATCTCAATAGATGAAGGAGGGCCAAGATACAGCATAGTTGATGGAAAAACAGGATTCTTGGTAGGCGATACTAAGCACATGGCAGACAAGATGGTCAAGCTTGCAGAGGATCAGACATTAAATGAAAAGATGGGGAAAGAAGGGCGCAAAAGAGTTGTTCAAAATTACACCTGGAAAATATTCCTAAGCAAACTCAAGAAAAAATTCAAAGAGGTTTCAAAGAAATGAGAATCTGCATGATAGTTGAGGATTGTCCCCCTGGCGGTGGTGGCGGTGGATTCTTTGTAAAAGAGCTTGCAGAAAGGCTAAGCAAGAAAAACAAGATAATAGTGGTTACACGCGGAGAATATGATTCAGATGAAACCGAAGGCAATATAATTATCAGAAGGATGAGCGGCAGCAGGATATCGTTTATTGCAAGGGCAGTACATCACCTAATCAAAGCGCCGACCTGTGATATTTATCATGCACATGGAGTTTTCGCAGGATTAATAGCAAAGAAAGTCCAGCTCTTCAAGCACAAGCCAGTGATATTGCATGTCCACGGATTCAGGAGCAGAGAAATTTCAGGAATCTTCAAATACGAACTGCAGAAGATGATAACAAAACTCAATTTTGCAAAGATAATAAGCGTTGATGAGGAAAGCACCAGGAAGATGCGAGACCTGGGAGTGAAAAACGTTGTAACTATTCCTGTTGGTATTGATCGTGATATGTTCAGGCCAGACCCAAAGGCAAGAAAAACAGGCAAGAGATTCCTGTTCGTTGGAAGACTTGAGGAAGTGAAAAACATCTGGACGCTTCTGAAGGCATTCGAATCTTTGTACAGTCATGGAACAAGGATAGAACTCTGGATAGCAGGTTCTGGAGGAATGGAAAATGAACTGAAAAATTACTGCAGGGGAAGAAGCGAATACCTGCAGACAGTGAAATTCCTAGGCAATGTTGAAAAGGAAGAACTGCCAAAAATATATTCGCAATGCGACTTCTTCGTATTGCCTTCATTCAGCGAAGGAATGCCACTTACTTTGCTTGAGGCAATGGCTTCTGGACTTCCATTCATCGTATCGGACATACCTTCCCTTTCAGCAATTGCGAATGGAAGCAAGGGAGGAATAATTTTTGAAACAAGGGACCCAAAGGATCTTGCAGAAAAGATGAAACAGATGATAAAGGGCAAAAACAGGTTAGGTCCAAATGGCAGGGAATACGTTGAAAAGAAGTTCTCCTGGGAAAAGACAGTCAGGCAAATAGAAAAAGTTTATGCCGAAGTCGAGGCATGACTAGCGGCTGTCTGTGAATTTATACACAAAACCTGAAAATGCATGCCTTGCCTTGTTTATGAAGCCAATAGGCCTGCTTATGTTATTGAATTTCATTATAGAATGGTAGATTGCCTTCTCCTTAAGCGTCAGTTTGCCGCTTTCCTTTGCCTTTGCCATGAACCTCCTTGCCTGCTGGAACTGGCCAAGAACAGAAGAGGCAAGTGCTGCCGAAATGTAATGTGATTTCGAGTCAACACCCATCTCTGCAAGCCTTCTATGGATTATGACATAATCGCTGTATACCCATTCCTTGTTTCTCGTGACATTGGTGGAATGAACCCTGTATGCTACAAGTCGTTCTGGGCAATAATAGAATTTGTGCTTCTGGGACAATTTGATGTAAAACCACCAGTCATGCGCAAACCTAAGTTCAGGATCGAACTCTCCATAGGTTTTCAAGCATTCCTTCCTGAAAAGAACTGTCGAAGTGCAGCAGATATTTTTAGTCGTTAAATAATCAAACACATTGCCAGATGCCTTGGAAGTATCGAGCCTGTATAGCTTCCTTATTGTTCCTGTTTTTTTACCTTTTCCATCGATTATATCCGCATCCGAATGCACCAGATCAGAATCATTGAAGCTTATGAGCTGGAGGACTTGAATGTCAAGTTTTTCCAGATACCAAATATCATCTGAAGAAGTTAATGCAATATATTTTCCAGTTGCATTTGCAAATCCATCGTTTATCGATCCGCCGTAGCCCATATTTTCTTTGTGATAAATCGCCTTTACTCGCCTGTCTTTCTTTTCATATTCCTGTATTACTTCCTTTGTGCCGTCCGTAGAGACATTATCGATAAGAATAAGCTCGATATTTTTGTAAGTTTGATTAAGCACTGAATCAACTGATTCGCGAATGTAATTGACCTGATTGTAGCAGGGCATGATTACGCTTACCTTGTCTTCCATGTACCCATAAACATCGTCTTCCTTTTTTCTAGCAATCATATCCTTGAGCGCATCCTCCAAGTTCATCATCCTTATTCCCATCGAGATTATCTTGTCTATACTAAGTCCTCCATTCATGGGCCTTGGGGCAACGCCATTCAATGAAGAGGTTGGAACCCCTTTTATTAGATTCGAATTCAAATTGAAAATGAAAAAGGGTGCCATTCTTTTTGCAAGCGTTTCGCGGTCAATAACTTCTGGAGCGGCAACATTGAATATCCCATTCGCATTCTTTTTCAAGAGTGCAAGTGTCGCAGAGACCAGGTCTCGCACATAGGTATAATTGGCAAATTGATCATTTGGAACAACAAGCTCCTTTCCAGATGAAAGGGTATTTCTCAAACGATAGGTGAAGTTCTTGCCTTGCTTTTCCCATCCAAAAATCCCAGTTGTCCTTATTATCAGATAATCAAATCCAGAATTGATTATTTTCTGTTCACATTCCAATTTCAATTTTCCATATACATTGATCGGGTTTGGTTTGGAATCTTCCGAATATGGGCCATTCTTGCCGTCGAAGAGATAATCCGTTGAAAAGAAAACAATCCTCTTGGCGCTATACTTCTCCATGGATTCTAAAATGTTCTCAATCACGCCAACATTATTTCTCTGCGCTGTTTCCGGATCCTTCTCGCAACCGTCAACATAGGCCATTGCAGCAGGTACAATCACAGTTGATGGCGAAAATGTCTGCATCACTGAATCAAGTTCTTTCTTGTCATTTGCATCCAGCTTAGTAAAGTCTCGAATTGCAACATTACGATAAGTATAATGCCAATCTTTTTCGGATTTGTTCTGGCGGTAGAATTCGTAGCCAACCAGGCCTGATGCACCAATAACAAGAAAACTCAAAAGATTCACCTGTGCTTCAGGCTCCAATCATAGGGAATGTCCTTTGTGAATGGATCCTTTCTCTGTATCTCATCGGGATCATGAGGTTCTGTTGCGCAATTTGCAACAATCGCAGGCTTTGTTCCTATGCCCTTGAATCCGTTCCATACCATTGGCGGAATTTTCACAAGGCAGTAATTGCTTTCGCCGATAAATAGCTCCATCAGCTCTCCTTTTGTCTTTGAGCCTTTGCGATCGTCATACAATACTAATTTGATCATTCCCTTGACAACTGCATAATTAAGCGTCATCTTCTTGTGGATGTGCCACCCCTTGATTGCAGTGGGATTGACAACTGAAAAATATATCTCTCCGAATTTCTCGAAATTCGGTGAATCTGACCGCATCATCTGCATTATCTTCCCGCGCTCATCGCATATCTGTTTCAAGGGGATAACTTCAACACCATCAATCATATCATTACCTCGTTTATTTTTTATTATACTTTTTTTGCTCTGTTTTCAATGTTTCAATAGCTAAGTTTCTTCAGCCATTCAGTATACCATTCAATTGTTTCCACAAGGCTTTCATCTATGCCCCATTTGCTCTTCCAACCAAGCACTTCCCTTGCTTTCTTGGAGCTTAGATGCTGGTCCCTTATCTCATTAACAGCCTCGTTCTTTATCACTGGCTTGATCGTTTTATCCTTGCCCATCAACTTGAGGATTCTGCCAACCAGTTCAAGGACATTCAACTGAACTTCATTGCTAAAATTAAATGCCTCTCCATGAAAGTTCATCTGCTCTGTTTTCTGCGCCAGAACCTCATAGGCATTAACTGCATCCTTGACATAAATGTAATCGCGTATGAATTTACCATCGCTTCTTATCTCAACTGAATTATTCATGAAAACACTTTTTATTGTCCCTGGAACAATCCTGCTGAAATTCAAGTCTCCTCCCCCAAAGAAGTTGCCGCATCTTGAAATTCCAATAGGAAGCGAATATGTCTTTCCATAGCACTGTGCCAATAGGTCAGTGCAGCTTTTAGATGCATCATATGGATTCGAGCCCTGCAATGGACGATCTTCAGTATAAGGCAGTTTCTTCTGCTCGCCATAAGCTTTATCGCTTGATGCAACAACGATGCTCTTGATGTGTTTATCATGTAATCTACACGCTTCAAGCACATTCCATGTTCCTTTGATGTTGCTGTTGAAAGTTCCAAGAGGGGAATTGTTTGCAGTTCCTACAATTGTTTGCGCTCCTAGGTGAATTACAACCTCTGGAAAATATTCGTTCACCACTCTTTCAATAGTATGAAAGTCTTCAAGATCGCCATGAGCTACAGTTACGTTCTCTGAAAGACCTTCCTCAAAGAACATAGACTTCGGGACATAGTCGCGGGAAACGCACACTATATCCGCCTTCTTCTCGAGAAGGCTCTTTACAAGCCATGAGCCTATAAAACCGGTTGAACCGGTTATCAAAACCTTTTTCCCATTAAAATAATTATCTGCCATAGTAATCTTTACCTCTGCAATTTCTTCCAAGGAACATTACCAGAATCCCACATCTCATTCAATTCAAGATAATCCTTATAAGTATCCATGCAATGCCAAAACCCCTCGTGTTTAAGCATTGAAAGCTGTTTTTTTGCAACAAGATTCGTGAAAGGCTCGTGTTCCAATATGCACCCTTCATCATCTGAAATATAATCAAACATCTCATTTTTGAATGCGAAGAAACCGCCATTTATATACTCGTAAAGCACTGGCTTTTCAACAAATTCATCTATGACCCCGTTCTTGCCTTCTTTTATGAGGCCGTATTTGGAATGCGGGTGAACTGCGCTTATTGTTCCAACAGTATTTTGTTTCTTATGAAAGTCAAGCAGTTTTTTTATGTTGATGTCTGAGAGTCCATCTCCATAGGTTGCAAGGAAATTATCAGAATCAACATACTTCTGGGCCCTTTTTATCCTCGCACCAGTCTGAGTCTCGAGTCCAGTATGGGCAAAATCTATGTGCCATTTGTCCATTGGCAATGTATCTTTTGGCTTCAAGACGGTGTTTTCACTTGTGAAAAACTTCTCGATCATGTCGCCCTTGTACCCAAGGCAAAGAACAAAGTCATTGAAGCCATAATAAGAATAAATGTTCATTATATGAACAAGAATCGGTATTCCTCCAATAGGTACCATTGGCTTTGGCCTGAACTCGGTCTCCTCGTGCAGACGAGTGCCTTTTCCACCACACAGTATAACTACTTTTGGAGAGCTATCAGTCAATGATTCCACCTGTAGTGATTTGTCTGCAGAGTATTTAAATTATTAACTATTACGTCAGTAAACGATGGCAGGGCATCCAATAATTTCACGAATAATTATCTGAAAATAAAGAATATAAGGACTTCTTGACTTTCTTGAGGAAATGGTATGTCCTTTTATGGTCCCGCAACATCACAGACACTCTTTTATGGATGTTATGCGGATCTACCAACGAATCCCAATTCTTATGGTAATGCCTCAACTTTTCCCGATATCCAGGCTGGAATTTGAGAACTGTGTCTCTTCTTTCATTTGAAAAGTTCTTGTAAAGATCTTCATCCACCAAACCATTGGCAAAGCAATAGTCCCCAAGAACAGTACCATGATAAGGATAGAAGATATTGACGCCACTGTAATCAGGCTTAAGCTTCCTGTTGAACTTAATAGTGTCCCACAGCATTTCTTCTGTCTCGCCAGGAACGCCGATTATGTTAATTGCATTTGTTTCTATCCCGTATTTTTTGCAAAGGGCAAATGCAGTGACAAGCTGTTCCTCTGAGATATTACGCTGCATTATTGTGTTCCTGACATATTCGTTGCCAGACTCAACACCAAATTGGATACGTGTACAGCCCGCTTCCTTGATTCTCTTTAATGAGTCATCATCAACAACATTGACCCTTAGCAGACAGATGAACTTCTTATTGATTTCCTTCTTGTACTTCTCGCAAAATTCAACCATCCATTCGCGGTCAAGGCCAAAGGTATCATCGTAAAGATAAACCTTATTGAATGGGTATTTCTTTTCAGCATCTTTTATCTCATCTATACATGCATCCACCGGCTTGAAACGGGGCTTGTTCACTGCCATCCCATAAACTTTTGCCAATGCATGGTTGCTACAGTAGGTGCACCTAAAAGGGCAGCCTCTTGAAAAGAAGAATGGGGCATAGCCGTTCTTTTGGACATATTCAATGAAAAAGCCGTCCCTTAATGGATGCGGGACTGCATCAAGGCTTTGTATAAGCGGATTGAGCGGATTTGTGATCACTTTGCCGTCCTTCCTGTGCGCAAGATTATTGACAATAGAATAATCCTCGCCTTTCTCAACCTTTTCCAGGAAATCTGCAAATGCGAATTCAGATTCTCCAATGAAAAATGCGTCCAGATCATCGCTTTCAGCCAAAGCTGTTGGATATAATGTAGGGTGAACACCACCTACAACGACGATCATGTTCTTGTCAACTTCTTTTACCATCTTCGCAGCTGCCTTAACGAATTGGAACTGCGATGAGACAGAAGTGAATCCTACTACTTTTGGCTTGAAAGTCTTCAAATCCTCTACAAAAGTAGCGAAGTCCTTTTCCTCACGTATTGCAACCACTTTCACATTGTGGCCTTTGCTGAGCGCCATTGCAGCTATACTACTGAGGCCAAAAGAATACGGAGTTTCATGGAAACCATTGACATTTGTAATTACAAGCAAGACATTCATGCACATCAATCTTTTTTTGGTTTGCTAGGTTTTAAAAGTTTAACTGACCTGTGGGAAACTTGATGTTCAGAGAAGATGTTCAGAGAATATACTCGCCAGTTGCAGGCATTTCCTCTTTTTGCATATTCTTGTTCTTGATAACTGTCATTCTGAATCCACATTCTGCGCATATCTTTATTCTATGAGATTCCCCTTTGAGATTGGCTTCCCTGATTTTCTGCATGACTGGACCATGCCATACTTCTTCTATAGTCTGTTTTGTCAAATCGCCAACATCCAGATGTCCGAAATAGTTGCCGTCGCAGAAAGTAACCTTTCCATTGAACCATACGCTCATGCGCTGATAAGGCTTAGAGCAGTCGAACTCTTTCGAAACAGTTAATGATTTTAGAGATTTCTCATGCCAATCACACATATCCGTGACAGCCACTTCATCAGCAATACTCCCCCAGAATTTTATGTAACCTTCGACCTGGCCATGGCTTGTCGGAGAATCAACCATCTGAAGCCTGACAATTGGCTTTGGAGAACCTCGCTCATTTTTTATGCGCTGGAGATTCTTTATATTATTTAGAACAGAATCGAAATTTCCCCCGATTCTTATTTTTTCATAGACCTCTTTCTCATATGCGTCAACAGAACATATGATCCTGTCAAGCCCCGCATCTATGAGTTCATTGGCAACCTTCTCAGTAAGAAGGGTGCAATTGCTGTTGAACATCACTTCGGTGATTCCTTTTGATTTCGCATAACTCACCATCTTTATGATATCCGGACATAGAAGAGGCTCGCCCCTGTAATTAAGTTTAATAGAACATAGGCCCTTCTGCGAACCTTCATCAATGATTTTCTTAAAGAAATTGAAGCTCATGTGGCCTTTTGGAGGGGGATTGAAGGATTGAAAGCAGGTTATGCATTTAAGATTGCAGACACTTGTGGATTCGATATCCATATGGATGGGAACTGCGCCAACAACGTGGTTCTTTGGGTTTTCCTCCCATTTTCTTCTGTATTCCAGATATTCCGGACTCTGCTCATATTCAGTAGGAATGTGCTTCTTGTAATGAAATGTTGGATTTATCTCTACTCTTCCCATAAATATCACCGATTGAGCCCATCACTGGGATTCTATGTGCTTCTTCAGCCTTTCGATTCTTGGATTGTCCTCATCACAAATCTTCATGTAGTGGTGCTTCTTATTCAAGAGCCAAAGATGCTCGAACTTTATAGCCTTTTGAATCCCTTGCAGCATGTTTTCCTTGCTGTCATGTATATTTGAAAATGTGACCTTCCGCGTCTCATAAAAATCAAGCAGCTTCTTTTCAACAAGATATTTTATGAATTCTATTGACCTCGGAGAAAGTCCTCCGCCCATTCCGCACCTGAGGCCTTTTTTCTTGCAGCTTTGCATTATCTTTTCACAAACTTCCAGGACAATTTTTGATTCGACATCTTCGATATGCATGGAATGGCTTAGGTCGCTTCGCCCAACTGTCACTATCTTCAAATGCGAGATATCGTTCTTGTTGAGAATGTCTTCTGTGTTGTTGCTGCCAGTAAGCGTCTCGATATTAATACCAATGTCCAAATACTCCACATCTTCCTTTGGAACCATGTCCTTGACAGCATCCAAATATTTTTTGACAGAATAGGCAGTTTCGACCATCGGAGCAATAATACAGTCTGCACCTATTTGAAGAGCATGGAACATGTCAGATTTTGCTTCCGCACCTCCAATCTTAATCACCAGGCCAACCCCGCCCCGAGTTGCAATGTCCCTAAGCCTCACCACTTCATCTATGCGGGCGCCTTCTGCCTCGAATTCTGCTTTCACCTTCAGGACTCCGTAGTTCTGCTTCAGGTCTTTTAGAAGCTCCACCATCTCTCGCTCAAGTTTATTCATAAAAATCCCATCTTATATCCTAAAGGAATGTCGAAATGATTATCACATACTTGCACATAAAAGTTAAAAAATCTACGTAATCCCGTGCCAAAAATACGTCTTTTGCCAGATAAATCGAACTGCCATCGAGTAAATTTTTAAACCATTCTCCCACATAGTTAATACTAAAAATACCGAATCTACTGAATCAACATTAAAACAGGTGAAAGAATGATACTTGCATTATTAATTGGAAGAAAGGGCAGCGAAGGATTTCCGGGAAAGAACACTGAAAACGTGCTTGGAAAACCACTCATGGCTTATCCCCTAGAAGCTGCCAAGAATGCAAAAAGCGTTGATGCTGTCTGTGTCTCAACAGATGATGATGTAATAATGGGGATCGGCAGAAAATACGGCGCTGAAATACTGGTACGCCCTCCTGAGCTCTGCACAAGCCATGCTGTTGCAGATGACGTCCTTGTTCATGCATACAACCACTACAAACAGAAATATGAGAAAGAAGGGAAGGAGATAGAATTGGTGGTTTTCCTATTCTGCAATGCACCGCTGGTGAATTCAGAAAGGATAGAGCAGGCAATAGACATACTTAGAAAGCACCCTGAATATGATTCAGTGGCAAGTGTTTCGAAATACAATATGTGGAGCCCTCTCAGGGCAAGGAAAATCGGCGAGGATGGATTGCTGAAGCCATTCGTGCCTTTTGAATTATTCGGCGACCCAAAGAAACTCACATGCAACCGCGACACCCAGGGAGATGTCTGGTTCTATGACGTCACACTCTGTGTGATAAGACCAAAAAATATTGAGAATATAGAAAAAGGGATGACTGCCCAAAGATGGCTTGGTCAAAAGATATACCCCTTGAAACAAGAGGGCGGATTGGACATTGATTATGAATGGGAATTTCCACAGATGAGATACTGGCTCAAGAAAAAATGGAGAGAAAATAATAAGGGAAATGTGCTTCCAAAGAAGAACCTTGATGGTGTTGTGCGTGTTGAAAACGCCCCGGAAACAAGGGCGGGGTTCCTAAGGCTTGACAAGAATGAAAATACCCTGGGATTGGATGAAAAATTCCTTGACGAAGTAAAGGCAGGGATAACTGCGGATTTCATAAATATGTATCCAGAGGTTTACCAAACCTATGAAAAATTGAGCAAATGGCTGAACATAGGCAATGACCAGATATATGTGACTGCAGGTTCTGACGCAGGCATCAAAGCAGCATTCGAGGCATTTGTTGATGAAGGCGATGAAGTAGTCGTACTTGACCCGACATATGCAATGTATTATGTTTACTCAAACATATTTGGAGCAAAGCTCAAGAAAGTTCCTTTCAGCGAAAACATGGAATTGGAAAAGGATGCAGTAATAAAAGCAATAACAAACAAGACAAGACTCATATGCATAGCGAACCCGAATGCACCTACTGGAACCCTTATGGAAAAGGATGAGCTTGTAAGACTGATAAGGTATGCAGAAGAAAGAGGCATAGTCGTTTTGCTTGACGAAGCATATTATTTATTCAATACAGAAACTATGATCGACCGTGTGAACGAATTCAAGAACCTGATGGTCACAAGATCCTTCACAAAGGGATTCGGCCTCGGATGCGCAAGGCTTGGGTTTGCTGTGTCCAACAAAGAAATTACACTGCTGCTCAAGAAATTCAGGCCAATGTACGAAGTGAATTCATTCGCTGTGCTTCTTGGCAATGCAATATTGGATAATATGGACATGGTCGAAAGGAACATAAAGAAATTCCATGAAGGCAAGAAATACCTGGAAGATGCGCTTGATGAGATGAGGGTGCACTATTTCAAGAGCCATTCGAACTTCATATTGATAGATGTGGGAAGTCCCGAGGTAGCGAAAAAAATTGATGAGGCACTTGTGAAAAGAAAGGTACTCATAAGAACAGGGTTCGGTACAGTTCCGCTCAACAGGTGCGTAAGGGCAAGTATAGGTACCAAGGAGCAGATGGAAACATTCTTCAAGAACTTCAAGGAAGTTGTTGCAGAACTGGGGCTGAAAATAACCAAATGAGGATCATGGGATTAAACATGATCAAACTCATCTTTTTCGACCTTGATGGCACTCTCCTTGAGTCAACAGGAATAAAGACAGATTCTTTCATAGAACTTTTCAGAGATGAAAAGGAAGGCGATCTCAATCAGATTGCAGATTATGTGAAAAAAAATCCTGGGACCTACAGATATGAAAAATTCGGGCATATTTATAGTAAAATATTGGGAAGATCTCTTGATGAAAAGACAAAACAAGTGCTTTCTGAAAGGTTTTCAGAACTGGTCCTTGATAAGATATTAAAGTGCCCTTTTGTGAAAGGCACTGAAGAGTTCATGGAAAAATATTCACATTCAGTGAAACTATTTCTCCTTTCAGCAACCCCTGCGAACGAGCTCGAAACCATCATAAGAAAAAAAGATATCAAAAAATATTTCATAAAAACATATGGCGCTCCGTTGAAAAAGGCTGAGATAATGATCCAAACGCTAAAGCAGGAACAAGTAGATAAAGAGGGGGCCGTATTCGTAGGAGACAGTATGGCTGATTTTGATGAAGCAAAAAAAGCAGGCATAAGATTCATAGGAAGAGAACTGATCAGAGAAGCATTTCCAAAAGGAACGGAAACAATAAAGGATATTAATGAGCTTGACGAACTAATTACTAACTCTCAGAGTTGATCCCATGGCTCAGGAAAAAAATAAATGCACAATATGTTCGACTTCCAGAAATGCAATTGCTGAAATAACAAAGAAAAATGAGAATTTCAAATGGGCATATTTAGGGGAAGATGTTTCAAAAGCGATAGCAATTGAAAACGCACTTGGTAAATCTGGAGAAAAAATAGATACCGGAGGCATGCTTCAGGAGATTGCAAGATCGCTTAAATGGAAATATGTTGAGTACATAGGAAAGATGAGCCTAAAGAAAAAATCGCTCATCTGGTGGGGAAGCGCGCTTTCGGAAAAGAGCCCCTATTCCTCAAAGACATTCCTTCATTCGTGCTACCTCATGGTTTATTTGGAAATCGTCAAAAAATACAGCGATATGCCACTGGTTTTCTTTGTTGAGGCAGGATCACTGCGAAAAGCAATGAAAGAAAATGCACCTTCTGGAATAGATGTGGAATGCAAGGAAAGCAGTGTTGGGCATATTAAAGAAAGCGTTGGCAATATGTTGAATTGCATATTGAGGCGGGGATACTTCCTGACAAACAACATCTACAAAACAATCCTTGCAAAATGGATATACCAGATGCAGAACAAGGTTGAGAAAAATGTGCCTTATGAGGTCCTGCATACATTTGCTGCGAAAAGGTCATTCGACGCCCAGAATAAAAAATTCAAAGAAAACTTTTACGGCGACCTTCCAGAATATGCAAAGAGAACTAGCAAAAAATACATAATCTATCCTTCCATATGGGGCGCGTCATATAAGACTGCCATGGATGTATTGAAACTTCAGGAAAGAATACTCATCCATCACGCATTTCTCTCAATATTCGACATATTCAATGTTTTCTTCAGCACAATGAAAAGGCCAAAATCAGATTGCCCCAAGTTCGAAGGAATGGACATTGCTGCAATAATAGATGAAGATGTAAGAAAAGACTATGGAGGCATAAGGATGCCCTCTGACATTCTGGTATATCACGCAATAAAAAACATGAAGAAAAACAGGATTCTGATTTCCAACCTCATTGAACCCTATGAAAACCATACAAATGAAAAAGTAGCAAGGATAGCTGTGAGGGAATTCTATCCTGATGCAAGGATAACTGGATACCAACATTCTACATTCTCAAGCATGCACCTTGAATACTTGTTTTCAAAAGAGGAGTTTGCAGTTCTTCCTTTCCCTGATGAGATAATAACAAGCGGAGATCAGGACAAGAGAACATTTACTGAATGGGGCTATCCAATTGACAGGCTTGTGAGGGGGGGTGCAATAAGATACGCGGATGTGCTTCAACTGGAGACAAACAATAGAGCACTGAACCCGGACAAGCCAACTGTGCTTGTTACAACTTCGATAAACAAGCCAGATGCACTTGAACTGGTATGGAAGACAATAAAAGCATTTGAAAATGGGGAAAAATATCGCATCATAATAAAGTGCCACCCTTATATGCCATTCAAGAAGATAATAAAAGAGCTTGGCATTCCAGTTCCTGGACACTTTGAAATCAGTGATACTCCTATACCAAAACTTCTTGACGAAACAGATGTCCTGGTCTACACCAGCTCGACAACCTGCCTGGAAGCAATTGCAAAGGGAGTTCCCATAATCTACGTTGGCTCAGACCTGATGATTGAACTGAATCCACTTGACTTCGACCCCGATGTAGCATTCTGCGCAAAGAAACCAGAGGACATCGTAAAGGGAGTGGAATATTGGGTGGGAATGAAAAAAGAGGAACTGGATAAAAGAAGAAAGGATTGGAAAGGGACTGTTCAGAAAATGTTCTGCAAGGTTGATGACAAGACCTATTCCTTATTTTTCAGGCAATGAATTTTTTTGTAAACCAGCTTGGCAGCCCTTTCTGCACTCTTTCCATCATCAAGATGTGTCCCGTATCTTTTCAGGAACTCGTGATTGTTTAGATCAACATCATAGCCAGGGACGGAACCAGTATCCAAAAAAGAGTTGATTGCCTTTGACATTTCTTCAACAGTCTTGAAGCAATATGCTCTTTTCTTTAAAAGAATTTCTGCATCCTTGTCAAGTCTGCAATGTTGCGTAGTTGTGAATACGGGCTTGTTCGTAGTGATTGCCTGCAATAATGTAGTCGAAGGAAAATCAATTACAAAAACACCTGCATATGGCGCCAGATCATCAAATGTAGATTCTGCTTGTATGAATCTTAAGTCGCTGAATTCCTTTTCTTCTGCATATGCCACTATAGGGCTTGACCTATAGCCGATGTTAGGATGCAATTTAACAACAACAGGCATTTTCCTTTGTTTTCCAATGGTTTCCAGAACATGTTTTTGCGATCTCCAGAAAAGATTGTCTGACCACATTGGAGGAAATGAAACATAAAGGTGGTTATGGTAAAGGTTAGTTGAAGCATAGAGCAGGAAGCTTTTTTTCTTCTCTTTACCTTGTAACTTT
The DNA here is from genome assembly GCA_043827025.1 of Microcaldota archaeon. Taxonomy (GTDB): domain Archaea; phylum Micrarchaeota; class Micrarchaeia; order Anstonellales; family Bilamarchaeaceae; genus DATDTS01. Next base: position 14,237 of record JBDRPL010000029.1, read on the forward strand.
TTTGAGGATAATTTGTCAAGGTTGCTTGAGCCTATTGGAACCAGCTCTGTGCCTGACTGCTTTGCCTGCTTTCCATATTTTTCAACAACACCTTCCCCAAAAACAAGATGAATTCCTGATTTCACAAAATCAGAATAGGGGATCATTGGCTGGTCAAGATAACCATAATTCCCATGCTGCCAACTGAATACAGGAATGCCGATATCCAAGGCAGCTTTTGCAAATGATTTTGCAATTGGATTCGAAAAACCAGATGTGAGCATAGCTCCTATGCCATTCCTCTTTGAAAAAGAATTTGAAAGCAGGTAAGAATTCATGCATGCCTTTGCAACCCTATTAAACAAGAAAAGCAATCTTGGCCCTGCAATTGGCAGAACGTCGATGTTTTCGAAAATGAACAGACTGCAGAACTCCGAATTAGACCTAAGGCAGTCCATGATCTTTTTCGGATCAGGAGGTACATCTGCAGTTCCAATTGCCATTTCATTGACTGCCCAGTATTCAACATCATCTGAAAGCTCCAAAATCGGAAAGATTCCTGAATCCTTGAAATTGCGCATGCAGGAACCCCAATTGTATTTGCCTCCAAAAAAAATGACAGGGAATTTGTCCATTGACTTTTCGCTCAGGTCGAGGCGCAACGTTTCTGCCTGACTATGTGATTTCAGCAATGGCTTCACCTTGTTGCGTATGAAACACATTGCCCTTTTGAAAAAGCCAATTCCTGTAGGCGTCTTGATTGAACCAAGAATGACTGGCTTGAAGCTCCATTGGTCTAATGAAAGAAGAATCGAATAGATAGATTCACTGTTGTCAAAAAGAACCTGGAAAGCTTCCTGGGAAAAACCGATTAATCGGGATGGCTGACCATAGAATAGAATTTCATCCGGATTCTCAGCACAGATTATCTTGGAAAGCTGAAATGTCCTAAGAAGTATAGAATCATAGAGAAGTTTTAGGTGGAAAAAACCGAATGCAGCGGGAGTTATGCCCTTCTTCTTGAATTCAGGAGATTGTTCGTGAATCAAATCATCGATTATGCTGCAGATCCTTTCTACTTTTTTATAATTCTCCATTCCAAACTGATAAAGCTCTTCAGCACCATAATAATCTTCAGGGATCTTGTATTTGAAATTGTTCTTGTCCAGCTCGTGCATTGCAAAAGGAGACAGAGCAATCAGAGTTGTCAAGCTGGCATTGTGTTTTTTCAGAAAGTCAATAACCTGTGCTTCGTTCTCTAGGAACACCAAAACCTTTTTTGCAGCATCCATGTGATTTGAGAATGGGTAGACAAAACTTTTAAAACAGTTATCAACAACAGATGGGTTGGTGTGATTTATGGCAAAGCGAGTTCATGTTGTTCCGATCATTCCAAATGGAGATGGCACCTTCACAATAAGCAAGGCAGACCTTGGAAAGGAACAAATTGTTTTAGTTGCCATAACTGATGCCACCTACTATGTGCACATAAAAGAGATATCGACATGAGACGAAATCCGTCTGAGAAGTAGGTATCTTTAAAAGGACTTGGAGGCACTTATTCCTTCAGGTCTTTCTATGGTAGATGCATTTAGATTCAAGTTAAGAACTGACGCCAGATTCGGCGTAGGAATGGCTGAGAAGCTTGGCGAATTGTTGAAAGAAAAGGGCTACTCAAACCCAATAATTTTGATTGATACTGGAGTAATCAACCTTCCTTCGATAAAGAAAATTGTAGAGGAAACAGGCAAAACATGCAAAGTCCTAAAGGTATTCGAGAACAAGGTTCCAGAGCCCACATATGGATCATTGGATGAGGCAAGAACGCACTTTGAAGGTTTGAAACCAGATTGTGTTGTTGGAATAGGAGGCGGAAGCACCCTTGACCTTGCAAAAGGAATAGCAACACTTATGACCAATCCTGGGAAGGGTCTCTTGTACAGAGGATTCAATCTTGTAAAAACACTTCCTTTGCCAGTGATTGCAATACCAACAACCGCAGGAACAGGAAGCGAAGCAACATTCAATGCAGTTTTCACAGAGAAATCAGAGAAAAAGAAAATGGGCATCAATACAGAATATAATTTCCCAGTACTCGCAATACTTGACCCTGTTCTGATAACGAGCTGTCCAAAGAAAGTGGCTGTTGGATCAGGAATGGATGCAATAGTTCACACATTGGAAAGCTTCGTAGCAAATGCATCTACGCCAACATCAAGGATGTATGCAAAGCAAGCATTTGCACTTTTGTTCAATAATCTTGAAAAGGCAGTGAAAGACCCTAAAGATATTGAAGCGCAATCAAAGGTTTTGCTTGGAAGCCATTATGCAGGCATCTCACTCGTTAATTCAGGTGCAGGGCCTGCAGGAGCAATGTCTTACCCATTGGGAACTTATTTCGATGTTCCACATGGGATAGCTGGCGCGATGTTCATCCCTCATGTGGTAAAGATGAATGTGGATAAGGGATGCAATACCTACAACCAATTATACGATCTTATTGATGGCGCAGACCATGGGCTTAGTGAGGAAGAAAAGGCAAATGAGTTCTCAAAAGAATTCACAAGGTTCTGCAATGCACTGGATGTGCCAAAGAAGTTGAATGTCTTCGGAGTGAAGAAAAGCGATAAAGAGCTACTTCAGCGCGAGGCTGCTGTATTGAAAGGAGCATTCGGCATGAACCCAGTGCCATTCGGGGAAAAAGAGGTTCAGGAGCTCTTGGACATGTTGATTGATTAGAGGAAATTGAAGAAAAACAAGGGAGTGATGCTATGCCAGGATTCGAATTGATTGGGAAGGAAGAAAAAGAAGCTGTTGACGAGATATTCGAAAAAAGCAATGGAGTGCTTTACAGATATGCACTCAATGATAGGAGAAATAACATTTTCAGAGTTGATGAGTTCGAAAAACAACTCCAGCACAAAGTAGGGGCAAAACACTGCCTTTGCGTATGCAATGGAACTGCAGCACTCAAACTTTGCCTTATAGGCGCTGGAGTAAAACCTGGAGATGAAGTCATAACGCAAAGCTTCACATTCATTGCTACTGTGGAAGCAATACTTGAACTTGGAGCAAAGCCAATCATCACAGAAGTTGATAAATCTCTTAACATGGATCCTGAGGACCTGAGGAAAAAAATCACAAAGAAGACAAAGGCAATAATACCTGTTCATATGGCAGGAGTTGCTGCAAAGATGGATGAGATAATGGCGATCGCAAAGGAACACAATCTTCCTGTTGTCGAAGATAGTGCACAGGCACTTGGCGCCACATACAAAGGAAAGATGCTCGGAACCATAGGCATCGCAGGCATTTACAGCCTTGACATTGGCAAAGTCATAACAACAGGAGAGGGTGGAGTTGTAGTAACAAATGATGAAAAAATATTTCTCAAGGCGAGGGAATACTCGGACCATGGTCATGAGCAGAACCCAAAGGTGCCAAGAGGCGAAGACACCAGAACAATCTGGGGCTTTAATTACAAGATAACCGAGCTCCAGGGAGCAATAGGACAGGCACAGCTTAAGAAATTGGATTATGTCCTTGAACAGCAGAGAAAAAACAAAAGGATGATCAAAGAGGGAATAAAAAGCGCACCTGGAATCGAATTCAGGGAAATCCCGAATGGAGAGGGAGATGCAGGAGATACATTGATTTTTTTCGTAAAAGACAGAGAAACCGCATCAAAATTTGCAAAGAAGCTCTCTGAAAGAAAAATGGGCACTAAAAATCTGCCTGATGCAATAAACTGGCATTATGCAGGCACATGGACCCAAATATTCCATGATTACCCTGAATACAAGGGAAAGAACCTTGAAGAAGTGTGGGAGCAGTCGACCAGCTATCTTAGGAGAGCAATTGCACTTCCTGTAATGGTGAAGATGGCTGATGAAAGGATAAATGAGATAATATCAGCAGTCATGGAGATTGCAAACGAGTTGAAATAACATGGCAGATTATGACAGCACCTCGAGGGAAAAACCATACGTACTTGCAATAATTCCTGCAAGAGGAGGAAGCAAGGGCATCCCTAGGAAGAACATGAAGATGATTGCCGGGAAGCCATTGATAGCCTGGAGCATAGGATCAGCAAAGGAATCCAAACTATTGGACAAGTTTGTGGTTTCAACAGAAGACAAGGAAATTGCTGATGTTTCAAGAAAGTATGGCGCAGAGGTTGTTGACAGGCCAAAAGAACTGGCAAGCGACACTGCAATGACACTGCCAGTATTGCAGCAAGTTCTCCAGAAGATAGATGCAGATATTGTTGTGCTTCTCCAACCGACCTCTCCGATGAGGAGCAAAGGCCTCATAGACAGATGCATAAAACAATTCCTTGAAACCAAAGTAGAATCACTGGCAACGGGATTCATCTGCAAATTCATGGAATACGGCAGTTACAGCAAACGAAGGCAGGAATTGAAGGGATTCTTCTATGATGATGGAAATGTATATGTCATAGATGCAAACCTGATACGAAATGGAAAAATGGTCGGTGAAAAGAAAGGGCATTGTTTCACAACAAGAGAAGAAAATACAGAAATAGATGACGAATTCGATTTCTGGCTTGTTGAAAAGGTGCTTCAGGAGCGAATGAAATAGGAGGATTAATATGCATAAAGAAACTATACTGGTTGGAAAAAAGAAGGTCGGGCCAGGACAGCCATGCTTCATAATCGCAGAAGCTGGAGTGAATCATAATGGCGATATGAAATTGGCAAAAGAGCTTGCACTTGTAGCAAAGCAGGCAGGCGCTGACGTTGTAAAATTCCAGACATTTAATCCTGACAAACTTGTCACGAAAAAGGCAGGCAAGGCAGAATACCAAAAAGAGACGACAGATGCAGCTGAAAGCCAGCTTGCAATGCTTAAAAAACTGGCACTTGGTGAAAAAGATTTCGAGGAATTGAAGAGGTATTGCGACAAGATAGGCATCATGTTCCTTTCGACCCCTTTTGACAGCGAAAGCGTCACGATAGTCAACAAGCTTTGCCCTATAATCAAAATTTCGTCTACTGACACCAACAACTATCCATTCATAGAACAGATAGCAAGGCTAGGGAAACCGATAATGCTGTCAACAGGAATGTCAACAATGGACGAGGTAAAAAAGGCTGTTGAAGCAATAAGGAAAACAGGGAATGACAAGATAATTTTATTGCAATGCATAAGTTCATATCCAACTCCGCTTGAATACGCAAATGTGGCAGCAATGCTCGAGCTAAGGAAAGCAGATGTTGAGATTGTCGGGTATTCGGACCATACTGTCGGTAATTTCGCAATATTCACAGCAGTTGCCCTTGGGGCCAATGTTGTTGAGAAACACTTTACCTTGGACAAGAATATGGAAGGACCTGACCATAAGGCATCTGCAGACCCGAAAGAGCTTGAAGAACTGATAAAAGGGATAAGAAGCATAGAAAAGGCCCTTGGAAGCGGAATTAAGGCACCTGTAAAATGCGAAATGGAGAATATACCTATTGTCAGGAAAAGGCTTGTTGCTGCAGTTGACATAAAAAACGGGCATGTGATTACGCGCGAAATGGTCGAGATAAAAAGATCGAAAAACGGTGCAGAGCCAGGACAACTAAACGAAGTTATAGGAAAGAAGGCAACAAGAGATATAAGCATAGATGAAGGAATAGAAAAAGAGGATGTGAAATGAAAAAACTCCTGATAATAGGCGCTGGAGACCAGCCCAAAATAATCATTGATGCCATAGAATCCAACCCAAACTACAAGGACATCAGCATAAAGGGACTCATGGATGTTGAGGGCCGAAAAGAAAATGTTGGAAAAGAGATACTTGGGCATCGAATAGTAGGAACGCTTGACAAACTTGCAGAATACTTATGCGACTTCTATGTGATAGCTGTTGGCGATCCTGCAAAAAGAAAGGAGATCGATGCAAAGGTGGCCGAAACAGGAAAGAAAACTGAGGCACTTACGATAATCCACAAAAGCGCAATAGTCTCGAAGCACGTGAAGATAGGGAGTGGAAGTATGATCTCTGCTGGCGCAATAATACTTCCGAATGCGATATTAGGAAGGCACTGCATAATCAACACAAGTGCAACGATCGACCATGACTGCGAGCTTGGAGATTACGTTAACATATCTCCAGGTGCGAAGATATCTGGAAATGTAAAGATAGGTGAGTGTGCAACTATAGGAACAGGCGCAACAATAATCGACGGCGTGACAATTGGAAAGAATGCGATCATAGGCGCAGGCGCATCCGTGATATCTGATATACCTGCAGATTCAACTGCAGTCGGTGTTCCGGCAAAGGTAATCAAAAAGGGTTGAAGCTCAAAGATGAAACACATAATTTATATGAGTCATAACATCTTCGGTTTCGAAACGCTTCAGCATCTTGCAAGGCTGATCAAGGAGAAAAAATTAGATGCTAAGATAGAACTTATAGTCTGCAGAAAGACAAAGGAAAGATTGTGCGATCAGACACTTGATTTCATTGAATTTGCAAAAAAAGAAAAGATAGGATTGGTGCAGACAGACAACATAAAAGAAGACCAAGTGGTCATGGAAAAGATAGAACAAATTAAACCCGATTTCCTTTTTGTTTTTGGATGGTCGCAGCTGATACCTGAAAATATATTAAAAGGAGTCAAAGAGCTTGCAATAGGAAGCCACCCTACACTTCTTCCGAAATACAGAGGAAATGCAGCAATACCCTGGCAAATACTACTTGGGGAAAAAGAGAGCGGCGCCACCTTATTCGAGATACGGTCTGATGTTGGAGTTGATGCTGGAGGGATACTGGCGCAGAAAAGATATCTCCTAGATGCCAGAGAGACCTCAACCACGCTCTACAAGAAGTTCACTGAAAATGTGAAGAAAATACTTGACGAAAGCCTGAAATGTATAATCAATGGGAAGATAAAACCAAAACCACAGCAGAGCCCCCCCAGTTATCTTGGAAAGAGAAGGCCTTCGGACAGCAGGATAAACTGGGAGCTTTCAAGCGAAGAAGTGGACAGGCTCATAAGGGCTCAGTCCTTTCCATACCCAGTTGCCTATTCCTATTTGAAAAAAGGAGAAACCTATGAAAAAATTGGGATTCTTGACTCGGAACTAGGAAAAGAACAAGTAATCGGAGTTCCTGGAAGCATATTGATAGGCAAGGGCAGGGCAATTGTGGCCTGCGGAAAGGGAACAATAGAGATAAGAAATATAAGAGTTGAAAACAATAGCATGGATGCTTCAAAATATCTGAATGGTATTGGAAGATTCGACATTGAGATGAATGATGTCCTATTTGAGGCGGTTAGATAATGACAAAGAAAATCGCAGTTATCACAGGAACAAGGGCGGAATACGGCATACTTGAACCAATAGTAAAAAAGATAGTGGCGGACAAGGAGCTTGAACTCCAGCTCTATGTCACAGGCATGCACCTTTCCAAGGAATATGGAGACACTGTGAAGCAGATAGAATACAAAATAGCTGAAAAAATAGATATGAAGATCAAGGAAAGAAATGAAGATATTGACATGGCGATCTCGGTAAGCGAAGGCGTTAAGGGATTTGCAAATGCATTCAAGAAAAGAAAGCCGGATCTTGTTATTGTCCTTGGGGACAGGATTGAAGCGTTTGCTGCAGCAGTCTCTGCCCACCTTCTCAACATACCCATAGCACACATACATGGAGGAGATTTGACATTTTCAATATTCGATGAAGGGATGAGACACGCAATTACAAAGCTTGCCCATATTCATTTCGCAGCAACTGAAAAAAGCAAGAAAAGAATATTGCAGATGGGTGAAGAACCTTGGAGAGTCTTCAATGTGGGGGCGCCAGGCATTGATGCGATACTCGAATCCAAAATAACATCAAAACAGGAGATATGTAAAAAGCTCAGGCTTGGCCCAAACAAAAAAATCGCATTGGTACTCTATCATCCGGTGACAACTGAGTGGGAAACTGCAGGAACAGAGATGGTCTCGATCCTCAGGGCAATGGAAAACTTCGATGGCCAAGTAATTATCATAGGGAGCAATGCGGATGCAGGAAGTTACAAGATAAAAGATGAGATGAACAGGCTGAAGAACAAAAAAAATTGCCATCTATTCAACAGCCTTGGGCACGCAGACTTCCTTTCATTGATGAAGAACTGCGATGTGATGGTCGGAAATTCAAGCAGCGGCATAATCGAGGCGCCAAGCCTTGGAGTTTCTGTGATAAACGTAGGGCCAAGGCAAGAAGGAAGGGAAAGGGCAAAGAATGTAATAGATGTGCCTTGTGATGAGGTTCATATTCGAAAGGCAGTTGAAAAGGCAATTAATGATTCGAAGTTCATTGAAACAGCAAAGAAATGCGAATCTCCTTATGGGAATGGCCATGCTTCTGAAAAGATAATGAAGACAATAAAGGGCATAGACCTAGCGAATAAAAAACTAATACAGAAAAGATTCATAGAGATCGGAGTTGATGACTGATGCATGTTTTGGTGATAGGTGCACATCCTGATGATGAAGTATATGGTTGCGGCGGAACGATTGCGAGAATGGCGAGCGAAGGGCATGAGATATACGTACTTATCGTGACAGAAGGTTCCAGTGCCCAATACAAGGACAAGAAAATGATAGATGTGAAACGACAAGAAGCAGAAAAGGTGAAGGAACTGCTGAAGATAAAGAAGTACATCTTCGGCGAGTTTGCTGACATGAAGCTGGATTCTGTGCCTCATCTTGAACTCAACAAATTCATCGAGGCTGCAATAGACGAAATAAAGCCTGAATACATATTCACACATTACAAGCATGATTTGAATAAAGATCATCAAAAAATATTCGAATCAACAATGGTTGCTGCAAGGCCTGGCAGGAAATTCATAAAAAGAATATACAGCTATGAAGTTCCTTCCACAACAGAACTGGGAAGTGTTGCTTTCCAGCCGAATAAGTTCTTCAATATAACCAGCTACATAGATAAAAAGAAAAAAGCTGTGGAGATCTACAAAAGCGAGCTTCGCGAGTATCCTCATGCAAGGAATGCAGAGGCAGTTGAAGCACTTGCGAAGTACCGAGGATATTCATCGAATCTGAAGTATGCAGAAGCATTTATGCTAATAAGGGCCATTGAATAAAAGTACAAAAAAGGACAATAATAGCTAAAAACAAGTGATGTTATGAAAATACCGCTTTACAAGCCATATGTTGACGAGAAAGAAAAGGAATGTGTGAACCGAGTAATTGACCGGGGCTATAATTGGACTAATGGACCTGAAAACGAAGAATTGGAGCAAATGGTCTGCAAACTCACTGGCTCCAAATATGCCTTGAGCATGAACAATGGAACGTGCGCATTGCATGCAATGCTCTTTGCCCATGAGATAGGGCCAGGAGACGAGATCATAGTCCCATCATTCACATTCATAGCAACTGCCAACTCACCACTATTTGTGGGTGCAAAGCCAGTTTTCGCAGACATAGAAAAAGAAACTTATGCGCTTGATCCAGAAGATGTAAGGGGGAAAATCACAAAGAAGACAAAGGCGATAATGCCCATTCACTATGGCGGTTGTCCTGCAATCAAAACAAAAGAATTGAAGGAAATCGCAGATGAGAAAGGATTATTGTTCATAGAGGATGCGGCTGAATCGCTTGGCGCTAAAATTGACGGCAAGATGGTTGGAACCTTTGGGGATTCTGCAATGTACAGCCTTTGCGGAAACAAGATAATCACAAGCGGAGAAGGGGGAATCGTAGTAACGAACGAAGAGAAGACATACCAAAAACTCAAGTTGATAAGATCTCATGGAAGGAATGAAACAGAGAATTATTTCGAAAGCGCTGCGAGGATGGATTATATACAATTAGGATACAATTTTAGGATGCCGACCATAGTGGCAGCACTTGCAATTGCACAGCTGAAGAAACTTGATAAGATAATAGAAATGCGAAGAAAGATTGCGAAGCAGTTTGATTCATTCCTTTCTGCATATGGTAACAAGGTGAGAGTGCCATACAACAAAGATAGTGGATTGTTCAATGTTTACCAGATGTACTCCATAGTATTGGAAAGCGAAGCGCTGAGAGACAGGCTGAAAAATCACCTAACCAAGAACCAGGTGGCAACCAAGATATACTTCGACCCAATACACAAGACGCATTTCTATTCGAAAGTATTAGGATACAAGGACGTCCTGCATACAACAGAAGATATTGCAAGAAGAGAGTTGACGATTCCGATTTATCCTGGCATGACAGACGAAGAAGTGAAATATGTTTGCGAAAAGATGAAAGGAAGTATCGAATAGGTTAGGCTATATTCCTATATTTTGGATTGTTATAGTCCTTCAGCACTTCCATGTCCAGAGCAAGAACTTCATTGACGCCGTATTCTATGCCATGCTTGAGCTCCATGTCAAACACAGATTTGAACCTTGAAAATGCGATTCTGTAGTTTCTCTTATCTGCCTTGTCCTCATTAACAACAATGTCGGCATCAGGCACAATCTTCTTGATGATCTCTGCGATCTGTATGATCTTATAATTATTAATCTCAGACCCTACGTTGAAAATGCCTCCTTTGATCTTCTCTATTGGAAGTTCAAGGCATCTTATGTAAGCATCTGCAGCATCTTCAAGATGCAGGAAAGGCCTCCATTGTTCGCCTCCGAACACAGTTATTTTTTTATCAACAACTGCCTTTGCACTCAGCAGGTTGATCACCAAATCAAAACGCATCCTTGGAGAAACACCAAAAAGAGTAGGCATCCTCATTATAGTTGGCGCAAAGTTGCCATCTTCCATATCAAGAAGCACCTGTTCTGAATTTATCTTCATCTTGGCATATATGGAAACCGGATTCAGCTTAGCCTCCTCTGCAAGAAGCTCATCTCCACTGCTTGCACCATAATTACTACAAGTAGATGAAAATATGAAACGATTTATCTGGAAATACTTACAGACATCTGCAAGAAGCTTGGTGGAAAAATAGTTGAGTTCTATCGCCTGCCTTGGGCTGACAGTGCACGCAGGATCTCCTACAAGGGATGCAAGATGAATTACTGCATCAACGCCTTTTATAGCATCAACAACATCAGTCATGTTCCTCATGTCTCCATTGACGAATGTAAAGCCTTCTTTACCATAGAGGTCTTTTATCCCATGGTCCCCGTACATCACATTGTCAAGAACCTTCACCCTATAGCCTTTTGAAAGAAGCTTTCTAGCCAAAACAGCCCCAAAATATCCTGCACCGCCAACAACAAGAACCTGTTTTACATGTTCTGTTTTGTTTGGATCTCTTGAAAATGAAACTGACTTATCATACAAAAAGACAATACGTAAAATCTTTCCTTCATCATCAACAACAGGTATTTTGAGAGAACCTCCAACAGGTACGCTCTTCCTTATAGATTCATCAAAGACTTCATTTCCTTGCCTGACAAACAAGGGATTTTTATTCACGATACTCGAAACGGCATCATTTATGGAGATGCCTTGTAGCAATGCTCTGCGTATGTCGCCATCAGTAACTACTCCTTTCAGAGATTTCTTGGCATCGACTATAAATGCGATTCCAATAAGGTTCTTGTCAATGGCCTTCATAGCATCTTTTATGGAACTGCCTTCATCCACAACTGAGGAGTTGAAATCAAAAACATTAGACATGAGAAAATATTGTAGGAGTCCATTATTAAAAGCTATCTAGGGGTATATAAAACAGGAAAGTGAGCCCATGGAAGGCATGAAAAAGATAGCCGTATTCGAAAGCATAGGGCCTGAAAATAAAGGCAAGGCACTTAGCCACCTGAAGGAAGGATTTGCAGTGCTTTTCCGGGAGATTAGCCCAACAATATCTATTGACCCTAATATCAAAAATGCCCTGGAAAAAGGCAGTATGAAAAGAATTGAGAGCCTGCTTTTTGATTATCCCCTTTATGTAAGGGCCTGGGAACAGGCAGACAAAATAATAGATGAGCTATTCACTAAAAGACATGGCAAAAGCAATCTGATAAAAAACACCAACAACCTATTTAGATATAAAAACATATCTGCAATGTACAAGAAGAAAATGCTTGTTGAGCTTTGCAATAACTGCGAAACAATAATGATGGTAACCCAGGTTATGGAAAAAGAAAATCCTGAGAAGATTATCCTATATCCTTCAGAGGACTGGCTTCTTGGCGAGGCTAAAGAATTGCTTGGCAGGAAAGTCGAGTTGGTTCTGCAGAAAAAGAAATTGTCGCACCGAATAAAGCAGACTTTCCAAAAGATGGGATTCCTTCTATATCCCTGGTACATGCTGCTGAAAAAAGTGTCCATCTTTCCGAAAAAGAAGGAAAAATTCCAGGTGGCAATAAGCATAGACCAGACTGCCAATCTCTTTTCAAGAAGAAACTATGGCGAAGCGACCTTGATAGATGAGAAAGAACTTCCAAAAGAAAAAGTGCTATTCATAGACGAAAGCAGAAAGTACATAAAGGAAAAATATGCCGAGATGGGATTTTGTTGCACATCCCTTAGATGCGAACGAGAGACTCTTAGCCTTGGCGCTTTGAAGGACATCCTGTTCAGGTTCTTTCCATGCTGGATACGCTCCATATTCTGCATAGGTGAAGACTGGATGACTGTTAGGATGGCATCAAAGGCAATGAGCGATTATATACTTTGGAGGCTTCTTCTTGGCAGATATAAGATAAATAATTACGTGCGAAGAATGGTTGTTGATCCAATATCAAAAATAGCTATGCTGAGAGAAAGCAAAACAAAGACATGGCTGTATTACCCTGATGCATCAACAGTGGACCATACTGAATGGAATGGGGAAAACTCGCCTGACCCAGATTTTAATTTCATTGATTATGATCGTGTAGTAGTATATGGAAATCGGACAAAAAGATTCTTCCAAAGCTACAGACATAACAAGGTAGGCACATACTTCAAGAACGGAATATGGTATTCACAAATAGCAAAGGAGATAGAAACGGGAAAGATCGCCACCAGTATAGGTAAGCAAATCAAGGCAAAAACCCCAAGCAAGAATGCAATATTCCTAGGCATATTCGACACGACGTTCTCGGAAAGAACCCCACTTCATCCAAAAGATGGGGAAAAATTCGGAAAGGACATGCTTAATCTTCTTGAGGAAAACAAAGACTATTTTATGATATTCAAGGTGAAATATCCCTGGGCAGAGCTGACCGACGAGATAAGGTTAATTTATGAAAAGCTGAGGAACCATGAAAGGTGCCTTCTCTTTCCAACAAAAGACGGAGACCTCGGCTCTTCAGCTGAAGTCATAGCCAAATCTGATTTTGTCATAGGTGCTGTGTATACTTCTCCTGTAGTGGAGGCTCTTGGAACACACAAAAAAGCGATATACTACGATGTAAGCGGATATGATGCCGGAAAGAAGGGGATATATTTTTCAGACATACCCGATCTTGTGGCGCACAGCTATGGCGAAATGAAAGAGCTTATGGCGCATTGGATGAAAAAAACGGATGAAAAAAAGTTCGATGGATTTCTGAATAAATATGTAAAGGGAGAAATGGATGAATACCTTGACCAGAAGGCAATCAACAGATTCAGGAAAATGTTAATGGACTAGATGCCTATTTCTGATCCCAGAGGTTATCCTTGACCCAGTCGCCATTCCTGTCCTTTCTCCATACCCGTGGATCTCTGAATGTGTCTGCAATTTTGTCAAAATCCTCTTCACTCATGCCAACATATTTCAACCAGCGCTGAAGGTCTCTTGGTTTGACATGATCGTATTTTCGGACCATTTCGATTCCTTTTTCTCGGCTCATAAGGCCTGCTCTGATATCCTTGGATACATGGTCTGTGGCCCGCCCATAGCCAAACTTTACATATTTGAGATAATCATGCGCCCCATTTTCATGCATATCATCAAGATTCGACATCATTCTATAGGTTCTGTCAAAAGGTTCTGCAGAAATTTCAAACCCGTATTCTTTTCTCATGAGCTCGGTTTGCTTATTCGCTTCCCAGTCAACATAATTCGAAAGGTAAACCCCTCTAACACCAACTCTGGCGAGCTCCTCATCCGTAGGATATTTTGCCCAAAGGAGATCCTTTTCTGTCAGGCCTTCCTTTCCGACCATGTCATTCCAGTCAAACCCTCTTTGTGCGTGTTCCAATCTGAACTTGGCAGTCATCTCGATAAAATCATTGTACCCAAACATTCCCCCAAGGTCAGCATATCCATGCTCTCCCCAGATTATCAATGGAATGTTATGTTTGACTGCCATCTGTACAGGATAAGTGAAAATGCCACAGTGGTTATGCCAGTTCATATCACCCATTATCTCGAAGCCTACTCTGTTGAGTTTTATCAGCATCTGTTCACTTGGCCTGAAAACAAGATGATCTGCATCAAACCTGTTTCTCATATTATCCAGATTTCTCTGACCAACATCAAGATAATTATTTCCATGGTAAGTTACCAAAAGAGGTTTTAGGCCGAGAATTTTTGTTACGTAATGTGTTTGGAAGTAACTGTCCTTTCCGCCACCAACCGGAATAATGCAGTCATAATTGCTACCGTCCTTTGATCGATACTGCTCCACAAGCTTCTTGAGCATTGCTCCTCTCTTTGCCCAGTCGATTTTCTTCTTCTGTTCGTGGACCCTGCAACCCGAACAAACCCCGTTCTCATCGAATTCCAACGGCACTGCCGAAGATGATGGATAAACACACTTAGTGCACCATGTGACGCTCATAAAAATCAAATCAACAAATGTGCAAATGGTTTTTTAATTCTAGTCCCCAAACTCGATTATTTGTACTCGATTATTATGGCTGTCTGCGACATATAACTTCCCTTCGTGAATCTTGACATCGTAAGGGTGGAAAAATGTCCCTGGAGAATTGCCCTGTTCCGCCTCCCCTTCCTTCTCCCATCCTTTTGTGACAGTTCCATCTTTCGTTCCTCCGAACCATCCGATGAACTTGCCGTCTTTGGAAAAGAGCTGGATTCTTGGGTTGCCATATTCTGATACTACAAAATTGCCATTCGCATCAAAGTCCATAGAAGTAGGCGCATTGAAGCTCCCTGGTAAAGAAGATGGCGACGGAGTCCCTTGGGTTTCCCAGCCATTGGTAATTGTTCCATCATCATCTTTTGCACCAATCCAACCAAGGAATTCGCCTGATTTTGAGATTTTCAGTATCCTGTGATGCCAAGTATCGACTACATAAAGATTGCCACCAGGACCTTCGCGCACAACATGGGGCCTATCAAAAGATAGCCCCGAAGGTTCAAACCATCCAAGGAAATTGCCATTTTTTGAAAATCTCGCAATCCTATTTGAACCGTAATCAGAAACATAGAGTATTTCACGTGCAAAATCGAAATAAGCAGTGGCAGGCGCTGAAAGCACATCGCTTCCGAAAGCAGAAAGGAATTCTCCGTCCGCAGAGTATTTTTGTATCTCCTTGCCCTCATAATTACAGATATAAAGATTTCCGCTAGAGTCAAAATCCACTGAATGTGGTTTGTTCAATCTTCCTGAAATTTCTCCAGCAGGCGCCAGAGTTACAACCCCATATTTCAGCATCTTGTGGGAATCGAAATCGCACACATACATTCTTTCATTCGCATCGAAATTCATGCAGAAAGGCCTTCCACTGAAGCCGTCTATGGTGGTTATGCTGACTTTTGTTCCATTTGTAATCTTGGCTGGAAATTTAGTTGAATTGCTGTTATTTTTCATTTGGACCACGCCATCTTGATTCAGGTAAATATTAACGGGAACGTTGGCTGCATCTTCTGAAGCAGGCTTGCCAATGCACCCTAAAAACAGGAATAGGCAAAACAAAATAGGCAAGCAGTTCTTAAACATACTCATGTTACTCCAAGAGTATCAAAATTTTATAAACCTTGTGTATAAAAAAAGAGTGATGATGAAGCTATGACCACAGCAATTATAGATTATGGCATGGGGAATGCCCAGTCAGTCATAAATGCAATAGAATCCATCAACCACAGGGCAATCCTTACTAATAGAATGGAGGAAATCCAAAATGCAGATCGCATAATACTGCCCGGAGTGGGCGCGTTTCCAAAGGCAATGGACAACCTGAAAAGGCTTGGCCTATTGAAAATACTGAAAGAAGAGGTAAGGGAAAAGAAAAAGCCGTTCCTGGGAATCTGCCTTGGAATGCAGCTTCTTGCTAAGAAAGGTTATGAAGTAGCTCCCACAGCAGGGTTGGGATGGATAGATGCTGAAGTCAAAAGATTTGAATTCACTGACAAAAAATTCAAGATACCGCATATGGGTTGGGACGACGTGACATGCAACACGAAATCCAACATGTTTATGGGTGCAAGCGAAAAACAAACATTCTACTTTGTCCATAGCTATTATGTTGATTGCAATGACAAGAAAATAGTTGTAGGCGAATGTGACTACGGCATAAAATTCACAGCAGCAATTGAACAGGAAAACATCTTCGGGGCACAGTTCCATCCTGAAAAAAGCCAGAAGGACGGTCTTGACCTGCTGAAGAGGTTCGTCGAATACGATGCACAAAGAAAATGAAATATGGTGAAAACATGCTGAAGAACAGACTCATACCGTGCCTTTTCCTGAAGAACGGCTTGATAGTAAGGAGCGAAAAGTTCGAATACCACCAGTACCTTGGCAATCCGATTCATCAGGTTGAAAGATATAATTCATGGTGCGTAGATGAGCTCATTTACATAGATATAAGCCCTGAAGAGAAATATGATCTCAGGCGAGACGACATGAAAGTAAAGAATGTCCCTAACCTTCTTGATATAATCACCGAAGTATCAAAGAAATGCTTCATGCCCTTGACTTTCGGCGGAAGGATAAGGACCATAGAGGACATAAGGGAAAGGACCAAGCGCGGAGCAGACAAGGTGACAATCAACACCATGGCTCTCGAGAGCCCAAGCTTCATAACAAAAAGCTCTGAGATATTCGGAAGTCAATGTATAGTTGTTTCTATAGATGTGAAGAAAGGGGATGACGGTTCCTATGAGGTCTACAGCCATGGGGGCAAAAAGGCCACTGGCAAGGGTCCGGTGGAATGGGCAATGAAAGTCGAGGATCTCGGAGCGGGTGAGGTATTCCTCAATTCAATTGATAGGGATGGTATAGGAGAAGGCTATGACACGGATTTGGTAAGAAGTGTTGCCGAAGTAATCTCAATACCGTTGATAGCCTGCGGAGGAGCAGGCGATTACGAAGATTTTGTCACTGTAATAAACGAAGGAAAGGCAGATGCAGCTGCAGCTGGCAACATCTTCAACTTCAAAGAACATAGCACCATGCTTGCAAAAAAACACATGCATAATCGTGGAATGAATGTAAGGATCTGAAAACAGAAAGAAGTCAGTCCATGAAGGTGATTACCTGTATCCTATGGTTATGAGTATCAGCTACATATAATTTATTGCCTATGAGTTTCGCGTCATATGGTCGGTCAAACGCACCTGGTTCTGTCCCTACTCTGGATTTTACATTATCTGTTTCCCAGCCTTTTGTTACTGTACCGTCCTCTTTCCCGCCAAACCACCCAATGAACTTTCCATCTATTGAAAACAACTGGACTCTTGGATTGCCATATTCTGTAGTGATGAAATGCCCTTTACCATCAAAATATATTGAGGTAACTGCATCAAATCCGCCTGTAGAATTTGTCAGAATGGCCTTTCCGTCCTTTGCCCATCCGTTGGTAAGGGTGCCGTCATCTTTCATTCCCAGCCATCCTATGAAGCCACCATCCTTGCTGAATTTTTGTATCTTATGGTTCCAGGTATCAGCAACATACATGTTTCCCTCTGAATCAAAATCAACCATGTGGACCTTGTTGAAACCGTCAAAAAGATCCGATTTGATAGAATCCCCTTCTTTTTCCCATCCTTTTGTGGCCGTGCCGTCGGTTTTGACGCCCATCCATCCAAGGTATTTTCCATCTGTTGTAAATTTTACCAGGCGGTCGCCGCCATAGTCAGCAACATACAAATTTCCATCTGGTCCTAGCCTTGTTGATGATGGGCCTTTTAGCATGCCTTCGCCCAGGATGGCTATGAACTTGCCATCTGCTGAGAATTTCTGTAGTCTTTTGTTATTATAATCAGTTATATACATATCTCCTTTTTCATCCAGGATGACTCCGTGTGCTAAATCAAACATTCCTGGCTCGGTTCCATTGGTTGCATTGCCAACCATTGTCCAGCCATCTGTTTTTCCTTCACCCTGCTTGGCGCCTATCCATCCCATGAATTGAAGGTCCTTGCTGAACTTTAGGATGTTATGTGATTCCATGCCTCCTATGTAAAGAGTTCCATCCTTGTCAACAGTGAATCCCATTGGCTTGATGAATTCCCCCTTTAGGATTGTGATGTTGTTTGCTTGTTTGTAGAGATTTGTATCTGCAGAGGCATCAACCTTGTAGGTTGAGGAAGTAAATACTATGTCCTTATGGTCAATGTCTTTTATTAGAAACGTTCCATTGTAATTTATGTTAAGATAATCCTTGTTTGAAACCATTTGAATCAAAAGTTCTCCTCCTTCTGGAACTATGGTAAGTTTAAAGGTTCTTGGAACCATTGCTGTGAATGAACTGGTCATTCCTTTGGCTGACCTGTTGTCAAAGGAAATGTCCAGAGGAACAGTTGTGTTGATCATGAAACGCATTAGGAGTGGATCTGGGATGTAAGAATAGGTTAGTCCATTCAGCTTGGACATGTTCCTGAAGACCAAAACCCTCTCAGCCCCAGTAGGATCCTCGTTTTTTTCAACAAAATGAAATGCAATGATCTCCGAATCCTTAACATTCATTGGAACATAGCCTGCCACTAACTCTTGAGGTTGAGTCTTTCTAGGGTCAAAAAATTTCAAAATAGGTTCCTCAAAAGTGCCAAAAACATTCCAATTATCGTGGATATATGGGTAGTCATAGGCCTCTTCTGATAGCAGGATTGTTGGGACTGAATCTATATCATAAAAAGATATGAACAAAAAAGCACCGGGATCATTAATATCAAAGGAAGTGTATCCAGATATGTTTAGCCTAAACGGTTCTTGGATGAAAGCCAATTCGTGAAGCATTGGATCATAGCAGCCATCACAATAACGATCATAAATCAAAATCGAAAAAACAGGTTTCAAAATTGGCTGTAGAATCTCATTGGTAGAAACAAGTACTGAATCATCTATTTTCTCATCGATTTTCCCTGCACTTCCTGAAAAGTACCAGGCAGAAAAGAACATCAGCATGAAAAACAAAATAACATATCGCAATTTCATTTAAAACACACGTCAAATAGTATAAAACATTTAAATAACGTTTCTAAACCTAACAAAAAAGGTCACTTCCTGGTCTCCTTCCATTTAACGTTTTCATTCATCTTCTGCAATTCAGGATGAACGTTCAATATCCTTAGAATCTCTGAAAAATTAAAATCATGCGAAATCGCCTTTTTCCCAAGCAGCGAATAGATTTTCTTCACCAAAAGATAGTCTTCCTCAAAATCGACAGTCCACCGCATCTTGGAAAGGTCTGCCTTGTTTCGAAGGTTCCCAATCCTGAAAAGTCCTGGATTTTTCCTCATGTATGGGGTCACATGCTCCCTTTCAGCAGAAAGTTTCGCCTCCTTCCATGCCTTTTCAAGAGCAGCAAATGAGAAAACCTCTGCATCAAGGCCATGCGGATAGCTTGGTGGTTTGTTGTTTGAAACATAATCGTAGTTGCCACCGAGGAAAAGGTTGACAAGCTCGTCAAGCACATCCGGGTCAACAAGCGGGCAGTCGGAAGTCACACGCACGATCACATCCGCGTTGTTCTGCCTTGCAGCATTGTAATACCTGTCAAGGACATCATCCATGCTTCCGCGAAATAAGAAGAGGCGGTTGTCTTTACAGAACCTCTCCACCTGGTCATCTTCATGATTTGTCGTGGTTGCAATAACTATGGAACTTATTTTTTTTGACCTTTTCACCCTTTCTATTACATGCCAGAGTATTGGCCTTCCTGCGATTTCCTTCATTATCTTGCCAGGAAGACGCGTAGATCCCATGCGGGCCTGGATTATGCATACAATCTTCATAAAACAACCTCAGTATTTTCGTATGGGGAGTTCACCGTATTTTTCACGCAATTGCGCCATTGCCTTGTCAATGAAATCCTTATTTGCAGTGATACTTGAGCCTGAACGATAGTATGTAAACAATGGTTTAGATATATGCATGCCCTTATACTTTTTCATGACCCGCATTAAAAGGTCATATTCTGCAAACACCATACTTTTGTCATAGAAACCTACTTCATCAAGAACAAATCTGCGATACATTATGCCTATTGCGACAGTATTGAATATATTGTCGCCAGTGCGCACAAGCTTTCTCTTGTTGGTGGTGGCATCGCACTCATAATAATCCGAATATACAAATCCAGCATTTGAGTTTTTTTCCATTACAGAATGCATCTGAGCCAGGATGTCTTTGTCGAATTCATCGTCAGCATCAAGTTTTATTATGTATTTTCCATTTGCATTATGAAATCCTGTGATTGCAGCCTCCAGAAAGCCCTTGTTTCTCTGAGAAATTGTCCGGATACGGCCGCCATATGTTTCTAGAATCTTACCCGTACGGTCCGTTGAACCATCATTGACTACAACCAGCTCATAATTGTCCGATTTGAAGGATTGATTAAGTACGCTATCAATTGCACGCTTGAGGGTTTTTTCACCGTTGTAGACGGGAATAATTACACTGATTTCAACCACTAGTCTTCACCTCAAGATCCTAAGTCAAGCTCATATTGCTGGTAAACCGCAACAAATTTATTCTTCTCGAAAATCTTCTGCGATGCCACATTATCCGGCTTGATCCTTGCGATTAATTTTTTTATGCCTATTTTTCGAGCTTCTGCGATTATGGCACTTATAGCCTCGGTACCCATGCCCTTTTTCTGTTTTGAAGGATTGATGAATATGCCGACATCATAACCATCCTCCATTTTTTCAAGTTTGGCAAACCCAACCTCTTGCCCACCTGAAGAAATAATAAAAGAATAAAAATATGGATCAGCAAGCTTTTTCTGCCAGTAGGCAACATGATTTTCAAGTTTAAGTTCGCTAGAGTCAAACATTCTTGAACGTATAAGTGGGTGGTTCCTCCACTCAAAGATCATCCTTATGTCTTCAGCAACAACCCTTCTCAAAGAAATCATTCAACATCAGCCTCATGCACTCCCTCTCCTTCAGCAATGTCATGCTTGGCCTTTTTGCCGATTATAAACGCGAATCTTTCTGGTTCTGCTCCTGGCTTAACCTTTCCGCTCCTGAGCAGTGCAACATTTTCATGGGTGATTGACTCTCCCTTCTTTATTGACATGAGCGAGTGGACACGATGCCTTGCAAATGCATGCAACTCCTTTTCCCCTTCCAAAACAACTTTCTCTCCGCTTCCAAGGGCCTTCTCTGTTTCATGTATTGCATTAACCATCTGCTTCAGTTCATCGCAAAGCACTGCGAACTTATGGTCAGGTCCGTCAAGGTTGTTGTCACTGGTGTAATGCTTTTCTATTATAGATGCTCCGCAGGCAACTGCAGCTACAGGACCAATTATTGGATTTCTTGAATGGTCTGAAAAGCCAACAGGAACGCCGAACATCTGCTTCATCTTCGGAATTGCCATAAGGTTAAGAGTATCCATAGGCGCAGGATATTTAGCAGTACACTGCATCAAAGCGATTTGATTATTGCCTGCAGCCTGTATGGCTTTTATCGCCTTTTTGACATCCTCAAGGTCAGAAGCCCCGGTTGATAATATTATTGGCTTACCCTTCTTTGCTATGTGCGAAAGAAATGGCGTGTTTGAAACTGAATAGGAAGCAATCTTATAAACAGCCATGTCCACCTTTGCAAGCTCGTCTGCCGATTGTTCATCAAAAGGAGTTGCAGTAAAAAGTATTCCTTTCTTATCGCAATAATTCTTAAGCTTTGGAATCCATTCATAGGGAACTTCCATCTCCTCAATTATGTCATATATGGATTTCGGATTCTTCAGATAGTCAGCAAATCCTGCATTTTTAGGATACATTTTCTTTGCCCGATATATCTGGAATTTAACTGCATCCGCCCTTGCTTCAACAGCTGCATCTATGAGCTTGAGCGCATGCTCATAATTCTTCTGCATGTCACTGCAATATTTCCAGTTGGCTCCTGCTTCTGCAATTACAAAGCATGGCTCGCCATCGCCAACAAGGCGCTTCCCGATTTTTATTTTGTTAGCTGGAGTACTCATTTGAATCCCTCGATTTTTACTTTGATATTTCCTTCATTGTTTCTTTTATAGCATAAACTACCTGGTCCACATCCTCATTGGTCATGTCCTGATATAATGGAATCGTAAGTATTCTTGAAGAAATGTCCTCTGTGATAGGAAAATCCTTCGGATTGATTTTGAATCTTTGGTAGTAGGTAAATTTATAGATCGGAATATAATGGACATTCACGCCAATACCTTTTTTGCGCATTGATGCAAAGAACTCATCGCGGTTTATCTTCTTGTCTAAAAGAATAGTATAAAGATGCCACACGTGCCTCAGGTTCTTTTCAACATGAGGAACTGTAATGCCCTGAATGCCTGAAAGCAACAAATTGTATTTTTCAACAATCTTTTGCCTTTTTTCGATGAATGATTCGAGCTTTGCAAGCTGTGTAATTCCAAGCGCACATTGGAAATCAGTTATTCTATAATTCCTACCAAGAACCTTCATGTCATACGCATAACCAGCTCTTTCACTCGGAGTTTTATCAATGCCATGGTTACGGAGTAATTTCAATTTAGCATACAACCCTTCATTTTCAGTTGTTACTGCCCCCCCTTCACCCGTAGTAAGGTGTTTCACAGGATGGAAGCTAAAAATAGTCATATCAACAAGCGAACCCACCTTTTTACCTTTGTATTGGGCGCCGATTGCATGAGATGCATCTTCTATCAAATAAAGATTGTGCTCCTTTGCGATCTTTTTTAACTCGTCAATGTCACACGGCTGGCCGGCATAGTCTACAAAAATAATTGCCTTTGTCTTCTTTGTGATTTTTTTTCGGATCTGTTCCGGAATTATGTTGTATGTCTTTGGATTAATGTCTGCGAAAACTGGGATGCAACCATTGTATAGTGCACAATTGGCATCTGCAACGAAAGTAAATGGAGTTGTTATTATCTCACTCCCCGGCTCGAGTTCCAAGGCACCAACTGCAATGTCAAGAGCGCTTGTCCCTGAGTTGACTGCAACTGCATACTTTGCCCCAACGTATTTCGCCAACGCTTTCTCAAATTCGTCGACCTTTGGACCTGTAGTGAGCCAGTCTCCTTTCAGGACTTCGGCAACTGCATCCACGTCTTTGCTGTCAATTGACTGATGGCCATATGGAATGAATTTCATAGCTTCACCTTGAACTCATAGCTGATTGCATCATTTAAATCATAATTATTCGAAAAAATGATTATGGTTGTTGGTTCTTTAGTGTTGTTCTTGACAGCATGGGCAACACCTGACGGAATAATCACCAACTCCAATTCCACCCCATCGGATTTGATTGTTTTCCTTGCACATTCCTTAGTTACAACATCCTCAAGTATAACTTCAGTCTCACCGCAAACAGGAGCAATCACCTCAACCTTCTCATTATGGTAATGCTTTGCCCTTGACTTTCCAGGCTCTATCGAGACCAGGTAGCTGTGCCTGCATTCAAAATCCTTGTAATGCTCTGAAAAAAGCTCCACAAGACAACCATCATCTCGAGAATGCTTCTTTCTCTTTAGAATCTTCACATCCACTTAAGGCTCACCAGAAGTTTTTTTATCTCATCCTTGTTCAGCCAGTTGCTTTTGACATCGCTCCCATAATAAAAGTCCTGAGGCAGGGGTTTCCCTCCTTTTAGGTTAAGCTCATACCAAAAAGGATGTTCAGGCTCAATAACAAAATAATCATCGAATTCCTTAGTATGGGCAGTCTCTTCCTTTGTTATGAGAACTTCATGAAGCTTCTCTCCAGGCCTTATGCCAATGACTTTCTTCTTTGCCTGGGGAGCTATGACATCTGCAAGGTCGATTATCTGTGTGGCAGGGATTTTTGGGACGAAAACCTCCCCACCTTTGAGCATGGAAGCGCACCTCATGACAAAGTTTGCTCCGCTCTCGAGAGTTATCCAAAATCTTGTCATCTTATCATCAGTAAGCGTCAATTCACCTGTTTCCGCCTGCTTTTTAAATAATGGAATGACGCTTCCGCTGCTTCCGATTACATTCCCATAGCGCACGCATCCGAATTTGGGCCCCTTTGCGCCAGAATAAGCATTTGCCTGAACGAACAGCTTCTCAGCAACCAATTTAGTGGCGCCATATAGATTTACAGGCTGGACTGCCTTGTCTGTACTCAATGCAATTACTCGATCAACACCAGTATCTATGGCTGCATTGATGACATTCTCCGCTCCGCGAATATTGGTTTCTATTGCCTCTATTGGATTATATTCACAAACTGGAACATGCTTCAAAGCTGCTGCATGAACCAAGATGTCAACGCCTTTCATTGCCCTGTAGATTCTATCTTTATCCCTAACATCACCGATAAGGAAACGGAGTTTGTCACTCTTGAATTTTCTTTCCATCTCTATCTGTTTAAGTTCCCCCCGTGAGTATACCCGTATTGCCTTTGGATTGTGCTCACTTAGCAGTAGCTCAACAAACTTGTTGCCGAATGACCCAGTTCCTCCAGTAATTAACACAGTTTTATTATCAAAAATACTGTTCATTTCTTCACCTGAAAATAAGCTTATTTTGGGAGGTAAGAGTTTAAAAAGACCGCTGGGCAAAGCAATAACAGACTAAAGAGGGCAGGAAACCAAATGACTGAAAAATCAACAATTGTTAAGGGCACTGCCTGGAGTATTCTAAGCCAGGTAATAACCAAGGGAGCCTCGTTCATATATCTGATAATCCTTACGCATTATTTTTCACAGGGCGACATCGGAAGTTTTTATTGGGTACTCAGCATATTGGGAATACTGACTATTTTTACAGACCTTGGAATGAACAATGCATTCAGCAGGTACCTGCCATACTACTATGGGGAGAGAAAATTCAAAGAACTCAAGATTCTGATCAAATCAACCATTGGAATAGGGGTGGGGCTATCTTTTCTAGTTTCACTGATGACAATTGTGTTCGCGGACCAGCTAAGCAGCTTTTTTGGAAATCCAGGTTTAGCAAATATCTTGCGCCTCATGGGAGCATATCTGGTCCTTAATCAGATGTTCGAGATTTGTAGGGGGATATTGATTGGAAGAAAGGATATCAAACATGCTGAATTCGGAATGAACATCCAGAACATATCAAAGCTGGTTTTTACGCTTGCCGCATTTTACATCCTAGGCCCTACAATCTACTCGCTTATACTTGCATTCATGGCCTCTCTGCTGCTTTCGGTTCTCTATGGGATATCGCGCAGCTACGGGCTGATAAAAGAGATCGTCTTCAAGGACCAGCATGAAAATGCAGAAGATTATGAAAACTTGTTGAAAGAGATAGTTCCGTTTGGACTGACAATCGCAATCATAGGCTCACTATTCACATTGGCAGCATATGTCGACAAAATAATGATTGGAGCCCTTATGCCTGAAGAGATTGCAGCTCCGCAGATCGCCATTTATACAATTGCCATAGGCCTTGCAGGCCTTGTCTCCATATTCCAAACCTCAATAAACAGGATATTCTTCCCAGTTATCTCGGAAATGCTTGGTAAAAAGGATAACAAACATATGGAAAGGACAGCGGAGATATCAATAAAATGGCTATTGATGATAATAGTGCCAACAGTGATCCTGCTTCTGGCATTTGGAGGGTATTTCCTGGAACTGTTCTACGGAAGCGAATACAGGTCAGGAGAAACTGCAATGTCTTTGATTGCCATTGGATTGTTCATAAGCGCAATCGGAGCACTGCCAGGCGCAGTCCTAATAGCCATGAAAAGACTGGACATAGAATTTGGCATAGGAATCGTGGCTGTGATAACAAATATTATAGTGAACTGGATGCTGATTCCGCAGTATGGGATAAATGGTGCTGCATTTGCATTGATGATTTCGCTTACAATTACCGCAATCCTCACAATAAATTACTCCAGGAAGATTGCAAATTTGAAACTCCCAGTGGATGCATACAAGCCTATACTTGCAGGAATGACAGGTCTTGCCCTCATCCTGATATTGAAGCCTTATCTTCTTCTTTTACTTAATGGTACTATAGCCACAGTCCTTGGAAACCAGGATGCAGGTACAGAGATAGTTGAAAAGATGATAAAGCTCATTGCTTTTGGTGCCCTCTTCGGATTCGCATGCCTGATTTATTTTGCATGCCTCCTGGCACTAAGGACATTTGGTGCAGATGAAATAGATATGTTCGAATCAGGGCTGAAAAAGGCAAAGGTGCCTGAGAGTTGGAGGAAAAAAATAAGGACCATGCTTGAGGCAAAATATCTGGGAACATATTAATGGAATGAAAATATGAATATTGGTGGATGGATGGATAAAAAAACATATATTATCAATATCGCAATAACGCTTGCAATAATCATTGCGATTTTCTACTTTGTAGACATAGGAAAAGTAATCGAAGAGCTGACAAAGGTGGATATGAAATTCATAGTTCTGGCGATTCTTGTATATATCGTCTTAAACGTGCTTATGGCAAAAAGAATACAGAAACTGCTTTCAGCCATGGGCCACAAGACCAGCCTCTCTGAGTGCGTACAGGCCAACTTTGGCGGAATGCTACTTTCTGATTTTACTCCAGTAAGAAGCGGCTACTTCTTCACCGCATTCTCGCTTTCGTCCAAGAAAGGCATCCCAATTGAGAAAACAATGCTCTCTATTTTCGGGCCCCAGATATTCGAGTTCCTTTTGAAAGTGGTGTGTTCAGGCGTCCTTATCTTTGTTGTGATCTCAAACCTTATTCCAAAGGAGAACCAGAATATAACATTGTTGCTGCTTGTCGTGATGGGATTGGGAATGCTGTTTCTCATCGCACTTCTTTTCTCCAAAAGATTGCTGCAGAAGTTCGAATTCATGAAGAAACTTCCAGGTGGAAAGAAACTATTCTATTTGATGAAGTTAATGCAGGACAATTCCAATGTTCTATTGAAGGAGTGGCCGGTTGTTTTCGGAGTATTGTTCGGAGCATGGGTATTAAAGGGAATAGAATGGCTTCTGATAGCACAGTCTCTTGGAATAGAGATAACTGCAATGAATGAATTTGTCTTTTTCCTGCTGTTCCACAGCTCCATCACATTCCTTCATTTCATGCCCTTCCCCACTATTGCAGGTGCAGGGGCTTCTGAAGCAATATCTGCAGGCATATTATCATTGCTTGGAGTGCCACTAGAAAAAGGCCTCACTTTTGCAATATTAACACGAGCACTCATGATATTCGTTGATTTAATTGGTTTGATTTCAATTGGCGAATTCATAAAGAAGGGAAAGTTCTTTGAGTTGTTGAATACGCTGGATAAGACGGAAGAGAAAGGCGAGGAGAAGGTTGAAGGAAAATAGTTACAGTATCAAAAAACATAACCTTATAAGGTAAATGTTATATAATTTGATACGATGAAACTAACCAAACGCGAAACAGAGATACTTGACTTCCTGCTTGTGAAAAGCGCCACAACTGCAGAAATAGCCTCTGGTTTGGCAATCAAAAAATCAAACCTTTCCAGATACCTGAAAAAACTTGCAGATTACAGCCTTATTGAAACCAAGAAAGAAAAGAGATCGAAGATTATTTCTATTAATCCTTTCATCTCATCGGGTTTTGTTTCTGTCAGGTCAAATTTCCCCTCATTAAAATTAAGTGATATACTTGTAGGGCGTATGCCTTCGTTCCTTAGTTTCTTATGGCGTAGAGGGCGATTCAGATTGATAGATATTGATTTGCCAGCCATCACTTCCAAAAGACTGCTGAAAAAGATGCGTTCCATTGGACTCGTACATATGGAAAAAAAGGGAGAGTATGAATTAAGAAACGAGGCTCTGCCTATTGCAGAATTTTGTTTCAGTAGTCTAACCGCACTCGAAGGGATCAAGTTCTCAAAAGACTGTGGTTCTGCGATAACCGGGCAATCATCAATAGAAAGTGCAAAAGGAATCGAAGTAGTATACACATCCGAAAAAGAAGCCAGAACAAAGAAATACCGGCTAACTGCTTTCAGCATGTTTGACAAGTATGGGGTCCATCTCCTTTCAGCAGGTAAATTTTATTACACTAATATCAAACCAGGCATTGCAGATGTTGTAATTCATACTTTAGCGCTTTCAAGAGACGAACGAAACATCTCCTATGTTTGCGCACTGATGCTGAAGAATTCGTTCAATCCAAAGAAACTGCTGGCGAAAAGGCAGCTTTTCAGTCTTGGCAAGAAATTCATTAATGAAATTATAAAATTCATCGAATCAAAAGGCAAAAAGACATTTCCTGGTTTTCCAACCTGGGAAGAAGTAGAAGGTGTTGCGTATGGCAGATAGGATGTTTGATGCGAAATACATTGACGAGGAATTTGGCAGGATAGGCGCAAGGGTAAAGGAGCAACTTGGCATTTACCTGATAGGTGGATGCGCAATGTCTTTCCGCAAACTGAAGGAATCCACCAAAGACGTTGATATTGTATTCAGGAACGGCATTGAATGTGGATTGTTCTGTGATGCTTTGTTTGGTACGCAATACCATGAGCCACATCCAATAAAACCAGAGCATGAACTCCTTCAGCCAACAAAAGTGTATGAAAACAAAGACGGATTCCACTTGGACCTTTTCGTAAAGCAGATATGCGAAAAACTCATGCTATCTGAAAGAATGATAAAAAGGGCCGAATTATACAAAAAATACGGAAATCTTTCAGTTTATCTGGTATCAAAGGAAGACATCTTCCTCTTCAAAGGACTGGCAAGCGAAGGAAGAAAACGAGACCTGCCAGACATGAAGGTAATTTATCCGAATCTCGACTGGAAGGTAATCGAAACAGAGCTTGAAACCCAAGAACTGTCCGCAGACCTCAATGCATTATTCATAAGAAGGCTTGAGGAATTCAGCGAAACATACAAGCTGGATGTCCCTATATTGGGAAAACTGAGGAAACTGACTGGAGATAAAGGCGAAGTAAAATAGTTCCTAGAGTATTGAAAACGCCAATAGGACTAGATTAAGAAGAGCAATCAAAACTCCTCCAAGCAACCCCCAGTAAAGCTCTTTTTGCTTGAAAGTGTAGTCCTTGAATGTAGAACGAAGAACGTAACCTGATACCCCAAGACCAAGCAGCCCAAGATAAAGCGAGGATTTGCCCAATTGAAGCACGCTGCTTGAAACGAACAATATAGCAATTATAAAAACACCCAAACCAACTGCATAAGCCATTGTCTTGGCCAGAGATAATTGGGTTTTCTCTTCATTCAGATACTTGACTGAGAGATAGACTGAGAAGAGCGCAAGAAGGATTCCGATTGAAAATGAGATTACGATAACTGATTGCGTCTTCAATTCAGAAGGAAGCACCCCAAACCAAACAAGGTAAATTAGGATGAATGGCAGAAATGCCGAAACAGCAACCAAAAGAGACGGAATTGCGATTTTATTCATGCCAAAATTATCCATCAAAATATTAAAAAAACTATCTCCAAGTCTGTTTGGAATAAAAATCTTGCGTACGAAACACCTTCCATGCTCTATTGCAATGAAACGGCCGAAACAATCGCACAACACCAGCTCGCAATCTCAGTCATCATCCCAACATGGAATGAAGCAGACAACATAGAGAAAGCCATTTCTGAGATCATCAAGACACTGGAATCGAATAAAATCAGTTATGAAATAATTGTGGCAGATGACAATAGCAAGGATGGCACAAAGGAAAAGGTTGCTTCTATTAGAGACAAGCAACACAAACCTATCGCTCTGCTGAATCGAGATCCGCCTCCTGGCTTTGGCTACTCAATACGCGATGCAATACGAATGGCAAATGGGGAAATGTCAGTCGTGATGATGGCTGATCTGTCAGATGACCCTAAATTCCTACCTGAAATGAAACAAAAATTCGATGAGGGTTGTGATGTGATAGTAGGCTCAAGGTTCGTGCCAGGCGCAAAGACCTATGATTATCCTTTTCTTAAGATGCTCTCAAATAGGCTGTTCAACACCACAATCCGCATTTTCTTCTGGACAAGTATAAGAGACACGTCAAATGCATTCAAAGCTTTTAGAACAGCTGAGATAAATCAGGTGCCAATAGACAGCAGAGGCTTCGAAGTCTCGGCAGAAATGATGCTCAGGATGCTGATAAAAAAGAAGA
This sequence comes from Microcaldota archaeon, assembly GCA_043827025.1. GTDB lineage: Archaea > Micrarchaeota > Micrarchaeia > Anstonellales > Bilamarchaeaceae > DATDTS01. The sequence goes on from JBDRPL010000029.1 coordinate 44,593, forward strand.
AAATATGTGAAATACCTGTCACCTGGACTGACAGGACGGCAGGCCAGGCAAAGTTCAAGCTTTATAATACCTTCATAAATTACTTTATACTATTTCTAAAAATGCTTAAACTCCGCTACTTAGGCAAGTGAATTAAAGTGAATTAATTAGGCGGGCAGGTAATTCAAATGAAAGTTTCTATTGTTGGAATAGGTCGAGTGGGGCTTCCTTTGGCAATAGTGTTTGCATCAAAAGGGGTCCATACTTATGGAATTGATATTGACGAGAAGAAAATCGCTGTGATAAAGCAGGGCAAGATGCCTTTCAAGGAAGAAGGGGCAGAAGAACTGCTCAAGAACGTATTGGGCAAGACATTTGAACCTACTTCAGACTTCTCTAAATTAAAGGAGTGCGATGCAATAATCCTTACGCTTGGAACGCCTGTTGATGAATTCATGAACCCTGATTTCTCACAAATTGAACGTTCATTGGAAAAACTTTTCCCCTATCTGAAAGAAGGGCAGACACTTATATTAAGAAGCACAGTATCTCCAGGAAGCACTGAATATGTAAAAGGATTCATTGAAAAGAAAACTAAACTAAAGGTAGGCGAAAACTTCTTCATAGCATTCTGTCCTGAAAGAATCGCCGAAGGAAAGGCAATCAAGGAATTGGAAGAGTTGCCTGAAATCGTAGGTGGATTGGACACGAAAAGCAGTGAAAAAGCAAAGGAAGTGTTCAAGAAACTAAAGGAAGACGTCTACGTAACAAGTGCATTGAATGCAGAACTTCTCAAACTATTCACCAACATGTATAGATACATAAATTTCGCAACTGCAAATGAGTTTATGGTGATTGCTGAATCACTGGGTGCGAACATAAACGAGATAGTTGAATTGTCAAACAAAAAATATCCGCGAGGAGGGCCGAAACAACCTGGATTCGCAGCAGGACCATGCCTTTTCAAGGACGGATTCTTTTTAACAAGCAACATCCCCTTTCCAGATCTTATTTCAACTGCATGGAAAATAAATGAAACCATTCCAGGATATCTGATCCAAAGGGCAAAAAGCATCCAACCAATCAAAGGAAAGAAGGCAACGATATTGGGAATGGCATTCAAAGCCAACAACGATGATGATCGAGCTTCATTATCCCACAAGATAAAGAAGATATTCAAAATGGAACTTGCAGAAGTAGTGACGCACGATGTATATCGAGATGGCCAGAATTTCGATGATGCCATAAAGGATGCGGACTTTTTAGTGATCGCAACTGCGCATGACGAATACAAGAAGGATTTCGAATATTACAAGAAGGTCATAAAACCAGGATGTGTGGTTATTGACATATGGAATGTCTTCAAGAAGGACAAAATAGTGTTCAAATCATGATTTGATTTTTAAAAGGAGGGAAATGAAATGGCAAATGTAATGGTAACTGGCGGTGCCGGATTCATCGGAAGCAGAGTGGTGGAAGAGCTTGCAAAATCGCATGACGTGACCGTTGTGGACAACCTGAGCAAGGGAGATTTGAAAAATGTTGATGTGCAGAGGGTAAAATTCAAGAAAGCAGACCTGTGCAACGAAAGCGAGACAAGAGACATACTTGATGATTATGAATATTGCTTTCATTTCGCAGCAAAGATAGGTGGCATCGGATATTTCCACAAATACCCTGCAGAAATATTGAGAGACAATACATTGATGTTTTCCAACCTGCTTGACAGCGCAAGACGATCCAAGACTTTCAAGAAGATGGTCTACATGTCATCTTCGATGGTATTTGAAAGAACAGCTTCATTCCCATCAAAAGAAGAAGACATCTACACTTCACCTCCTCCGATCACCCACTATGGATTCTCAAAACTTGTAGGCGAATATTACTGCAAGGCATTCAACGAGCAATATGGCATGAACTACACAATCTTCAGGCCATTCAATGCATATGGACCGGGTGAAGTTCCTGAAAACGAAGTTGGTATTGCACATGTGATACCTGACTTGATAAAGAAGGTTCATTTCGACAAGCAATATCCTGTTGAGATATTGGGAGATGGACAACAGATAAGGGCATACACCTATGTTACAGACCTTGCAAATGCAATAGGCACCCTCACCTTTGACAAGAGAACCGACAACCAGGATTACAATGTTGCTGATCCTCATGCGTATACTGTCATGGAATTGCTAGAAAAAGTGTGGAAGATGTGCGGCCCTCCTGAAAAGGAATTGAAGGTCAAAAACGTCCCTACATTCAAGGATGACGTGCAGAAAAGAATACCTGACACAGAAAAAATAGCATCGCTTGACTGGAAGCCAAAGGTTGACATTGACGATGGTTTGAAAAGAACGTATGATTGGATAAATGCAAGAATGGGATGAAAATGAAACTTGAAAAAGAAGACTATCTTATCATTCTGGGTTTGCTAATCACGCTTTTTCTCAATTATGACCTTGTAAAAACCCTAACTCAAATTCCTTCCCCTATATATGGAGGGGATTTTTACAATGGACTTGGCGGAGTCATCCACATAACTGATGGTGGTAACCCAATCCAAAGTGCGCAGATGGCTGGCGAGATGCCCTGGGTACCTACGCTTTTCCATACTTCAATTGCAATGTTGTCAAAGATAACTGGCCTAAGCGAAATGCAGTCGCTCATTGATTTTGCGCTTTTCATCCACCTGCTGGCATACATAGTAGTTTTCTTCCTGCTTTTCAAAATATCACAGAACAAATATGCAGCAATGCTTGGCACGATTATATTTATCACCACCATCTCGCCGATATTCAAGTACT
>JBDRPL010000030.1:0-48499 GCA_043827025.1 Microcaldota archaeon
AGATGATTTGTCTTTGAATTTTCTTATTTTTTTTCTTCTTTTTTTGTATTTTCTATAACATAATTTTTCGACGTATTTGTCAAGCTATTTAAATGTAATCAAACAATTGAAAGAGTTATGGCTAGTTCTCAAGTGACTGCAAGGCTCAAAAGCAAGATGATTCAAGCAAAGGCCGAAATAAAGAAGATTGTCAATGAATTCGTTTTGTACATTCCAATGATGGAACAGAGCATAACTTTCTGTGACAAAAACGGAAACGAAGTCACATTATATGGAAAAGTCGCTTTTGGAAGCAGCTTTGAAGATGCGATGAAACAAATTCTCGAACAGAATGGGGCAAGATATGGCATCAAGTATTATGAAAGTATTCATATGTCTGGAGTAGACTGGATACAAATATGCATCGCACAAAATGGACTCGATGCAGTCGTATTAGAATTGCATAATATTCAAGGATATGTCGATGGAGGAATGGCCTGCCAGACAGTACAGGACAAAATAAAACAGGATCAAAATCTTAAATGGCTTAATTTACAAGAAACTCCGGTACCAAAAGATGGATCAAAACAATTAGTAATAAAAGATGATAGTGGAATGATAAGTGAACTTCCCAATAACACGAAAGACCTTGCCAAAATAAAACCACTAGATGGCAAATGTGTACCGTGTGCAGGCAGTTCGACAGTTCCAGATGCTGATGGAAAATCAGGAGACATAATGATATGTAATATGGGTAATGGAGAGCTAAGCCCATATGCTCAATCAAAAGAAGAAACACAATTCAAAGAAAACGAACTCAAACTTCAAGACCTAAAAATGGCACCGACCTATCTAGATGCAGGAGATAACTTCCGTCCAACATGTTCTCTGAACCTTCAGCCATCTTTCTGCATAGCAAACATGGACACTTCGGCACATGAAGAGTTCCACTTCGTCCCTATTGAAAGCCCGAACTCAGCTCTCCAGAACACGATAAACGTGACTGTGAATGTTCCGCAATCTGTGATTGAAGGGGATGCTGGAAAAAAACATTCTGACCATGTTGGGAAAACATCAAAACCTTCCAAGACGTATGTTGTCTATCCTTATACTTACGAAGACATACTTGCTTCTCCGCAGCTCAGGAAAATGTATGGTCATCTTATCGGGCTTGTTGATACTGAAGGACAAATAAGCGCAAGACAGAATGGGAAGCCTAAGGAAACAAACCGAAATGAAGGAACTGCAAAGAAAAACGAAAAAAGGCAAAAACAGACCTCTGCAAAAAAAGCAGAGATTATAGTGCCAAATGAAAGACAGGGTGCCAAAATATTGCCTTTCCCAAATATGAATAGTTCTAAGAAAGAACCTGACAAAAAAGCAGAAGCTGCCAAAAAAGAAAAAGAAGATACTGTGGAAGAAATGAAAAAGAAGAAACAGACTACTATAGTGGCTGGAACAAAAGGCCAAGTCATCAAATATACTACAAAGGAAAGAGTCATTGAAAGACTGCGAGAAATGCAGAACAAACAGATTCTCGAAAGAAAAGAAATCCTCAGAAACGCGCTCAACAAACTGCTGGAAAAGCTCAAAGGAGCGAAAACAGATATGGAAAGGCAAAACCTGCAGAGAAGGATAGATGGGATCAAATGGGCGCTTCTCAGGCTGAAGAGGCGACTTCCTGAGCCAAAGCTGAAGAAAGAGCCTACTGAAATTGAAAAGAAAGAAGAGAAGAAAAAGGCTGTTGTTGGAAAGGCGGTGGCAAAGAAGCCAACTATCAAGACTCCAAAGATAGTAAAGCAAAAACCTGAAAAACAGCAAAAAGCAAAGGCAACTGAAATTAAAAGGGAAACCAAAGCAGAAAAGAAAAAGAGTGGGAGAATCCAGCAAAAGGCAGAGCAACAAAAGGTCGAGCAGCAACAAGTGAAGAAAGCTGTTAAAGCCCAGAGGATAAAGGTCGCTAAGGAGAAAAAGGCGCAAATTAAAAAGAAGGCTAAAAAGCAAAAGATTACCAGGGATGAAGGATTGAAACGCGCAAAGAAGCATGGGCCGACGGTCCAGCTAGTGAAAGAATCCCAAGCAGAAAAGGTTCCTGATAAAATCGCAGAGATAAAAAAGAAACTGAGGGAAAATCTGGAAGACACGGAATTCGGAAGCCCTTTTGAAGCGAACAACCTCAGCTATGTTCTTGGTGCAATTGAAAGCAACCCGAAAAAGAAAAGGGCAAAATAAAGGCTACTTTAGTATCTTGCCTGTTTTCATATACCACAAGTAAAGATCTAGTTCTGCCTGGCTTAGGTTTGTCTGAATGCATAGGTCTGATAAAAGTTTCTCTAACCTAAGATAATTCTTTGGGCTTAGATTAGGAATCGAATCTATGCTGCCGGATTCCAGCAGGACTTTGAGTATATGCCTGTCAAGTATGGCCACATTCGCATAACCTACGTTCCTGAGAAAATGTGATGACTCCTTCATCCCAAGGCCAGTTACATTCATTACCAGCCATTCCCTTGCGTTGAATTCGTTATTTGGAAGTACGTCTTTTATGTTATGAAATTTTCGTGCATGAACAATATATTTTGCTTTTGTATTATGGAAACGATGCTTGTGCTCCTTTATGGTTTTCGCAAGCTCGTGCTCTGTCAATGAAACAAACCCCGAATAGCCAAGCTGAGCCTGGATGTTCATTGCCGTCTGCGCCTTTGAATTCGCAGTGAGTATGCAAAAACATAACTCGGAAAACCATAATTCATTTCCTTTATAGTGCAAATCTTCGAATAAAGAAATGCAGTGGTTGACCTGTTCAGAAACCTGGGGATTTTGCTTGAGGCATAGGATTCTATCTAACAGGTCTTGCATGAGTCAGAATTATAAAACAAAAAAAATAAAAGGTAAATACTAACCAGGATTATGCATAACCGCCGCATCTTGCGCAGTTGTCCTTTTTGGTCCCAAACCCACAGTCATCGCATAGGCTTGCAGGATGCTTGACAGCTCCTACAAATTTGTGGCATTTTACACATTCATCTGCATTGCAATTGCCGCATATTTTTGCAGGTGACCCCAATGATCCAACCCATTTTCCACACTTTGCGCAGTTGTCCTTTCCCGAACCGAACCCGCAATCATTACACAAACTTCCTTCTACCATACAAAAACCTCCTTGTTATTATAAAATCTACTGAAAATTCCTTATCCCACTCTGCGCCTCTTTTGCAACGCTTTCAACCTTATCCTTTGCAAGGGCCTGGAGCCAAGGAAGATATCTCTTGTCCAATCTTCCGCAGGATGCCTTCGACGCCAGCGTATTTGCAATGCCGTACCTGACATCATCATCCTTGTCCTTCAATGCATTCTCGACAGTTTTCCTTGCAGCACCATCACTAAGGAAATTAACCAACGCACAGGCACAACTACGACGAACCGAAGAATATTGAACAGGTGCATCATCATATGCCTTGGTCAAGGCACCAACAATTGCACGCTCAGCCTTGAAACCTGAAAATCCAAGTGCAAATGCAATATTTGCCTTTGAGCCCTCAGGCTCGTCCTTTGCAACCAGCCTCTTCACAAAATAATCCAAGACTTCTTTTCTTTTCTGAACAACTCCACCGAGCTTGAGTGAAAGGTTGGTCTTTAAGTCTGGATGGCAATCAGGATCCGTGAAAAGCCCGAAATAGAAATCATAGAGTGCCGGGTTGGAACTAAATTGCAATATGCTCAGAGCAGCCTCTCTTACAGAAACATCCTCTTTAGTGTCCTTGGCAATTACCATAAGATTCTTCTGAATGTCTGGCTGGTCAAATGGCTTCTTATTGTAATCCCCAAACTTGTTCAGCTCTTCTATCTTCTGTTCCCTACTCAATTTCCCAAATTTATCAAAAATAGATGTAATTACCATAACCTTAGAATAACAGGTAAAGCTTAAATAAATTAACAAAATAGAAAAACGGGCCTACCCAGAACTTTGTTCAAGTAGGCCGTTTTGTTACAAAACGGGCCCAGCGTGATTTGAACGCGCGACCTGCGGATTTCACCAACCCCTTGTCTTTCCAAAAGAAAAGAGAGGTAAGAGTCCGACGCTCTACCATATCAGAATGCAAAGCTTCTTGAAAAACAAGCTTCACATTTAGCTGAGCTATGGGCCCAAAAATACAGATGGCACAGAGTGATGCCAAGCTAATTATTGAAGATTTTATATGTACTATATGGATTTTTTAAACATTAGGTTGACCCAACATTAGGAAAATTCCGCTGATTTAAAAAAATAACCAAACAAAGTGGAATGCATGGATGTTGACAAAAACCAGCTCAGAAAGGACTTTGCAAAAGAATGGGAAAAACACTACAAGCTAAAGACCCTCATAGAAAAAGGTTTCAAGAGGCAGAAATGCAAGAAATGTTCAAGAAATTTCTGGAGTATGACTGACCGCGAGCTGTGCGGTGATCCGGGGTGCATAGGCTACCAATTCATAGGAAACACCCCTGTAAAGAAAAAACTAAGCTACATTGACACTTGGAAAACAATTGAAGATTATTTCACCAAACACGGCCATGGACTTGTTAAATCATATCCAACAGTTGCAAGGTGGAGGGATGATCTATATTTCACAATCGCATCCATAAGCGACTTTCAGCCATATGTCGTTAACGGGGAAATAGATCCTCCTCATAACCCGCTGATAATACCTCAGCACTGCATACGATTCCCCGATATCTCAAATGTAGGTGTTTCAGGAAGGCACCACACAAATTTCGTCATGATAGGCCAGCATGCATTCAACACAGATAAAACAGGATTGTTCTACTGGAAAGAAGAGGCACTTGGCCATGATATAGAATGCATGAAAAGGCTTGGTATTCCACAGGAAGAAATCGTATTCATAGAAGATGTCTGGGCAGGGGGAGGGAATTTCGGCCCTAGCATAGAATACTTTGTCAGAGGGTTGGAACTTGGCAATTGCGTATTCATGCAGTATGAGGTCACCAAAACAGGAAACCGTGAACTGAAAACAAAGGTGATAGACATGGGCGCAGGCCTTGAGAGGTTCGCATGGATGACCACTGGCGATCCGACAGGCTATGAAGTCGTCTTCGGACCAGTAATAAAAAACCTGAAGAAGCACACTGGCATTAAGATAGATGAAAAATTATTCCTGAAATATGCAAAAATATCAGGAAGCCTGAACGAAGATGAAGTGGATGATTTGGAAAAAGAGAAGGAGATGGTTGCGCAAAAACTGGGCGTATCAAAAAAAGAGCTGTTCGATTCCCTAGAGCCATTGCAGGCATTGTATGCAACCTGCGATCATGTACTCACATTGCTTTCAGCAGTGACTGATGGCCTTCTGCCAAGCAATGCCGGCGGAGGTTATAATTTAAGAATGATCACAAGAAGGGTTTTTGGATTCGACGAAGAATTCGGATTCAACCTGGATTATGCAAAAATAGTTGAAGACCATGCAAAGCATCTGGAATATCTTTTCCCTGAATTGAAATCAGGCGTAAAGACGACGATAGATGTAATAGAAGAGGAAAAGAGAAAATACAAAAACACCAAAGAGAACGCTGCTGGAAAGGTGGCAAGCCTAATAAAGCGAGGCAACAAGGTACACAAGGAAGAACTCATGAGTATGTACAAGAGCCATGGGATACAGCCTGAATATGTTATTGAAATCGCAAAAAAGAGCAATGTGGAAGTTGAAATGCCTGGCAATTTTTACAACCTGGTTAGGGAAAAAGAAAAAGATGAGGTGAAGGAAGAATCTGTGGATATTTCAGAAATGCAGAAGACCCAAGGACATTTTTATACCGAAAAAGAAAAGTTTGAGGCAAAAATTATAGGAATACTCGGGAAGTACTTGGTGCTTGACCAGACTGCTTTCTACCCAGAAGGTGGTGGCCAGGTAGGGGATTTAGGAGAAATCAATGGCCAAAAGATCAAGAGTGTAACGAAAAAAGGAGGTGTCATATTGCACGAAGTCGAGGACATCTCAAAATTCAAGAAAGGCCAGACGGTAAATGCAATGGTTGATTTGGAAAGAAGAAAAACAATAACAAGGCACCATACTTGTGCCCATATCCTGAATGCAGCTGCAAGAACAGTGCTTGGGCCGCATGTTTGGCAAGGTGGATCGCATAAGGACGATGACAAGGCGCATTTGGACATTACGCATTACAAAAAGATAACTGCTGAAGAATTGAATCGAATCGAGGTTAATGTCAATGAATATATTATTCAAAACCTTCCCATCAAGACAGAAGTACTTGCAAGGGATGTGGCTGAGAAAAGATATGGTTTCAGGCTTTATCAAGGCGGCGCAGTTCCTGGAAAGGAATTGAGAATAGTGAGCGTAGGCAACATAGATTATGAAGCTTGCGGTGGAACCCACCAAATGCTTAAAACAACTGGAGAGATAGGTTGCTTCAAGATTGTCAAACGGGAAAGTATACAAGATGGACTTGAACGCATAGTATACAAAGCAGGCATTCCAGCCATCAGATATATTCAAGAGCGTGAATCACTTATTACATCCGCATCCTCAATGTTAAGTGTTTCAGAAACAGAGCTTCCTAAGGCAGTTGAAAGGTTCTTCAACGAATGGAAAGAGCAAAGAAAGAAAATTGAGAGGTTCTCAAAAGGACTTGTCGAAGAGGAAACGAAGATGCTGATCAAAGAAGGAAAGGATAAACCAGTCACAAAGGTGCTGGATTTGGATGCTGAAACTCTCCGAGAAGTCGCGAAGAAAGTAGCTGAAAGCGAGGCCTCATCCGCAGTCTTGATAAACAAGGCAGGAAATATATTCTGCGCTGTTGGAAAGAAATCAAAATATAATGCAAATGAACTTCTTAAAGACGCTGTGAAGAAATTCGGTGGAAACGGCGGAGGAAATGAGCAGATTGCAAGCGGAAAGGTTCTGAAAGTGCCCGAATAGAAAGAAAAATAAAAAAAAGACACTCGAGCTTCCGGATATTTAGAATTTTATTTCAGCAACATCAAAGAACTTCTGGACCAAAAGTTTTCCGACTTCTTTATTCTTGAACTCAGGCCTCATTGCTGCAAACTTGTCAGTAAGCTCTGTCCTGGATATCTGCTCTGGTTTGTTCTTCAAATCGTCTATGTACTGCGGAGTAATGTTCTGCACCAGTCTGTTGTCAAAATAAACATCAATTCCTTTGCCATCCTTTCTCACGAAAAAAGTGGTCTTATCCGAGATTGCCTTTGGATTCAGCCCGGCATAGGTATTCGGATTCATTGCCTTGTTCGCAGCATTTCTTGCAGTCGTATTTGCTGCATTTGTTGCGGCAGAAGAGACTGCACCAGTCGCACTGTTTGTCGCACCCTTTAAAAGATTGTCCAAAAATCCCATTAAAATCACCGTTTAAATTAGGAAGTCAAATTATTTAAAGAGCAGGCTTGGATTTTCAAGGAACCTAAACGTATCTGGATTATTATAGAATTCGACCAAGACATCTGAGCACGAAAAATTGTAAAGTTTGTTGAATTTTTCAGGGGTCGCCTTATTGAATGATTTTACAAGGTACGAAGTGTTCTGCACCAACCCTTCTTTTGTGATGTAATATGCAGCACCTTTCATAGTCTTGAAATCCACATAGACTGAATCAAACTTGTCACACACTACATTGGAAAGTATTAGCTTTTCATTCCCAGTATTTACAGTCGCATGCCCATAATTTGAAGGAATCAGGAGAACATCCCCTTTTTTGGCATTGATTATAATGACATCAACTGACCCAGTCATATCCTTTCTTTGAAGCACAAAAGATGCTGAACCATTCAGAACCTGATATATCTCAGGATAAGTAAGATTTTTTTCTGCAATAGGATGGTAATGGCCATATGTTTTCACATACTCCCCATTTATAGCCCGGGGAGGAATTAATGTTATGTCAAAGCGCATGCCTGAAGCGGAATAAACGCTCCGATACATATAATAAAGGTCAAGATCATTCGCCTCCCCGCTGGAATCCAAAAAGATGGAGCGCATCTCTTTCATATGCCTAACGGTGTGAGGAATGCTTTTACCATTTACAAGAAGTTCTGTACCTAAGAGTTCGACCTTAATAGGCAATTCATACAAAATCATGTCCATTCTCCGATATAAATTTAAGTTTTCCAAATTCCTTGACCCTTTCAAAGGGCTTGTCAACATATAGCTTTTCCTTTCTTATTTTGTTTGTCAATGCTTTTAAAAAGATAAGGAAGTCGGATCTTTTGACCTTATTCTTCTCAAATGCATGTTCCAACTTTTTTATAGTCTTGTTTAGATTGACGAAAAACACTGCATTGAGGTATTGACTTGATACTGAATTAGTGGAAAGATGCCCATGAATTACTCTTTTGAGGATGTCTACTTCCTTCTTGATCTTCCTCGTTTGATGATCATCCTTCTCGAATTCAACTGAGAAAACCAGTGCCAGATGAGCAAGAGATTCCCAGGTCTCTCTTTCTAGCAGGTCATAAGAAGAATTCATGGGGTCTAATATGAGCAGAAGAGTATAAAAATATGACCACGGAGATACACAAAGAATCGCTTTCTATATCATTGCTGAACCAATGAACACTTCGGCAATATTCGTTGTTGCATATGCGCCAGTTCCTCGGACAACCAACTTGACTTCCTCGTATTCTGATTTTTCGTGGATATCCAGGACAAGAAGGCCTGCTTTCACAAGATCCATTTCAACAGGAAAACATTGGGGGCAAGAAATGTTAACAACACATGCATCGGCAAAAATAGTCAGAACAGGCAGATCATAGCCGTTCCGAAAATCCGGTATTTGCTCATTGCGCAAATATGCTACGGCTTGTTTTGCCAAACCAATTAACATACGCATATTAATAACCAAAAGAGAATCTGCATATATCTCAGAAACTCTGGCAAGCGCAGGTTCTAATCTGTCAGCATATTCTGCAAATCTTGATGAGTTTCCAAGACCATCCTCACCAAAACATGCAATTTGAACTGAAGCTAAACTCGGAATCTCAGGAAAATACTCTGCCAATTCAGCATCAATTCCCAATCCGCGATCTTTCATTACATGCCTAAAAAGAGCATCCATGGCTCTTCTACGCATTGGACTTTCTTCCATAGGTTTAGCTGGAAGAGCCGGATGGCGGCATGAAAAGAATCGAGTCCGTAAGCGCTGTATAAAATCACCAAGATAAATGAAAAAAGATAGCCCTAACCGGATTTCCAGTTTTCTTTGGTGCGCCTAGCTTTCTTTTTTAAAAGAAAGGTGGGCATTCGAACCGATGTCCTGGGGACCAGAACCCCATATCCTTGACCATTGTCCAAGCAGGCGAAGAACTCGACTGCCTTTTGATTAAACTTTTGGCATGGTAAATCCAGAAGCCAAAAGTTTACTAGACGATAGGGCTATCAACCTGAACCTATTGAGTCCAAGCTTTAACAAGCCACAATTTGGCCTGCCATCTGGAAAGAGAATATAGCACAGAAAGAAATAAAAGCTTAGATTCTTTGATACTAGTCGTATGCAAATAGAAAAACTGAAGCTAGACGAAAAAGGGCGCATTGTGCTTCCCGCGAAATACAGGGATTACCTTGGGTTGGAATCTGGCGATTCTTTATTTGCGTCTCTTGATGAAAAAAATAAAAGTATAATCCTATCGATACATTCAGATTCTGATACCTATCTTTTGAGCATAGGGATGGGAGATGCGCCAGGAACGCTTGCAAAACTTGCAAAGGTTCTGGTAGACAATGAAGTTGATCTGATATCAACAGAATCCCATTCTACCAACAGAACAAAAAGCGCAGTCTGGAGAGTCATATGCAAACTTGATAAAAAGAAAATAACAAAGATAGAAAAGGAATTGAAGAAAGAAGGGGCTGTTTCTGTAGAGGTTAGGGCGGATTAACCTTCAAACCTCAGATCAGCATGTGATGGGACAATGATTATGTTTGACCAAGTTGCCCATTCCTCCATTTTTCTCAATTTAGAATCTGTTTTATGGTCCCGTACAGCCGTGCAGTCTTCTGGAATTATCAATCCATAATTAGCTTGAGATAAGGTCATAACTGCCCCCTTGAAGCAATTGTCAGTCGTGAATCCAACAAGAAGAATTCGGCTTCCATCCCCTAACCATTGAATCAAGCCATTCGGTTTTCCACCGAAATGCCCTGTATGTTCTGAGGTGTCTTTCTTGAAAATTGGCTCACCACCATGTGGAATGTCTTCATAGATCTGCACGCGCCAATCAGGAGACGCACTGCCTGACTTTGGATTTGTTACAGAAGAATCAATAACACAAAGCAATGGATCAGGATAATCTGTAAACTGCCCTTTGGAATAATTTGCCGCAATCCAGCAAATAGGAACATTGTTTGTTCTAAGAGTGTCAACAAGCACAGATATGTTACCCGAAGCTTTCTGGATACTGGCGATTCCACGTGTTGGATCGTTCTTCGCAGTATTTCCAAAGGAACCGTCAGGATGACAAAAGTCATTCTGTTTATCCACTACAACCGCACGAATTCCCCTTTTGGATAAAGTTAGTGATGTATGTTTCATATTAAACACCTTCAATTATATTGCCACACATTAAGCTCTAGTGGGAATAATGTGGGAATAGGTTTAAAAACATTTCCATGCGTAATAGAAACAGCGCAAAACTAACAAAACGCTAGACTCAAGACCCGAAAGCCGGGACTAAAAACCGAAAACTGATTGGAGGTGTGCTAAATGACAGAAACAAAAAATGCAAACGGAAGGGATTTACTTCATCAACCTAACCACACCCATAACACAGAAAAATGCTAGGATATATTGCGGCGAAGAAGCAGAGCTTATTTTCCAAAGACTGAATGCAAGGTCAAATATAGATGTTTCAAAACCAGTGGGCGAACTTCTTGCAGAATTGGATTTGAAAGGATTCAGGGCAGTTGTTGAACTAACTAAAAAATTCGATAAATTCGATCTTAATCCTGAAAATATTCGAATTGGCAAAGAAGAGATTGCAGAACAAGCCGCTAAAATTACTAAGAAACAAAAGGAATCGATTGACGAATCATTTGAACGAGTGTATTCATTCCAAAAAAAGGTTGCCGAATCTATAATACCGATTTGTGAAGAGAAGGATAGGCGAAACACAAAACTCGTTCCAAGGCCAATCGAGCGAGTCGGAATTTGGATACCTGGAGGATTAGCACCTTTACCCTCATCCTTACTTATGGCAGGAGCAACTGCAAGAGCTGCTGGAGTCAAGAGCCTAATTGGCATAACTCCCCCAAGAACCGAATTGAATCCTGCCGTTGCTTATATTCTACAAAAACTCGAAATCAAAGACATGTTCCGGATGGGTGGTGTTCCAGCAATATGGGCAATGGCAAATGGACTTGCGCCATATTTTGAAAAAGTAGATATGGTATGCGGTCCCGGAAATATGTATGTTGCAGAAGCAAAACGGCAGGTACGCGGACAGGGGAAAGTTGGGATTGATTTAGATGCTGGGCCTAGCGAAGTATTGATTCTGGCAGATGAAACCGCTAACTCCACATACGTGGCAGCAGACATGCTTGCACAGGCAGAGCACGGACCAACATCCCCAGGAATTCTGATAACTGATTCGGAAAGAATTGCCAAAGAAACTCAAGAAGAAATAGGGATACAGCTGACAATGCTGAAAAGAGGGATGGAAACTGAAATTGCAATACAAGAATACGGTGGAATCCTACTTGTAAGGGATTTTGCCGAAGCGCTAAACTTGGCAAACCAATATGCTTCAGAGCACTTGGAGATATTCTGCTCAGATGAAACGCTTGAAAAAATACGTGGATCACTTCCACCTGCAGGAGCTGTTTTCATAAGAACTGGCGAGGCATTCGCAGACTATGGATTCACAGGTGGAAACCACATACTTCCAACAGGAGGAAGTGCAAGATTCTCATCAGGGCTTTCTGCGCTTAGCTTCATCACTTGGCAATACCAGGAAGAAATGTCAGAGGGTGAGCAGAAAAAAGCAGCAGAAGGAACAGGCATTTTTGCAGATATAGAAGGATTGGAAGCACACGCAAATGCTGCAAGGATAAGGGATATTGAAAGTAAAGACAAATAGGTGGAAAGAATGGATAAAATAGCAAATAGCATTAGAAAAGAGATTCAAGAAATGTCGCCATATGCTGGCGGAGAAGTCATTGATATAGAAGTAAAACTGAACCAAAACGAATCCCCGTTCAATCTACCAAAGAAGATAATTGAAAAGATAAAGCAGAAGATGGATTCAATAAAATTCAATAGATATAACGAAGGGTCCTTGAAAAGGCTCAGGGAACTGACTGCCAAGAAGTTCAATGTTGATGCAAACCAGATAATCTATGGCTGCGGAATAGATGAATTGCTTTATTATCTAACAATGGCTGTTGTAGACAAGGGCAACAAGATAGTTCGGCCAGTGCCAAGCTTTGGAATGTACAGGATATGCTCAAAGGTTTTTGGAGCAAACGACACACCAGTAATGCTGGACAAGAATTTTGAATTGACTGAAGAATTCGTAAAAGAAAGCAAGGATGCGAAGCTGACATTCATCTGCAGGCCGAACAGCCAGACTGCAAACTCCTGGGACAAGAAAACTATTGAAAAGATAGTGAAAGAAACTTCGGGGATAGTTTGCATTGACGAGGCATACGCAGAATTTGCAAATGATGACTGCATGGATCTTCTGAAATACGACAATGTAGTGATAATGAGGACCTTCTCAAAGGCATATCTTGCAGCAGGGTTACGGCTTGGTTATGCAATTGGAAACAAAAGAATGATAGAGTTAATGAATAGGGTCAGATTGCCTTGGAATGTGAATGTTGTTTCACAGGCAATTGGGGAGATAATACTTGAAAACGAAGAAATATTCCAGGAAAGATTGGATAGGATAAAGGAGAATAGAAGCAAACTAATTGAAGAAATGAAGAAAATTGTGAAAGTACTGCCAACTGAAACAAATTTCATTTCTTTTGAAGTTAAAAATCCAAAACAGATATGTGCTGAATTGAAAACAAGAGGAGTTCTGATACGAGACATAAGTAAGTATCCAATGCTTGAGAATTTCCTACGGGTGAATGTAGGCACAAATGAAGAAAACAAAAAGTTCATTGAAACATTAAAATCAATATTAGCTGGAAGAAATACCAAACTTAATGCAATAATCTTCGACATAGATGGTGTCCTAGTAGATGTTTCCAAATCTTACAGGGAAGCAATAAAGTTGACTGTTGAAAAGTTCAGCGGAAGAAAGCCAAGCGATGAAGAGATTGAAGCTGTGAAGAAAAAACCAAACTCAAACAACGATTGGGTTGTTACCTATGCACTTGCAACAGATTTCAAGAGAGACCTTTCGAAGATAGATAGAAATGATGGCGAATATTTGAAGATGAAGGCGCAATTCCAGGAATACTATTTGGGCGGATTGATTGATAATGAGGAACTGTTGATTAAGCCCGAGAGTTTCAAAAAACTGGAAGCAAGAGGAATCAGAGTTGGAGTTGTGACCTCACGTCCAAGATACGAAGCACTCTATGTTTTGAAAAGAATTGGAAAATTCAATGAAGAAATATTTGATGAAGAGCTTGTGGTTGCGCAGGAAGACTGCGATGAGGAAAAACCATCGCCAAAGCCAATCAGAAAAGTGCTTGAAAGAATGAAGATCAAAGCTGGAGATGCAACATATATTGGAGACACCATCAACGACAAACTGGCTGCCAACATGGCAGAAGTAATGTACGAAGAAGTAAACTCAGAACAAAATGTGAATGACATTCTAAGGAGGTTGTTGAAATGAGAAAGGCTACTGAAAAAAGAGAGACAAGGGAAACGCAGATTACTGTGGAAATTGACCTTGACGGAACAGGAAAATCCGGAATAAATACAGGGATCGGATTCTTTGACCACATGCTCACTGCGCTTTCCAGGTATTCCATGATTGACATGAAAATAGATGCAAAAGGCGATCTTGAAACAGGAACACATCACACCATTGAGGATGTTGGCATAGTACTAGGAAGCGCAATTGCAAAGGCACTTGGCGAGAAAAGAGGCATTAATCGTGCTGGATTCTTCGAATTTAAGTACATGATGGACGATGCTATAGCTGAATCCATGATCGACCTTTCCGGAAGGGGAAGGCTGATATTCGAAGACAAGAATGGCGACCCGCTCAAGTACAGCTGTGAAGTCGTTGGAGCGCCAAACGGAGGATTTGCATCTGAAGACGTGAAGGAGTTCTTCTGGGCAATGGCAAGCAACATGAAAGCTAATATTGCAATTCGATTGACAACGGCAGGAAATAGCCACCACGAAGTCGAAGCAACTTTCAAAGCATTCGGAAAGGCATTGCGCATGGCCTGTGAATACGATTCAAAATCAAAGGGCGAGGTGCCAAGCACAAAGGGAGTAATCTAAAGAGAAACGAAATTTACAGGTGATAAATATGAAAATAGCGATACCAAACAAGGGAAGATTATACGATAAGACAGTTGAACTGCTGGAATTGACTGGAATCAAAGTGCCAAAAAATGAAAGGAAATTGATTGCAAGCACGAACATCGAAGATATCAAGATAATATTTGCAAGGGCTTTGGACATTCCTTGGTATGTTGAAAGCAAGGCGGCTGATGTAGGCATAACCGGCGAGGACATGATAATGGAAAGCGGGGCAGATGTTGAAAAGCTGTTGAAACTGAATTTTGGAAGCTGCAGGATTGCACTTGCAAGCCAGAATGGAAAGAAAGATAGAATTGCAACAAAGCTTCCGAATATTGCGAAAAAATACTTTCCAAATGCCACAATCATCAATATGAATGGAGGATGTGAAGCTGCACCAAAGCTGGGAATCTCAGATGCAATAGTGGATCAAGTAAGTAGCGGAGATACACTTAACGCGAATAATCTGAATATTGATCGAATACTGTTCGAATCATCAATTTATTTGATCGGAAATTCGCAGAGCAAAGATGATGAAAAAGTCGAAGAATTGAAGCTGGGATTGGAAGGTGTGCTAACTGCAGAGGAAAAGAGATACATAATGTACAATGTCACAAGCGACAAGGACCTGAAAACAGCTGTGAAAGTCACGCCGGCAATGGAAAGCCCAACTGTTCTGAAACTGGCAAAGGAAGGCGAATATTCTGTGCATTCTGTTGTTGATGTGAAAGAATTGATGCCTGCAATCCGAAAGATCAAGGAGGCTGGAGGAAAGGACATACTTGTATTAAACATGTCTCGAGTAGTGTCCTGACGAAATCTAGATCAGAATTTGATGTGATGAAAATGATAGGGATCATTGATTACGGAGCTGGGAATGCTGCAAGTGTAAAAAACGCGCTTGACAAGCTTGGTGTTGGATCAGTGATAACCAGCAACATAGAAAAAATGGAAAAATGCGATTCACTAATATTACCAGGGGTCGGAGCTTTTGGGAATGCTATGGATTCGTTGAAGGGCAAAATCCAAATGATAAATGATTGGAAGAAACCATTTCTTGGCATATGTCTTGGGATGCAGGTACTATTTGAAAGAAGCGATGAGAATCCAGAAGCAGAAGGACTGGGCATCATTAAGGGAAGCGTGAGGAAATTCAATGGAATTCGGACTCCGCAAATAGGTTGGAACAAAATCGAAAATGTAAAAGGACAGTTATTCGACAAAGAAGGTTTCGTGTATTTCGTCAACTCATATTATTGCAAACCGGATGCAAACGAAAATGTAACGACCAGCACAACAAATTACGGAATTGAATTCGTTTCATCTGTGCGGAAGAACAATTTCTATGGTGTGCAGTTCCACCCTGAAAAGAGCAGTGAGTTCGGTTTGAAGATTCTTGAAAGATTTGCGAGGTTGTCCAAATGCTAGTGATACCTGCAATCGACCTGCTTGACGGCAAATGCGTGCGCCTTGTGCAAGGCAAAAGAGAGCTGTGCACCGTTTACTCTGATGATCCAATCAAAACAATTGAACAGTTCAAGAAAGACGGTGCAAAACTAGTCCACGTTGTTGATCTTAATGGGGCGTTCGAAGGCAGCATGAAGAACTTCGAAATTATTGCAAAACTAGCTGCAATTGTTGAGATAGAGGTGGGTGGAGGAGTGCGAACAAAGGAAAGGATTGACCAGCTAAAGAGTATTGGAGTAAACAGAATAATCGTTGGGACAAACCTGGATGAACTGAAAAAATACGGAGTTATCGGAGGATTGGATTTCAAAGACGGAAAGCTTGCAACAAATGGATGGATAAAGAACAAAGAAATCGAAATTGGCGAACTGCTTGAAGGAATGAAAGAGGTCATTGTCACAGATGTTAAAACAGATGGCATGTTACAAGGACCAAATCTGGAACTCATCAAACAAATCAAATCATTTGGAATTGAAGTAATTGCATCAGGTGGGATCCGAAGCCTGGATGATCTAATGGAACTGAAAAAAATAGGGGTTAATGGCACCATAATCGGAAAGGCGATTTACGAAGGAAAAATAAACCTGAAGGAGGCGATTCAAAAGTGTTGGCTAAGCGCATAATTCCTTGCCTGGACATGGCAGATGGGCGAGTGGTAAAAGGAACTAACTTCATCGACCTAAGGGATGCCGGAGATGCAGTTGAACTTGCCAAATATTATTATGAAAATGGTGCGGATGAACTTTGCTTCCTAGACATAACAGCAACAGTTGAAACCCGAGAACCAATCTATGAGATGATCAAAAAGGTTGCAAAGGAGATATTCATTCCATTTTCAGTAGGCGGAGGCATAAAAACAGTTGAAGATGCTGAAAGGATATTGAAGTGCGGGGCTGAGAAAATTGTAATCGGAAGTGCTGCAGTAAGGAATCCGAATCTGATACAAAAGCTAGCAAATAAGTTTGGAAGCCAGGCAGTTGTAATATCTATTGACGCCAAAAGAAATGGAATGGGGTGGAACCAATTCATAAACGGTGGGAGAGTTAATAGTGAAATAGATACGATTGAATTCGCCAAGACGATGGAGCAGTTTGGCGCAGGCGAGATATTGCTCAATTCGATTGACAAGGATGGAACCAAAAAAGGGTTTGATATTGAATTGTGCAATGCAGTATGCAAAGCAGTTAATATTCCAGTGATTGCCTCAAGCGGAGCCAAAAACGTTGGCAGTTTCGTGGAAGTTTTCCAGAAGACGGATGTTAATGCCGCATTGGCAGCAAGCATATTCCACTTCGGAGAAGTACGAATTGGAGATTTGAAAAATAAACTAAAGGAAAAAGGAGTTGAGATACGTGATTAGATTCAACAAAAATGGCCTTGTGCCAATAATAATTCAGGATGCGAATACAAAACAAGTACTTTCATTGTTCTATGCGAACGAAGCATCAATCCAAAAAATGAAAGAAACTGGGTTTGTCTATAGATATTCCAGAAGCAAGGGAAAAGTAATGAAAAAGGGGGGGGAATCAGGAAACGTGCAGAAAGTAGTTGAAATAATTGAGGATTGTGATTCTGACGCACTGCTTGTCTTGGTTGAGCCAAGAGGGCCCGCTTGCCACAAGAATACTACCTCCTGTTTTGAGGATTCGGTTTTCGCATCGCCAATTTTGGAAAGACTAGGACAAATAATTGAAGAAAGAAAAAAGAATCCAAAAGAGGGCAGCTACACTTGCAAGTTGCTTGCCGATAACGAATTACTTAAATCAAAGCTAATGGAAGAGCTAGACGAACTGATAAACTTCAAAGACAAAGATAATCTAGCCTGGGAAGCTGCAGATTTGATATATTTCATCATGGTTTTTATTAAGAAGAACAATAGAAATATCAAGGATGTTGAAAAAGAGCTTGAAAAGAGAATGCTGAAGTAGATTATTTAATTTTACATGCCATCATTCTGCTATGAAAATCGAAAAGATAGTACACAATTCCAAGGAATATGATGGAGACTATAATTCGGATCCGAGACGCGTACAGCTCATAATCACTCCTGAAAGCATGAAATATAACATCACAGAAAAAAACGGTGAAAAAAATAATAAAACAAAGAAGACACCTGAAAAAGGGTTCGAAGAACTAGTTAAAGTTATAGAAAGGAGCAAGTTCTTCTCCTGGAAAGTGAAGGATGAATTTGATTGTGACCGGCCGCAGGATGAAGAAACATTGTACATACTTACGGATTCCAAGAAAAAATCGATTTCTTTATCCGTAAGTGTAATATCTGATGCCATAGGCAAGATAGTGAAAAAGATGTATGGAGTTTGGAGAAACACAATAAAGTGAATGGTTTAATTACCCAGCCTGCAATAATCCGAAATACGTGTGACTATGTTGCGTGAAATTTCATTGGAAGAGGCGAAACCCATCTGGGATAAATTTGTTCCTGAAAAAGAAGTTTGGACAGACAACTGGGACATTAGAATAGAATTGTGCAAAGTATACAACTACAAACCCCTTATATTTTACGATGGAAAGAATTTCTTCCCTTTGCAGTATGATCCTGATTCTAGAATACATTCAATTATCGGAGGGGAATCTGTGGAGAAGAATTATTTGACATTTGACCCTGAAGTCATAAAAACAGCAAAAGAACTCCCGGAAGACATACTCTTTGATTTTATGGATGAGAAATTCGAAGGCTGTGTGGAAAGTTTGTGCCCACAATTCTTCATTGATCTGACCAAAGTAAACAGCATAGAAGATTTTATGCAGCGATTCTCAGGCAAGCAGAAGAAGAATTTCAGGATGTCCCTTGAGAAATTCGGGGAATATGAATTCAGGAAACAGGGGAATATGGAGGAATTAGCAAAACTGAATATAGGTATGTTCGGCCAGGATTCTGACTTTTTGACTGAAGGCAGGGTGTGCTATGAAATACTTGACCGCGATCCTCGTACCGAGTACTGGTCGATTCTGAAGAATGGAGAAACAGTTGTGATAACCCAATATTTTTTTTATGGCACCACTATGTCAGTGTCCGTCTGGGGCGTGCATGAGAACTACAAGGACACTCTTAAAGTGGCGATTAAAGAGGCCATAAACCTTGCAAAAAGCAAAGGATGTGCGCGGATAGACTATGCTCCAACATATTCAAGCTGGAAATTTCTGTACAAATTGGATACTGCGCCTTTGTGGAGATATAAAAAAGGGAATGTCCCTGATTCAATTGAAACCCCTGGCTACCATATTCCTGAAGAGGAGAGAGCACGGCTTAAATCCGAAGGAAAGCTATAACCAATCATCTTAACGGATTCAACATCCTTTCTTCCACAACAGAAATGAAATGGTGCTTCCCTATCACATGGCCGAATTTTGTCTTTATGTCCTTGGTGAATTGATGAAGTTCTGAGTTATTCCTTACGATTATGTCAAGCTCTATGTCCCAACTTCCAATGGCCTTGTTAAGAAAAATAACGTCATCATGCTCCTTGCAGAAGTCAAGGAATTTGCTTTCATCGCCCGGGTTTATGTTCCTAAGCCCTATGAGCAATTTATAGTAATTGAAGCCAAGTTTCTTTGCATCATACCATGCAGTGTACCCCAGGATATAGTTTTGCTTCACCAGATTCTTGATCCTGTATTGGACAGAATCCGAAGTCAATCCGACTTTCTTGGCAATGTTAACAGTGCTTTCCCTTGCATTTTGATATAAACAAGAAAGTATGTGTATATCTAATTTATCAGGAAGCTCAATTTCTGCAACCCTTTCAATAGGCAGTTCTGGATGACGAGGAGCATCAAGAGCCTTGTTCCAGGAAAGATAGGTTTGATAGCTTGTTGAGATGACTGTTTTCTCAACGATTTTCTTTCCGAAATTCTGGAGCACCAGTGCCAGCGCTTTTTCTACTTCAATTTCATCCTTTGCGATTATTCTCCAAAGCACATCATATTCCCCTTCACAGATTACGCCCCACACTGTCCTCGAATAGGATTCAAACAACTCCAGAACTTCCCTTTCTGTTTTATCATCCATGACATCAAATTTGAAATAAAGGCGATAGGGTTTGAGGCCAAGTTTTGCAAAATTAACGTCTGCAAACAACAATACAACAACACCGTCTGCCTGAAGCCTTCTCAATCTCCGTTCAACAGCACTGCTGCTGAGCTTGAGCTTCTTTCCCATCTCGGTGAAACTCGTTCTCGAATCAAGATAAATGAGCATAAGTAGCTCCTTGTCTTTCTTGTCCACCTTAATAGTCATATTGCTAATTTACCAAATAATACTTATATATATTTCGGTTTTCTTGCGTTTTTTATTGAAAGATATTAAGTATTCTGTATGAGGAGTTATAGTTGGTGGGGAATATGGTAGAAGAAAACGATGAAAACAGAGATGCAATCCATAGAATTGCAGAAAAAAAGATGGAAGAAATATTGAACCGAGGAGAACATGACCTGAAGTTGGATGTGGAAAAGATATTGTCGCATCTGGCGAATGAAAGAATCGAACTCCCGTACGAAGTACAACAGTTCCTATTACTCAAGAGAATTGAAGGATATGTTGGTGAGCTTAGACAAGGAGCTGTATCTAGGATATTCAATTCTGGACAAAGCAAGGAAGTGAGGGATGCTACAATAGAAGCGATCAGAATAATTGCAAGAGGCCAACTTGAAGGACTGGAAGGAGATAAATTCGAAGAAATGGCCAGATTCTTGGAATGGGATGTTTTAGATGGCGCAATACCTCGATACTCCCAGAATTTTCACGATAAAAAGAAGCATCTGCTTGAAGAAGGGGGCACAGATTTGAGCCGAACAGTTAGGGATATTGCACAGGAGTTACGCAATAACAGAAACCCTCTTGCAAAGGATGGTGAGCTTCTGGATGGAAACCCAAGGACACCTGCAGCTCCTGCTATACAAAACGGAAAATCAGTTCAGAAAACAATAAGATGAAATGGTGATAACCATGGTACAAAAACTAAAAAGAAATGATCGGAAATTTGGAGAAAGGGTTAGAGGAGTTGCAAGACGAATCGCAGTTAGTGCAATGATAATTGGAGCTGTATTCTTACTGCCCGGAAAGGCAAGTGCTGGGGGATCTATTGAATTAATGGCAGGAAAGAAAACTGCAACTACAGATGTCAAGGCATCGGCACAGATTACTGATAAGATTGGCTTGTTCGCAAGAGGTCGGACAACTACAGATTTGGCTGCACACAATTTGTCCACATTCGGATTGGTTGACCTAAGTTTAAATTTGGCTGGCCCTGTGGAAATGGTGATGGAAACGCAAATGGCAAGCGGAACAGCTACTCCTAGATTCGGTTTGCAATACTTCGGAGTTTTGGGAGATTTCTCAATCTACACATTGCTTACAGCAAGCCATGGAGCAACTCCAGATATAGAGTCTTTGACCTCAATAATGTTCACACCTACTCTGACAGAGGGTGTCAAACTGCTTGCACAAATCGAGAACATAACCAATGGCACATTAGACGCACACTCATTCAGCATACAGCGAATTAGAATGGGTTTAAGCACACTGGATGGCAAACTTGTATTCGGACCTGCATTGGATTTGCTTGAAGTCGGAAAAGATGGAACCACAACTCAAAATGTCGGTGGATTTGTTTCTGGGAAATTTTAATCTTTCTTATTTTTCTTCAATTTACGCGACCCTGGCAAATGCCTCAAGCAAACCTGCATAGATCTGCACGACATACGAACCAATCCTGTCAAGTGTTTCCCGTATGTGCGGAATCTGTCCAAGACACTCATTTCCGACATTTACAAAATAATTAGCTTCAGCACATGAAGGCAAGTTGCCAGCTATAGGAACGCGAATCAAATCAAACTCAGGAATCCGTTCAACCAAACCTCCAATGTCCACGCGAGATATTCTTAAACCAAGATCCCAGATAAGAAGTGCAGCTTCGACTAAAAGCAAACCCTCACTTAAAATCCATTCTTTTTTCGCAGGGAATCCGGGGAATACATCGCAATCCACAGTAACTCCAACCTCACCATCGGCAAATTCCAAGCCCCTGTTTACAGCCCTAATTCTTTCCTCAGTAGATTTTATCGGAGTTATAATCTCTATTTTTTGGTTATCCCTTGTAAACGCCATATGGCTACGAGCAGAGACGTATCCGTCTGAGCCACAATCCGCGTGAGCATCAATATTAAGCTTAAGCCTTATGCCTGTGCGAGTAAAAAAGTAGGATTCGCAATGCTGATAACCGTCACCCCAAAGAAAGGCAGCCTTTCCTTCAATCTTCAAAAGTTGTTCTACCCTCCTCTCCTGATCCTGATGCAAACCAATAAACTCACACTGCCCCAGTCTTTCCAGCAAACGCAGTTTTGAAACTATAACCTGGTTTGCCTGGGTTGGCGAATAATATACTATAAGCTTCTGCATGGATAAATAGTGTTAGCAAATGATTTAAAATGCATATTATAAAAGAACCCTTCCCAATCTAATCATATCACTTCCTTCTTTTATCGCTATTTGGTAGTCTTCACTCATACCCATTGATGTTTTGAGCTTGTATTTGTCAGCCAGTTTCTTGACTTCTACGAAAACCTGCTTCTTATTTTCCCCTAAAGTACCCATTGACATCAAACCAATCAATTTGATGTTTGGAAGTGTTCTGACAAATTGAACAAGATCACCGACTTCCTTTGGAGACACTCCCGCCTGATCCTTGTTATAATCGGCATTCACCTGAATATACACATCGACATTCAGCTTCTCCTCAACCGCAACCTTCGAAATCTTTTCCGCCAGTTTCCTAGAATCAACAGTTTGTATTGTCCCAAATAATTTAACCGCATCACGGACCTTATTGCTCTGGAGATGGCCGATGAAATGATAGCGTTCCCTTGGAACTTTTGTCCAGCGCTTCAGTGCATCCTGTAGATAATTCTCACCGAAAACAAGCTCATTGAATCTAATCAGGTCTGCAACGTGTTCATTATGTGCGTATTTACATGCGAACAGAATTTGCACGTGATTCGGAATCAAACGCGAGATTTCAGCATACCTTATCACGTGTTTGGGAAAGAAATTCGCGATTTCTTCGGGTCTTTGTGGAGCGGGCATAGCAATTTATATATAAGGCAAAACAAATAAAACCGAGTCTGATGAAAACAACAAACTGGCAGAAGATTAGCATTGTGGCCAAGGTACTTTGCCTCATAGGTATTGCACTTACCCTTGAGCAGCTTGCAGCAGCCACTTTCTCCTATTTCATAGTCACAGAAATAAGCCTGTTTTCCGGAGAAAGTGATATGGCGCTTGCGACCATCATGGTAATTGCAACCACAATACCAATGTTCATGATATGCGGGTTCTTTTCACTGGTGCTGGTCGCATTCAGCAGAATGGCCCTGGGAGTGAAGTTTGAAAACCTGCTGAAGCCACCTGAAGAAAAAGAAGCATCGAAATGGGCTTTGGTATATTTATGGTGCTTTGTTGTGGCTGTAGAAATAGCTCTGGTGACTTCTGAATACCTGAAAACAGCGGATGCACAAGCAAGAAGTGTAGGGGTAGACCCTTTATTTATCAACATATTAGTCATAATCTGGTTCCTTGTGCTGGCGAAATATTTTGAGTATGCTAATAAAGAAGTGAAAAAAATGAAAACAAGATATGCTAAAAAGCTCAAAGAGAATCATAAACCTTCTTCAGAACAACTGCATCCGACTCAAGCACAGGCGATTCACAAACAACGCAACCGCAAACCTTGAATTCCTTTAATGCTTTCATTAAATTCTTATAGTCCCATTTTGGATCATCTGCCATTGAAAGGTGATTCTTCTCTCCCTTTTCACTGTAAGCAATTCCTTGTGCGTGAATATGCATGTTCTTCAAAGCTTCCTTTCCAAGTCCTTTTTCTATCTGCTCCAAGACACTTGAGTAATCTTCGTAAGAATTCATCTTTCCATTCAAACAGGCTCGCAGATGGGAAAAATCAATGCATGGTAAGACTTGATCGAATTCCTGCGACAATTTAATAAGTTCTTCAAGGTTTCCAAACTGAGACAGTTTGCCAGCAGTCTCTGGCCTTATCCAAACCTTCAAACTATGAGATCTCACTTCTTCCATCAATTTGGCAAATTGTTTCTTGACATTGTTATAAACATGATCCTTTGGAGCGCCCATGCGGTAGGCAGGATGAAAGCAAACTGAATAACCACCACATAACTCAAGTATCCTTGCCGCCTGAAGGACTCTAGATCGAGACGCACCTGCTTTCGCAGGTTCAGAAGCATTGAAATTTATGAAATAGGAGCCGTGGGCAGTCAATTTTATGTGCGATTCATCTGCAACCTTCTTCACACCTGGCGCCTTTTCCTTTGAAATATTGACATTCCTGACAAACTCCAATTCCATCCCAGTCAAGCCAAGCTCATGCGCTCTTTTGATCCCATTCTCAGTAGTGCGATCCTCCGTGGAAAGAGGAATGCCTGCTGTTCCGAAATGAAGTTTGTCCATACAAAAAATAAAAAGGCAAAGAATTTAAGCATTAGCTGTAAATTTCATGCAAAACAAGAGGTGTTTGAATATGGGAAGCGGATTTGTATGTACGTCTTGCAACAAAAAATGGCCTTTGAAATTCGAGGCTGGACAATTGCCTGCAGGCTGTGCAAAGTGCAAGATGATGTATGCTGCAAAGGGAAACCTGAACGATGATTTCACCATGACACTTACTGAAAAGAAGTGTAAGAAATGCAAGGGTGATTTAGAGCCATTTGCAGGAAAATGCCCAAACTGCGGGAAAATGTCAGTAAGCATGGCAGAGATGTAGAATTTTATTATTTTTTTTATTTATTTTTTAAACCCCCTCTTCATATTCTTCAGCCAACGCTGGAACAATAGCTCTTTTAATCTCACCATACAATCTAAGATATGGCACGAATAGGAAAATATTTCCAGGAACGCACAGTAAGCAAACCTGTGACACTAAGATTCTATCTTGTAATTGAGAAGAAAGGGAAGGTACTTTTGAAGCCGATGAAAGAATTGGATACAAAGGCGCCGATGCAGATAATAAAGGGCGTTCTTGAAAATACCATAACTGAAAACTTCTACGCCCAGCTCATAAATGATTTGAAAAACAGAGGGGTAAAACAAGGTTCCAAAATCCAGGTAAGGGCTGTGTTCGATGAAGAGCATAAGCAGATAAGCCCTGATTTCAAAGGAATGATAAAACTCTGCGAAGTGGAGATAAAGTAATATAATTAAAAAGACCGGGTGAGGATCACAGACATGGACAAAAACGAATTTTTCATGAAAAAGGCGATTGAAAAGGCAAAACAGGCGATGAGGTCTGGCCAGACGCCTTTTGGTGCTTGTATTACCAGCAAAGAAGGAAAAATAATAAGCTGCGAGCATAATGTAGTCTGGAAGACTACTGATATTACAGCGCATGGTGAGATTCATGCGATAAGAGTTGCATGCAAGAAGATCAAAAACATAAAACTCACTGGCTGCACTATTTACTCAACAACAGAACCTTGCCCAATGTGCTTCAGCGCAATCCACTGGGCAGGAATCAAGAAAATAGTTTATGGGGCAAGCATAACAGATGCCCAAAAGGCAGGATTTAGTGAATTAACAATTTCAAACAAAGAAATGAAAAGAATCGGAAAGTCACCTGTCGGGATCCAAAGCGGATTTATGAGAACGGAGAATGTGGAGCTTTTTGAGGAGTTTAGAAGGAAGAAAGGGAAGACATACTAAAAACAAATATTCATAAGCTCTTTTTTCCTAGTATTCGATAGAAGTGATACTGATGAAACTTACACCCAAAGGAATGAGGGACTTTCTCCCAGATGATATGATACTTCGTGAACAGGTTATCGAGACCATCAAGATGATTTATAGGAAGTATGGTTTCGTTCCACTGGAAACCCCTGTGATGGAATATCTTAATACTCTTAAGTCAAAGGCAGGGGAAGAAGTCGAAAAGCAGATCTTCGTTCTCGAAGGTAGAGAGTATGGCCTGAGATTCGACTTAACGGTTCCGCTTGCACGAGTAGCTGCAACAAATGCATTCACAAAACCATTCAAGAGATATTGCATCTCAAGAGTATGGAGGCACGAAGAACCTCAAAAAGGAAGATTCAGGGAATTCTGGCAGAGTGATATTGACACAATTGGAAGTGAATCCATGAAGGCTGATGCCGAAATTCTAAGGTGTGCACATGAGGTTGTGACAACCCTTGGGTTCGACAAGCCAAGGATACTCATAAACAACAGGAAGATAATGAATGGCCTTGCCAAGAAACTCGGAGTAGGAGAAAAGATTGATGAACTATTGAGGATATTGGACAAAATGGATAAGGTCGGCAAGGAAGGGGTAAAGAAACATCTTGCAGAGCACTTTGACGAGAAAAGGATAAACGAAGTGTTCTCGCTCATAAGCCTAACTGGAACTAATAAGCAGAAAATCGAATCAGCAAAAAGGCTAAGTGAAGATGGGGCAAAGGAACTTGAAGAAATAATCGCACTTTTGCCAGATGTTCCAGTTGAAATAGATCTTTCGCTCGTAAGAGGTTTAGGATATTACACTGGCCCAGTATTTGAAATAAAACTAAGCGATGAAATTGGTTCAGTTGCAGGCGGAGGGAGATATGATCATCTGCTTGAGAAATACGGCCAAAAGGATTGTGCTACAGGCATTTCAATAGGAATAGAACGGATATTATACCTATTGAATGAAAGGATAAAGAAAAGGGGAAAACAATCAAAAAAGACGTTTACTCAAGTGTTTGTTGCATGCGTGAAACCTGAATTTTATGATGAAGTTGTAAAGATAGCTAATGAAATACGCAAAGGAAATGTCGATGTGGAAACAGACTTGAACAACAGAAACCTCAGAAAGCAATTGGAATATGTGAATGTAATGGGTATTCCCTATGTAATTGTGGTTGGGGAAAAGGAAGTGAAATCAAAGAAAGGGAAAATTAGGAATATGGAAAGCGGCGAAGAAAGAGAAGTCGAGCTTTACACCCACTTGATGATGCCCAAGGGAAACAAGAATGATGATTAGAGGATTGGATCATGAAAAAAGAATTGCAATTAATTGCACTTATATGTGTGATCCTGCTTTTCGCAGGATGCACAAGCCAAACGGATGAAAAAAAGGAAGTGAATGACATGAAAAATAATACTAAAAAGAATGAAACGATGAACTCTGTAACAGTTCAAGAAACCACAGTCGGCCAAGTTGGACCTTACAGTGTAGGTGTTGGAAATATTTACCAAGATAGCAGTGATAAAAAAGTCAGGGCAACACTTGCATTCTTCAGAGACGAACCAAAGGAAGAGAAGACATTTCGAGCCATGCAAGGCGAAACTGTAAAAATAGGCAACTTGACAGTGATTGTGGATCAAATTGAAATCGAAACCAACGGAGACAGCTGGGTAGTGCTAAGGTGGAAATAAATGCACAGCCACATCAAAAAAATAACCAAAAGAGTGTTTCCGCTTGCACCAGTAGCATTATTCTTGATGTTCATAATACTTTTGTTTTCGATAGTTAGGGTCAGCATTTTCGGAGAAGTGCCTGAAGAAAAACACGTCTTTTTCGAGATAAGCCTGCTTCTTTTGCTTGCAGTGCTGGCTGAGTTGACTGTCGTTTACCTCAGACAACCTACTGTGATAATCTTAATGCTACTAGGGGCTGCAATGAGCCCAAGCGTAATCGGAATAGATATATTCAGAGATGAAAAGGTCATTGAAATATTCGCACAGCTAGGTGCCATTTTCCTTTTGTTCAGGGTAGGCCTGCACAGCGAAGTCAAGAAGATATTCTCAAAAGAAAATGCAGTTGTTGCAACACTCGGAATAATTGTCCCATTCATAGCAGGTATTGCATATGCAATGTACACAGGAGGAAATTTCATTTTCTCTATGTTTCTTGGAACTGCGCTCACCGCAACCAGTGTAGGAGTATCTGTTGCAATATTGAAAGAAGCCAAGCTATTGAAAGAGAAATTCGCAGAAGTATTGATAGGTGCAGCAGTTATTGATGATGTACTTGGACTTCTTATACTTTCTTTTGTTTTGGGAGTACCTGCAGGATATGACTTCCAACAGATAATGGTACAGGTGCCTCTCGAAATATCGTCAATAGTTACAAGCATAGTTTCGCTCAAATTGCCTGACCCCGCGTCAATTCCAATCCTAGACCCTATAATAAAGGTCACAGCTGCCACGGTGATATTGATAGGTGGAGGAATAATGGCTGGAAAATGGTTCGTCAGAAAGTTTATGGATAAAGAATCATTAGGCGGAAACCTCATACTCATTGTAGTTGCATTTTTGCTTGTATATGCTTACATCGCAGAATACATAGGGCTTTCTTCGATAGTGGGAGCATTCGTCGCAGGACTCATAATTTCAAGGTCAAAGCACTTGCACGACATAGAGACTCAAGTCTACCCTGTAGAAGCAATCTTTACTCCGATATTCTTCATATCTCTTGGCCTTCTTGTAGATGTTAAGATGATTGGCGAATTCCTTGTTCCGATAATCGTGATAAGCATAATTGCAGTCCTTGCAAAATTGATCGGATGTGGAATTGGAGCATTGGCATCAGGGATCAGCAAACTGGAATCAGCCATAATTGGTTTCGGAATGTCCCCAAGAGGAGAGGTTGCGCTTATTGTTGCATTGATAGGGTTGACAAAAGGAGTGCTCAATGCATCAGAATATGCAATAATAGCCTCAATGGCAATTGTAACTACGTTATTCCCGCCATTGGTTATGAATTACCTGATTGCAAAAAGAGAGAAAAATAAAAAAATTCAGTAGCTCTGTGAAAGCTGCTGAGCCATGTAATCCATAAATGGACCTTTGCACCTTGTGAAAAGCTCTGTGTTCGAGAGGCTTCCAATATATACCTTGTAATCTGTGAGGCTCATAGGTACTGTACAGGTCCAATCCTTGCCAGTAATCTCAGGAATACTTGAGGTTGTGTAAACGAACTTTAACACACATTCTGTTCCTGTGGTTCCTTCAACGGAGACAGAAAGCGTTCCAGTTGGATCAGAGGTATCAAGAACCTTAGCCTTTGAACAATATGCGACATTCTGATTGAAGCAAACCAAGTCATAACTACAGTCAACCACAGTAACCACAGGTGGTACAGGAACGTTGTTTACTGGAGGAGTAGTCGTAGTTCCGCCAGTGCATCCAAACAGCATAAATCCAAATGCCAATAGCACTAATATCATTTTCTTCATGAATTCACCTGCTGACTAATCGACAAGATCATTTAATAAGTTATTCTTCAGTTAGTTAATCGATGGCAAAAGACAAAGAAGAGATTCATGAAAAGGCGCTCAAAATACCTGTCATGTATGTAAAGGACAAGCAGGCATTCACAATGAGAAGAGAGGTATTGAAACTGATAGGAAAACCAATAGATCTTGCAAAGAAAATGAAGGAAGATGGCGTCAAATTGATACACATCATTGATTTGGATGCTGAAAAAGGAAATACAACTAATTTTGATATGTATAATAAAATTACTTACTTCTTGAACATCGAAATAGAAACCAACAATGAAAAGGCAATACATCAGCTCCTTGGAATAAGGTGCAGGATAGTTGTCAAATTGCCAAGCAAATTAGATTTAGGTAAATTGGAGAAACGGCTCCTTGTTGGAAGAGTGGATTCGAAAGACATTGACACCCGCAAGGTCTATGACGTTATAGTAAATAAAGAAGAACTTATTGGAAGATTCAAGAACAGAACAATATTCGACGGTAAATTGGATGAAAAATCAGAAAAAAATATACAAAACAAATTATTCGGAATTCTGGTTCGGGATTAGCGATTCGATCAGTCAGTCCAACATCTTAAACCCATCATCAGTTATCTTTGCATTATGTATCCTTGTAGAATGCTTGACGCCCTTCATCTTCAGGACTTCGATTGCCCGTGACCTGCATTTCGCCTTCATAGAATAGAGATAATAAATATGCATCCACCCCTCGCACATGGTTTCAATGCCATATCTTGTTGAAGGAAGAACGTCCTGTGTGGATGCGGGAGTGTCCTCTGCAACCACCATAGTAGTAGTATTCCATTTCCGTATGTTGGCCATGAGCTTCAGGAACCCTTTCTTCCGTTCATCCTCATCCTTGAAATAAACTGCAATAGGCATAATCGAGTCTACCACTACCCTTTTGATCCCCATCGCATTTATGATTTCCAGGACTGCACTGTTCTGGTTCAGGAACTGATCTATCTCGAATATAGGATAATCCAAAAACATGAGTTTCTTGCTCTTTTCAAGGTCTTCGATTTTCCACGAATATCCGCTCATGCTGAAAAACAATGATGCCTTGCTGTCTTCGATTGAGATGTAAAGGCCTGGCTCTGAGTATTTTTGTGCGCCATTAACGAGGAACTGCATCGCCAGGGTGCTTTTTCCAGAACCAGTGGGTCCGCTCAAAGTCACTGTTGATCCCTTAAGAAAGCCCCCTCCAAGAACCTCGTCCAATCCAGAAATGCCTGTTTTGATGAATTCCCTGCTTATCATTTCTTTTCACCTTTTTGAAACAACTTCTTGCCCATTTCGAGCTTGTTTGCAAGGGCGCTCCTATATCCTTCCAGCTCTTCAGGGCTTGATAGCTTTTCGATGATGTGCTTTTTATATTCAAAGGTAGTTGTTGAGATATTCATGAGAAGCTCCTGCGCCGAATCTATAGTGAAAACCAGCTTATCCGGCTTGAGTATCTCCAGTGAAAATGGGCTGTATTTCTCGCAGAGGTTGGTTATCGAAAGGAAAGACTTGCATAACACCTTAAGCTGCAATGAAGTAGAAAACATATCGTTTCTTTCTTCAGGCTCGTTTATCTCGCCCAGGGCAAAAACTACTCCAGGCTCCTTCAATACTTGATTAACAAAACCTACGCCAAGTTCAGAAAGCTTGCTTTTGTCCTTGCCATGCAGATCAAAGTAGAGCAATGCCAGCACTCCGCCCTTCTCTACAGTCTCCTTTGTGACCTTTTCCACTTCATTAGCCATGGTTATGTTGTCGTTGCATAAACTTTTAATTACCTTCTGTAAACAATGAAAGCATGGACAAAGGCAATAAACGTTTCAAATTCATGAAGAAATCGCGTGAGAAGGTAAAGGACGCACTGAAAAGCAGGGATATGGTAATTGGAACCACTTCTAAAACTATAGGAGAACTTGACGCAATCATCAACTCGCTTGGGGAGAAACTTGAGGATTGGTATGCCATATATTTTCCAGAGCTCAAATGCGACACCAAAGTAAAATATGCAAGGGCAATAGTTTTCATTGACAAGAAAAACATAAACATAAGCCCATTAGCAAAACTCGTTGGCGCAGCATCAGCTGACAGCATCTCCAAAAGAGCGCTGACAAGCCTTGGCGCAGACCTTCCTGAGAAAGACTTGCAAAAGATAAAGGATTGTGCAAATATGATACTTGAACTGGATGATTTAAGGGCTAAGTATCAACAATATGAAAATGAGCTGGCTGATGAGATCTGTCCGAACATCAAATACCTTATTGGGTCTGAAATCGCAGCTAAATTGATTGCACATGCAGGCTCTATGAGACGACTCGCACTAATGCCCGCAAGTACTATCCAAGTAATAGGTGCTGAAAAGGCGTTGTTCAAGCATTTGAAGAACAAACGGATAAATCCTCCAAAACACGGCATTATATTTCAATATGCAAAGATTTCCGCGTCTCCAAAAGCAGTTCGTGGAAAAATTGCACGAGTGCTTGCAAACAACATCTGCACAGCCGCAAAGGCAGATGCATTCACAAAGAATGACATCTCCAAACCTTTGAAAGAGAAGATGGATGGCAAAATAAAGGCAATACTTGACGAATGGGAAAGGAAAAGAGCAAAGAATCCTGAACTAGCAAAGGAGAATGAAGAATGAGAGTATTGGCAATTTCGGACATCCATGATGACGAAGTCTGTCTAGAGAAAGTAAAGGCATTCTGCAACAAAAACGAATTTGATCATATTTTGATTGCAGGAGATATCACAAAACACTCCATTTCATTTCTTGAAGAGGTGCTTGAGGCGCTTCCTAATTCTTTCATCATACCTGGCAATAATGAGGATGCGAAAGTATTGGCTAAAATGAAAAAATACGATGGATATCTTCATGAAAAGATTGGATTCCTAAGAAACGTTTTGGCTGAGCGCACATCTACTATCGATGAAAAGGGAAATAGATATGAAGAACATGAAATGGCAGACACTTATCCAATAGTTGGTTTTGGATTCTCGAACATAACTCCATTTGGGACACCTGGTGAGCTCACGGAAGACGAGATTTACGAAAGGATGAGCAAACTACCGATAGATGAGAAAACGATATTGCTCTGCCATTGCCCACCTTATGGCTATTTTGACACTACACCAAATGGCGAACATGTTGGAAGTAAAAGCATCTGGAAGATAATTCTTGAGAAAAGGCCTCTTATGGCATTGTTTGGGCACATCCATGAATTAGAGGGTGTTAATGAAGTAAAATTTCCCAATTCACTTGGACAGACGCTTCTTGTGAAGATACCTGC
Source organism: Microcaldota archaeon (assembly GCA_043827025.1). Taxonomy (GTDB): domain Archaea; phylum Micrarchaeota; class Micrarchaeia; order Anstonellales; family Bilamarchaeaceae; genus DATDTS01. The sequence goes on from JBDRPL010000030.1 coordinate 32,492, forward strand.
TGCGCCAAGCGGAAGGGCTGTGGTTATTAATCCTAATGCAGAAGAAACTCCAAAGGTTGCTTTTGTGAAGTTGTGGGACAATGGAAATCAGGATAATAAGTGAAACCGAGATATTGGATGTTTTGAAATTAATTGCAAAACTGTTCCCAAAGGCCTACCCTGTTTTGAAAGAGAATGACCAGATATATGTGGCAATTGAAGGGGAAAAAATCATAGGATTCCTCCACATGACTGAGAAGGAAGACAAAATACTTTTGAATGGAATCGGGATTGTTGAAGAATATAGAGGAAAACACGTTGGCACAAAGCTCATGGGGCACCTTATTGACGAAGCCAAAGACAGGCCGATTTACCTAAAAGTCACTGAGAAGAACTTTATCGCACAAGCACTTTATGAAAAATTCGGGTTTGTTCCGAAGAGATATGGAAGGAGATATGTGTTGGTCAAGAGTCCTGAGAATTAGGAAGTTTTATAATCTCTTTTGTGGTGAAATAAACCTACAAATGGGGTCGTGAGGTAAAGCTTTGAACGGTTCGTTCAAAATTTGTGCACCGTTCGAGGCGCACAACCTGGTTATCCGGCTGGCTTTGGGAGCCTGTTATCTGTGAAAACTTTTGGGAAAAATTCGGTCATGAAACCTTCCGGTTTCATGGGCGTACGTGAACAAAGTTCACGAACGTTATCAAAACCTAGATTCCAAAAAGTTTCAGAAATTCAAATGCTTCCAAGACCCGAAACGCGGGACTGGAAACTGATAATCACGGCGACCCCATTTTGTTTACAAAATGGTGGGGGAAGCGAACTCTGTTCGCAACGACCCCATTTAAACTTTCTTTCTTGTAAGAAAGAAACTTCAACCATGAACCAAAAGTTCATGGGCGTACGTGAACAAAGTTCACGAACATAATGAAAGAAAGAACCTGTTGAGGAAGTGAACAGCAGTTCACAACTATCCCATTTATTCTATTTTTAAACGATCGTCGATGGGAAATAACTTGCAAGTATTTCATCTGAAACAAGAAGAACATCCTTTCTCTTTATTATGTCGCTGAAATTAGCCTTGAGCCTCTTGGCAAAGAATTGAAATTCCCTGACAGATGGAATTTCAAGTTCTACGGAAAAATCATAGTAACCGATTGTTTGGGTTGCCCAAAGAACATGAGGCTCAAAGCTCAGGAATGAATATAGCTTTTTCCAATTCTCCTTGTTCATGTTCCTTAGGTTGAACCATATCTTGTAATAGGAATGGCCAAGATTGGCGAAATTAGTGAAGATTCTAAAGCCCTGGAGTATTTGGTTCTTTTTTAGTCTTCGCATCATTTCAATTGTTGTTGGCACTGAAACTCCAGCATCCTTTGCCAATAAAGAAATCTGCTTTCTTGCATCCAAAGAGATTGAACGCAGGAATTTCGCTTCTTCGCTTGACACTTCAAGAGTCTCCGTGGTTTCACCACTTTTGATAATTGATCTTCGGGATTCTCCAAAACCAAAGTTCCTCTTGAAATAATTGAACTGCAATGTATGCATGAGTTGTTTTTCCAATATGTAATCGCCGAATCTCATGTCAAATTCTTCAAGGAAAACCGAGACCTCGGTGGCATTCTTCACCCTTGGCGCAATATTGAGGTCCCAGCTTCCATCACACCAGGCCGCCCAGCCGATGTTCTCTGATTTTTTTATGAAGCTTGTCATCTCTTTCTCAATTTTTTCAGGGAGCTCTTCGAATTTGAAGAGAATTGGGTACATTCTGAAGCCAAGTTTGTAGAGGTCCATCTCTGTTATGTATCCTTTGATCAGTCCTGAATTCTCCAGATTCTTGACCCTATATAGAACTACTTCCTTGCTCATGCCTGTTTTCTTAGCAATTTCATTATAACTCTGGCGTGCATCCCTCTCCAGCTCGTAAAGTATCTTCAGATCTTTCTTGTCCAATGCATTTCGTGTCAGTTCCATTTTTTACCTTAATTCAATTTTTTCTCTAATAATTTAATGAATGATAAGAAATTTAAGGCTAATCTTTATTATTTATGAAATATAAGTTATAGTTGGTGTTAATTATGAGTGATAAACCAGATGTTCCAATCGAAGTCATAAGATTGCTTTCAAGCCCTGACACGTCAGTCAGAATAGCTACGCTTGAAACACTAGATAATACGGCAGTAATACATCTAGCAAAACACGCACAGGATAAGGAGTTGAGGATGGCTGCAATAAGAAAGGCAAAGGAAAAAGGCATTGTCATCTACGAAAAAAGTTTGAGCGTTTATGACGAGGACGAGCTTTTGCTGCTGGCCAGTTTTGCAAATAAAAATGTCCTTATTGACATGGCTACGCAGGAGTGGCTTCCGATTAAAGCAAGGCTTGCTGCAATAGAAAGGCTCAAGGCTGACCAGGAGGCGCTGCTTGCAATTCAAGAGAAGGTTGCAAAAATAGCAGGGGATAAAAACGGAGAGATTTTGGAGGAATGTGCAAGGTCACTCCTACAGGTAGGCGTAGAAGATGGGCAAACAAGCACCCAACACTCATATATTGCCGCTTATTCGAAAGATACGCGCGAGAGCCTTGAACGCATTGAACAGATAGGTGATGAAAATAAGCTTCAATCAATTGGAATGGAAAGCAAGGATCCAATTGTTCGCAAGGCTGCATTTGGAAAAATGACAGATGAAAGGCTGATTGCAAAGGCAATATCCCTCTATTTGGGAAGATTTGTCATGGGAATGGCAGGGCCAGTTGATGAATTCCGATTGTCAAAAGGCTGGCGCGAAGCCATAGACAGACTCGTGGAATTGGATAAAAAAGATGCAGCAGTGGAAGCAATACGCCAACTCAGAAATGGAAATTACTATGATTGTGCAGAAAAATATCCTGAAAGGGTTCGCGTAGCGATAACCTATCTGCTTGAAAAAGCATGGGAACCCAAAGACGAGAAAGAGGTTTACTTGGTTGTTGATCAATTGTCTGATCCCAAGATCCTGGAGAAATACCTTCCAAGGCTAGGAGCTAAAAGACTGATTGAACTAGCAGGGAGTTCTAGGCTAAAAGCAACTCGAATAGCTGAAATGACAGAAGATCAAAAGGTATTGCTTGGGATTGCATTACGCTGGCGAAAGGGAGAAAGAATTTACTGGCAGGCGGAATTCCTCGGATATGATAAAGATGGAAAATCAGTCGAACGCCCAAGACATGCTGTGTCAGAACCAGCAAAAAAAGCAATAGCCAAGATGGATGCACAGAGACTCTATGAAATCATAATCAAATTATCGAATATGGGAGAAAACTGGGAAGAAGTATGGGACACCGCAGAGTATGCAACGCAAAGAGTGCTTGGAATGAGGCATAGCCTTGACCCTGCAAAAGAAGACGAAGCAATGCTTCTTTTCCTTGTAACAATCCATTCGAAAGACCCACTCTCAAGAGAAAATGCATTTGAAAGGATAAAGGATTTGCCAGGATTTGCAGAAGCTGTGCTGGTGCATCGCTGTTCGTTTTGCAGTGTAAATGATTGGGTTGTGGCAAAAGACAAAACTCCGGACAAGACATTAGTTGCTGCACTTGAAGTGCTTCGTTCAACAGACATGGATGGATTTGTCAGGGTCCTTGCAACAAGAGAGGACATTATGGCAGGGATACGGGCAGATTATCAGAAAGTGAGATTTGCGAAGAATGCAGTCATACAGAGGATAAATGATCCCATGCTGTTGCTTAGGATAATCCAGGCAAAACCTTATAGAAAAACGCTTGTTGAGTGCGAAGAACAGTTAAGAAAGCTTGGATTTGACCCACAATTGCTGAGAGAAATGGCAAGAAACCCTCTTGCTCGTGATGGTGAAAGTGTTGACGCACCAAAGCTTGGACGGCCTGTTCCCACAGCATGCGGAGGCTGTCCTTTTGCAGTGAAAAGAGTTACTAGGGAGTAGTTGACTTATGAAAAAATTAGTTCAGACCCAAAGTGTCAAAATTCGTCAGAGCCCTGCGAAAAAATCAAAATGGCAAAAATTCAAGGACAATGCAGACGGCCATTTTCTGATGACAAGGCCCTATTCGCTTGCAGAATATCCGTTAACCACGATGGTAGCAAAAACAAACATTACTCCAACGCTCGAACCGTCCTTGTTGGATGGCGCGAGTTTAGCTGCAACAACTCTGCAATGGGCAGCACTTTGCTGGAACTTGGAATCGGTGCACAAGCATGCCAATCGTCCGGAAATAAGCAAAAAAGTTGCGAATGTCGCGTTCGGAGTTGCTGTAACTATTGGAGCAATTGTTAATCCAATGACATTGGCATTTTCAGCAATGCATTACTTGACCTGCAGATCATACGCCAAGAAGGAGGGCGAATCAAATTTGCTGGGGGCTGCAAGTTTCTTGATACGTGGTGCTGGTCAAACAGCACTTTACTTTTTTTCTCAATGTTTTTACACAAGCACTCTATCTACCAAAAGCCTATTGGTTGGAGGGGCAGTGGGACTGGCGATTGCAGCCAGAAACCTGATTGGCGACCTAAGAGATATAAAATACGACAAAAAAACATTTCCAATTGTCTTCGGAGAAACAACTTCAATGGTAACTGCAAGTCTTCTGAAAATTGGGGCATGTGGATTATTGTATGCAACATTTGGATCAGTGTTGATGGGTGCACCATTGCTAATCGAAAGTGCAATAGGAGTGTTCTACAAACACCATCAGAACATGCACAGGATTTCAGTCGTAGGGTTTAGCGCTACCTTGGCCAATATTGTACTCGCAAATTTAGGCATTATGGAAGCAACGATATTGGTCAACCTGGTTTACTTGTCTTCCCTTGTTGGAACTGTTTTCTACAACAAGGTGGCAAGGGCCAGTAATCAAGATTACGAATAAATTAGTTAAGAATAGCTAAAGCCCCTGACGAGAGTTGAACTCGCGGCCTCAGGTTTACGAAACCCGCGCTCTACCACTGAGCTACAAGGGCATTATAAACGAGAAATAAGCTAAAAAGGGATTAAAAGGTTAATGACTAGCCAGACTCGTGCGTTGCAAATATTTGTTCACCAGGCCTTACCTTACGAGCATAGCATATCCTGTCCTTTCCAGTGTCTTTTGCATAGTACATTGCCTGGTCTGCAAGAGATACCATAACCATGATTAGTTGTTTTGCCTCTGAAACATGGTCAAAATCAGGATTCGAGTCGCGAATCTTATTAAGGTCTACCTGTCTGCTATCCATAAGATGTTTGGCTGTCCTGGCATCAACAACTCCAAAACTCGCAGTAATGTCTGTTTTATCTTTGATGTTCCTTCGAACCCTGGAAATTGCGCTCAAGGCATTTCCTTGGTCACAACCAAGAAGAACCATGTTTTCTTCGCCACCATATCTGCCAACCAGATCACGGGAACCTTTTCTTTCCCTGACAGTTGCACGTGTGACTAAAGCAACTTTCCTCAAAACACGATCACCTTCAGGATGACCGTATTTTTCATTAAAGTTTCTAAAGTAATCAATATCGCTCATTCCAAATGAAAAATTGAGCTCTTCCGCAGGGGTAGATATATACCTATCTGCATATGAGATGAGACTAGTAAAGAATATGTCTCTTGTAAGCAGTTTTGTAAGAGGGTCGAGCTGCCTTGCAACCAGGGCATAAAGATTTCGTGCTGCAGAAGCAAGAAATGCCATACTGGAAAGCATGAAGAACTTCCCCTTTAATCTCAGATCCTTTCCTTTAAGGATTATGCAACCTATCAATCTATCCGAATCACTTGCTTTTAGAGGTATAATGATTTTTTGACCCTCACCACTCTCAGAATTAAAACTTACCCTACCCAGGACAAAATCACCAACTTCCAATGAAAATGAATCTATCCTCCTTCTTTTTTTGTCTACGAAAAAACCCAAAGTTCCATTGTTTGTGGCAATACACCTTCCAACCAAACTTGATTCTGTTAAACTGATGTCGGGAAGATCATGGTTTGGCTTGAGCCCATACTTTGCAGTAGTATCTAAAGACACGTAGTGCTCCAGGGTCAAAGGATCTGATTCTGAACATAGGTACAATGAAACCCCCTTAACATATCTCAATTGATCTGAAACAGTACTAAGAAAAGCGGTAACGCTGAAAGAATCCTCTGAATTCATTATGCCTGAAAGGTGATAAAGCTGAGGTCCGATTGCTGTTGGACGAGCCACAAATCTTGCAAAAAGACTGTTTCTTCTTCTTAGTTGAAGCTGTTCTAACTGAGGCAGAGCCAAGCTGGTGGATCTTCTTCCAGAGACTAATAGTTTTGTCATATAAATATATTTTATACAACAAATACTTTAAAAGGATATGTTTATAGCAAATAAGCAAAATATTCGGACATTTATTGCTTATTTGCTAGCTAGCAAGTTGCAAATAAAAAGTTCGATTATTTTTGCAACTTGCTATTAGAGCAAAAATAAGAGAAAAACGCCAGCAGGCCTGAACTGCAGTTCAGGAGCTAGCATTTTGTAAACAAAACGCCAGGAGCAGGATTTGAACCTACAATCCTTTCGGACTCGCTAACTCTTTTTGATTACCGATTGAAACCCGAATGGGTTCAATGGTCCATTGAACGCTTTGCGTTCAATCGGAAACTTTTTAGGTTAACCGAAAAAGTTTATTCGAGGCGAGCGCACTACCGGATTATGCGACCCTGGCAAACGAATGTTAAAGATTAGAACCCAAGAGAATAAAAAATATGCGCTAGACAATAATAGCATGATAGTCCTTAATCTCAAAACATATCAGGAGAGCATTGAGAAAACAATGCAGTTTGTAGAAATTGCTGAAGAAGTGGCGATAAAAACAAAGGTCAGGATAATTGTCTGCCCACCTGTAACGTCACTCGCAAACGCTGCATGGCATTATGCAGGATTCAGATGCTCTGAAACCTATGCGCAACATGTTGATCATACAGGGCTTGGAGCACATACAGGTTCAATTCCTGCAGAAGCACTCAAATACCTAAAGGTCAAGGGCTCGCTTGTAAACCATTCTGAGAAGAGAATCGGAATGGAAAATATAGCAAAAACCATTGAATCACTCCACAAGAACGGCCTTGAAAGCTTAGTGTGTGCAGAAAGCCCAAAGGAAGCTGAAACAATAGCAAAACTCAATCCAAAATACATTGCAATAGAGCCTCCTGAATTGATTGGAAGTGGAATAAGCGTTTCCAATGCAAAGCCTGAAGTTGTTACGAATACAGTCAAACTAATCGAAAAGGCCAATCCAAAAGTAATTGTATTGTGCGGCGCAGGAGTCAGCAACAAGGAAGACACAAAGAAGGCATTGCAGCTCGGTGCAAAGGGAGTTCTATTGGCAAGTGCATTCGTAAAGGCCAAGAACCCTAAGAAATTCCTTGAAGAACTGGTGAGTGTGTTCTAATAAAAAGAAATTGAATGCGATGGCCGAGATTGACAGCTCTGCTGGCAAAAAGAAAAGCGCCAGCTTTTCAGCTTTTGAACTCGGGTCACAGGCTTGGAAAGCCCAGATCCTGACCACTAGACTACCATCGCATAAACCTCTTTTGGTTAACCAAAGAAATTTAATCAAGAAATTTTTGTGGGGCAAATATTTTATAAAACTGAGCTTATGGACCTTGTGAAGAGTAAATATGGTTTGTAAACAAAAGTTTAAATTAAACGTCCCCCTAGTATTTCCATGTATCCAAACTCTTTTCTGAAGCCAAACTGGATTTTGATTGCAGGTATGCTCCTTATTTTCATGTTCGCAGGATGCACTTCGAATAACGATATTGAGCCAACTATTCAAGAACCTGTAAAAAAGGTTGAGACTCCGAAGAATGAGGTGCCTGTGGAAAAACCAGAAGTCGAACAGCAGATAATCAAAAACGAAAGCAAAGCAATTGAAGAGAACAAAACCACTGCGGCTCCAGTAAAGGAAGAGCCAATAATCGAAAGAGGAACTATTGATCCTGATTTTGAAGTTGTAACATATAATTGGGAAAAAACAGAATTCGGCACAACCATCTTTGGAGACAACCACATATCTGGAAAACCAAGAATTATTGAAGTGAATATGCTTGGGGAAATAGTCTGGAAATATGACCTGCCTTCTGAATGGAGCCAATATACCAATCCAGGGTTTGATGTTGAAGTCCTAAAATCAAATAACATACTTTTCGTACTCCCGAGGAAAGGAGTGTTTGAGATAGACAGAAGCGGAAAAATAGTTTGGTCATATCTTGATTCGAAGATATCGCATGATGCAGATAGACTGGAGAATGGGAATACAATATTTGCATTTGGAGCATATGATGAGCAAAACGATGTGCAGGTCAAGGAAGTGGATAAGAACGGAAAAATAGTTTGGTCCTGGTCTGCAAAAAGCGCATTCATAGATGAGCAATACAAAAGCATCTCAGACCAAGGCTGGACCCATACGAATGCAGTCATAAGGCTGGACAATGGAAATACATTGTTAAGCATGAGGAATTTCAACCTCCTTGCAGAAATAGATCCTTCTGGAAGGCTTGTGAGGACTATTGAAAACGATAAATTCTATTATCAGCATGATCCAGAAGTAGAGGGCAATGGAACGATATTGATGGCAAACCATGTTACTCCTAATGAGGTTATTGAGATAGACAAGGAAGGAAACATCCTGTGGAAATACATAATTCGAGAAAAAGAATCGTGGCCTGTAAGGGATGCTGATAGGCTGGCTAATGGAAATATCCTAGTTACAGGAACAGACAGAATAACTGAAATAACCCGGGATAGAGAGATTGTTTGGGATTTCAGGATTCGCAATGCACAGTTCACAAAGGAAACTGCTGCAGCAAGAGGATTCTATAAGGCTGAAAGGATAGCAAAATAGATTCTTAGAGCTCGGATTTTTTATTTTTCTTTGACCGTACCACCACTTCAGAAATCCTCCTATTTCTGGTTTCATCAGTCTTCGCACCAATGACCCAGCCGACATATATGTTCTTCTGGCTGTTGCTCAATTTGTTGAAGTTTTCAAATGCTTTCTTATGCTTTGACAAAGCCCTCCTGAGGTCCATGGGAACATCAATTAGTATTTTGGATGTATATGCCTTATCCCACTCGCCGTTTTTCTTAGCTTCTTCAATTGTCCTAAGACCTTCTGCAGTCATTCTGCCTTCATCAATCATCTTCCTGGCCTTGTTTTTGTTTATCAACGACCAGACACTCCCTTTCTTCCTAGGAGTGAAACGAGTCACGTGCCGTTCATGGTCAATCCTTTTTAATATGCAATCTATCCATCCGAAGCAAATCGCTTCATCCACAGCATCCTTGTACTCCAGCCAACCCTTGTTGGTGTGCTTTTTATGGAATCCGAGCCAAAGCTCTTTCTTTGTTTTGTGGTTTTTCAAAAGCCAGTCTCTGAATTCTTTTCGGGACTTGAAATATATTGTTTCGCCGATCTCGACCATAATTCAAGGATAACTGCATCAGGATTAATAATCATTGGCTTGGACTTGGCTTCCGCACCCGGAAGTCTACTGTTCCGAAAACCTAATTAACAACCAAAAACAGAATCTACTTAGAAATCATATTAAAGGTGAAATGTATGGAAGTCCAGGAAGTAGAAATGAAACCGCAATTGGTTCTGGGAATGATAAAGAAGGGAAGCTATAAGGAAATACCAAAAATGATTGAAAAGCTGTGCAAGCACGCTGTGAAGAAAGGGACACAGATGGCTGGCGCTCCGATATTCGTTTGCCATGAGATGAGCAAGGATGAAGTGGTAGAGCTAAATAAACAGGGCTGTGCAAATGTCGAGGTTGTGGTACCTGTCGCTTCAAAGATTAAGGGAACCAAGGACATCGAATGCTATGAAATGTCAGGAGGAAAGATGGCAAAGGTGATTAATAAGGGTCCTTATGACAAATGCGATTCCGCATACAATGCGCTGTTCGAATGGATTGGCAAAAATGGGAAGGCAATAAGAGGGCATTGTAGGGAAGTTTATCTGAATGACCCTAAGACCGTCGAAAAGGAAGAAATATTGACTGAGATCTATGCGCCCATAAACTAGTTTTGCCAAATTAGGTGACCAAAACGCTTGTTTTTATTTTTTACCTTTCAGCCTATTCTGAACAGCCCCGCTTTCCAACTCCCTCAATGCATCTTTTGCAATCCATTTTGCACATTTGGAATCGACCTGCTCAATTTCCTTTGCCGTGCGGATTGCTGTAATATTCAAAATTTTGTTCTTCTTTCCAATCTGCCTAAGCGCCCAGTTCACTGCCTTCTTGACGAAGTTACGTTCATCCTTGGATTCCCTTCGGATTATTGGCATGTATCCAAGGAATTGCTTGTCTTCTGCGTTCTTATTATGGAGAACCAGGCAAGCCATAAGCACAAAACCTGCGCGCTTCACGAATTCGCTCTTTCTCGAAGCCCATTCAAGGGCTTTCTTATGAGCAAACGGAGTCTTGGCAAATACACTGTTGCAAACCTGGTCGCAGATATCCCAGGAATCAAAATCATTGACCCATCTTTCCATCTGGAATTCTGTAACTTGATTATAGTCCTCGACAAAGGCTGCTAAAATCCTTGCCTCATGAATTCCTGATTCCCAAAGTTTCAAAGCAAGATCATGGCCCTTTCCAATTTCTTTTCCGATTGCCCTTAGGTCATAGACAGAAATTCCAAGAGTATTCTTTGGATTTATACCAAAACGAACCATCCCATCAACATTCTTTTCATTGGCCATGGACTTCAGTTTCTGGATCAATTGCCTTATCTCCATCAGAATCACAGTTTGAGTTTTTTCAATGCATCCAAAATCAAAAGCGCGCATTTCAACCTAGTTGGATTTTTTGTAAGATCGACACCAAGAAGCTCGATGACCTTTTCCTTATTTACTTTCTTAGCCTCATCAATTGACTTGCCTTTCAGGTACTCAGTGACAAGCGAGGAAGATGCCGTGCAAATGGCGCAGGACTGTCCCTTGAATTTTATATCTGTTATTCTGCCATTGCTAGCTTTCTTGATATAAAGGTCAACTTCGTCTCCACAGCTGACATTGGACACTTGTGACTTCAAGTCAGCATCCTTTAACTCCCCAAAATTAAGAGGATTCTTATAAAGCCGGATCAACCGCTCACGATATACATCCATTGCAACCCTCACATTTAGCACAGCACTGGCTCTCCATGCATTTGAAACCATTCTTATCTATCTCATCAATTACCTCATTTCCGCCATGGCCAAACAATTTGCCTTCCTTCATCAGGAAAACCCTATCAGGTGAAAGGCATTTCAATAATCGGGTTTGATGGGTTATGACCAATATTGTAGCTCCTTGCGCCTTCAACTTTAATAAGATACGGACAAGCACTTTGAATCCATCCACATCCAGGCCAGAATCTATCTCATCAAGAAGAACAAGTTTCGGATTTGAATGGAGGAGCTGAAGCAGTTCTGATCGTTTCTTCTCCCCTCCTGAAAAACCAACATTCACAGATCTGTCAACGGAACCTTCACCCAGGCCAAGCTCTTTGGCATCGCAAACAACCTTATTCTTTAGGAGGATGAGGTCTGATCCACTATTCATCTTTGAGATGATATTCATCAAATTAACCCCATCAACTGGCGGAGGCTCCTGGAAAGTCATAAACATGCCAAGCTTTGCACGCTCAGAAGTATTCATCTTTGAGATATCCATGTTATCAAACAGAATCTTTCCTTTGGTGGAATAATCTGGATGGCCCATTATTGCCTTGCATAATGTACTTTTACCTGAACCGTTCGGGCCCATTATCACAGAAATATGGCCTGACTGCAATCTCAGCGAAATCGAATCTATTAGAACCTTGTTCCTGAATGAAACTGTCAGTTTGTCAAGTGTAAACATGTATGGTATTTTAGTTAGTGGTTTTTTTAATGCTTGACTCACCAAGAGGTAAGCGCTAACTTTTAAACTGGTAATCTGGAAAACCAGGAATATGGAGAATCTGGAGAAGAAAAAGGCAAGAGAACTAGTCATGAAAATATCCAAGGAAAAGAAAGACCCAAAATGGATGCTTGACTTGAGATTAGAAGCTCTTGAGATTTTCTTCAAGAAAACCCTGCCAAAATGGATGCCTGATATTAGCGGACTTGACCTGAAAAAACTCACCTATTATCTCAAGCCTTTTGATAAGGCAGTGCAGGATTGGAACAAGGTCCCTAAGGAAATAAAAAAGCAGTTCGATGACCTTGGCATTCCTGAGGCTGAAAAACAACATCTTGCAGGCTCAGGAGCGCAATATGAATCAGAAGTAATTTACCATAAAATAAAAGAACAGTGGGAAAGGCAAGGTGTCATATTCAAGGATATGGGTTCAGCAGTAAAGGAGAATCCTGAAATTGTGAAAAAATATTTCGGAAAGTTGGTGCCTGCAAGCGACAACCTATTCGCTGCATTGAATACTGCATTCTGGAGCGGAGGCTCATTTGTCTTTGTTCCAAAAGGCGTGAAAGTCGAGATACCCATACAAATGTATTTTAAGATAAATTCCGCGAGATTCGGCCAGTTCGAAAGGACGCTGATAATCGGCGAGGAGGGCAGTGAATTCCAATATGTGGAAGGATGTACTGCACCATCTCATAGCACTGCTTCGCTCCATGCCGCAGTAGTTGAAGTATTCGTTCACAAGGATTCTCATGCCAAATACACAACAATCCAGAACTGGTCTTCAAACATCTACAATCTTGTAACAAAACGAGCAATTGCATACGAAAACGCTTATGTAGAATGGGTGGACGGAAACATTGGTTCAAAAGTCACTTGCAAATACCCCTCAATAATCTTAAAAGGAAGGGGCGCAAGGGCTGAAATACTAAGTGTAGCTTATGCGAAGAAAGGACAAATACAGGATACTGGCGCAAAGGCCATTCACCTGGCTCCTGACACTTCTTCAAAGATAATATCAAAAGGAATTTGCAAAGAAGGCGGAAAACAGGTGTTCCGGGGCCTCATAAAGGTTGCAAAGGGCGCAATAGGAACCAAAGCCAACATGGTCTGCGACAGCCTCATAGTTGACAATAATAATTCAACAGCTGATGCAATGCCTGAACTCAGAATAAACGAACAGGATGTAAGCGTATCGCACGAGGCAAAAGTCGGAAAAATAGGCGAGGACCAATTATTTTATTTAATGACAAGAGGCCTTACAGAAGCTGAGGCTATATCAACGATAGTCCTTGGATTCGTAGAGCCTTTTGCAAAAGAACTACCAATGGAATACGCTGTTGAATTGAACAGGCTGATACAATCTGATATGAGACAGGTCCCTGCTCATGGCGGAAAATAGATTTACATAAACACTAATATTTTTAAGCTTGGAATTTGATAGTATACTGGTGTTGAAATGCAAAATTATTGTCCCAAGTGCAAGAAATGGATGGCTTTTGGAAAGGTAGATAAAACAGGGATAATCCAAAAAGAGCTTAGAACGAAGGGCATAGAAAAAAGCCGAGAGGAGATATACTACCAAATTGAACAAAAAGATCCAAAAGAAGCGCAGAAACTCATTAGAGGATACTATAATAGAAATAAACTTATCCCTGCAGACGATGATTGGAATGGCGTCTGCCCAAAATGCAAAACCAAATGCATTGGAAAAGATGAAACTGAATAAAAAAGGTGAAGATATGGTACGACCAACATACTGTTCGAAATGCAAAAAATGGAATTTGTTTGGAGATCTTGACGTATCTTTTTTTGTCAAAAAACAGATGAAAAAAGAAAAGACAAAGGAAAGTGTTGATGAGATATATGCAAAAAAGAAATACCTGGATTTTTTTCACAGATACTTAAAAGAAAATAACTTCCTAGAGGCAGGCTGTTGCGTAAGTCCGAATTGCGTGAAATGCGGTACTAACTTGATTGTGAAGGCAAATAAAAAGAAGTAGATAAAAAGTCCCTCAAGCAAAATAATTTCCTGCCCAGCTACCTACAACATAACCTATAAATGCAGATGCAAGCCCTATAAGCACCATCTCGATTCCAGTCTTCCACAAGCTCCCAGAGGTTGTTTTGCCTTTGTAAGCCCCTGCGACAAACAATGCAATGCCTGAAATCACCAAAGAGGGAAATATGGCAGATTGAACATCCATAAAAAAGAATGGGGCAAGTGGGATAAGGGAGCCAACCATTGCTGAAGCACCAACAACGAACGCTTCATTCATAGGGTGAATGTTCTTACTTTCAGTAAGGCTCAACTCCTCAGTCATCATTACGTCAAGCCACATCCTCTCATTACTGCATATCTTGTCAACAATACCTGCAAGCTGTTTTCTTCTGAAGCCTTTCTTCATATAGATGACTTTCACTTCCTCGCGCTCAATTTCCGGGAATTTCTTTATCTCCATCTTTTCCCTGGCCAATTCGCTGTAATAGAAGTCGCGCTGGGCTTTTGCAGAGGTGTAGGCAACTGCTGCCATTGAAATGCTTTCTGCAAATGTTGCTGCCAAACCACCAATCAAAACAGCACTGGGACCTATAGAAGAATTAACGCTAACAGCAGCTGCAAGACCAAGTATTATGCCAAGCACGTTCACAAGGCCGTCCTGGCCTCCTAGAATTATCTGCCTAAGAGTTGAGCCTGCGCTTACACTTGAATGAGGCTCAACCGGAACTGGCTCTTTAGACGGCTTCTCTTTCAGTTTCATGAATACAATAGCGGAAATAAGTAATAAAAAGCTGTGCAAACCACTGAAAGGCATCACTGCATAAGGCAGGAATAATCATCGCTTGAAAACTCATTTCCGAAAAGCGCAAGCTCATTGAATTTGTCGAAATCAATCCACGTGTGCCACTTGCCATCTTTCCTGAATTTCTTTTTTGCAAACATCACTACTCGCGATGGAATGTGCTCTGAAATGATTTCATAATCTGGCAGATATTTTACCAGTTCCTTTGAGAATTCAACAATTTCTAGATGGAGAGGCATGTTTTCTCGTTTAAGCCTTTGTTGCGAAGGGCCTACATGCATATATGACTTGGCTTCTATGAAATCAGGCTTGCCTTTCATTATCATTTTCGCATAGTTCTCATGATCATTCATATTAACGTAGCGAATAAGTGTAAGGCGAATGCAAGTTCTTTGCTTCTTTTGAGCCAAATGTTCGAGACTTTGATTCAATCTCTCCCAATAGTCTAAAAAAAGAGGGACATCGATTTCCTTGAGAAGTTCCTTAGTCGGAGCATCCAAACTGAGATAAAATTGAGTTACTGGTTTCAGATTTTTGATGTAATCAGGGTATTGCCCTTTTGTAACCAAAAAGGTGGAGATTTTTCTTATGTGGAACTCATCTATAATTTCATTGATCTTTGGGTAAACAATGGGTTCGCCTGTAAGAGAAAGTGCAACATGCTTCACAGTTCGCGATTCTTCATAAATCGGCATGTCAATATGCTTACAGCCCTTGAAGCCCATAAGCAAGGATTTCTGCGCCTTAAGGCTTTGGTCAATAATGAAATTCGGGCCATCAACGCCCCATTTCCAATCTGTTGAAACTGGCGCTTTATAGCCCCTCCAGCAGAACATGCAACGATTGGCACAACTTATGCTTGTTGTCATTTGAAGGCATTGATTGCTTCTTATTCCATAGAATTTATGCTTATAGCAGCTTCCACGCTTGCGAAGCATGTTCTTTGTCCAACCACATATCTTAACCGCACTATGATTACCCACAACTCGATAGTGCTGACGTTCAAGGTCTGCCTTTACATCTGGACTGAGCATATAAAATTAAGTTGATAAGAAAGGTGTAAAAGCTTATTTGCTCCTGGTTTTGCTGATCAATGTGACCGAAGGGACCCCACAGCAAGCTGATAGGGTATGCCCCATTCGGTCACAGCTTGTCGTGACCTTGAGGTCACGAACATGATCGTGAATACAAAACATTCGCGACATTGAAAAACTGGGTTTCGCTGCACAAGCTTGTTGCAATGCAACAAGATGCCCATTGTTGCGCTACGCAACAATCGGGAGTAGCGGGGTATGGACCCAGTTCATCAAATCAA
>JBDRPL010000031.1:0-4113 GCA_043827025.1 Microcaldota archaeon
AAATCAGGAACTACTGTTACTGCATCTGATAAAGATGGAACAAAGAAATATGCAGATAAATGTGAGGGAAACCTCGTAAGAAGCTATAATTGTGATGGTTCTAATGTAGTTGAAAATCCAGTTGAATGTGAAGCAAACCAAGTCTGCCAAAACGGGGCATGCGTAGCAGCAACTTGTGCCAATGGTGGGCCAGCATGTGCAGCAAACAAATTCTGCGACCAGGCCCAAGGCAAATGCATGGACAAATGCGTTCCAAAAGCAGATGGGACAGGCATTACTTTAATTGCTCGTCAAGGTGCGAGCCCAAGTGATGTGTTTAATAGATGCACACATGGTACAGATGGCTTGATTAATACAGTCGTTACAGTTTCTTGCAGTGCTGATGGGAATGCGGTTTGGAATGAAGCTGGCGCAACAACATGTCCTGCAAATGAATTGTGTGATGCTAAAGGCAGATGTTATTCACAGACATGTGAATTAACTGCCACAGGAATAAAAGGATTTAACAGCAGTATGGATATTAGAAGCAATTATGAAATAAACAATCGTTGCTACGATCAATTTAGCGGTCGAGTATATTCTTGTATGGCAAACATACAACCACAATATAGCTATCTACGATGTGCAGCAGGCTCAACTTGTTCAAATGGACAGTGCGTAGCACCAAGCTGTGAGGAATTTGAGGATGGATACAAGGTTGTTGAAACAACTGCACAGGGAACACAGACATTCACAGATACTTGTGAAGGTCTTCATGGCGAAGTCCTCAAGGATTACAGTTGTGATGGATCAAGGGCAATATATTCAACTGCGACACAGCAGAACAACGGAAAATACTGCGTTGGTGGCAGATGGGTTGATGACCCAAGTACATGTACTCTACTTGTGAATGGCGTGAATGTAAGAAACCAAAGCTGGGGAAGCGTAGATTACGTGAATAGGTGCGATGGCAACAGAATCGCCAGTGCTGTATCTAGTAATTGGTTATATGCCTGCGGGTCAGTTGGAGGGGTTCAAACTAATACCCCAATAGATTGTTCTTCCGAAGGAAAAGTCTGCCAGGATGGACGATGTGTCATGCCACAGTAAACAAAATTTATTTTTTCTTTTTCTTATTTTTCTTCTAATCGTTTCTGATTCTTTCCTCTAATACTTAGAATTAGCTAATTCCTATTTCTTCTTTATTTGTTCCCTATACTTGGCATAATCAATCAGCTTCTTCAATGCCTTTACTGCTGAGTTTGGAGAGCCGTATGTCGGCACATTGTTGTTATCTAATACTCGCCTGAATCTGTCTGTATATTCACCGCCAACAGCAATCACGCACATTGGTTTTCTCTTGTCATCCGACGCTTTGACAAGCACATTCAATATCCTTTCATCCATTGTAGGAGTCTGGAACAATATTATTATCGCAAGTGCATCTATCCCATCATCCTGCATCATTGCCTCTATTACAGTTTGATATGACTCTACATTTGAATCTGCAGTCAAATCAAGAGGATTTCCAACATTTCCATAGGATGGAAGTATTTTCTTTATAGTTTCAATAGTTGGTTGTGATAATTTCGCAAGTTCAATGTGTTCCATTTCTATTTCATCAGCTGTCAATACTCCAAGCCCTCCTCCGTTTGTCACAACTCCTATTCTGTTGCCTTTTGGAAGTGTCTGGCCGAATATTTTGACAAAATCGAATAAATCATCAATATTATCTGCTTCTATGACCTTGCTTTGCCTAAATGCGGCGTGGTATGCAAGATAATTCCCTGCAATGTTTCCAGTATGGCTCTTTGCAGCTGCCTGGGACTTCTCGAATCGCCCTGCTTTCAAAACAATGATGGGTTTCTTTCTATTCACCTGTTTCATTGTTTCAAGCAATTTCCTGCCATCCTTGACACCTTCCATGTAAAGTATTATGGATTTGGTTTGAGGGTCATGCTCTAAATATTCGAGCAAATCGCTTTCATTCAGAACGCTTCCATTTCCGAATGAGATGAATTTGGATATGCCCACGCCAAAGTGCGCTGCGATATCAATTACACAGGTTCCAACCCCTCCGCTTTGAGTTATGAACGCTATGTCCCCAGGATCAGGCCTCTGCAATTTATACATTGGTAAAAAAATACTGTCTATTTTGGTGTAAGGATCAAGAGTTCCAAGGCAATTCGCGCCAATGACTGCAATATCATTTTTCACTGCAATATCAACGAATTGTTTTTCCAGTTCGAAGGCTCCGACTTCCCCGAATCCGCTGCTTAATACAACTGCGCCCTTTACTTTCTTCTTTGCAGCATCCTGCATGATTCCCGGCACAGTTGCAGCTGGCGTTACTACTATTATAGAATCAACAGGACCAGGTATGTCCATTAATGTTGGATAGCAGGGTTTTCCAAGAACTTCAGTGTATTTTGGATTTACAGCGTAGATCTTCCCCTCGTAATGCCCTTCCACCAGATTTTTCATGACGACATTGCTGATTTTATTAGGTGTCTGGGATGCGCCAACTACAGCGATGGATTTTGGATTGAATATGTATTTCAAATTCGAGATTATTTTTCTCATGGATTATCAATCAAAAAGAGTTATTTAAACATTACGCTATATTGCTAATTGTAACTTGGGTAGTTTTATGGTTGCTAAACGATTGAATGTGAAGGGGAATTGTAGTGGTGAAGATGTCGCAAGAACTCTTGGAGAGCAAAGGTGCACCAATCGTGCAGGCAGCTTCAGGCGAGCAGGCGAAGCGCATGGAAGCTTTGCAAGGCGAAGCGGCATCTTTTCCATTGGCAGAGATAGAAATGGGAGACCTACTCAAACAAAATCGCAAGACGGAGTGCGATTCCTTATAGACAAATGGTTCGTGCGATTGAGCTTCAAGAGGGAAGACGAATCAAAGCTTAAAGGCGTTCAATGGAAGGAATTGGAGCAGACTCTCAAAAAGTCGGATGTTGCAAGAAAATCTGTTGTAACTCACACCCATGTCCTCACAGCAGTGCGTGCATTGATGCATGTCAATGATTCATATGCAAAAGAAATAGATGCAACTGAAGTTACTCTTTCTGCGCTTGACCAGCTTACGGGGTACCTTGCAGAAGATGTCAAATCCAAACATCCTGACGATGTTATTCGGATTGCAATACATCAATTGCAAGAATTTGATACAAATCTGTCAAAAAAGAAATGTGCACTCAAGAAAGTTGTTGCAAGAGCAAGGCTAGACCAGACCATTAAGATGCTTGAAGATGCACTTGCTATGGACTTTGGTTCACGTGAGCGGGACTTTCAAATAAGCAGGGCATTGGCAAAACTTACTTCTGTGAGATCAAGGCTTGGAGAATGGAGGGATAGGACAGTTGCAGGCATATTCACATTTACAAAACAAAGGGAATACTGCCTTCGAGTCGAAAGGGACAAGTGGCTTTTGGGACAGCTTGCAAGGTTTGCTGAGATTCCGGAACAGGTATCCCAATTCATAGAGAACGATCGAAAGAACAAGGTTCCGGCGCTCAAAGAATTTGGAAGGTTATTAGGCAAGAGAAAGAAGAACAAGGACGCGATTCTCACATATATTCAGCAACAAAGCGAAATCTTTAGGGTTAGCCAGAGGGAAAGGCAACGAGCTGAGGATCAGATTGCACTTACAGAACACGGAAGGCTTCCAATGGATGGAGTGAAGCGTGACATTCAAATCGGCCATCTTGGCTGGCTTTATCGATATGTTAAGAAAGAAGATTATGCCAATGCAAAAAGAAAACTCGCTGATCTGTGGCTTTTTGTAAGCGCAAACAAACCCAAGTTCATTCTTGGCGAGCTGGAAAAGACTGATGATTCCTACCTATGTACAGTGCTTTCTTCTATGAGGATTGGAACCGAGGCATTTGAAAGAAAGGATTTTGCAGAAGCACGTCGCCAGTTTAGTATGGCAAGGGATGTGCTGGAAATAATCATTTCTCCAAGGCAATAAAAATTAAAATCCCGCCTGCCTGATTTCCAGCCCATGTTCACTTCAGGTTTTTCAACCTTCGTGGCTTTTGGGTAATGCCTAGCCTTTTGCCCTATTAAAGGCAAAATCCAAAAGGCTTGGTTTTGAACAAGCAACCTATCCGTATCTGC
>JBDRPL010000032.1:0-109869 GCA_043827025.1 Microcaldota archaeon
ATTTTCCATGTCCAACCCCCTCATTGTCCATCATTATGATTGCGATGGTATTACTTCGGGCTCCATAGTTGCAGATGCCTTCAGGTCAAAGTCAAAGAAATACCGACAGAAATGGATCAAGAAGCTGGATGATTCCGTTATTGACGAGTTGAAATCGAGCAAGGAAAAAGAAATCATATTTGTAGATTTGGGTGGAGGGAACAAGCGAGTCAATGAGTTGGACGATGTTCTAGTGATAGATCATCACCAAACCGAAGGCATAGATAAACTTCAAATCAACCCTCTTTTATTTGGAGTAGATGGCGGAGAAGAGCTGAGTGCAGCAGGCACTACATCTCTTGTATTTGACCATCGAGAAGATCTTGGCATAGTTGGCGCAGTTGGTGATATGCAACACCCATTGAAAGGCGCGAATCGTTTCCTTTTGGAAAAGGCAGTCAAAAAGCAATTGGTAAATGTGGAGCACGATCTTTGCTTTTATGGTAGGTTCTCAAGGCCGATAATCCAATTCCTAATGTATTCCGATGATCCATATATCCCAGGACTTTCATATGATGAGGCACAGGTTATTGCGCTTCTCAATCGGCTTGGAATAAAGATGAAAAATGGGGATGGAGATCGAGATAGATGGAGGACTTATTCAGACCTTTCAAAAGAAGAGAAGATGAGATTGGTATCAGAACTTGCGAACATGCTTCTCAACCAAAACCAGATAAAAAAGGCGGAAGACTTGATACAAGAATCATATTTGATGGCGAACCAGCCAAAAGATACTGAGATGTATGAAGCTAATGAGTTTTCTACTTTGTTGAATGCCTGCGGAAGGCATGGAAAGGCAGAAATTGGGGTGTCAGTTTGCCTTGGAGATAAAGGGGCATATGACAAGGCAAGAGAATTGCTAAGTCTTCACAGAAGGATGATAAAAGATGGCATAGAGTATGCAAAGAAGAATGTCCAAGATTTTGGAAAATTCTATTTTCTAGATGCAAGAGGCATTATAGACGAAGGGATCATAGGTATAATTTGTGGTATGTATCTCCATCCAGCTTCAACCAAGCCAATGATAGGTATTTCAGATGGTGATGAGGATACTCTAAAGCTTTCCTCCAGAGGCACCAAGAAGCTGATTGCCGAGGGACTTAACCTTAGTGCAGCATTGCACGAAGTCACTGAAATCGTAGGCGGGGTAGGCGGAGGCCACAGAATTGCAGCAGGCGCATCCTTTCCAAAGGCCAAAATCAATGAATTCCTGTCAGAATTGGGACTTAGATTCTTGTCGTAATCTCAAGAAGGGGTTGGATAAGCTTTAAATATGCTGCTTTTCTTCATTAGTCTGTTATGAATCTTAGTTTTAGGAATCGACAAGACGTCAGCCATACGGCTCAAAAATGCCCTAGCTTGGACCATGCCTTAAACAGGAAATCGCCTATGGAAATGTTCGGCCAAAAACAATATTCCGCTGAAGCCCTTAGGCCATGGTTTGGAAGCACAAGGACACGTTCAGGTTCATACTGCTATGGCTATGCAAAGAAAGGCAGAAAACCCATCGGGGTTTGGTCATATCTTGGATGGATGAATTTTTATACAAAATATGGATTGACATTTGCCTCCTTCGAGGATTCTTTTTCCATAGGCAATCGCCTTTCTGCTTCAGCCAGTTCAGAAGCTGAGAAAACTCCATTTGCTTCAATGGTGAGCTTGCTTATGGCAGATTCTCATGTTTCCGCATTCTATTTTTCAGTTTCAGAATCAGGCGAGTCCGGAGTTCATGTTCTTAGGGATCAAAACCATAGTAATGATTATTCCCATGGCGACAATCCTTCCAATCATTTTGACCATTTTGCTTCAGGCTACTACCCACATCATTCAGAACATCACGAACATAACGGAACCCATGTTTCTGAACACAGTGCAGAGCATCTTGAAATGAACTCTCATTTGTCAGCAATGCTTGCAGGTCGGGGTCACAACCCATTTGCGGATCTTATGCACACTAATGGTGACCATACTGCTCATATGGCTGCTGAAGAAGAAGCGCATGCAATTCAACACGCAATTCATGAAGCGCTTGAGACAGGTCATAATCATAGCGAAGGTTTGCATTTCGTTGCAGGCATGCATCACTTTCACAGTGAAATAGAGGTTTATCACTGGTATCATCACGAACATTCTGGCAATCACAACAATCCTTTTGGTCATGAAGAAGGCGAAGAACATGATGGAGAAGACCACGGATTGCATCATTCCCATCACATACATGGCCCAAGCGTCCACGGAGGCCACGGCTTTGCAGAATGGTTCTTATGGTGGCAGCATGGCCATGGATTTCACCATGAAAGTGTACATGTTCCACACGAATCGCATGAAGGAAACCATGAACCTCATTCGCACGATGCACAAGGTCATCACGAGCACAATGCCCATCATGGGCATCATGAGGGTGGAGACAAATCGCATTACGGTTTCCTAGGACATGGTTGGAATAGCCAGGCACATCCTTTTTGGGAATATGTATTCCACCACTCTTCCGAGCATCATGTTCCACGCACTTCAGATTCGCATTCCTCACATCTCACACCTAATCATGCTTCTTCAGGTCATTCAGATGTTATGGTAGAGCACATTCAACATAACCACCCTTCAGAACATCATTCTTCAGATCCTGCTTTAGTAGGCCATAGTTCTGCTATTGAAGATCACGTAATTGCCAAGAATCTTGCCCATTCAGGCTATAACCGCGCTTATGCAGTGAGATTCAAGACAACTGGCGCATCAAGCGGTTCAGACCGCTCAAATTAGATTGTTTTTAAATATTTCTACATTTCCGAACCATTTTTTACACAGAAAGACAAGAATATTTAAATAATAGTTATAGGCATAAAGGTAGAAGTGGAGATTATCTTTCTTCACCTTGTTTTAAGTGTATGGGAGGATAACTGGTCGCCTTGCCAACAGACATCGCTCTGTTGGCCTACTTTTTCAAACGCTCAGTCTGATTTATATGATAATCATTATTAGGGGTATTTACCACAAAATACCGTAAAAAGATACATTTAAATATAGTTTGGGAGTATAATTAACTATGATTTCGTTATCTAAGAGGTTATCCCTTCGAGAGGTAATTCGCAGTACTGGATTCCGAAAGTCGGAAGAGCTTTTGCTTGAGTCTAGTATTAGGGCGTTTAGCCATTTGGAAGCGATGGGCGTAGATAAAAAAGCCATGATTATTGGCGGTTTTGCATTTCGTTTGTATATTGCTGAACTATATAAAGGAAGGATTGCTAGTGGTGCGCCTACGGACTTAGACCTTGCATTTACTGAAGTACCTCCACAATTAATGCGTTCTTTGAGACAAGATATGCTGATTGCTAGCGGCAAAGCAGTAACCTTTGATTCTCGCCAAGTACGTGTATCTGAAGAGGTCACGACCAATTTCCCTGTTTATCACTTATCTCCTGATAAAATGGATCAACTTCCATTTTTAGATGATGTCTGTATCTTTAATGGCAGAGTAGGAAAAATAGTCATAAGGCCAGAAGACTTACAAAGGGCAAGATTATTGGATGTTTATATCGGGGACGGAGTTACGAGAGTAGATGGCACACTTCGTGTTGCAGATCCTGGTTATATCCTTGCCAGCGTAGTGAATCCTGATGCATTAACAGGAACTCGCGCATGGCGTACTATTCTTGTATTAGCTAGTTTAGGAAAAGAAGACTTCAAAGAGGTAGTTGAAAGGTATGTTGACATCGTAACTGCAAGTGGCATCTCTACTCAAGAATTGGCACAACCTTTAGCACTTCTCAACGATATGGGCAAAAGAAAAGGTTTTGCTGACCAGGTAGCGCAATTTTTCGATGGGGTTCAGACCAAAATGGGAAAGATATTAGAAGCATAATTCTTTTATTTTACCCTGTGAATCTATTATTATGATAGAAATCGATTGTTCAGAAGGCGAATCAGGTGGTCAAATTGTTCGGACTGCACTTTCTCTGTCTTCCATAACTCAGAAGCCCATACGCCTCTTTAACATAAGGGCAAAACGCCCGAATCCAGGTCTTGCTGCCCAGCATCTTATGTGTGCAAGATCAGTTAGAAAAATCTGCAGAGGCACTTTAGAGCATGATGAAATAGGAAGCAGTGATCTCATCTTCAATCCTGGCAAGATTGTTGGCGGGGAATATGAGTTTAATATTGGAACTGCGGGTTCAGTAACCCTGGTGGCACAGACAGTCATCCCAATCCTTCTTTATGCAGACAAGCCAAGCAAGATAAAAATCATTGGCGGAACCCATGTGATGAAATCTCCAGGCTATGATTACTTCGAGAAGGTTTTCATTCCAGCCATAAACCTGATCGGGGCAAAGGCAGCTTCAAAACTTATAATGCCAGGCTTTTATCCAAAAGGAGGTGGAGAAATAGAATTCGAAGTTTCTCCATCAAAACTCCATTCAAGAATCGAATGGCCGAAAACAGATGAAGTGAAATCATTAATTCGTTTGTCAGGGCTTCCAGCTTCAATAGGTGTTCGTGAGAAAATAATCTTTCATAATAATAAACTTCCTAGTGTTCGCGTATATGAAGATGATGCCGAAAGCATTGGCAATGCCATAACCTCATGGCGAGGACTGTGCGGAAGCTACGTTTTAGGTGAAAAAGGCAAGAGGGCAGAAGTTGTTGCGCAGGAAGCAATCGACGAATTGAAGAAAGAAACAGAGTGCGGTGCAGATGTTGACAAACATCTTGCAGACCAAATTCTATTGTATCTATGCCTTGCAGATAGAAAATCAACTTTCTCCACAAGTGAAATCACTAGTCATTTCACGACCAACTGCCAGACAATAGGAAGATTCTTGGAAAGGAAAATAAAAGTTTTGGAGAACGTTGTTTCAATATCTTAAGAAGCAGGCTTCTCTATCTCCTGCCCTGCAAGTATCTTTCCATTCTTGCTGACTTCTACTACATACTGTGTATTCGAGTATGCGGAGCCCCATACAACGACCCATTTGTCCTCGTTTTCCTTTGCAACTGGTATCGCACTAGGATTGAATTCTAAGAATTTGTTCATACCTTCGCTTCCTGAAAGGGTGTGCGATGCGATTATGGCTTCTTCAGGGAATGCAATTACGCATGGCCCTTTTGTGCATACTCTGCATCCTTTTGTCAGGTATTCAGGAGCCTGCTGAACGAAATTTTGAGTAGGGTAATTATAATAGATGTGTGTTCTTATTGGGCATTTGGATTGTGCGTCTTCAGTTGCCTTTGCCTTTATTTCATAATATTTTCCAGTTGCTCCATTTTCAACTGTCGTCACTGAAAGAACTTCAACTTCGCCATTAGGGTATTTTGCCTGCAGGTCTTTCATTACGAATTCTATGGCAGTGGATTCCTTGAGATCATGTTTGAAGAATGTGGTGAAAATTATCAATACTGCAATTATGATCACAAGTACGATTATGATTCTAGCCTCTATGTTCTTTGCCATGTTTATCCATCAGCATTAAAGTTTTTATTGTTTGTTGTTTGAGAATATGTCATTGGTTTGCTGACATTATAGCTTCAGCGATATCTCCATTCGCGTTTTTGAGAAGTTCAATTGCCTTTTCTCTGGAGCAGCCTGTCTTTTCCATAATGAGCTTCAAATCATCTTCATTCATTTTTGCCTGCATCTCCGTTTTTCCTGCAATCTGGAAAGACGTCTGGCCTTGCATGGTTATTTCAGTTATCTGTGGATCAGTTATTACGAGGTTCTCATCTTCCATTTCTATTATGACCCTAATGGCATTTATCTCCTTTGAGTTGATGCCCATCTGCTTCATCAGTTTTTGCATCTGTTGTGGATTCATATTTGGAAGCATATTCTCGCCGTTTATCCGAAGACTTCTTTCCTTTCTGTCTTGTTTATCTCGATCCTTCTCATTGAAGTGATTGATTTTACCTTTGCAAGTATTTTCGAGCCAACTCTTTCATATAATATATCTTTCATGGCTTCGTCGAAAGTGAGCGGGCTTAGGTTGGCGAGTATTTCTTCGACAATCTTCTTCCCAAGGTTCTTCTTTGTGGTTGCACTTACTTTTCCTGCTGTGACTGCCACTACCTTTACCCGTAGAGTTTCTCCATCCTTGGTTTTGACATCAACCACGTAATGGCTTATGTTCTTCCCTCTTCTTGCGAATGTCTTTAGAAATGAGTTTGACATTTTATGCCCTATGAGCTTGGTTTTCGCAGTTGTTGCTCCGATATCTGTTATTCTGAACAATACTGTGGTGAATGCTGCAGTCTGGGTTCTGCTTGAAGTCAGCCTTGCAAGATTTACTTGAAGTATTCTGTTCTTAAGGCCTTTTTCATCTGTTCCGAGTACTTCGCAGATTTCCCCACCTTCGAATAATGCTGGTGCTTCTACACTATACCATTTTTTTAATTTCCATTTGTCAACGACTTTAGTTCTCTTCGCCATCTTTTCACCAGACCTACTTCACCAAAAGTGCTGCGCTTTCAGGATTATATTTCCAGTCCTTTGCAAGTACTCCCTTTCTTTTGTAATATTTAACAAGCCTGTTTATCTTCGATTCGATATGCAATAGCTTGACTTTGTTATGAATATCTTTCTTGAATTCTTTCATGTGTTTCCTCATACCCACTGCTCTTCGGATGAGGTCCATTACGTCATCAGGATATTCAGGATTTGCATTTTCCTTTTTAAGATAGCTGCCTATTGTTTCCCCAATGACTGGCCTTGCATTAGGTATGGCGTATTCGTCTCTGAGAATTCTTCCTATTTTGGATTTAGGAGTACCTTCTTTTGCCAGCTTCAGTATGATTTCCTTTACTTGGTGCTCATTTTCGCTTACCCATTCCGGACTAGTTTTTCTTTTGGGTCTTTTAGTTCCGGATCTCCCGCCTTTTTTTGAATGTAATCTTGCCATTTTATCACTTTCATCAGATGTCTCTTCTTCTACTTTTTATTAAAATTCTCTTTTATATATTTTGAAAGTTTCAGAAGAGAAAGATATCTATGTGATAGTTTGTTTTTTAAGTCTTTGCTTTCAGCAAAGGTCTGGTTTTCTCCCTTGGGAATGAATAGGGAGTCATAGCCAAAACCATCTTTGCCTTTTTCCTCAAACCCAACATTTCCATTACATTTTCCAGCAAAGGTCTTTACCTCATTTCCATCGTGGAATGCTATATATGTTTCGAAGTGCGCTCCCCGACTTTCAATGCCTTTAAGCAGTTTCAATATTCCTTTTGGGCCTATCTTTTCCATTACCCATGCAGAATACGCCCCAGGAAATCCATTCAGCGCATCTATGGACAATCCGGTATCATCTACAAAAACAGGTTTTTTCAGTTTTGCATATGCAGTTTTCACCGCTTCGACAGCAATTTCCTCAAGATTGTCCGACCTTATCTCATTGTGCTTAAAGCTGAATCTCTTTATTCCAGGGATGATTTCATTGGCTTCATTGAATTTGTGAATATTGCTTGTTGCGAAATATATTTCCATGTGAGGTTCTTCGAGTCTACTTATTTAAAACTATTTCTCTAAGTTTAATTCATGGCAAATAAAAAGAAAGACAAGAGCAAAGAGAAGGTATCTTCAAAAAAAGAGCTACAGGTTACTAGTCCTGCACAGAAGGTCATGGAAAAGGAATCTGAACAAACAGTGAAAAGTCTCGAGAAACTAATCCTTTCCATCAAATTCTACCCTGTTGCAGTCAAGGCAGATGTTAAGGACAATGCTGTTCGCGAACTTCTCTCGAGGTATGAAGCAGGCAATGATACTTTCAAACAGCTCATACTTTATATGATACATGAAAATATTTCCCAGGTATCTGAACTTAAGACAATGTATAATTTTGAGTTCTATAAGCGCAAGTTCCCGAATATTGAACCTGCGCAGAACCGCTTTAATGTGTACAAGTCCATGTTCCATTTTAATTTCTCAATCGAGGGAATATGTGAATTGGTTTCCATCCTTGGCAGGTTGAGTGGAGATGGTGCTGCAAAGGTTTTGACATATCATTTCACCTTTCTTTCAGGATTTGATTCGGATGCCATTCGCATGATAAGGAATGCAGTTATTGAAGCGTTGGGTGAGTCAAATTCTTTTTATGCATTCAATTCTCTCCTTACCTACGCACGATATTGCGACAACGAACAGCTTATCAACAGGATTGCCTCTTCAATTTCACGATGGTCCAAGAAAATAGATTCCCTGAACATAGCTGAATCGAAGAAGGCTGAGTTGCATAGGGTGCTTTCAGAGCTCGTACTTCCTAATTTCAGAGAGAACCATTACAGGTGATGCTGTGAAGATCCATTTCTTAGGAACAAATGGTTGGTTCGATTCGAATACGGGTGAAACTCCTTGCATATTGATTGATTCAAAGGAAGCATATGTTGTTTTGGATGCGGGGAATGGAATACGGAAATTGGACAAGTATATTAAAGACAAAAAGAAGCCCATCTATCTGTTTCTCAGCCACTTCCATCTCGACCATACCAGTGGCTTGCATATTCTCCTAAAGTTCAATTTTTCCCAAGGTCTGGTGATTGCAGGTCAGCCTGGAACCAAAGGAATATTGGGCAGGCTAATGGCAAAACCATTCACAGCGCCATTGCAATTGCTTAACAGGAAATATCCTGTGAAGGTTATTGACCTCAAACAGGGCAAGGATCAGCTTGGCGCTCTCACGTTCGAGGCAGATTATCTCGACCATGCAGATCCTTGTTTTGGCTATTCTTTTTTTATTGAGGGAAAGAAGATAACTTATTGCACTGATACAGGGGTTTGCAACAACCTCGTCAGACTGGCAAAAAAGTCAGACGTTTTCATAACAGAATGCACCTGGAACAAGAGAAATCAATATAAGGGATGGCCTCATCTTTCACCGCATGATGCCGCAGAAGTCGCAAAGAAGGCAGATGTAAAGCGATTGATTCTAACTCATTTCGAGGCTTCAAATTATTCAAATATGGCGGACAGGAGAGAGGCGGAGAAAAAAGCAAAAAAGATTTTTGCGGATACTGTTGCAGCCAGGGATGATTTGACAATCAAGGTTTAACCTTTGTTCTCACTGCATTTTCTAATTATCTCTTTTATCTCCGGATTTTTCTTGTTTATCCCTGCCTTTTCAATTGCCTCAAGTATTTTCTGCGCTGTTTTTTTATCCTTGAATTGTGCATCTCCGTCAAGCACAACTTCTGCAGATTCCCTGATCTCGCGATCATTGCTTTTTAGGAACTCAATTAGCTTGTCATATTTTTTTCTGTTTGAATAATGGTATGCTAGATCAGTTGCTGCATAGCTTCTTATGGCATGATCATAGCCTTTCAATTTTGCCACGAGTAAATCTTCTATAAATGAAAGGCCTTCATTGAATTCAAGCGAAATTGTCCACAACGCACTTATGATTGGTTTGTTTATTTCTTTATCGTCAAGCATCTCAGCGAATTTCTTCTTATCTTTCTTGTTTATGTAATGGTAATCAATTACCTTTGCCACCATTCCTGAATCCTCTTTCAACATTGAGAATAATGCAGGAATCGCATGGGTGATGTCCTTCTTTTCCTGGACGCGTTGCCAAAGTGCGAAAATCGCACCGTTTTTAGGGTTCTCTTCAGAACTTTTCAGCATATTTTCCAATGCCTTCCAATTCCTTTTCCTTATCATTGCCAATGCATTTTCTCTTTCTTCGTTCCATGGCGGTAGTTGGCGTGACATACCTACATCCTTCCAATGAGCTTTAAATTACTTTCTGTTGGCAGTATTGTTTGAATTATCTTTTTTAAGTCAGTTTCCCAAAAGAGTCTTGCATTGCCCGTCTTCAAAGAACAGGCCAGATATGAATAATTTTAGGTATCCCAAATAGG
This sequence comes from Microcaldota archaeon, assembly GCA_043827025.1. Classification (GTDB taxonomy): domain Archaea; phylum Micrarchaeota; class Micrarchaeia; order Anstonellales; family Bilamarchaeaceae; genus DATDTS01. The sequence continues at coordinate 9,874 of JBDRPL010000032.1, forward strand.
GTATTCTGAAAAGCACTTTGCCCTTTAGGGTCTTTGCAGGGGTATTCCCCATTCCATATGCATACATTTGGACATCGAAAATCTGGTTGTTGTCGCCTTTAGTGACATAATATTTTTCGCCTTCGACATTTATTATGAATTGGGTTCTGTGCACTATATCGCCGATCTTTGAGTAGATGTCTTCTTTGCTAGGTTGATAAACAGTAATGTCTCCATCATGGTTGATTGGGTACTTTTTGCCTTTGAACCCATATTCCTTCACGCATGGGGCTTTTATGCTGCCTTCTGCGGTTTTCAGGTTGCAGGAGGAATAATATATTGTGACAGGGCCCTTTTGTTCATGATAATTACTTGGATTATTGTAGAAATCCTGGCAGGTCTTATTGACACTTATCAAGAGCTCGCCCTTTGGGCTCAATCCAAAGCAGTTGGCATAAAGCGATCCATTTAGTTTGACACCATTGTTTACCAGAACAGTTGTCTTGGAGAATTCCTCGAATTCAGTTTTGGTCATAGTTATTTCTTCTGCATTTATCTGAGATCCCTGCACTATTACAAAATCCCCACGTTCAAGATTTGGAAGCATGCTGCATGAAACTACTGCTGAGATCGGGCTTGAAGTCTGCAATACTATACATAAGAATATCCAGAATCCAAGAGCTACGCCGAATGCGATGAGCGTATCAACTATCTCGTTTTTCCAGCCATGCTTTGTCGCACCCTGTCTAACCTCGAGTCCTACAAATATAATTATTTCCAGGACTATCATTATCCCGAAAAATATGTTCTTGGTTATTATGAAAAGAAAAAGTGTGCCTAATATTATGGCGATTTGAGCATACCATTTCTGCAACTGTTCGGCCAGCATGCTCTACCTATTTTTTCTTGAAATTTGAAGCGAATTCCTTGACTTCCTTGGTGGTTTCTTCAAGTGCTTCAAGCACGAGATCCATAGGCTCGTCCTTCTTGGTTTTTACGATCATGCGCTGAATTCCTGAAGTCGGATGTTCTATCTTGCATGCTGCGAACTCTACGTTTTTGTTTGCATTCAATTTGTCTACTAGAAGCCTTAGTATTATCTGATCAACGTCCGAAACCCTGAGTTCCAGGTGCTTCTTCTCTTTTTTCAATATTTCGATTTCCATCAATATCACTTTTTTTTGCCATTGCTTTTATTTCGTAAAGTAATAGCTTTATATCATAAAGTTTATATTCCATTTAGTTTGCTTAGATTTAAAAAAGCCTAAGTCGAAAAGATATCATGAAGCTGCCGTTACTAGTGCTTTGCATAGATAGGGATAACGACCTGTTTGAGAAAGCAAGCATTTCAGGCCCCGTATTTGGCAGGGCGAATAATATCACAGCAGCCACAAAACTATCCCTAGCTGATCCTGAGGATCCTGACTCCAATACCATCTTCTACGCAGTCAAGCTTTTTGACAAGCTCAAGAAAGATGGTATAGATGCCGAAGTAATCACACTCACCGGAGATAAGAGCCTAGGGTATGTGGCTGACCGTGCAATAAGCTTCCAGCTTGATAAAATCATCCGCGAGACTCATGCAAGTTCCTGCATACTTGTTTCTGATGGGGCGTCTGACGAGGAGATATTGCCAATCATAAAATCCAGGATAAAGGTTGACTCAACCAAGGTTGTTTTCATAAAGCAGGCCAAGGAGCTTGAGAAGACCTATTTTGTCCTTCTTGAAAAGCTCAAGGATCCTCACTATGCTAAGATACTTCTTGGAATACCCGCATTGCTCCTATTGATATTCGGCCTTTCCAGAATGTTCGGCCTTGGGCTTGATATCATAGCCCTTACTATCTCCTTGCTGTTGTTTCTCAGGCTTTTGGGAGTGGATACATTTTTCTTCAACCTTGCCAAGGAATTCCGTTTTTCAGTTGAGAAATCCAGCTGGGTCAGCTATGTGAGTGCAATCGCTCTTTTCATAACTGCCCTTATGATCTGCTACCAATCTTTTTTCGATGGTATGAGAAGCGGTTTCAACCAGGAAAAACTCATTGCATATGTGATAAGGAACACGAGTCTCCTGCTCCTTTTCTCATTTCTTCTCATACTCGTAGGCAAATCCATTGACGCGATTTCTGAAAAGAGGAAATTCATTGTTACCAAATATTCCATGTATGGCGTTGCACTGATACTCGCATTCCTTGTTTTGAAGGTTGGCAGCGACTGGGTGTTGAATCTTGAGCCTCCATATGTCAGCTTCTCAGACTTTCTGGCTACTCTTGTCCTTGCTATATTCATAGGATATGGCAGCACTTATATAATAGGTGAGATACGGTCTTCCATGGTGCAGGGTATGAAGCTGGAGGGAAAAGAAGTCATAACCCAGCAGGGTACATATTTGGGAAAGGTCATCGGAGTGGACCCAAAGACAACTTCGCTTGTTGTACAGACCATGTTTGATAAAAGATATTTCGTATCATTCGGTTCCATACTTTCAATAGGTGATAATATACTAACAAAGGCTGAAGGATAGGTGCTTAGAAGTTAGTGTGGGAAATTGTTGTAATAGATAAATTTAAAAGTAGTTCAGTAACAGAAGCTCCTCAAAAATAATCAGTTTTTATCCTTTCTTTTCTCTATCAAAACTCCTTCCTCATCTTTGCAAGCATCGTTTTCTTTTCCTTAGTGTCCTTCAATGCATGCTCAAGGACATCCACAATCGTCTTTGCTGCAACTATCCGTATTTTCTTATCATGTCTTAGTACGTCTCCCATATTGGAACTGGGTATTATCACTTTCTTAAGCCCCATCTCTATTGCAGCAGCTATTTTTGCATTCACTCCGCCTATTGGCAAAACGTCTCCACGAATGTCAAGCGAGCCTGTCATTCCGCATTCCTGGTTTATAGGTATTTTGGTTATTGCTGATATTACTGCAATTGCAATGCTTATACTTGCACTGTCTCCTTCAACACCTTCATAGGTTTGTAAGAATTGAATATACATATCTTGTCGTGAAATGTCCGCACCAATATGTTTTTTAATGACAGCTGAAACATTATTCACAGCTTCCTTTGCAATTACCCCAAGCTTTCCAGTTGCAATTACCTTTCCTTCGCTCTTTGAAGATGCAGGTGTCATCTCTGCAACTATTGGCAGAACCAAGCCTGCGCTCTGGTCAAGAACAGCAAGGCCATTCACCCTTCCGACTTCAAAACCTTTTGTCAGGACGGTCTGATATTCTTTTTTCATTTCAATCATTTTCTTGCTTAATTGAGCTTCGATTGACATAAATATTTTCTTTGCTTCGAGCACCTGTTTCCTGTCCACTATCGGAAGATTCTGTTGCTTTGCAATGTCTCCTGCAGCCCTTACAAGGCCGCCGAGATCTCTCAAATTAAGCGTGAGTTTCTTTTTTCTTCCAGACATGTTTCTTGCATGGTCTATTATTTCAGCAACTGCTTCTTTTGTGAAATTGGGGATTCTTTTATCCTTTCTTATTTCCTGCGCCACGAACTGCACAAGCAGATCCTCATTTTTCTTGTTGTCTTCCATACTGTCTTCTACGTAGACTTCGTAGCCTGCACCCCTTATCCTTGAGCGAAGTGCGGGATGTATCTGTTTCATGTCTTGTAAATTTCCTGCAGCAACAAGCACGAATTCAGTTGGCACAGGCCTTGTCTTCACAAGCGCTCCTGAGCCCATCTCGCTTTGGCCGGTTATCGAATATTTCTTTTCCTGCATCGCTGTTAACAATTCCTGCTGCCAGTTCCATTTCAGTGAAGCTATTTCATCTATGAATAGGACTCCTTTGTTTGCCCTTTGGATGGCTCCTGATTCCACTCTCAAATGGGCCGGAGTCCCCAAACCCCCTGATTGTAATGGATCATGTTTACAATCACCAAGAAGCGCACCTGCCTTTGTTCCTGTTGCATCTATGAACGGAGCCATCATCTGTTCTGTGTTATCAACTATCAATTTTGGAAGTATCTCTTCGAAATTTCCTGCCCTTCTTCCAAGTCCTGCAGTTGCATTAGATAATATGTAAAGCAATCCAAATATTCCCAGTACTGCTACTATCATCCATTTGGTGTCTTCGTTTACCAGAGAGGGTGAGAGCAGGACAACAGAAATCATCACCAGGCCGATAAATAGTATGAGTGTGTTAGTCGGAATTCCAGACGAAGAATTCTTGTCTATTGTTTTCTTGGTATTGGTTACTCTTCTTCCAAGCCCGACTTTCAATATGTTTGGTGTATCCTCTTTTTTTGCTCCCTTGAGAATCATTATTTCTTTTTGATTATAATACCCTATCAAAGTAGGATTCTTAGTAAGGTATTCATACTCAGGATAGGTTTTTACAACCCTTATAAGTGGCTGGTTCTCATTGTTTGGATTAGGATAGACTAAAATATCTTCAAGTTCTTCTCTTGGCATTAATTCTGCCATTGCCTGTGCAAGCATGCTCTTTCCAGTTCCTGGAGGCCCTATGAGCAGAACATTCCTCTTCTGTGCAGCTGCTTTCCTTATTATATCTGCGGCCTTATCTTGCCCTATCACTTGGTCAATGAGTTTCTTTGGGACTTCGATTTCTTCAGTTGTCTTGAATTCGCGCATAGTATAATCGATATTAAATCAATAATTAGATTAAAAAAGGTTGATGCGGTTTTTAGGAAAAAAGAAGCGATTTAAACATTTTGTTATATATTATTGTCCCATATGTCACAAAGACAAATCAGTTCCACAGCAATTGCCACCTCTAGATACAGGCGTTCAGTTGCAAATGGGGATCATTACTATAAACTTACTACTGGCCTTTGGATTAGGATTCCGCCAAGGGCAAGGGAAAATCCTCCGCTGTTGGAAACAAAGCTCTATTCGCCTATAAAAGGAACCAATTTTGAGCTCTGGAATTTTAATCCGGAGTCTGGTTTTTCTAGGTCAAGCGATGTATTTGCAGGGCTTTTTGCAGAGTTTACTGAATTTGGGCCTAGATTCTATTCTTCAGCTTTAACCTGCGTTCATCATATCCCATACGATTCATTTCCTGAGGGTTTTTTTATTCCAATTCCACACAAGGTAGCGACTAGATATTTAAGTTGTTATGATGAGGGCTTGAGCGAAAGGGTTTTCAGCAATGTGGTCATTAAAACAGGCGGAGGCATGTCCCTATCTATTGCAGAAGGAGGCAGATGTGACCATCCGAATGTGCAGTATTTCTTTGCAGTTTCAGATGATTTTGATTTTGAACCCTATCTGTGCCTTGTCTGCTCTGCATTTGAATTGCGAAGGATAGATCTATTGACTGCAAAAGACCATGAAGAGCACGGAAGTTTATTTCCTGTCTATCATGCCACAAGGCATTTTGAATTCGATAGCACTTTGGTATTGTACAGAGGCACATGCCTTGATGCGAAGGAACATTATCTTCTAATGTCCACTCATACAGGGGAAAGGCATCATGATACCATAGATGTGAGGGTTTCAAAACAAGGCGAGTTCCGCTTTAGGTTTGACTACTGAGTTTTTGGGAAATGATCTGCACAAAATAAGAAAGTAAGAACGAAAAATCAAATAAAAAAATTGGAAATAAATCTATCGTAGGACTGGTATTGTAGGTATGCCTGCAAAGGTATCACTTAATTTATTGAAAGCATGCACTTCTCCGCCATTCAGAACGCAGAATCCTGCATATTGCCCTATTGATTCCGGACTAAAATTTGCTGAACCTAAAAATTGCACTCTGCCCTTTACATGTATTGCGTATGGCGGAATTTGTACCAATAACTTACTATCATCCTCTCTGACCATTGCTACTTCTGGATGCAACACTAATGTGCCAGTAGCCCAGCTAAATTGATGTGGTACGGCAATAGCCATGTCTCCACTTACAACTTCTCGCCCAAAAACTTCATTTCCAGAGCATACGATTATTGTTCCAGTCAGGACTGGAGAAGTGAGTTTACTGTCGGACATCATTGCATTTTCTGCTTCTGGAAGTGATAGCAATCTTGCTTTTGCATCACTTAATTGAAATACTGTTTGCCTTACTGAGAGTTGTATTTGCCCTTCCAGACCTCCTAAGATCCGTATCATTCTACTCTTTCCGTTTAGAGTTTCTGGTTGTAATAGTTTACTAAATAATCTGTTAAGAGCTATTGCACTTTGTTTATTTCCATTTGTTGGGGCTACACCTAATTGTTTCATTTTATTTCACCACTTTATTTCATTTATGCAAACACTTTATAAACCTTATTAGTACTTTTTTGTACACAAAAGTTATAAGCTTACTTCACAAAATGAGTAAGAAACATATGTATATTCTCGCCAAGCATAGAAACATATGGTATCAAAACCTGTTTCTGATCATATTGTTCATAGGTCTTTTTATCAGCGGTTGTATATACAAGCAGCCAGCTGTGCAGAACCTGCCAACTCCTGAGAATATTACAGTAGCACCGCCTGCCAAGCAGGAAACTCCTGAAATATTCGATGTTGGAGTCAGTTCTTTAATCTGTTCTTGGACAGTTAAAACAAATGAATATGGCGTCAAGAGCGATTGCGTCCGGATTATTGCAAAAGGAATTGTCCAAGGGCCTGTTGGGGCAAGGGTCGAGCTGCCTATTCTTTCCTGGTCAGATGATGCTTTTGATTGCGGATTATGGATGGCATAAAACAGGAGCGCTTGTTGCAGTAGGCCATACTTGTGTTCGAAAACAAGGTCAGCCTGAAGCAATAAACTGGACTGTGGACACTGAAGGTAATGACTGCCCTCTTAAGGAGTATTTCAGCAGTAGCCGTGCTTACAGAGTTAAAATCTATAATAGCGATGATTTAGAGCCTAAAAAAGAGGATGAAAAAAAATACTGTTTGTCAGTAGTTCTTTTTGTCACACTATCACAATATCATTGAAAGCAATCCTTGGCGAAACCAATCCATCCCTCTCATGTCTCTCTTTTTCCAAACCTTCAATATTCCTAAACATCTCAAATATATTACCTGTAATCATGAATCCGCGTACAGGCAGCAACTCATTTCCTTTTTTGTGGAATGCAATATTTGCCTCAACTCCGAAATCACCTGTGGTGGAGTTTGCAGTATGAGTACCATGCACTGATTTTACTAATATATAACTACCAAGTTCGTCAACTGATTTCAAATCCCCTTCTTTTATGGTAAGGGTGCAGGATGAAATCCCAGGCGGAGACATGAAATTCTGCCTTGCACAGAACCCTTCACCACTGATTCCTTCAAGGGCAGCTGTTTCTCTGTCATACATGAATCCCTTTACAACCCCATTTTCAACAAGGCTCCGTTTGCGTGATACAGTACCTTCATCATCAAAAGGTCTTGCTGACGAGGTGAGGGAAGGGTCATCAAGTATGGTCAATTTTTCGTCAAATACCGTGGCTCCAAGTTTGTCCGAAATGTTGCTTATCTTCTTCCTTTTCCAGTCTCCAGAGAATGAAGGAAGGAGTATATTGATCAAATCCCCTATTGCATCTATATCAAACACGAGCCTATGCTTCCCTGTTTTGGGTTTCTTGGCCCCATCCATCTTCCTGGCAGTTTCTGAAGCCTTTTCGCCTATTTCCTCCATCTTGTCTGATTTCGGAAGGAAATTCGAAGAATATATCTCAAAACCTATTCCTCTTTTCACAGTAGCTTCTGCGTATATGCTGAACACCGTCTTATCATACGAAGCATCGACTCCAAGCTCTTCTTGTTCTAATCTTGCGGTGGATGAACTGCATGAAAGCTGTATTCTCTTATTTTCAACACCTTTCATTGAATCTTGCAATCCCTCGACCATATCTCTCAATTCATTTGCGTCTATACCATTTGCTTTTCTGTCAACGATCTTCAGTTTGGGGTATTTCGATTTCTTCTGGAAAGAAAAATCGCTTGAAGGCGAGCATGCAGAAATTTCCTCTGCCTTCTCAATCGCCCTTTCTAACTCATCCTCCTTTGAGCAATAAGAAAAGCCAATCTTCCTATTTTTCAATGAGCGCACACCGAAGCCCTGGGACTCACCGAATTCCTTGCGTTTGAATCTGTTTGCAAAAACTATGGAATACTCTCTCACCTTTTCAAAAAATATCTCATTCATAGTCTAAAAACACACAGGTACATTTATAAATATTATCTTTGAATTCCTTTTATCGCCTTCGGGCAGATATTTTAATAGGTGATCAAACATGGCAAAAAAGTCCCAAGTAAGTTCTAAAGGACTAGGAGTAGGTGGTAAAATGGGAAATGTAACTGAAGAATATGGATCCAAATATGGAGCATATCTGTTCCTTTTGGGTGTAGTAGTTGCTTTAATCGTAGGGGTTTTCTCCTCAGTGGATACAGTAAAGGCAAACCTTCCGACTATTCTTGGGGTTTTGGCATTACTAGGGTTAATTGTGGGTCTATTGAATGTGACTGCACAGGAATCTGATTCATTCCTGATTGCAACAATCGCTTTGATGGCAACTGCAACAAGCCTTGTGCCAGCGCTTTTGTTGGTATTAACCGTGACTCCTCAGTTGAGTCCTATGGTTGATGCAATAAGCGGATTGCTTTCAGCATTGGCAGTATTCGTTGCACCAGCTGCAGTAGTAGTATCTCTTAGGAGCATCTACCACTTGGCAAGCAACAGGTAATCCTTTCATTTTTTCTTTTCTCTTTTATGCGAATTGAAAAAGACAATAGACTTATTTTTCTTGTCCTTGGTATACTAATCGGTTTTTTGGCATATCATTCTGTTTCATCATTCTTTCCTACCTCAGTGGTTGCAGTATTCTCTCCAGGCGCACAGCAGACAATTGTTGATCTCATTGATTCTGCAGGGCAAAGCGCCTATGTGGAGATGTATGTCTTTTCCTCAGATGAATTGATTTCTTCATTGGTCTCAGCAAAGAAAAGAGGAGTTGATGTCAGGGTAATAATGGAAAAGCACGTCATGAGCGAAGAGAATACTAGGACTTTTGAAAGACTCAAAAGCGCAGGTATAGAAGTCAGATGGGCTTCAGAGTCATTCAAGCTCACACATTCCAAATTCATCATAATCGACAAAAAGACAGTATTGGTAGGTTCTCATAACTGGTCCAGAAGCGCACTAAACTTCAACAGAGAAGCTTCGGTCATAATAAGCAACCTTCCATTGGTTTCGGAATTCCTGAAGGTCTTTGATTCTGACTGGGAAATCGCAACTTCCTACTGACTAGTAAATCTAATTAGTCAACTGTGCTCCAGAACATACTTCCCATATAGTTTATTGAATATCCTGTAAATGCCACGCTTCACTCTTATTATGCTCCCCTTTTTTTCCATCCTGAGAAGGAGAGTAGTCACAGTATTCATGGGTTTTTTGCTTTCTTCTGAAATCTCCTTTGCACTCTTCTCCTTTTCAGCCAAAAGCCTCAGCAGTTCTCTTTCAGACTCTGACAACTCATAATATACCTTGTCGAACATCTCTTTTGAAAGCTTTGCCATTATCGACGGCAGATGAAGCAAGTAATGGCCTTGGGTTATTATCTTTTCATTTTCCCTTAACTTTCCATAAAGGATGGAACAGATTTCCCATATCATGAAAGGGTGGCCTTCCGAATCCCGGTATATTGTTTTTATACATTCTTCTCCCATTTTTATGTTGGTGCCTGAGAGGTATACTTCCATATAACTCCTGGTTTCCTGTTCTGTGAAAAGCTCTATTTTTATCTTTTTATCCAGATATATCTTATTACTGCAGGTTCCTGAAAATACAAACATGAATGGCCTTTTGTTTCTCATAACTCCCTTCAGCATTTTGTCTATCTTTGCAGTCTCTCTTATCTCATTGCAGTTTTCAATCAGAAAAAGGATGCCATGTACATTATTTTTTATTTTGTCATATATTTTCTCTATCTTCTCATAGTTTTGCATCTTCCCTTCGATAATATGTTCAAAATATTCCCTGTTGTTCTTGGATGGGATTTCCACAAGCATGTGCATTGCAGAGTTTGCAGTTTCCCTGATTAATCTTTCATCAAGCATTTCTTTCTTTTGCATAGCAAGATGGATCACCATGAATCTTCTTTTCTCAGCCATTTCCTCTACCTTTTCAAGGATAAAGCTCTTTCCTATTCCTTTCATTCCAACCAAACCAACTGCCTTTGGTTCGTAATATGCTGAAGATGATAAGTCTTCCTCAAGTTCCCTGAGTATGCCCTTTCTTCCTATGAATAGCCTTTTTGTTCTGAATGGGTTTTCCTGCTTCTCTTCTTTCATAATCTGTTTTAAGACGTAACTATTTAAAAAACTACATTTTTTGTCGTTTTTGTCAGAACCCTCAACCCTCCAAACTATAACATTTATAAAGAGTCCAAGCAGCAATTATATCATGGACTTTAAATTGATAAGTATTTTTGTGGCGTTTCTGCTTGTTTTGTCTACCCTAGGGGCAGCGGATCCAATTCCTGTTCCAGGAGCACAACAGGATTCCAACATCCTGGTTGAAACAAGAGTCGCTGTATTGTATCAGGAATCAGATTGCAAAACTGATGCTTTTGGAACCACATGCGAACAGAAAGGCCTGGTTCCAATAGTAATACAGGGTTTTTCAAAATCCCTGGCGTCTTCGGATGAGATACAGGCCCAGATTCAGAAATGTATAAGAGACAATCCGCAGTCTGCAAATGAGAAATGCGGAGTCAATTCATTATTCGGCGGCCAGATGAAGGAGTATCTTCAGAGCGTTGCAATGAGAGATTCGTCTAATATACTGCCAACAGTTGCAGACGATGGCAAGGTCCAGGTTGTTTTCTACGGGGAAGACGGCACTTTCCTAGAGGGTGTTGATTGTACTACGCCATGGACTCAAGTTGTTTCCACTACAAATGCAGACAATATTGCAGGAGTTGGAAGCGAGGTGGAAGTCGTTTCACGATACTGTGTTATTTCTAAACAATATTATTCTAAGACATGCAATTCTTTTGTTGCATTTTACGCTCCTGGGGGAAAAATAGATTATAATACCAGGTCCAATTCAATTCAGCTTTGTGACAATGAGATAAGCGCTTTAGGCGGGTTCCGTTCCAAACTTTCAGAAATAATGAACACTGCAACCAACGTGACCTATTGTTTCCCATTTGCAATTCTCATGGGACTTTTATTTGCTTCCATGTACTTCAGCGGAAAGAGCCCTATAACTCTTTTGGACATTTCGTCTCCAAAGCTTCCTTCTCCGAAAACATTCGCAGCAGGCGGACAGGTGCTTGGAGGTTTTGGTTATAGTGAAATGAAGAAAGTAGCTGGTGGAAAGATGGCACTTGCTGGAAAAGCAATATACCAGCTTTCTCGCGCAGGCGTTTCGGGTGGATTGAATGCAAGGGCGGAACAGTTCGTTGACAAGTCATTGGCTGCAAAGGGAAAAGTTGAAGCCTATGCTGACAAAAAAGCAGAATTAGGCGGACAGAGAACCAAGGATTTCCTTTATGGTATGTATGTAGGAGGAACAAAAGCAGGTTTCACGCATGAACAGCTTTCCCAGCTTGCCATGAATCCAAGGCATTGGGGAGAGAAAGAGCAGGCTCTTGCAGGTAAGGTTATAAATAAATTAGAAGGTATGAAAGGAAGTACTGGCATGCTTGGAGCTAATCTTAAAGAGTTCCAGTTTGCAAACGTAACTCAACATCATCTTGAACAACTTACTGGTGCCCCAGATATAGGAAAGAGGAGTGTAGTTATGCTTACTGCCCAATCTGCGGTAGGAAAATACATGGGTTTGAAGCACTTTGCCCAGATTGGAGGTTTTTTCCCTGCAGCATTTGATTCTACAGTAAGGTCTTTCCAGGTTTTTGGAAGATTCGGAAAGGCAGTTGTTGCAACCCCATTGAAACCAGTTGCTAATGCATTGGGATTGAAGACACTACATAAGCATCTTGAAGGTTGGACAGGCGGTCTCGTAGACCTTGGCGGTTTCTATCCAATAAGAGAAAGGATGAAAAACCAATATCAGATATGGAATGACGAGGCGAAAAGAGACCTTATGAGAGGCCTTATGGCGGATATGTTCAGGGCAAAAGGCATGAACTTCAACATGTCAGCAGAGCAGATGCTTGAAATCGCTTACAAGAAGGTTGATTGGCTAAAGAAGTGCGGATATTCTAATGACCCTAGATTACAGGCTCTTGAAAGGGAATTAAGGGCAATTCTTGCAAATGAAACAATGACACTGAGCCAGAAACTAGAGGCTTTAGTTACGCTTGCAAGGTCCAATAATGCTTCATCAAAGACTTCAGCAGTTTTAGAGGAATTGGCTGTTTTGGAAAGAATAGAAAACAGCGGAGAAGAAAGCCATGTGAAAATGGTCAGGTTGTATGATCACATAGCAAACGGCAGACCTAACTATGAGTATGCAATACTCCATGATAATATAGATGATCCTCGCAAAGGCCATCAGATGTTTGAAGTCTTGATATTCAGGTCTTACATAGACCAGGCAGAGAATGGCCATCTTGCACAGAGCGCAGGAATAAAGGAAGTAATAATGCAGGAGTATTTACATGAGTTAAATAGGTTGATTACTCTTAGGCCGAACAGAGAAATGGGAGCAGATAATATTAGTGATTCCGCAAAGATGCTTGGCAAACAATTTGGTGTTGATCCTCATGTTTACCATGAAATAGAACAGCATGCATTAATCTATATGAAAGAACTTATAACTGATGAAGGAAGAGCAGTCCTTGACAAATATCTTGCAAAGAACAACAAATCGTTTGAGCAGGCCAACATAGGAGATTTCTTCAATGTCCTTTACGGATGGAAGGAAGCATATGCACATTTGGGAATAGATGTTGACAAACAAGTTGTTGATCCTTCATTGTTAATTAAAGGATGGGGAGACAAGGATCTTACTGAGTCTTTGAAGAAGGGTGAAAATCCTCTCAAATCAGATCTTCTGAGTGCCAAAGAAGGTGCAATAAGGGATCCAAAGTCTGGCCAGGTTATATGGCTGGGCGACTTGGATGAAATAGGTCCACATGCCAACTGGTGGAAAGCAGACATGAAGAGGCACTGGCAAAAGGAAATGGATCCAAGAGCTTCGTTCTCAATAACCGAATGGGTCAATATGCGTTTTACCAGGGCACACTATGACCCAGTGAATCCAGTCATAGAAAGGCAGTTAAGACAGGAGATGGTACAAAGCGGGGTGAACCCAGACCAGACTCATACTTGGACGCCTAACCAGGTTTCACAATGGAAACAGAAACGTGAACAATTATGGGTACTGGATAGGATGAAGGAGGATATGAAATCATATTTCAACTCCACATTCGGCCAGAACACATATTCCAACTCAAGGGAAACTGCGAACTTCTATGCGAAATCACTTGCAGGATTCCTTGCAGCTTCGCTTAACACAAGGCAGGATGACCTTAGGACTCACAAAGAACTTGAAAGCATTGATGTTGGGAACAGGGATGCGCTTAACCACCTGGGAAATCTTGCACAGGCAAGGTCACGTTCTCTGGAAGAGTACATCAAGAAAGGCCCTACATATAATTCAATCGTTAACTCAGGCAATCCATGGGTTATGATGCATGAAGGAGGTTGGGCTCCGCATGTGCATGGCATGAGATTGGGCCAGGGTGACAGGGTTCTTGGCGGATATGTTGCAATACAAGACGAACACGGAAAATGGAGGAGATTCGATCCGGATTCCGTGAGAGTTGATTTTGCAAAGTTCGGAAGAGGGGACCTTATGGAGCAGTATAACCGCCTTGGTGGAGGAATTCACGAAGATGAGCAGGGAATGGGTGCACACCAGGCGCAGACTGATAAGAGAACTGGCAAGCTAATGGCACCTGAAAGGGATCCGCTTGGCTGGGCAGGTTTCCTTGCCGAGGTTAAAGATTTCACTTCTAAGATGGAAGATAAATTCGAAGGAAAGAAAATGTACAACTCCATTCTTTGGAGCTACACGAACCACACTGGGGACTATACAAGATATTACGATGAAAGCGGAGCAAGAATAATTTCAAAGAGAGAAACAACTCCGAATAATCCATTGCGTATGTTCACTTTGAAACAAGATACTCTATTCGGAACAGATATGTCTGTATTCCAAAAGGTCAGGAATTTTGGACTTGGCTTAGGGGATTATGCGACAAAAATGGCGCTTGCATCTCTTGGTCCATTGCATACGGCATCATATGGAATAACTTCAACTTCAGAAGTATTCAGGACTGCTTCATTGAGGAATGCAGTGGCTGTGCTTAGGATGAATGAGAACGATTGGGAAGCCCACCTTTCAGATATTTCAAATCCTAGGGACAGGGAAACAATTAAGAAATCCCTGATAGCTTCTGCAGTTGCGCATGGTGCTTACCATATGGTCTGGGATTTTGCAATAGATAGGAACCCACAGAGAATCAGTGCTTCGCATGGTGTTCATCAGTCTTGGGATTCTTCATTTAACTTTGGACCCCAGGCCGTCTATCCAATGAGGCAGAATATGAGTCACATGACGCCTACTCAATATGCAATGTATATGATACAGCAGGGAGGTTTACAGTCTCTTGCAGGGGCCATGCTCAGGCCTTATGCCTCTATGTTTAGAGCTATGCAGCAGGAAGCTCAGGGTTATGCTTCAAAATGGGATACCACGCAGGATCCGCTCAGGCACTGGCAATATACTGATGTTAGGTCTTTGAATCTTACAAGGGTTTTAACCAATCCGATTTCCACTTATCGTGGAGAAGATTCAGTAACTGGCTGGTTCAAGAAAAAACTGGGCATGGATGAAAGTTCTTTCAGAAATCCTGCTGAGTGGGCACAGCTTGCAGGAAAGGACATGGCCAGAGGTTTACTACAGCAGCCTCTTGATATCATGCATTATGCGCAGGGCGGTGGTCTTTATGCCAACGCAAGGACTGGAGAAGCAAATCCAGGTGCATCCTATTACACATACAGGCATGTGCTCAAGACTGACCCGATATCTGCAGAATACCTGGTAAGAGGGGTTGGTGCACAGACTGAGTTCTACAAGAACATCGCCTCAATAAGGGATCAGGCATATTCCAAGATATATACTAGGGAAATAAGTGATGTCGGCCTTCAGATGAGAAGGGAGCAGGAGCTTCGTGGATTCGGTTTCGGCCAGAATACGATGAATGCCTGGCTGACTCCACTTAGTTATGTATGGCACAGCGGTATACTTTCGCCAGTAGGCCTTGGTACTCCGTTCACTCCTTTCATGGCACCTAAAGACATTGTCATGAAAGCTAAAACTCAAGGGTGGCTCCATGCACTGAATCCAGGGAATTATCTTCCAAGCGGGGCAAATCCAGCGAACTGGGGCAAAGGCCAGTCTGACTTGAAAGGCGCAGCGCAAAGAGCAGCTCCATGGAACGCAGCCAATGTCATTGTATGTACTTGTGGAAAGCAGAAGCTGAGGAATGCAGTGTGTAGCTTTTGCCACAAAGTATAATCCCTTCTCTTTTTATTTTAAAATTTACATGCAGACATAAACCGATTGTTTTTTATTTGCTTCTTGGGTTAGTATTTATATCGTTTTTAGTATAAAATGAGGATGAATACTAATGAAAAAAACATTCGTTTTAACATTTGTTGTTCTGATGTTTCTTTTATTCGGATGCATAAGCAACATGGCTGAGTATTCAGCTGTTTACGGAGACAAGGATTTTTTCAATAAACGTTCAACAGAAGATGAGCCCATGCCATGTACCTTCGGCCCATGCGCCTGTTTTGTGTGCACAAAAACCTCGAGCTTCTTCAACATATTCACTTCTTTCAGTAGCCAGCCAAACCAGCCAGTGGAATGCAAGGTCAATCTGGATTGCAAATATGATGGTTATCTAGACCAGCTCTTGAAACCACCTTATGAGCTTCCTAATGATGAATATCTCATGAATTTCCTGATCGGCGCTCCTTCTTCTCAATTCAGCCAGTCGAATGCATTATGTGAAAATAGATTAGATATGAGTGTCAAATGGGTGCTTGGCTCAAATAATCCTAATGACCATTATGAATCTATTGACAGTAGCCGTGCAACCTGCTATCTTGACATCGGCGTAATTCCTGTTTATGTTCTTTACACACAACCTCCTAAGGGCGAGGAGAGGCGGCCTCTTGATAATGGTGATATCCTTGCTGCAGAGAAAATCGCAAAAGCACTTGATGGAACAGGCCCTGTCATAATAACTGCTGAAGCAGAGTTCGACAGTTCAAATTCTAATGATATTGCTATAGTGAAAGAACAGCTGAGAGTGATGAAAGCAGCATGCCCCCATTGCATGATTGCCCTTGCGCCAAGATATATGGATACAACAGGAATAGATGACATTCTCAGTGACCAGTCTGTTATTCCTAGTGTAGATCTCATTGCATTTGGCATAAATACAGATTATTCACAAACCAAATGCAATCCAGGTTCAATTTTTAGGGAAGCTGGAGAATTTTCCAGATATATTCTTTACAAACATCAAAAACCAAGTGTAATTACATATATGTACTTTAATACAAAAGAACCAACAAAGGGAACTCCCGTTCCTCCTGCTGCAACTGATCCCCTGGCATGCACATGGGCAGATTATGATATTACCAATCCAAATGGAGAAAATGTGTATTCGACATTCTTTGCTATTGAAACCATTTCAGGCTTCATAAAATCAGGAGTTCTTGGAGCAGCGTTTTATTCATATGATCCCTATGAAGCCGATCCATTCTACTGCAAGGAAACCGGAGTAAAAAATGAATGCTCATTAGGCAAGTCTGCTGATTCTGAAAAAAGCTTCTTTGCGCCATGCCAGAAATACAAGAAGACTGAAAGCCAGTACGAGAACGGCGATCCTCTTCTTAAGTTGAATGCAGGTATGAAATTACTGTTTCCTGCTGCAAAAGGCGCCACCTGTTCATTGAGCCACCAAAACAACCTTATTTCTTTGATTCTTGCCAGTGACTATAGAAATAAGGATATAACACAGCCAGTTGTTTCGGAGATGAGGCCAAAGGCAGAACTGAGCCTTTCATGCGATGCATGCGCCAATTCGGATTACACCGGAAAGTTTCCATTCAATATAAACAAGAATGGTTTCCCTAGTCTTGATTATAAAAAAGCATGGTGCGCTTCTTCACAGGACGAGTCAAACTCAGTAACTATTACTACGCCTCTTGGAAATGATCCAAATTACGAAGAAATAGGTTCAATGGTTGATTATTATGCAGACAAGAGGGATCTTGACCCTTACATCATACGTGCGAACATAATTGGAGAGAGCCAGTATGATAAATGCGAAATAAGTTTTTTCCTGCCTTTAAACCATGCTTGTAATCCTTTAGGAGTTGTGACTGGTGAAGATGGCAAGCCCTTTGGGGAAAACAGCAAGGGAATCAATGATGTTGATTCAGACTGCAATGCCAACATTAATTTACAGTTTACCCGTGATTCAAAGCTTGTTAATAATAAACCCACGATGAAATCCTGCGCCTATGGGGTAATGCAGGCAATTGAATATCCTGCCGATGTCAGGGAACGACTGAAGGCTGAATCAGAGCTTCCGCAAAACACACCATCTGTTGATCCTGTGGCATTTCTTTCAGTCCGGAGGCTGGCAAATGGGGATATACGGCCTCTTACAAGTGCTGAGAAAGATAAGATCAAGGCAGTTCTCATTGATAATGGCCCACATGGCGAAGTCAATATCTATACTCAGTTGGACAATTCTGAATGCCTTGGTTCAGATGCCAAATACAATCCATTCAACATCGACGATTCAATGTGCTGGGGAACATTGAAATTGAGATTGATGCTTGATTCTGCAATCGGCCTTGTGAAGGGAAAGGAAATAGATTATGGTTTTGTGGATGACGATGATCCTACAAAAATAGACTCTGATAAGGTGAGGGTTGCTGAATACTATATCGCACTGCAGAAATACGGTGGCGGATGGAAGGACGACTGGTTGGCAAAGTATAAACTTTATCTCAAAACTCCGGGAGTGTGGTGCGATCCTGCAATTGATCCAGAACGTACCCGGAACACAGATTGCAAAGTTGATGGTGGAAACTATGTTTTTACGTCTGATGATGAGACAAGGTGCTACGGGCAAACAGATTTCCTGAAATTCATGGAAAGATGCGTTTATTATAATTTAAATGAAAAAGGAAGGCTTCAGCCTGGGGATGACAAATACGAGCGAGATTCTGCCATGGGAAAGATAAAGTGGTACAAGGCTCTGACAGTTCCTTACAATGAGAATAATGAGATTAACACTGGTTGCAAGCATTCGACTTGCCCTTCACCTGTATTGTCCGGTCTTTACGTGCAGTGCAAAGCTATCTTTGATCCTAATCCGCCTAGAAAATCCTGTTGGGATGATGAAAAAAAGGAGTGCAATGAAGAATGTGCAGCAAGGGCATTTTGTGCAACCTTGACAGACCCAGTCACCCACCAATCTTGTTTACAGGGTGGCGTATGCGTGGAAAGCTGTATCGCTAAGAACCAGGGAGTTGTTGGTGCGAATGGCGCACAATAAAAAGAATTGAATTTTTTTACAGTAGTCAACTTTCAGGGCAACCATTTCTTATTTTTTATTTTGTCATTTAGATATTCACCAACGAATGTCAGTCTCTGCCCTTGAAGTGCATCCTGTTCTATTTTTTTCCTTGTCTTTATGACCTTCTTTAGATTGGAGACCCATTCCTTGTGCTGGTTGACCCAGGGATAGCCAAGCATTTCCTCTGCTCTTTTTACATCGACATCTTTTGCCTTTATGGTGAGTTTTTGAAGGAACTTGAACTCCTCAATATCATCCATTGTCACCCCAAGGAATCTTGCTTCCGGAACAGCGAAATTTCTGCCAAGATAGGCAAGGTTCATACTTCCTGTTTTTATTGTCCAGTAGATATACCATCCCCAGGCATCGCAATCCATGAAGCAATAAATAGGAAGTCCTTTGTCAGCCAGTTTCCTAAGCAATCGACGAGTTCCACGCGAAGCCTGGCCTTTTGGAGTTATGAGTATGCACTTCTCTTTCTGCCAGAATTTATCTTCGTTCAGCCTCTGCCAGAGCGCATCCTTTTCAACAACAAGAACGTATTTTGCTTTTATGTCTCTAAGTTCGATTCCATTGTCAATGTCTGAAGGAACCATCCATCCGCTTCTTCCTTGTTTTGAACAATCAATGATGGTGTCCTCCCCTGCGAATGTGTCCTTGACTATCATTTCGCCTGCAACAACTCCTTTTCTATCAGTAGTCAAATGCAGGTCTTCCCTTGTTACTCCGAGTGCAACTTCCAGATCTTCTATGAGTCCATTGCTTTCGCTCTGCTCTGTGAACAAATCCTCATCAAGGTCTTCCCCAAGGCTGAATTTCAATTGATAATAAAGACCTCTGATACTTGTGTGCAGATCCTGTCCAATGAAATCTTTGGTTTTAGAAGCAACTGCAACTGTCTGCATGAATTTCCTTGCACCGCCAACAGAAAGGAATTTTCTTATTTCTGTTCTGTCACCAACTCTCAGGCAACCTATCCCCCGGTCATAAATCGTATTGCTTTTCGACCTTATCTTTGTTTCAAAAGTCGGGCCTTCGTCTGCCTTTATCTCCTTTACCATGTTCTTTCCAAGCTCTTCAAGTTTTTCCATTGCTTTTTTGTCAGTCATGAATGCCACCTGTTGCGTCAGCCTTCGTTCTCTTCAGAGGCCTCTGCTTCGTTGTCATTGTTTTCAGTTTCGCCTTTTTCTTCAGGCTCTTCAATGACTTTTGTGTATTTCTCTTCGACTATCTTCAGAAGCATCTTTCTCAAATCGTCCTTCTTGTATTCTGCAAGGCGTGTCAAATCTCCTGAGAGCTGTTCGACATATCTTAATATCAATTTCTTCTTGCTTTCGACTTCATGTGCCCTTCTCTTTCCTGATATGTGGACTTGTATTTTTCGAGCAGTTTCCATCACCGCATTCTTCATCTCGTCCATTATTTCCTGTTCATCTGCTATGGCCTGTTTGCCTGCTCCCGTATATGGGACATGCACGCTCACCAGGTTCACAAGCACCACTATGGGCTCTTCGTCGAATTTTTTGAGGTGGTATCTATTCCAGTCTATTGATTTCACTGTTTGGGTGATGGCGCAGCCTCCTCCGTCAAACAATAATGGGACCCGGTTGGCGAATCGCATGACCTCTCCTCTCTTTCCGGATTCAGCAACTCCTCCTCCGAAAGCTATTGCGGTTTCAACTGCGAATGCAATTCCTCCCTTGAATATCTTAGGGCTTCTTTCGCTCACTATCAAAAATTCTGGATTGAAGATATTGTTGAATGATTTTTCGATCTGTTCCTTTCCTATTGGAACTATAGAGTCAGTTGCAGGCGCTATCCACTTCACCTCTTGAAAGGCCTTGACCATCTTTTCCGCATCCTCCCATTCCATGTTTGCCGGCTTCTTGTTGAAATTTATTTCAGGAAGTTTCTCTTCAAGTTCCTTCACCTTGTTTGCGCTCACTCGTGCGAATGATTCCTGCAGGAATGATGAAATTTTGTCGCTCTGCTTCTGATGTTTTGCGATTTCCAGCAAATCATGGGGCCCTATTCCCAAAGGGTGAGGTTGGATTTCCTTTGGTCTCTGAGGGTTGTTTTCTACTGATCTTGGAAACACTATTGTTTCTCCGTTTGGTTCTGTTAGTGTTATTTTTATGTGCGGATTAGCAAGCGCAGTCCTTCTCAAATATTCGTAGACTCCGTGGTTGCTTCTTTCATATCCGACTTCCTTGAACTCTGCAATATATATTAATCCTGTCTTCTCTTCAGGCACATCGCTCTCCACAACATTTTCAATTTCTGCCCTGTTTGTCTTGAAGTTTATGCCCACATCACATTCCACTTTTTTTCCTTTGTTATATGAAATCGCATGCACGGTCTTTCCTGTTGTGAGTATAGAGTACATTGTACATGCAGAACAGCCTATTCCCTGCTGGCCTCTTTGCTGCACATACCTGTGGAATTTAGTGCCGGCAAGCATTTGGCCCAATGCCTTCCCAATCAATGCCATTGGGATTCCAGGGCCATTATCCTCCACCTGGATTTTATAGTGGTCATCTCCAAGACTGTCTATTTTGACAGCAATCTCAGGAAGTATGTTATTTTCTTCAGCAGCATCTATCGAATTTGTAACCAGTTCATGCACTATGGTTGTCAACGACCTTACTTTTCCTGAAAATCCAAGCATCTGCTTGTTTTTCTTGAAAAACTCAGCAATGGAATGTTCCTTGAAGTTCTTTGTGATGCTGTCTTCTGCCATAAATTCGCCATCCTGTCTGTTAGTATATTAATGTTATTCTCTTTGGGAGTTGCTTTTCCAATTCGGGTTTTAGGTTTAAAAAACTTTCTTAACATTTGTTGTTATTGGTGTTTGATTGACAATTACAATATATATTCCTGAAGGCAAGACTGTGAATGCCGGAGTCATAAGACGTCTTTTTCAAAATAAGTATTTGCGCTTCGAAGATATGCATATTCCAGATAACGCAACAGGAGTTCTCCGAGTTTGCGATTTCAGTTATAGTAGGTCCAGTACTGGTGCGAAACCCTGCGGAGAAATTTTCATATCTCCAAGCGGAGACAGCGTCACATTTGCCTTTTCAAACCGTTTTCAGGATCAGGATCTTGCAGATGCTTTGAGGCAAGAATTAAGGATACCTGCACATTCTAAAAGAGAAAGGCAAGAGCCAAGAAAAAACATTCCACCTCATGCAAGAAGCGTTGATATTCCTAGTGATTGCACGTCTTTTTACAGTCCTGTTTTGCAGGTTGTCAGCCTTGTTACTGGCACCTCATTTAAGCTGGTGACAGATTGGAAAAATGATGATCATTCGCAAAGAGATAATGCTCATTTCTCTGTTTTCGATCCAAAAAGAAGGGATCCAACTGATGTGGAGAAATATTTTAGACTCGGAGCAGTTGATGTTTCGCCCCAACAAGTCATTTTCAATCTTCGGGATTCCCGCATGAACGATGATCTTGCAAGTGTACTGAGAAAGGAACTGAGGTTGCCTGAACCAAGAAAAGAAATGCCTAAACCTGTGCAAAGAGGCGGATGGGTATACCCTTCAAGAACAAAGATGGGGACTCATGGCGTTGACCATAATGGAGGCAAAGGGCCAAAAAAGAGAAGGCATCATGAAACTAGGATGCAAGGCTCCATCGGGAAAAGACTAGCCCATTAATTTACCCTATTCGGTGCAATCCTGTTTATGAATATCTTTTCCTTAGCCTCTGCAAGGAATCTTAGAAGTGTTGAGAATTTCGAGCCATTGATTATTATTTCAATTGCCTCCTTCACATACTCCACAGTATCTATCTTGGCGACTATCCCAATAGTATTCCCATATATCGAAAGATAGGAATCAGTCGAATCTTCTATTTCCCTTTTTATCTTTCCGTCTTCTCCGATGACTCTTGATTTTATTAAAGTAATGGCTTTGTCGCTTTTTGCATGCTCCTTCAAATTTATCAAATAGAATTGAAAATCCTTGGTATATATCTTTAGCGCTACCTTTGGGTGGAAGCCCCGCGCAACGGCCTTCACAACGTCCTTTGCAAAATATACATCCGCCACATCCCCTTCAACAGTAACTTCTCCTTCCACTATGTTTAGCTTTATCTTGCACGTATTCTGAATCTCTTTCTTGGCCTGCTGAAGCGCCCTTATCCTATCTCTAGGGATCTTTAGTATTTCCATCTTTCTCTCCTTTGCTTACTATTTTTTTAAGTATTTTTGTGATATATTGGTTGGTTTCAAACCCCATCTGCCTTTTAGCAGCTTTCAGTACTTTGGAGTCAACCTTTTCACTTAATATCATGGCAACCATTCTTCTGGTTTCCTCATCCCAGTGGTTGAGCAGGTTGATGAACAATGCCTGGACATCCTCTTCGTCCTGTATGTGCGTGAGCGCATTTATGGCATTGTATTGGTTTTCTTCTATGTCAGACCTTGCAATTATCATCAATTCCTTTTTCATCTCCTTTACCATTTCTTTATTGTGCAGCTCTGTTAGATACGCAGTAGTGCATTCTGTTGAATACCTATCCCGTATCATCGAGGACAAGAGACTGCTTAATTTTTCTTTGTATCTTGAGTTCTCTGCAAGCTTGTTCAGTGCCACAATGACTGGAAGCATTGGCCTTTTTTTGGCCTCATAGCTCTCTGAAACGAATTCTATGAAGGCATCTTCCCAGTCTTCGTCAAGAAGCATCATCAGCGTATAGAGTGCAGTGAAGTTAGGGGTTAGGCCTGAACTGTCCTTTTCAGGATTGCTCAAAGTGCTCACAGCTATCCTTACAAGTGCCATCCTTGAGTTTTCATGGTGCCTTATTTCTTCAGGAGATACCTCTTTTTTGGTTGCATAGAGCCCCATTATGTCCCAGAACACATCTCGTATATTCTTATCTGGATGGCTTGCGAATTTCTTGAGCTTTGGCTTTGTTGGAGGTGTGTCAACGTATTCTGTATCGTCATCCCCTCCGTGAATTGGACCCTTTTGCTCCTGCTTCTGTTCTACCATGTATTTTGTATATGGGAGATAAGCTTATTTAACCTTGATTCCGTACTTTTATCATGGTTAATAATGCAGACGAACAACTTTTAGGTGCAGTGGAGAAGGGAGATCTGAAAGGTGTCAGGAATGCGCTTGCCCATGGCGCCAATGTCAATGCAGTAGCCTATGTTGGAGATGCGTATTCGCAGACCTCGCTTATAATTGCAGTTGCAGATGGAAATTATGGCATTGCCAAGCTTCTTTTGGAATCAGGTGCCAATCCCAATTTTCAAATAAATGGTGAGGATTGGAATGGAATGAGTGCGCTCATGTGGGCGGCAATGAAAGGATACCATAGAATTGCAAAGCTTCTTTTGAAGCATGATGCTTTAGTGACTCTAAAGGATGAACATGATTTCATGGCCTATGATTTTGCAATTGAGAATAACCATAAGGAGATCGCAAAACTCCTTGAAAAAAAATCAAAGGATAAGAATGTCCTGCTTTTGGAATCTGTTGATTCTGATAATCTTAACGGAGTGGAAGAAGCTTTAAAGAAAGGGGCGGACGTAAATTCAAAATATCCTGAAGGTGACACGCCTCTCTTACGGGCATGTAATCCAACCACTCCTGAAATAGAGGTCGCAGTGTTGCTTGTCAAGCATGGTGCGAAAGTGGATGCCAAAACAAAAGATGAGATAACCTCTCTTATGCTCGCTTCCATTCGAGGCGAGAGTTCCCTTGTGAGCCTTTTCCTGAAAAAAGGTGCGGATGTGGATGCAAGAGACAAGCAAGGTAGAACTGCACTGATGTATGCTGCGGATAGCTGGAGATGCTGGCCTGAAGTTGTAAAAATATTGCTGAAAAATGGTGCGGATCTGAAGATAAAAGACAAGGATGGGAAAACCGCGTATGACCTGGCAGAGAACAAATGCCCAGAAAGGCTGAAATTGGTCAAATCCCCAAGCCAGGGGCGCATCCATGAACCATATACTGCAGACATAAAGGAGATAATCAATCTTCTAAAGGGTGCGGAAAAAAAGAAGTAGTTGGTTTTTTAATAATTTGCACTCAAACGTTATTCCTATTTCATATGCCACCGTGGCTCAGTTGGTAGAGCGTGTGCTTGGTAAGAAACTCTTTCGGGGTGCCTAAAGAGTTTCATCAGAAACCAATGAGTACAAGGTCGTGAGTTCAATTCTCGCCGGTGGCTTCTCATTTTTTATTCGAAGCCACCTATTTTATGCCTCACATAAAATCTCTCGAAATTCTCATTGAATTTCTCGATCGCCGGTGGCATTTCATTTTTTTATTCGAATTCTGGCAATGATTAAAAACCCTACCAGTGTTTATCTTTTCAGTGATATTATGGACAAAGACGAAATCATCCTCACATGCAAATACAAGGGCTTTAACATAGGAAAGAAATACGAATTCGACAAGCCTGATCCAAAAGTGATTGCAGGGGTTTTATCCTCTCTTTCCGAAGATATCGAGCAGAAGGCATTTGAACTTTCTGGGATAGATACGAAAAAAATAGATGAGCTTGTTTCTAAGAAAACTGATCTTATCGAAGGCATAAGGACAACAAAAAAGGAGGATCTTCTTGCTGGTTGCAACAATGACAAACCTATGATCCCTATTGCAGAATCCTACTTTCTCAACAAGATGTTCAAGAAATTCAACATTCCAATAAGGCCCGCTCCTAATACTTCGTATCCTTCCAAGAAGGAAGAGCCGTCGAATGTTGTTTTCATTGGAAATGTCAAGCCTTGGTTTGCTGCCAGGAAAATTCTAGTAGGGAAAACAACTGAGGATTACGAAATTTCAGGTGTCTTGTCAGCTGCTAATTACACAATAGTGAACAAGTCCTTTGAATTTTTCATGAGCACCATCCCAATGGCTGGCGAGATGGCGCAATTCGGCCAAGGAGAGCGAAAGAGTTTTGCAAATCTTGCTGCAGCATTGGAGAAGCTCAGGGCATTCTTGTTGTTCTCTAAATCACTTACAAATAATAATCCTGATTTGGTTGCATACAATTATTTCAAGGTCTGTTCAAATGTCGGCTTCAACAAGGGCGTTCCAGGCTTTATGCCATATGCAAATACATACGTAATGGTTGGCAAATATCCTGATTTGAAGATAAAGAAGCCTAAGGGAAGGGTTGCGAAAGGTTAGCGTTTATGGGTCCAAGAACCAAACCTATGGAACAACTTGAATATCCTAGTGGATGGGTTTATGTAAATACTTCAGAACAGGCGCATAATTATCTAAGGGGGCTCTGGGATTCTTTCCTAGATGCACATAGGATTGCATTTCCTCTTACTGAAAATCAGTGGAACAAAATTGCAGATCAGTCATTTGCCATTCCAAAAAAATATACGATGGATGTTTTGACTGTTCTAAACAGATTTCTTCCAGAAGAAACAAGAAAAATTATTGAGAAATATCCACCCTATTTCATTGTGATGCCAGATGCCTACTTTGAGGTTCGTGGAACGAAGTCTGTCGCTTTTTGGGGAAACACTAGTGGTTCTGTTGTTGGCGCGGTTATGCGTGATGAGAAGAGTAATGTAATCTTTGTTTCCCAAGGTGAATATGCGAAACTGAATTCTGTCAAAGGACTCGTTCCGTTGCTAATTCATGAATCACTTCATTATGCAAAAGCATTGACTAACAAAAAGTGGAGGGAATCAATCAAACATGGTTTCGATGAAGGAGTTACAGAATATTTGTCCCTCAGATTCAGTATTGAGGTAGGATACAAACATCCAAATTCTTCTGAACAGTATCGTTTTCAATTCAGGGTTGCGCATGTTTTAGGCAAACTTGTCCGGGATGATGAATTTGTATCCGCGTACTTCAGCAGTGATTATTCAGAAATAAGAAAAAAGGTCGACAAACTCTGCGGGTTTGGCACTTGGGACCGATTATACGACTCTCTTTCAGACAAATTCCACATCTCTGATCCACAAAAAGTTATGGATATTTTGAAAGACATAATCAAAAAAGCCAAGCTTAACCTTGACCAACTTAACAGAGAATTAGATGCATTTGGAAAATTAACTCCCAAAAAAGTCCAATGACCAATTGCTCTTTAAACTTTTTTATCCAAGAGTAGGTATATGTCTGAAGGCATAGGTTATGGAAAAGTTATCCTTTTCGGAGAACACTTTGTAGTTCATGGAACTCCTGCAATTGCCGTCGGCATCTCGTCCAAATGCGTTGTTGAGCTTGAGAAGCAGGAGGAAATGGAATTCGTCACAGATGCCAAAGGAACAATCCCGGAACTCACAAACAGGGCAATTGCAAATGTTACTGGCGCAATGGATGTAAAAGATAATTTCCAAGTTTTCATGGGTGGCAACCTTCCGACCTGCGGCGGATTAGGTTCATCAGCTGCATTTTCGGTTGCAATGGTTCGTGCATTTGCAAATTATTATGGAATGAAATTAACTGAGGAACAGGTCAACAAATTTGCCTATGAAGGTGAAAAAGCATTTCACGGCAATCCGTCTGGAATTGATAATGTAATTGCCACTTACGGCGGAGCAATAGAATATACAAAAGGTAAAGAATTCCAAAAGCTTAAGATTGGAAAACCCTTTTCTCTCGTAGTCGGGATAACTGGAAAAACCGGGCCTACTAAGAAGATGGTTGAATCTGTGCAGAAGTTCAAGGACTCTGACCCAGGCGATTTCCAAAGTCTCCAGGATCGTTCTGTTGACATTGTGCGAAGAGGAAAGAAAGCTCTTGCAACAGGTGATTTTGAAGATCTTGGGATACTGATGAATTCGAACCAACAACTCCTGAAAGAAATCGGAGTCTCGCTTGACATAAATGATGAGCTTGTGAAAAAGATGCTCGATGCCGGAGCTTTAGGCTCAAAGCTCACAGGTGGCGGAGGCGGAGGATGTTGCATTGCTTTGGCAAAGGATGCATTGCATGCACAGAACATATTGAAGGAGATAAAACCTTTTGAGGGTTTTGTAACAGAAGTAAAGTAGGCCCAATTAGTTTTTCTTATTTTTTTGGAGGAGGAAGTGTGATTCCCCCTCCGTATCCGCGACCATTGGTCGAGGATATACGATCCAGCCTTTGCTGGATCGGTGTAGCCCTATGTTTGAACATCTTGGCAATGCCAAATGTCTCTGCCTATATCACCTCCAAAATAAATGGCAGCTGGATTTGAGATGATGCCTGTTTCCTGAACCTTCAAGTCCTCCAGAGCGAAAAACCCTCTGGTTTAGAATCAATGAAGGGGGAACGCAGGTCTACGGTAGTATAAGGTGGGAGGCGCCCCAGACAGAGTCTTGTCCGAGGCCAGTCCCCTTTCATCCTGAGTCAGGACATTAATCTAAGCTGGATTCGTTGCTATGCCAACAAACTCCTTCAACTTTGCAATTTCTTTCTGCTGTTCGAGCACAACGCCCATCAGTATTGTTTCAAGCATGTTCAGCTTTGAGCTTCCGCCAGCCTTTGCATGGCTCTTTGCAGTCATTAGCATCTCATCAAACAGGCCCTTGTATTCTGTTCCAAGTCCTTCCCTGTAACTTATGATTGCGTTAACATTTTCGTTTATTGTTTCTGTTTTCATCATCATATCATCACCAATATTGATGTGATTTTAGTAGATTAAGTGCGTTGCGGAGCACCTCACTTCCGCGTGCGGAAGTGAATCTATTTAAGCCTATTCTGCGAATGAATAATATGAATATTTTTGACGGGAAGGACGACGCACGAGTCATAGCCAACGAGAAGTTCCTTCAACCCGAATTTTTCCCAACTCAAATACTGAATCGTGAGAAAGAGATAAACACAATTGCTTATTCAGTCAAATCATTTCTTAGGTCAAAATCTCCTCAAAATCTTTTTGTCCATGGACATCCAGGGACAGGGAAAACAACCTGTGCATCCTATGTCATGAATCAGCTCGAGGAACATACGAGTGCAGTCACTCCTCTATATCTAAATTGTTGGAAATTCTCCACCTCACTGTCCATTTATTCTGAAATAGCAACTGCAATGAAACTGGCAATTCCAAGAAGGGGCATAGCAAAGGATGAAGTCTCTCAACGGATAATCGAATTCCTTGAAAAAGATAAAATGCGTTTCGTTTTGGTTCTTGATGAGCTTGATGGACTTATAAAACAAGGAATGGATTTCCTTTATTTCGCTTCAAGATATCCCCACTTTAGTATTGTTGGTATCTCAAACAGGACTGATTTTCTTGCGTTATTGGATCAGAGAGTTAAGAGTTCACTAAATTTCAGCAGCCTTGAGTTTGCGAAGTATTCTTATCTTGATCTCAAATTTATACTCGCGGAAAGGGCGAAGAATGCTCTTGTTGCAGGCTCGTATTCAGATTCTATAATGGATGCAATTGCAAAGAGGTCTGCGGAAACAGGAGATGCAAGGTTCGCAATAGGCCTTCTTCTGAAGTCTGCAAAGTCAGCAGAGCAGAGAAATTCGAATAAGATCGAATTGGTAGATGTTCCTAGAGAATTAATTGAGCACAAATTCGAGAACAAGAAACTTTCTGATGTCGAAAAAGAGGTTGTGGATTTTTTGAAGCATGGAGAGAAAACTTCAACAGAGATATATTCGCACCTTTCCGTTAAGGACATCAGCCTGAGCAAAAGGCAAATCCGAACTTATCTTGAAACCTTGGTTGAAAAGGGAGTGATAAAACAAAAAGAAATAGAAACAGGCTCCTTCCTAAAGCCGAGGATGTTTAGCTTGTCTTGATTCCAATCTTTGGACAAATCCTGTTCAGTTTGCATTTTCCGCAAAGCGGTTTCTTAGGCAAGCAGATTACCTGTCCATAGGCTACAAATATTTTATTGAGTTTTCTTCTGTAATTTGCAGGAACAAGTACCATAAGCTTCTTTTCAGTTTCCTCTGGCTTTTTAGTCTTAACAAGCCCGAGCCTGTTGCTTATCCTGTGTACATGGACATCTACCCCTATAGTGTCCTTTCCGAATACTCGCGCCAAAACGATATTTGCTGTTTTTCTGCCAACCCCTGGTAATCCCAACAGTCCCTCAATTGTGCTTGGAACCTTTCCATCATATTCGCTTATCAAAATCTTCGAAATCTCATGAATCCTTTTTGATTTAGTTTTGTAGAATCCTATTCCGTAAATTATTTTTTCAAGTTTCCTATTGCTTAGCTTCAGCATCTGGTCTGGGGTTTTTGTCCTATCAAATAATGATGGCAGAATTCTTGCAGTAGTTGTATCTTTTGTTCTTGCAGAAAGCATTGTTCCAATAAGCGTTTCAAAAGGAGTGCTGGCCGAATTCTTCTCCAGTAGATGAACAGGTGCACCCTTGGCATCCAGCTCCATTATCCCGAGTATTTTCCTAATCTCGAATTTCATAGCCTTATCTCTGTGCAGGTTGTTTTCTTCCCCCGCAAAACAGCCTCTAGCCTTTCAGGATAATTAGCATTTACTATGTATATGGGCTTCTTCAGTTTTATCATTTCGTTTATCTTTCCTTCCATTCCGCCGGTGACATCATTGGTTGCAGCACCCTTTACATTCTCCAGAATTTCCTTGACGTTCTTTTTGGTGACTTTATCAACCACTTTCCCATTCAAAAGTATGCCGTCAACATTTGTTCCGAAGATTATTTTTTTCGCATTTTTTCCAAGATGTGCAACAATCTGGTCCCCAGAACAAGGCGCTCCGCCTCTCTTATCATCAAGAACCATATCACCATATAAAATTGGCATATACCCATTTTGAAGATAATCATTCACTATTTTCGCTTCGAATGAAAGGATTCGCCTGTCTCTTTGTTTTATCAACGCAGCTGGCGGCAAGGAAATCGCAGGTATTCCTTGTTTTATAAGTGAATTGACGATTATGAGTGAAAGATAGGAGCACCCTGCATGGGTATCTGCGTATGAAACTTTGTTTTCAATCGTTTTTACTCCTTCACGGATCCCATGCATTATCACTGGAGCATGGCCAAATGAACCTGCCCCATGCACTAATACAATATCCTTCTTTCCTGCTTTCCAGGCATTTGCTATGACAGTAGTTAGTGATTCTATGGCCTTTTCATTCTCTTCCATGTATCCGTGCTTTTTGCTCACGACGCTTCCGCCCAGTTTTACGATTAGCATGTCTATACTATTCGTTTAATACTTAAATGTTTTTCTGCCATTTTGAACACACAAATCCACTCATTGCGTCTAAATTTGCGTTTGGCGCATAGCTTTAAAAATACGTTTGTATAATTGTACAACTATGCAAGTGTTCAAGGCGCTTTCGTGCAAAACGAAACTGGAGATGCTGAAGAAGTTGCTTTCAAGCGATGTTTGCTGTAATGATGTTGTAAGATGCAGTGGGCTCGACGCTTCGACTGTTTCAAGGCATCTCAGGGACCTGGAGAGGGCAAACCTCATAACTATTGAAAGAAAAGGCAAGAATATAAGATGTTCTGTCAAGAATAGGAAATTGGTCAGTATATTACTTGAATATGCGCAAAAAATAGAGGTGTCCAGATGAATTTCGGGCCAAATAAGATTTTCGAGGTGTTGGGAATGGGAGACAAAAAAGTGATAGTTTATACGACGAATACATGTCCATATTGTGTTCTGGCAAAGGATTATCTGAAGAAAAAGGGCGTAGAGTTCCAGGAAATAAATGTTTCCAATGACAGGGAAAAAGCAATGGAAATGATGAAGAAATCCGGCCACAATGGCGTTCCTCAGATTGAGATCAACGGCCAGATGGTTCTTGGCTTCAATAAACCCAAGATAGACCAGTTGCTTGGACTCTAAGTTATAAATCTATTTTTCCTATTTCTTTTTATGCTTCAAACTTATAAGAAAGGCGCACGAGCCGAACGCGAATTGATAGGTCATTTTGACCAGAGAGGCTTTAGCGTAATTCGTGCAGCAGGAAGCGGTGGCAATTCACTTTCGCCTGATATCCTTATTTTCAAGCATGGTATGCAGTATGCTATCGAATCCAAGGCCCATGAGAAGGAGCATCTTCATCTTGACAAGGATCAGTTCCTTACGATGAGGAAATGGGAGGAAAATACAGGCATAACCTCACTGATAGGTTGGAAAAGGAACAGGAAGCCATGGTCTTTCTTAAGGCTTTCATTGTTTGAAGAAAATGAAAAAAGTTTTGCCATTTCATGGAAGACTGCAGAATCCATGGGCATGAGGCTTGATGAATTCTGATTGCATTAATATTCCATATAGAAATGGTTGAATGCAGCAGCACCTATCAGGAGGATTGCACTGATCATGAACAGTATGTTTCCACCCGTCTTCTGTTCATATGGCAATTCGTATTTCAATTTGTTGGTGGATGAATCAAATTTCGCATTCTTCGCACCTTCAGGGAGCTTTATTGTGCTTGTGATTATCGTGTTGTAAAGACCTGAATTTCCCGTGGTAGTGAATACGAATGCATTTCCTGTTTCTGCCGACAGCGTTATTTTCTGTCCTTCAGGAGAAATCTGTATTTCCCAATAATCCCTTTTGTTTACGGCTATGCCCCTTATCTCATAAGTTGCAGTGAGGGTGTTTTTCATTTCATCCATCTTTATGTCAAGGTTTTCCATTTGGTTTGGGGTTGATTTAGGTTCAAATACCCTTGCAAATGTGCTTAGACTAGAAAATTGCTGCTTGAAGTTTGTGAATGCCGAAGCTGAGAATGTCAACACTTCTTCTACGTTTGCATCTCCATTTGGAAGCAAAGTTACAGTGGATTTATCACTCACTTCAGATACAGGCATATCCATTTGCGAGAAAGCCAAAGAAACAAATGCAATCAAAAATAAGATCGAATTTATCTTTTTCATATTTTCATCCCCCCAGTTTGAATGTGTCTGTTAATTGCATACATGTTGATAATTCATCCATTGCAGTTGGGTAATCGCATAAAATTCCAAATACATAGTTATTTGATGCAAAATACCATACAATTGTTTCGTATGCCATGCCATCGAGATATCCTTGATAAAGAACTGCCTGTGCAGAAACTCCTGAAACAGCTACCTGTTGTTCTTCGACTTTATAAAATCCGCCCATGTTCAGGATGTTTTCCGTATCTTTCCTTGCCTGCGAAACAGTCTTTCCCTGCGCCCAGACTATTATGTATTCCACTTGGTCAGTTGGATTGGAGTAAAAATCAACTTCATTTGCACTAGTTTGGTCATATGTCCATCCTTGTGGAGGAATTATGGACCATAATGGGTCTGATTGATGGACAAACCTTTGTCCCTTTAGCGTTCCAGTGTTTCCTGGATCCGAAGTAACCCGGCCCTCCTTTATCCCCCATTTATCTAATATGTCTGTCGGAAGTGTTTCTAATTCGGGAGGTGTCACACCTGCTGCCTGAAGGGCTTGCACATCTATGATGATATATGGCCCTGTCTGTGCTTGCTGATATGACTGTTCTCCTCCAGCTACAGCTTCTTCAAATGATGCCTGGCTATTTAGCATTGTGGATTCTATAGGTATCCATATTCCACTTGGAAGCTGGATTACAGGGAACGCGTGTCCTGGCATGAGGATTATATATGCCTTGAGCCCTTGTGCAATTGCCAAACTTGAAAAGAAGATCGCAGTATCTATACACGTTCCTGCCTTGTCCCTTATCACATCTCTAGGGTATTTCAGGTATTGCGACATTTTTCCTGTCCAGAATGCTGCTGGTTCTGTTTTATATTGGATGTTGTTGAGAACTGAGATATCCCACATTCCCCGAAGGCTTGCAATTGCGCCTTCATCAGAAAGTGATGCTCCTGCTCCCCCTGCAAGTTTGTTTCCAAGGTCTGCATATTCTCGTACTACGGGATCAGTTGGAGTCACCCAGGCCGCTATCAGGGGATAATTGTCAAAATTGTCATAAAATGTGCCAGTGTTTTTTTCTGGAGAGATGCTTGTGAAGATGAAATCATTTGCACCAAGTAGCATTATCGACTTGCCTTCAGTTATCTCCTTTTCAGGATCATCTGGTTTTTCCGAATAAGTTATCTTGAAATTAATCTTTGATGTTTTAGATGTGGTGAGTTTTGTTATGTCGCCAGATATCAAAGGGTAATAAAGGTCAACAACAGTGCTGTTTGGAAGTAGTATCGAGTATTCCTTTCCTTCGCTCCAGTCGCTGTATTCCTCAAGCTTATATTCCACCCTTACGTTATAGAGTGGTGCGCTTCCGGAGTTCTTTATTATCATTTTCGCAGCCCAGAAACCGAGTTTTTCGTTACCGTATATTTTGTACGTTGCACTTGTAATGTGCTGGGGCATCAAAATTGTATGATCTATTTTCCCCTTTCCTTCAATGGGTGCAGTGAAAAACATCCATAAACAATATATTCCTGCAATTATGAGTATTGCGCTTATTACTTCCTTGACAGGCACTTTAGACAAAACCAATATTACCACCTAATCAATATTATACTATTGACTTCGGAATCACTATTTTAATGCTTTCCTATTGTTGTTTTCATTTTATCTATTCTGTAATTAGTGTCCATCTTCCATTCTCCAATCTTTTTCGTGCCATATTTTTTGTATAAGAATTCTCCTGCAAATGCTATCATTCCGCCGTTGTCTCTGTTGAATTCATCTGGAGCAACTCCGAACGCAATACCATCTTCTTTGCACATCATAGCCAGCATTTTCTGCAGCCGTCTGTTTTGTGCAACTCCTCCGCATAACACTAGTTTCTTCTTTTTTGTCAGGAATAATGCCCTTTCAGTTGCCTCGCAGGTCATTGCAAAAGAGGTTTCCATTAGCGAATAAGCCAAGTCTTCGCGTGACACTCCTTGTTTGTAGAGCTTTTCAGACTGTGTCAGCAACCCTGAAAAAACCAGGTTCATGCCTTTTACAGTGTATGGTAGCTCTACATACCTGCCTTTCTGCGCCAATTGCTCTATAACTGAACCATGGGCATATTCTAACCCTATGGCCCGTCCAAAAGCATCAAACAGATTCCCGATCCCAACATCAAGCGTTTCTCCTATCACATGAGGAAAACTTTTTTCGTATTTTATTATTTGGGTGTTGCCTCCGCTTAGATATAGAAACAGAGGATCATTCAATCCAGTAAGGTGTTCGCTTATTTTCAGGTGTGCATAGCAATGGTTCACTCCAATTAATTTCTTGTTGAAAAGATGAGCCAGGTACTTCGCCCCGGTAGTTCCTACTGCCAGTGGCGCTCCTATGCCAGGCCCTTGTGCAAATGCAATCACGTCCACATCCAGCATCCTTATTTTTGCATGTTCAAGATTTTTCCTGAGCACTTCTGCAAAAAGCTCTGCATGGTGGTCAGCTGCCTTGCCAGGTATTATTCCTTCGTTTTTTGGCTTGTACATATCATGGATGTTGGAAAGCATTTTTCCATTTTTAACAATCCCAATGCCAAGCGTGTGGCAGGTGGATTCTATTCCAAGGGTTATCATTTCAACACCTATCCTACAAATGTCTTCACTGCATATATAGAAATTAGATTATATATAAAATGTATCATCACGCATGGAACTATGCTTTTTGATCTGTAATATATTGATGCAAGCACTATCCCAATGACAAACGTGCCTGCGAATTCATATAACGAGCCGTAGGATATGTGGACTATAGAAAAAAGTATGGAGGAAAATAATATGCCAGAATACGGTAAACCCTTGATGATAAGCCTTTTGGACAAATATGCCCTGAACAATAATTCTTCTGAAATTGGCGCTAGGATTATTGCAAGCAAAAGCACGTACAATGGAAGTTGGTCGATTGTTTCGACTATCTTGTTTTGATCGTTTATTCCGAAAGAATTCAGCGAAAGATAGATGAGTATCGAAAGAAAGTATATCGAGAGCAGCCCGATTATTGTATATTTCGTGTTGTTCCAAAAATCTCCAACACCCATCCTTTTCACAGTTTCCTTGAAATCCTTTTTCCAAAGTAGGTAAAGGCTTCCTGAGACCATCACCAGTTCTAGGAAGATAGTGCTAAGAAGGCTGTGTGCCAGTACCAATATCACGAAAAGAATAAGAAAAATTATTGAGATTATCTTAAGATTTTTTTTCAAAGTATCCACATTTTCCACAGGATTTTCTGTCCTTGTGGTCTGCAAGCTTAACGCCAGCTCCGCATTTAGGGCAGTCTTTCTTTCCCTTGACATATGGCTTTGTTACTTTGCCTTTCTTTTTTGCAACTGCTTTTGGTTTTTCCTTGTCTTTTTTCTCTGCCATTCATTCACCTTTATTTTTTCTTCGGAGCTGCGGCCTTAGCTGCCTTGACCTTCTTGACCCTCTGCGCCCTTGGGACGTCTCTTGTGATGATATATTCCGGCTCCATTTTTTTCATACCTTCTGCATCCTTGTATAGGTGAAGCGTAACTGAGATTCGTTTCCTTCCAAATTCATTTTTCGTTTTCCTGAGGACTGCAAAATCAGTGTTTGCACCTAATTTTCCGCACACGAGTTCTTTTATTTGAATCCTGTTCGGAGTTGCTGCATCAAATGTGATTGTAGCTTCAACTTCTTTCCTATTGAGTAACTTGTTTTCTTTTTCAGATTCTATATTCAGTTCCATATATCCACCGTTTAGTATCATCTTATTCTTTCTATCTTTCTTCGCCCCATTGATTCAAGTACGTCTGCTTCTTTTCCAGGGGCCACTTGGTCCATAAGTTCTTCAGGTACATCAAGATCGTACATTTCATAGGTTTGTGAATCCATGACCTTGATAGTCTTTCCTTCGACAGACATTATCTGGACTGATTTCCTGTCAATTATTGGAATTTCAATTGTAGCGTCTCCAGGAGTAAGGATGACTTTTTTCTGGCCGTCGAAAATGCCTATTGCAGTTATTCTTAGTTTTGCTCCGCCGTGTTTTCCTGATTTGGATTTGTCTATATTAACTATTTTGCATGGCACTCCATCTGCCAGCATGTACTTTCCATCTTTCAGGTCTTTTGCATCTCCTAGGGTTTTTTCATTACTCATCATATACCACCATTTGAGGTTTAAATTTTCAAAAAGATAGAACTTTTATGGAACATTAGCTTTTTTAATATAGCAGATACGCTTTTCGCCGTATAGATATCATTAGGCTAGCACTATTTTTTAAATAGGATACGATTAACTTTTAATTATGCATTTGATTGTAGCAATAACTGGTGCATCAGGCATAGCCTATGGCACAAGGCTTGTGGAGGCTTTGAAGAAGCTGAAAGCTAGCCATTCGGTGATAATCAGCGAAGGTGCCAGAAAAGTTGCTGAAGCCGAAGGCCAGAAACTGCCCAAATCCGATTATAGTGAAAAAGAGATTGGCGCTCCGTCTGCCTCAGGTTCGCACAAGGTAGATGGGATGATAATCTGCCCCTGTTCGCTAAAGACTCTTGGCGAGATAGCTAACGGAGTAGGAGAGAATCTTGTCACAAGGTCTGCTGAAGTCATGCTAAAGGAAAGAAGAAAATTGGTTTTAGTTGTGCGTGAGACTCCTCTTTCATACATTGCCATAAAGAATATGGAAACAGTTACAGTTGCAGGTGCAGTAATTCTGCCAGCATCCCCTGGTTTCTATCATAATCCAAAATCCATCAACGATCTATTGGATTTCGTTGTTGGAAAGACATTGGACCAGTTTGGGATTGAACACGCTCTATTTAAAAGATGGAAGTCGTAAGGTGTTTTTATGATGCCATTACCCCCGATAATTTATAGGAAACTCAAATGCCAGAAATGCAAGAAGTTTGTCGAATTCATAGGGAATACTCCTGATGTTCCGGATCTGCCTCCAAGAGAAACTATCATTCCACCAGAGCTTGTCCTTTATATGAAAGGTATAGAGAAACGTGGATCGATTCCGTACTTTTGTGCCCTTCCTCCAAAAAGTTGGCCAAAAGGATGGAAGCCTTTTTGTCCTAAATGCGGGTCTGAACTTGAATATTAATAAATAAGTTATGGGGTTATTTATGTCAAAACTTTTCTGTCCGAAGTGCAAGAAAGGGGTTGTTCTACTTGGCGGAGATGTAGTTGACGAAAGAACTGAGGAGCTTATGCAAAAAATAAAGGATGAAGGGAATATTCCAATGATGAAAGGTTATCCTCCAGTTGGCTACAAATTATTATGTCCCGTTTGCCAGACGGTGCTTCAGAAAAAAAGGTGAAAAAATGATTTCGTTTCGTGAATTTGTTGAAAAAATTAAGAAGAATGGAAAATTGGTTGAATTGAAGAAGCCAATCTCAAAGTATCTTGACCTTGCCGGGATTTTGAGCCAGCTGGATGGCAAGCCTGTAATTGGCGAGGCGAAAGAAGGAGGCAGGTTCGCAGGTAATGTCTTTTCCACAAAGGAATTGGTTGCTGAATGCCTTGGCGTTTCAGTAAGCGAACTCATCCCTAAACTGACGAATGCAATCAACAATCCAACAAAACCCAAGACTGTAGACGCTAAGAACGCGCCTGTTCTTGAAGTCGAAGAAAAGAACGTTGATCTTTCAAAACTACCCATTCCATTCCATGCTGAAAAAGACGGCGGGCCTTATTTTTCTTCGGCTGTAATCATTGCAAATGATTCCCAATACGGCAGAAACTGTTCATTTCATCGAATGATGGTGATTGGCAAAGACGAATTGGTGATGCGAATACTTCCAAGGCATCTTAATGAATTCATAAAGCGCGCTGGCGGAGAGCTTGATGTTGCGTTTGTCCTTGGCGCTCCAATAAATGTCCTTCTTTCAGGCGCAATCTCAGTTGATCTTGGAAAGGATGAATTGACCATTGCCAATAGTTTGATGCCTGTGAACACTGTCAAACTAAGTAATGGTATTGAAGTTCCTGCAGATGCGGAATTTGCATTCGAAGGAAAAATCACAAAGGAAATGGTTGATGAAGGTCCGTTCATAGATCTTACTGAAACATATGACATTGTAAGGAAACAGCCGGTGATGAAAGTCACTAGGGTTTATCATAGAAAAGATCCAATCTGGCACGTTCTTCTGCCTGGTGGTCTGGAGCACAAGATATTGATGGGAATGCCAAGAGAGCCAACCATCTTCAATGAAGTCAATAAGGTTTGTGAGTGCAAGGGCGTCAATATAACTCCGGGAGGTTGCTCATGGCTTCATGCCGTGGTTGCAATAAGGAAAAAGAAGGAAGATGATGGCAAGAAGGCAATTGAAGCTGCATTCAAAGGTCACAAGTCATTGAAGCACGTTGTAATTGTTGATGAAGATATTGACATCTACAATCCAATGAGTGTTGAATGGGCAATTGCAACAAGGGTTCAGGCAGACAAAAGCATAGTGATAAAGCAGAATGAGAAAGGTTCTTCTCTTGACCCCTCGGCAGACCCGAACACATTGGCAACAACAAAGATGGGTGTTGATGCCACAAAGCCACTAGTCGCTCATGGGAAAAACTTTGAGATGGCAGACTACAAGAAGATGGATGTGAAGAAATATCTCTAATACGCACTTTGCCATGCGTGCGAATACTTTTATATTCTATAGTTGAATCTTTACCATGAAAAAATTACTGTTAGTTGTTTTTCTGCTGTTTGTTTTTGGTTGCACAAGCATGACTCCGGATGCGAGCACAAATGCAAGTGCGAAGACCCAGGCAAATGCAGCGGATGGAAGTGTTGCTATGACAAAAAACATTGTTGAAAAAGGAGATATGGTCTCAGTGGATTATGTAGGAACTCTAAGTGATGGGACTGTATTTGACACAAGCCTTAGGGATGTTGCTCAAAACGCAGGCCTTGAGCTGAGACCGAGCTACCAGCCATTGTCATTTAGCGTAGGCGCAGGCCAGATGATTCCAGGTTTTGATAATGGGGTAGTTGGTATGAAAGAAGGCGAAGAAAAAACCATTTTCATAAATGCAAAGGATGCCTATGGGGAATCCACTCCTGACAATATCGTTCAAGTTCCGGTCGATGCAATTGATGGTACACCTACCGTAGGGCAGATATTGCAGGCAAACAATGGTGCAATGGGTGTTGTAACCTCTGTAACTAGTGATAGGATTACAGTTGATTTCAACCATCCGTTGGCAGGAAAGGATTTAACCTTTAAAGTAACAGTAAGAAGCATAAAAAAGAAGTAAAATTGATTGGTTATCGAATTAGATGGTTGAGTTGGTCGAATGATTCTTACAAAGCAAGAGCAGAAGATGCTTGAAGGAGAGCATGGCGAAGCAGTTCAGCAGTCAATGGAGATACTTGTTGCACTTGGCAAGATCTACGATGCTGAGAAAATGATCCAAGTGAAAAGTGCGCAGATATCCGGCGTCTCATATAAAACTATTGGTGATGCAGGGCTTGCATATCTGCAGGATTTGGCTTCCAAGCATGCAAGAGTCAAAATCCCATCTTTCCTGAATCCAGCTGGCATGGATCGACGCCAGTGGAAGGAGATGAAAATTCCAGAAGAGTTTGCAAAAAAGCAGATTGAAATCCTTGATGCATATACTTCGATGCACATTATGCCTACCTGCACTTGTGCACCCTATGAAATCGGGATAAGACCTAGAAAACATGACCACATTGCATGGTCTGAGAGCTCGGCAGTTTCTTTTACAAACTCTGTTTTAGGCGCACGAACCAATCGAGAAGGCGGGCCAAGCGCATTGGCAGCTGCAATTTGTGGCATTACTCCTTCCTATGGGTTGCATCTTGATGAGAACAGAGTTTCAGAATTGGTTATTGATGTTGAATGCAAACTGAATAATGCAAGCGATTTTGCAGCATTGGGCGTTTATGTTGGCAAGCTTGCAAAGAACAAGCACCCTGCATTTAAAGGAGTGAGAAAGAGCATGTACGGCTCAAGAATACATGATGAGGATTTGCTCAAATCCCTTGGTGCAGCAATGGCAGCCTCGGGTTCAGTAGCATTGTTTTATGTGGAGGATACGACTCCAGAATATGCAGTTTCAAAAAAACCGGAAAAAATCTCATTCACTGAAAAGGAATTGAATGCCGCCAGGAAGGAATTGAACAAATGCAATGAAAAGCCGGAGATAATAACTCTTGGCTGTCCGCACGCTTCCCTTGAACAGATAAGGGAGGTTGCAAAACTTCTGCGAAAGAAAAAACTTACTTGCGAACTATGGGTATGCACATCACAGCAGATGAAGAAAAGGGCAGATGCCTATGGCTATGCAGCAATAATAGAAAAAGCAGGTGGAAAATTAATCGCAGATACTTGCATGGTTGTCTGCCCATTGGAAACAATTGGATACAAAATCACAGGAGCAGATTCAGGTAAGGCAGCCAAATATTTAGAGAGCCTGTGCAAGCAGAAGGTCGTCTTCAATGACATGAAGACGCTGATTGAGAATAACTCTGAATCCATAAAGAAGTGATGATTATGCAAATCAAGACCCAAGCAAAAAAGAAAAAAAAGGTTGAAGGGATGGGTAAAACAGACCTATTCTTTTATGTTGGGTTACTTGGTATGCTCACTCTTATTTTCGGAGTATTTGCCCAACCAGCAACACTTTTACAAAAATCCTTGTTCCTCATTGGTGCGTCTATACTTGCCCTAGTTGCATTAAAAGATAATCAGAAGATGCTATTGGTTTTGCAGATGCTTATCACATTTGCCAATATCCTGGCTTTTTTGGATTTTGGAGGTATTCTTAAGTATGGCCTATTGCTGGGTGTTGCGATAGTTGGAATCGGTTACCTTGTGTTCATCAAATACTATGAAACAGATCGTTTTGGTTGGATAGGGACTGTTGGCCTTTTGCTGCTTGCAATTGGTTTTGCCACTGACGCTAGTACACAACCATTTTATTTTGGAATTTTACTTGGATCAGGTGCATTGCTTGTTGCGGCATACTCTTTTATAGACTATTATCAGACCAAAGGAAAGATCTCACTTATTTGGTTTGTTTTGAACATAATATTTGCAATAAATCCTTTGATATTGGCTTTAACAAACATGTGATTATATGGATGTCCTCGGTAGAATTATCTCAAAAGGGAAAGCAAGTGGCCCAGTTCTCATTTCGAAAGATTCAATTTCATTCCTTGGAGGAGTTGATCCGAAAACCGGAATCGTAATCGAGAAAGGCCATGCAATCGAAGGAAAGAATGTTTCAGGAAAAGTTTTGGTTTTTCCTTCTGGAAAAGGTTCGACGGTTGGATCTTATGTCATGCTTCAATTAAAGAAGAATGGGACAGCGCCAGTTGCAATTATAAACCTGGAGGCGGAGCCAATCATCGCAGTTGGCGCAATCATCGCACACATTCCATTATTGGATCAATTGGAAAAGGATCCGTTCAAACTATTGAAAGACGGACAGACAGTTACAGTGGATGCGGATAAAGGAATATTGAGCTACGTGTGATATTATGATTGTCGATTCCCATTGCCATCTTTATGACATAAAGAACTTTTCTCCTGTAGAGAATATACTTCCAGTTATTTCTGGATATTCTCATTCAACAAACCTGAAGACGATCGAAATCGCAAAGAAATACAATTATCCTTTTTGCATTGGCATAGCTCCGCAAACTGTCCTAAAGGAAGGAATGGACAAACTTGATTTGTGGGTTTCGACAATAAAGAGATCAAAGCCCAATGCAATAGGCGAAATTGGCCTGGATTATCATTGGGCGAAAACTGATGAGCAGAAGAAGCTGCAGGGAAAATGTTTCAACGAAATGATTGCTCTTGCTGAATCCATGAAACTGCCAATAGTTCTTCATTCAAGAGAAACAACAAATATCTGCCTTGATATGCTTGAAGAAGCAAAGTTCAAAGGAAAAGTCATGCTTCATTTCTTCTCAGGCATAGTGGAAGATGCGCTTAGAACTGTTTCAATTGGTGGTTTTGTTTCGTTTCCTCCTGTGGGTTCGAAATCAAGAAAAGATACATTATTAAAAATTCCCTTAGAAAGCATTCTTGTTGAAACTGATGCACCATTTGTAGGGAGAAACATATCTGATGTTTCTGATTCGATAAAATATGTTGCCGGGGTTAAAAACTCGGATTTTGATACAGTTGCGGATCAGACTGCAAAGAATGCCTTTGGGTTTTTCAATATAAGATAGAAGGTGAAAATTATGGGTATTTTTGATGGCCTTTTCGGCCGCAAGAACAGGATAGCGATATTAGTAGATGGTCCGAATATCATAAGGAAGGCGTTCAACGTAGATTTGAAGGATATGAAGGCAGAACTTTCGAAATTCGGTCAGATAAGGATTGCCAAAATCTATCTTGACCAGTATGCTTCTGAGAAATTGATAGAGGCCATGGTAAACCAGGGCTTTGAAACTGAAATCACTACGGGTGATGTTGATGTTACAATGGCAATAGAAGCAATGGAATATGTTCTTGATCCAAATATTGACATAATCGCATTGATGACTCGCGATACGGATTACAGGCCTGTTTTGATAAAGGCAAGGGCAAAGGGGAAGAAGACAATAATAATCGCAACTGATGTTGCTTTCAGTGCAGCCCTTAGGAACACAGCAGATCATGTGATAATACTACAGACAAGGCCTGATTTGTCAGCGCCGAAACCGAAAGTTTAAAAACTCATATCGATTATATGTAAAGTAGTTTTTTTTGAGGTGTATATAAATGAGCGATAAAAGACCATTTGATTTGCTGAATGAATCAGTGAACAACACAGTGATTATTGGAATGAAGGGGAACTATGAATTTAGGGGCGTAATGATCTCATATGATATTCACATGAACGTGGTTCTTGAAAAAGCAGAGCTGATTGTTAACGGAGAAGTCAAGAAAGGCATGGGCAAGATCTTCATAAGGGGAGACAGCGTAACCTACGTTTCGCCTTCATGAATATGAT
Organism: Microcaldota archaeon; assembly: GCA_043827025.1. GTDB lineage: Archaea > Micrarchaeota > Micrarchaeia > Anstonellales > Bilamarchaeaceae > DATDTS01. The sequence goes on from JBDRPL010000032.1 coordinate 53,167, forward strand.
TCAAGATAATTCAAATTTTTTCTTATTTTTCTTTTTAGTTTTCTGTTTCTAGATGATTAGTTGGCTATGTTTACAAGGTTAGAAAACAGGTTTTCTTTTTTGGTTACATCTAGCGTTTCTTTTCGAAAGAAAAATTTTATTGGACAAGCCTTGAACTATTGTTCACGACAGTTAAAAGCAGGTTTTCTTTGATTAAAATTTCTTTTACAAAAGAAATTTTATTGGACAAGAAGGGATTTGAACCCTCAGCCTCCCCCAGTTCGGAGTCTTCGGTTTCCAGTTTCCCGTTTTGAGCCCGTAAAACAAAAAATACAAGACTCAAAACTCTAGACCGAAAACTTATTACTTCGCCAAGGGGGCACTCTACCGTTGAGCTACATGCCCGAATGAAATGAAGGTATGGAGCGAACTTGAGTAACACCCAACTTTCTTGATGAAACTTCTTTGGCAACCCGAAAGAAGTTTCTGCTACATGCCCGAATAGGTACTAAGTATAAGTGGTAGTGTTTATATTTGTTTTTCTATCTCCTATAGAATTGGAAAAACTGCTTTGCCGGTATTATCAGAAGCTATAGGTGTCCTGGTTGAGAAAATGCCCAGCTGTATCGTATCGATAAGGGCTTTCACTGATTTTTCAAGCATTTGTGAGAACTGACACACCATTTCATTTCCTGCATTTGCCAGAAGCATTTTATGCATATCTTCTGGATATTGGCCAATGAAGCTCGGGTCAAATGTTTTCATTTCGAGTAAGATGTCTGATATGTACAGGATTCCAATCTCCCTTTCCTTAAGCCTTCTTATAATATTGCAATGAGATGTTAGTGCGATTATTCCATTACTACTCAAAGTGCCATTTTGATCCATACTATCTTTCCCTATAAAAGGGAACATCCTGCAAATAAGAGGCCTATGCGAATAAATGCTGCAAGTTGCTCTGTCTGCCAAAAAATGACATTCTCCATTTTCTTTGGGATTTATGAATAATCCTTCAGTATCCCTTTCAATTTTTCTTTGAGGCACCTTACGATCCACTTCTGAATATAACTGTTTAGCATTTTGTTCTGTGGCAAGAATCATAATGCCATTTTTTTCTTTGCAGCACTTTCCACAGGCTCTGCAATGGTGGGATTTGAAAATCGAGAGTATTCTTCTTATGGCATCAGGTGGTCTTGATGCAATTAGCTGCTGTATGCTTATGCTTTTTTGTGCCATACAGTCTCTTTTCTTGGGATATGTTCTTAAATATTCTCTTTTTACCACTTCTATTGGCTTTTTGCACAGGCCTTCCCAATGCCATGTTTTCATTCCTTTGCGCCGAGCTTTTTCAGCAGTTCCACAGTATCTTCATGCTTAGTGCTTTTGGCTATCTCCATTGCTGTATGGCCAGCACTGCTCTGTAAGTTTACATCTGCCCCTTTTTTCACAAGCACCTTAACCACATTGTTATGGCCGTCTACGCATGCAAGCATCACTGCGGTGATTCCTCTGGAGTCCTGCAGATTGGTGTCAGCCTTGCTTTCGAGGAGCGCATTCACTGCATTTATCTTTCCTTCCTGGGATGCCATCATGAGGGCCGTGGCTCCGGATGCATTTACAGCATTCACATCCGCACCTTTTAAAACAAGAATTTTTATCGCTTCTGCGAAATCATATTTTGCAGCAATTATAATGGGAGTCCATCCCTTTGCATTTCTTGCATCCACATCCGCACCTTTGCCAAGAATTACCTTCAATAACTCTACATCCCTCTTCTGGCATGCATACATAAGAGGAGTGAATTGGTACTCGCCACGACAATTGACATTCGCACCCATGTCCAAAGCCTTTTGGACTAGTATTTTATCAGCATTTTGCACAGCAATCACCAGTAATTGGTCATTGCCAGTCATTGCAGTGCCTGTACTTGTATTTACAAAAAGAGTTTCTCCTTTCTTTTCCTGTTCTATGCTTTTCTTTGCCATAAACATATAAATAGCAGAAGTACATTTAAAAATATTAAAAGTGTAAAGCGTTAACTCTACATTTGGCTCTGCGGAGATATCAGGTGCATCTATGATTTTCATTTCACGTTTAAAGGCAAGAAACTTCAAGTCTTTCAAATTTGTCGACATAACTCTTCCTAAAAATTTTCTGTGTTTTGCTGGCCCAAATGGCTCTGGCAAGTCGAACATCATGGATATGGTGCGTTTCGCACTCGGCGAAGTGAGCCTCAAATCACTAAGGGCAAAGAAGACGAGAGACCTTATTCATACAGGTGCAAAGGCTGCGGAAGTCACAATTTATTTTGAAGGCGACGAGAAGATTGAGATAAAGAGGGCCATCCGCGTAGATGGAAAGATACTCTACAAGCTCAACGGTGAAAAAACCACGAGGTCTGCGATCCAAAACCTTCTGAAGAAATATAATCTGGATGACAGTGGAAGGAACATAATCGCCCAGGGCGAAGTCCAAAGAATAATTAACATGGGCGGAAAGGAGCGAAGGGGTATCATAGACAGCGTTGCAGGCATAGCTGATTTCGAGGAGAAGAAGAAAGAGGCAATGAAAGAGCTTGATATTGTTGATGTAAGGATAAAAGATGCAAGCCTTGTGCTTGGGGAAAGGACTGCTTATCTTGAAGATCTTGCGAAAGAAAGGGAGCTTGCAATAAAATATAAGGACAGTAGGAAAAGGCTCACCGAAGCAAAGGCAACTCTTTTGAAGACAGAGATAAAGAAGATCGGGCACAACTTTTCCGAAGTATCGACCAATATCGAGAAGCTTGATTTCAACATAAAGAATAAAGAAACTGAGATGCTCGAAGTCAACGAAAGGATCACTGTGGTTGAAGAAAAGAGGGATGAAAGGAGGAAGGTTCTAGAATCAAAGCAGAAAACATCCATACTCATAAGGAAAATCGAGGAACTCAAGGCTCTTTTGAGGTCCGGAACTCAACTCATTGAAGACAGGAATGTTTTCCTGAAAAAACTGGAAGATGACTCATTGAAACTGTCAAAGGAGCTTGAAATGTGCGGTTCAGAACTCCCTCATCTCGAAAATTCTATTTCTGATTTCAGGTCTGAGCAGAAAACATTTGAGTCCCAACTCTCAAATCTTCAGATGCATGAAAGCAGCGAATCCCACAAATTGAGGGAGAAACTCGAGGCTGAAGAGAAGAGCCTCCATTCCATAAGGGAGAATATCGTAAGGATAGATACTGAAATCTCTTCAAAGAACGAGCTCATACAGCACAAGGCATCCATGCTTTCAGCGCTTTCAAAAGACATTGGGGAATTCGATTCAAATAGCGTGGACAAGGAAATAGCTGCAATGAAGCGCGAATCCTCATCAGTCATGAGAGAGATCGAGGATTATTTTTCAGAAACCAAGGACTGCAATAAAAAGATAGCTGAGATCGACAAGCAACTCCTTGAATTGAAGGAAAAAGGCTCTTTCCTCAGGGTGAGCATTTCCCCGGCCCTTGCAAACCCTGCACTCAGGTTCATCGCTGAGCTCAAGAGTTCAGGAAAAGTAGATGGGATATATGGGCTTGTGGGTGAGCTCATAAAGTTCGATCAGGAATATTCAAATGCAGTAGAATCTGCAGCAGGAAACAGGCTTTTGTATGTTGTAGTGGACAATGCAGACACTGCCTCCAAGGTCATTGCCATGCTCAAGAAAAGCGATGTTGGAAGAGCAACATTCATTCCTATAACTGAGGTTAAGGTTTCTGAACCACGGCCTGTTGCAGGATTTGAGTCGTTGCTGAAACATGTCTCATTTTCCAACAGCGTGAGGCGTGCCATAGAATTCGTTTTTTCAGATACCACTCTGGTTCCAAAGATGGCTGACGCGAAGAAAAACATCGGCGCAGGCAGGATGGTCACCCTTGAAGGGGAAATTTTCGAGAGATCAGGTGTCATTTCCGGAGGGCGCGTAGCAAGCAACATACTTGCAGGCATGCGGCTCAAGAAACTGGATGAACAGCTTGCCCAATTGAAATCCGAGAAAGAATCGCTCATCAATAGGCTGTATTCCATACGCGAGGAAGAATCAGAGAAAAGGTCCAAGAAATCCAAGATCGACCTGGAGATACGCTCTCTTGAGATTGAATTGCAGAAACAAGGGGAAAAGAAAAAAGAGCAGGAAGACCTTTTTAAGACCAAGGAGCGCCTGCAATTCGAGATAAACACAGTAAATGATGAAATCAAATCACGGCACAGTGAAAAAGATAAATTAGGTTCAGCACTGGTCGCTCTTGAAAAGCAGATTGCCGAACTTAATGATTCATTATCCAAGAGCGAACAGAAGTACAAGGAGATTTCAGATGCATCGAACAAACGGCGTACAGAACTCACTGCAAAAATATCCTCACTGAAGGCGACCATAGAAGGGAAGATGAAAGAGCTTGAGCTCAAGAAAAGGGAATATTATTCCACTGATGAGCGCATAAAACAGCTTTCAAAGGAGAAGAAGGATGCGGTTGCTAGCATAAATGATGCAAAAAGGAAGCTGAATGAGCAGAATGACGAGCTTTCCAAATCAGAATCCGAAATGGAGAAATACAGCAAAGATATCGAAGCTCTTTTCAGGGCACTGAAGGAATTTGATGGGCAGATACAGGAACTTGGCAAGTCAAGAGGTGAAGTCACGATCGCCATAGAAAAATTCAACAAGGACATGAATTCCTTGCTTGTCAAGAAAGCAACTTTTGAAACCAGGATACAGGATTTAAAGGTAGAGTATGAGACCTACAAAGACATTCCAGTTAACGAATCAATAAGTAAGGAAGAGCTGACTGTCACAATAAAGGAATGCGAAGGCGCGCTTTCCCAGCTTGGAGATGTGAACCTTGCATCTATTGAAAAGTATGAAGAGAAGAAAAAGGAAGTTGAGGATATACGGCAGAAGATAGACAAGCTTTCTGAAGAGAGGACTGCTATACTTCAGGTGATGTCTGAGATAGAGGATAGGAAGAAAGAGGCTTTCTTCAGCACGTTCTATGCAGTAAGCGACAATTTCCAGAAGATGTTCAAGCACATAAGCATTGGCGAAGGATTCCTTTATCTTGATAATCCGAACAGCCCTTTTGATAGCGGGCTTTTCATTAAACTCAAGAGATATGGCAGGGAACATACTCTTGATTCGCTTTCAGGCGGGGAGAATAGCCTTGTAGCATTGATGTTCATTTTTGCATTGCAGTTCTTCAAACCTGCGCCTTTCTATATACTTGATGAGGTGGATGCAGCCCTTGACAAGGAGAACAGCAAGAACCTTGCACTTCTTATCTCAGAAGTATCAAAGACAGGTGGAACGCAGTTCATTATAGTTTCTCACAATGATTCTGTGATGTCCAATGCGCATGCAGTGCTTGGTGTAGCAAAGGTGGATGGCGCATCAAGAATTGTCGGAGTGAAGCTCGAACAGCTTGCAAAAGAGGCATGATCTATTGGACAATGCATTGTTCATCGGAAGATTCCAGCCATTTCATCTAGGCCATTTCAAGATGGTTGAATATCTTTTGAAAGGACATGATCATGTATCCCTTGTGATCGGCAGCTCCCAGGAGTCTTTCACCGAAAAGAATCCATTTACCTTTGATGAGCGGAAGCAAATGGTACTCTCTTGTTTTCCAGACTGCAAAAGAATACTCGTACTTGGACTTGAAGATTCTCCAAATGACAATGAAGTATGGATACGAAATTTGCTGTCTGTTGCCCCAAAATTCAATGTTGCCTATTCGCACAATCCGCTTGTGCAGTCTCTTCTGCGGGAGAAAGGATTTACTGTCAAAGACATTCTTTTCCAGCGTGAAATGTATGAAGGCACCAGGATACGAAAACTTCTTGGGCAAGGAAAAGGTTTAGGCCTAGTTCCGACTCCTGTTCTTGATTATCTTAAAAAAATCAAAGGAATGGAAAGATTAAAAAAATTAGGGCATGGAACTCTCTGAAACATCTACCTTTTCTATGTCTGTTATTCTTGCCCCATATCCCTTTCCTGTTATTTTCACCTGAACAGTTTCATTGATCAGAAGTTCTTTTCCTGAAATCAGTTCAGTTGGCTTTACGTATCCTTCGATTTTTACTACATAAACATATTTGTCTTTGCCTTCTGTTTCAACCTCTAATATCTCGTCTGCAGCTGCAACATAAGTTGACTCAGGGAATTCGATTTCATACCCGAAATCTGCAATTATCTTCTCCTTGTTGGTGAAGTTCTCATTAACTGTCATGCTTTTTTCGCTTATGAATTTCACATATTCAAGGCCTTTTTTTTGCTGTATTATTTGAGCATCCAGAGGAACTTTGAATGTGACATAATTCCTTTTAGAGTAGTTTTCTGTATTCTGCATTGAGTTTCTGTTTTCCCAGGGTATTGAATATTCTTTGACATGCGACTTTAACTTCATTATTGTTGCATTTGCAAGGGCTTCGGACGTGCTAGGTACCAGTGTTGCAGAAGTTAGGCTGGTTATCTTATCTTGTACAAAGTTAAATGCAAGCGCGATTTTTACCTGGTCTCCAACTTTGAAAATAGGTTCGATGTTCAACGATATCGGAGTTATGCTGTTTTGCACTTCAATTCCAGATGCATTGATGAAAGATGGAAGGTTGATTTCCCCCTTTGCATATGCAGTAATGTTATTTGCCTTTACCTGCGCATATATTGCGAGCATGTCTTCTGCATCTTTCAGAACTACTATGACTCCGTTCGGGCTGTTTTGGACGTCTTCCACTCTTGAATCAGACATGAGATATTCCAATTGGCTCATGTTATTGGTATTGGCCGTAAAATAATTCCTGTATCCAAGTATCGTGGCTTCAACTTCTGCGTTTCCTGTTTTTTCAGTCAGGTCAGCAGATTTCTGCGCATTGCCTTGTCCGCTTCCGAATGCAAACGGTTCTAGGATGAACATCAGCACAACTGCAATAGTTATTATTACGATTATTGTCTTTTTATCCATTGGAATTACCTTCAAAATTTGTATTTTTTGTCTCAAACCTTAATTAGATACTATGAACAAATCTTTTAAATTGTATACATCAATATTTTGCTCTTGATGGAAGTAGTTCCAGAACTGTTTAGCGGTGATTATTTGGCATTAAATAAAGGAGATTTCATAAAGATAGAGTATGATGCATATGACGATGACGGTAGGCTTTTTGATTCTACTAGTGGGGACATTGCAAAGTCCCTGCATGGAAAAGAAGGTGCAATGCTCGTAGTTTTCGGATTTGATAAACTGCTTTCTGGTCTTGAAGACGCGCTTCATGGGATGAAAAAAGGGGAAAAAATAGAATTGGACATCCCTGCTGACAAGGCTTTCGGCCAGAGGAACAAGAATCTCCTTCGCATAATGTCGCGCTCTGATTTCATAAGAAATGAGATCAATCCAGTTCCAGGGCTCACAGTTCATGTGGATACTGAGCAGGGAAGGCAGTATGGCATCATAAAATCCTCCAGCGGAGGAAGAGTGCTTGTTGATTTTAATCATCCCCTTGCAGGAAGGAATGTTAAATATTCGCTTACCCTTGTGGATGTTGTCACAGATACAAAAAGCAAGACTGAGGAGATATTGAAGGACATAAAGCTTGAAGGCGAAGTGAATCTGGACAAGGATGTGCTTTCAATCACCCTAAAACCAACGGAACATTTCGACTCTGCCAAAAAGACGCTTGAATTGGTAATCAAGAATGTCATGCCTGATGTAAAGACAATAAACGTCTCGGCAAAGTGAGCAGATGTGCAAACTCTGCGATTTTTCGAATAATCCCTCTTATTCTTCTTTCATAGATAAAATGACTGAACAGGATTCCCTGCGCATGAAATTCACCCATAAGATGGTTGAGGAGCTTTCAGTAATCAAGGAAAGATGCTTCTCTTCCATTAAATTGCCTGTCAAACTGGTGTATCCTATGTTCGAGGCGCGTGCAGCATTTGCAGTCCCAAATAATTACTTCCAGAATCTTCTAGTCGATGGCGAAAGGGCGAGCGTCATGTTTTCGCACGGTTCCATGCGTTCTGTATTTTTTGCAGGCAGCCGTCTTATCCTGTTTTCCAAGAATGTGAATTTCAAGGATGGAAAAGAGTATTTTACATCCTTTCTTCTTTGCCATTTTGATTCCAATGAATATGATTTTTCTCTCACCGAGGATGATGAGATTTTGATGCATGTAGACTCGCACAAGTCCTTGAAAAACCTGATAACTGGCAAGCTGGAAAAACGCCAAATACAATTCAACTTCACTGGCAAATCAGTTATGAATAGGATTGTCTCCAGAGAACAGGTGAAAACCTCCTCGCAGTTTACAAATGTCTATTCAAAATATGGAGGAGTTGACACAAAGGTCCAATCCATTGACCTTGAAGGTTATGCGATAACAGTTCAGCATTTTTCGCCTCACCCATATATGCTCCAGCTTTTCGAATCAGCAGGTTTTGCTTCGGCAAGGGACATGCAGGAGCATGTCATTGATTATTTTAAGGAAAAGAAGGCAGGAATGCAATAATCATGTTCACTTATTTTGGCTGCTGCTGGGTTATGCAGTGTATGGATCCCATCCCCCAGACAAGAGGTTCGCAATAAATCGGAACTATTTTTCTTTTTGGGAAGCATTCCTCAAGTATGAGTATTGCCTTTTCATCATTGTCATGTTCGAATACTGGTAATAAAACTATTTCATTGCCTATGTAGAAATTTGCATAGCTTGCAGGAAGCTGTCCCATAGGCCCACTTACCGTTCCTGGCATTGGAAGCTCTTTCATTTCCAGCTTTTCACCGTCTTGGTCTTTGGAGTTTAGTAATATGTCCCAATTCTTTTTCAGTGCCTGGTAATTGGTGTTTGTTTTGTTATCTTCCCTAATACATAGCACAGTTCTTTCATCAACAAATCTTGCTATGTCGTCTATATGCCCGTCAGTATCATCGCCTGCAATTCCTTCTTTTAGCCAGATGATATCCGTAAGCCCGAGATTGTCCTTGAGCTTCTGTTCAATTTCCTTTCTGTTCAGCTTATTATTTCGGTTTTTGTTAAGCAGGCACTGCTCTGTTGTAAGCATAGTGCCTTTTCCATTGACTTCTATTGATCCTCCCTCAAGAATCATGTTTGGTTTTATTACCTCGATTTTACCCAATATCGGCAATATCCTGTCAACGACTTTATCATCTTCCATTAGTTCATCATATTTTTGGCCATAGGCATTGTATGTCCATTTAGTTATCTTCAGTTTGTTATTATCTTTCACGAAAATAGGGCCGTAATCACGTATCCACACGTCTGCAGTTTTGATTTGGTGGATGAGTATATTCTTCTTCACTCCAATTTCATTAAGCATTCTTTGAACTCTGGATTCTGTTTTTTCATCATCAACAAGCAGGTGCACCTTTTCTCTTTTATGCAACGCATCCATTATTTCAATGTAAATCTTCTCCACTTTAGGGAGTATCTGTCTTGGAAAACTTTCCTGGTTTTTTGGCCATGCAAGCCATGTTGCCTCATGAGGTTCCCATTCTGCAGGCATTCTATTTTTTGTCATACGATTCACTTTTTTGTTAGCCGTCCGTAGGTTTCAGGCCTTCTGTGTTTGAAGAACATCCAGCCTTCTTCAATTCTCTTTCCCAATTCTAGATCCACATTTGCATAGATTATCTCTTCCTTTTCTTTGCCTTTTGCAAGTAATGTGCCGAACTGTGAATATACAAAAGAATTGCCCCAGAATTTGGTATCTACTTCCTTTCCTACTCTGTTTATAGTTGCGACAATTGTTGCATTTGCAATGGAATGCCCACGTTGAACTGCTTCCCAAGCTTCCTGCCAATTGCCTTCAAATTGTTTTGTGTTGCCTGGCAATCCTATTGCAGTTGGGTAGAAGATTATCTGAGCGCCCATCAATGAAACTATTCTTGCTGCTTCAGGGAACCATTGGTCATAGCATATCAATACTGCAATCTTTCCATATTTTGTCTCAAATACACTGTATCCCAGATCGCCTTTCTCAAAATAATCCTGCTCGTAGAAATTTGGATCATGGGGTATGTGCATTTTTCGATATTTACCCAGAAGCTCTCCATTCTCATCAAAGATCATTGCAGTGTTGTAGAACTTTTTCCCGTCCTTTTCATAGATCGAGCCTGCCACTAGCACCACTTTGTTTTCCTTTGCTGCCTTTGATAACTCTTTTTCAATCGGGCCAGGTATTGTTTCAGCATGTTTCTCTGCATCGTATTTTTTCCTTGTTGGAAAGTAGACGGATGTGAAAACTTCAGGAAGCGCAACTATCTTTGCTCCTTTTTGTGCAGCTTCCTTTATTCTTTTCACTGCTTTTTGGACATTTTCTGCCTGGTCTTCAGACATGCTCATTTGTATAAGTGCGATCTTCATGCTTGTGCCTCTTTGGAATGCATTTTCCTCTATCTGTTGTTTCAAGTTATAGTTTTAAAAAAGTTATGGGGTAAATAGGATCTAATGTCAGTTTTAATCACTAATTCTGGAAAACAGGGGGGACAACGCGGAGCGCCAAACGGTGCACAAGGAAACTTGCAGAAGCATTTGTTGCCAAAGGATCCAAGGTCATCGGATTGCAGCGAATTATCTTTCTCAGCGCATGGGCTTTCTGTTGCGGTCTCAGTTACCAGAGGGGCAAGAAATGAGGTCTGCCAGGATGTTGCAATTGCCCATGCTTCAGAACAATTCGCGCTTTTTGGAGTTCTTGATGGTTACAGAAATCAAGGCCACGTTCTTTCAAGATTACTTGGAGATGGGATCCTGGATGCGTGTGGCAACTTGCCTCCTAGAGAGGTTTCACTTTTCAAAATAATGGAGAGGGCTCTTTCTTCTATATCTGGAGAAGTAACTGCGGATATGGGAACCACTGTTCTTCTGGCGCTTGTTTTTCCTGATGGAAATTTTGAGGTCATCAGCAGAGGCGATAGTGGAGTATATTTCCGTACTTCTAAGTCGCTCAATTGCCTTTTTGACCATGAGAATGTTAGGAATGATGAGAATGTTATCGTTCCTGTAGTTGGCATGGCCTTTATGGATTATGCTGATAGTAGGCATGCAGTTGTTGATTCGGTAATCTCAGGCCGCTTGGATATGGAAAAGGTAAGGTCTAATTTTGGGCGGATGTCACAAGGAAATGTCGTTTTGCTTGCAACGGATGGAGTCACAAAGAATCTTGGCATTATCCTTGATTCAGAGCTTCGCGTTCTGCATGCAAGCGGGTCCCAGGATTTATGCGACTACTTGCAAGTCATAGATGGTGCTTCTGCGATTAGGGACAGCGTGGACACATTGGTGATCTCTCGTCTTCAGCTTCCACACAGAATAGAAGATGGAATAGGCTACGCTCCAGACAAGGATGACAGAGCAATTATCGTCATCTCTCGTGATTAGAATCATTAACCTCTTCATCCATTATTTCTTTTAATCTTTCCAAGGATCTCTGAGGCGTTTCTATGGTATTCAATAGGTAAACAGGCAATTTCTCGAACAGCTTTTTGAAGAACTCTGTTCTTTCTTGCATTTTTTCCTTTGTCCTTACCAATTGGTGAGGGTTGCAGAACTCGTGCTCCTTCATGAATGTTATTGCCTCATTTGTTTTCATTTTCTTTATGGGAGATAGGGTTTTGTCCCTTGTGAGCAGTACAATTGCTTTCATTGTTGACTGCGACTTTATCCTGTCATATCCAAATATATTCTTCACATCAACAATTGCCCTTCCTTTATTGTCTAGCTTTGCCTCTGCAACTACTCTGCCGTATGCCTTCCAGTTCTTCGCCAAGTCGTCGCGTATATACGAATTCTTTTCAGCAGAACTTGCAAGAACCGAAGTTTTTCCAATCCTCACAAAGAACCAGTCGTCTGTCAGGAAATTGTTCTTTTCATCAAGCAGCAGTCCGTATGTCAATGTTGTCTTCCCGCTTTTGCTCGGGCCGATTACTCCAATACCCCTGCCATCGCTGTCGATATATGATCCATGTATGGAGTATCTCTTGTGCTCGCTTTGAAAGTCTTCCATGTAGTCTGCTGCAAGTGCAAGGGCAATGCTTTTCACCCAACCATAATAATCACAGTTCTGTATTATGACTGTTTTTGATGCAGGCTCGTACATTACTTTGAATTTACCTCCTTCATCTACTGCAACAAGTCTTGCATGAGGCCTTATGGTTTCAAGCATCGATTTGAAGTTTTCCTCCCACATATCCTTGAATCCATGTGAGTTTGTGAACAGCTTTATGCACAGGCCGTATATCTCAGCTTTGACTTCATATGGGCATGAAGGATATAATTTAGCAAGCAGTTTATCCTTTTTCTTCTTTGATATGATTTCGACTTTGTAGTCCATAAAGAACAAGCACTATTAATGTTTTTAAGCTCTAGCCCTAATGCTTTCTTTTCATTGTCTTTTTAGTTATTTTAAGCATAAAATGTGCAAATAAACTGTAAATTTATAAACAGACAGTTGAAATGCACATGTTTTCTGTGGTAAATTATATCTAGTAGTTATGTAGTCAATTAAAGCCCAAGGGTAAGGTATGAGGCTTAGACACGAACAGGCCAATTCAGTTTTACGAACCAACAGGCATACTTTTGGAGAGAGCCTGAAAACAACTGCAGTAAGAGCATGGCGTTCTGCAAAGAGATTCGGAGCTGGTTTATTAGTTGCTGGACTGATCACTGCACCATGTGCTGGGGCGATGGTTGGTTGTGCTGATAATCAGACAAATCATACACAACAAGGGGACGGGTCTCAGATACCAAAAACAGCAACGTGGAGAGAACCTTATAAAGGAAAAGTATCCTATGACGAAAATGGAAATCCGTATATGGCAAATCGATTTATTGTCACATTTACAAAACAAACCAACAGAAGCGAAGTTGAAAGTTTAATAAGAGATTTTGCAGGAAGAATTACTGGCCAAATTCCTTCAATAAATATGTTCGAGATCGAAACAAAAGACATAGAAGTTGGAATTGCTGCCATGAGTAAAGCAGATCATGTGGACTTTTCTAATAGAAATTATTATTTTAAGACTGAAACTGCAAGCGAATGGGACAACGATACTTATACTGGAAATAATAGTGCCGGTTTATGGTGGACAGATAAAATACAACTAGCTCAAGGAACGAACCTGTTTGATTCTTTACAAGTTACATTAAGACCAACAACAATTGCAGTGATAGATGTGGGATTTAATTTAGGATCGCCCTCTCCAGGCCAGCCAGAAATTCCATATGTGGATTCAGTCTATCATTTTGATTTTGGTGATTGGGATACCAATGTTCATTATGACATAAATCATAGCTATGGAACAAATGTTTCATCTTTTATTGCAGCAATCAATAATGGTTTTCGCACGAATGGTGTTGCTTCTTTAAAAAAGGGTGGCACATTTAAAATTCTCCCACTAAAAATAGCAGCAACAAATCCTGATTTTCTAAGACAAGTTGTAGATAATACGTGGGGTATTGATGATGTATGGGGTGACGTTCATAGTTGGGTAGCTGCCCTAGAATATGTTCGGGACAATAGAACTACATTAAATATCTCAGTGGTAAATCTTAGTATAGGGATTTACCTGGAATTGCCCAAGAGACTTCCCATGCTTCCACCACAAACTTCTAAGATTATAGGTGAATTAATTGGAAATGGAGTTATTTTAGTCGCGGCAGCAGGCAACAATAATCAAAATCTATGTAGTGGAATTTTTGAAAGCATATGGAGTAGAATAAATCCAGGATCTCTACCTGGAATTATTGCAGTAGGGGCAACAGAAATCAAAGAAGATGAAGAAAAAAGAGCATCATTTTCCAATTTCTCTGACAGAGAAGAATGTTTGACTGTGGTAGCACCAGGAGCAAAATTATTAGTCTTCGATAGAAGCGGTAATCCGTATTTAGATAGTGGAACATCGTATTCGTCACCTATAGTAGCAGGTCTAGTAGCAGTCATGAAGTCCATAAATCCTTATCTGACTAACGAAGAAATAGTGCGACTCCTGAAAGACAATGCAGATGGCATAATTTTAAATGAAGAAAACGAATCAGTTCCAGAAGCTAGAGGAACCTGGAAAAGGATTAATGTTTATGCAACACTAAGAGCAATGCTTCAAGAAGAACAACCTCATCAATGCTATCTTGTGAAGAAAATGGAACATGCAGGTGACATTCCACACTCGTTATTCCATACCAACCTGAAACTAACTGCTGACAAACTCCTCTTTAATGTCTATGATGTTCCAGGAACCCCCGCCCAAAATTGGTATGTTTATGATTTGATTACTGGGCAGATTTCGCCATCGCCTTTTGGCGCTCAGGTCTGGCCTTTTAATTCAGATTTAGCGTATTTAGATGATAAAATTATATATAAAGATAAAAGTCAGCTTAAAATCATGGATAGACAAACAGGTCAGATCAAAGTTATAGAAGGTTACGACATGGAAGGATATGACGGTGCCACAAAGATTTCAGTTAGAGAATTCTATGTTTCAGGAGATAAAATATTAATTGGCGCAAGTACGGATATTTACTCTGAAGCTAGTGGTTATCCATATGCTGTAAATTATGTATATGATGTCAAAAGTGAGGAATTGACTAGACTTGCATATGGGGACTGGAGATCTTATATTCCACGTGCTGCAGATATAGATGGAAATAACGTTCTTATAGATTATTATAAAAGATCTTCTGGAGACTGGTGCGAAGGAGGTGGACAGCCAGGTAGAAATAATCTGCATCAGTTGGTTTTGACTGACATTAGTACTTTGGAATCAAGAACGCTTCTTAGTCTTTTACCGCCACATGGATGTCAGTCGGATGCTGAGATATCTAGAAACTATCTTCTTTATTCATCTTATGATGAAACAACTGCTTTCCTGAGACTTTATAATTTAGTGACTGCAGAATCAAGAGTTATTGCCCAAACTCCGTATAATGGTTTTGATGATCATGGTGACGTAATGCAAAATGGATTAGATCTGAAACTTTTTATGCACGACATGGATGAAGGACGTATGATCATAGGAATGAACTACGCAATGACTTTAGATGGTTCACAAGTTTACGTATATGATCCTGTTCAAAATAAGACAGTGACCTTGTGGGAAAAAACGTCTTCAACAAGAGTATCTGGAGTCAGTATACAAGGAAGGAAAGCTGCATTTATAAGTGAATACATTAGCAGAGGCGGATCTCTAGATCCAAAAGATGAAACAAGCATTTATCTATGCAATTTTTAAAGATTAAATAGGAGGTTAAAGCATGAACTGGAAAAAAACGTTTCAAGTTTCTAATGTTTTCAATATTCTATTCCTGTTAGCGGTAGTAGGTTTATTTATTTTATCTGCATTGGATATTTCAATCCTCTTTCTGGTAAATCTCTTCGTTTTCTTTCCTTTGCTGATATATTTTGGATATAAAGCAAGACAGAAGTTCAATATCAACTCTATGGAAATACTCAAAATGATAATTCCTTTGATCTTGATTATGGTATTGTTGTTTTATGCCAGTGCTTCCATATATTATAAAAGCCCATATTATATTCAGGTGCCTTTTAATTATACTTTTTTCATTGTCGTATTTGGTGTTTTTGAAACGATAATACTTTTCATGTTTGGGTCTCTGTTTGGTTATCTGCTTTATCCTAGTATTAAGGATAGTTCCACTAGAAAGTACGGATTGTTCATTGCATATTTCATATTAATGTTCTATTTACTGTACGCCTCTGGAATCATTGAATTTGTTATTCCAACTCTCAATGATAATATAAAATTTGATGTACACAGGCAATTTTCTGGAAGCGAGTCAGGATTTTTACTTTATGTAGAAACCGATAAGATATATCCTTGCATGAATTACTATTTACGACATAACCTGGAAGTCAATAGTCGCATCATAAAAGTAGGTTTAGGAGATGTTTCAGAATCAAGCCTATGTTTTACTGCTCTTGGACCAGCATCTTTCACTGAAAATTTGGATCTAAAAGATGGCAATTACACGCTTGAATTTGTTTCAGCAAATGGGATGGATAGCTATCATTTAATTGTTGATAAAACGAACATAAGTGTTTCACAGATAAGGTCTACATTTTCAACCTATGAAAATAAACAGTGAGCTAGACTATCAAAAGGTTTTACTATGAAAAAAGAAGAACATAAAACAAGAAACCTGATAATTTCGTTTTTCTTAATCCCAATATTGTTTCTATTGGTAAGCTTCGTAGTTTTGGTACTAGGAGGATTACTGAGTAATATCCTTCCCTCATTGAATTTTCCATTCTCAGTATTACTCTTTTTTGCAGCCATCCTATCATCCAGTTTTGGAGCGTATGTCTTGATTGGAGCCATAAACAGAGACCAAAGAAAATGGATCATGAAGAATCTGATAAAACTTTATTTGTTTCTTGGCATATTTTTCATTTTCATATATATAATTTTACCGAATATGCTACTTAGATTATATGGCCCAAATATTGATTGTACTGAACATGTTGGAGTACCCAACTATTACAATGGAGTAAGCTTCTGTAATGATCTTTCTACCTTATTTGGAGGATTAAGCCTTATTTTCTTTTTTTTAGCTATACTTAGCTATGTTGGTTATTTCCTAGGTCCAAGAACATTCAAAGAAAAGGGTTGAACCTATATATCTTCTTGCCAAAAATGTGTGCCACTTAAAGGCTTTATATTCCTTTCGCCCATTAAAACCTTATTACATTGTTAAGGGGCCGTGGGCTAACCTGGTATACTACTGGCTTCGGGTGCTGCCATATCTGTTTATGGCATTCGGAAAAGTCAGTGATCTGAATTCAAATTTCAGCGGCCCCATTCCGAACCGCGGCAGAGCGAACGGTGTTCGCGTTGCGCAGAGAACCGCAGTTCTCTGCCGAGGGGAGTGCCTCTGGCCGCGACCTTTGGTCATGGACATGCTCGTGATCGCTGTTGCGATCGCGACATCCCCAGTTTGAGGATCCTTTTGACCCTCACCCATCATTTTTGTGAGGAATGGGGATCGTGACCGATAGGTCACGTCTCCCTCCATTTCGTAAGAAATGGAGATAATTATTAATGGGAGTTCACTTCTATCTCATTTTGGAACAAGAATTCACTTCTTCCCTATTGTCGGTACATTTTCTTTAACATGCTCTCTCTTTTTATAGCATCTTAATGCAAGGTCTCCGAACACAGGTATTATCAGTTCCTTGAAATTGTATGCCATGTACATCAGATATATTGTGGTTAACAGATAAGCCCATGCAAGTAATGATACTACCTGGCTGACTATCCAATAACCTACAATGAAAGCCCATATCGAAGACAGCAAATATATCAGTATGGCATAAGTTACTGCCATGAAAAGCGTCTGTAGGATGTAAAACCTAACTAGGGGACTTTCTTTTTTGGAGAAGTATGCAAGAATCCATCCGATGATGGGAATACATGCAATACCTGCGGCCACGTTTTCATCTTTCATTAGGTTATGCTTTAAGTAATCTAGCAGCCTTACTTCCTCTACTTTCTTTTCTACCATGTATTAATCGTGTCTTTTTGTTTTTTAAATGTTTTTATGCCAAATAATCTAATGAACAGGCCATTTCTTTTCCTCACGTTCCTTATTTTGCTCTTCATAGCTCTAAATTTCCAAAGCTTTATTGACAACATTTGGTTTTATGCATCCGGCAATGTTCTCGGACTAACTATAAAAAATAACTGGTGGTTCGTTCTTCTGAATATCGGCCTGTTCCTTTCGCTGATTTTTTTTGCAGGTAGAAAAGTAGTTGACTGGAAGGCCCATGGTGTTTTCTCAGCCTTTATCATCTCTTTATTCATTGAAATGTACGGCATTCCTCTTTCCATCTATTTCCTGGCAAGCAAAGTCGCAGGCTCTGACGCACAACAGGCAGTTGTGTCTCATGCAGGAGTCTTTTCACTGTCTATTCTAGGAGTTAATCTGGTATTTGATTTTTGGATGACTTTTGGTGCAATTGTAATACTTTTGGGCATGGCAATCATTGTTACTGGTTGGCATCAGCTCTGGTCCTCAAAGAAGAATCTTTACACTGATGGGCTTTACAAACTCTCAAGGCATCCGCAATACATTGGATTCTTATACGTGGTTTGGGGATGGATGTTTGCCTGGCCTACATTGATAACTATCCTAATGGCCCCTGCGCTTACCTATGCATATGCAAATGCAGCAAAAAAAGAGGAAGCGCATGTTCTGAAATCTAATCCGGAATATGCAGAATACAGGAAAAAGACACCTTTCCTGATATGAGATGAAACAAATGAATGTCAACGCGTTTTTCAGGCTTGTTCGTTTCGAGCATGCCATAATGCTTGCTTTGGCAGTTTTCATTGGGGAAACAGTTGTGCTTGGAAAAATCCCGGATCTGGCCTCGCCAATAATAATCCTTTCATTGCTTGTTCCCATATTCAGCGAGATGGGTTCATTCGCATTGAATGATTATCTTGATATTGAAACTGATAGATTAAACAAAAGAGATGACAGGCCTCTTGCGAATAATGAGCTTTCACCAAAGTTTGCATTTTATTTCAGCTGGATTTCTATATTCATCTCAATAGGGTTGGCATATTTCATAAACCTCTATGCATTCGCAATTGCCATCATCTTCAATCTGCTTGCCATAGCCTATAATTACAAATTGAAAGACCTTCCCCTTGTTGGCAACTCCTACATCGGGCTTACAATGGCAATTCCATTCATTTTCGGCAATTATGTTGTTTCTGATAAACTAGCTCCAGTTGCAATTGTCCTTGCATTGCTCGGTTTGGTTTCAGGCATAGCTCGTGAAATCATAAAATCGGTGGAAGATATGAAAGGAGATTCAGAAGCAAGGAAATCCAAAACTTTACCAATATTAATAGGCGAGTCTTCAGCAAGAAAAATCGCCTCAATCCTCTACCTCCTTTTCATCCCTCTCACAGTCCTGCCTTTCATGTATGGCCTTAATCTCAATCCAATGAACGTTCCCCTGATTGGTTTGGCTGACCTGGGCATATTATATTTGGCAGTCAGTGTTTGGACAACAGGGAATGCAGAAGTAATGAAGATGGCAAGAAAATCAAGCCTGGTGTGCCTTTTTATAGGATTGATCGGATTGCTTCTAGGGATATTCTAGTTTGGTTGCCAAAACGCATCTAAAATCCCTGCATAAGTCATTAAGGCATAGCTTCCCATCAGGTTAATTTGCCCTATTGAAATTAGGTTAATCTTTCGTTCAGTAAGGAATCTCATCTCTAATCTCGGCGGTTTTCTTAGATCAATTTCGATCTGTTCGAAATCAGGCAAATCCTTTTTCACACCTCCCAAATCCACTCTTTTTAGTTTTGCCTTTAATTCAGCCACTGCTTCAAATATCTCTCTTGCCGTGAATCCATAATCATAAACATAGCAAGGAATTGCTGGAAACAACAATATTCCATCGCAATCTATGGTGAGTGCCATTTGGTTTTCTCCTAGCATCGCACCTTTTTCCCTTATGGCCTGAATAGCACTTTTCATGGTTTCCCATCTGTAGTTATGAGGGAAAAGCCGAACTGTTGGGGTTATTATCCCAACTCCATCTCTTTCTGCATAAGTCATATGGCTGTCAAAATTTAAAAATTCAGCCTCATCCCGTGTATCCGGATGGTGGTCAACATTCCCCTTCAACCTGACCCCACTATCTCTTGTAAAATAATAAGAATCGTCATGATCCGTTCCATCTCCCCAGATGTAAGCTGCTCGCCCAGTTATTGCCAATAATTGGCCATGCCTTGTCTGTTTGTCCTCACTCAAAGGTATGAATTCCAAATGCCGTAATCGTTCCATTCGTGCGAGTTTTGGAACCAGGATTCGATTGGCATTTGTAGGGGCATAAAATACTCTAGGCATAGTTAATCCTCTGTCAAAATTTGTCCTCAGTACTCAAGATCTTCATCCTCAACCCCTATTTCTAAGAGTTTCAGTGGTATTGCTTGTCTTCATTGAACAATAAGATGTTGTAGGCAATAATTAAAAAAGATAAAAGAATACTCAAATCCGGAGTTATCTTCATTGTTGGTCGTTAACCAGTTCTTCGTACGCCTGCCTATAGGTCAGCACCATTACATCATCGTTTTTCAATTGCTTGAGGAATTTCTCAAGATCATCAAGCTTTTGCTTCGAGTCGAAGGTGTTGCAATGCAGTTGCAATACAAAAAAATCATTTTTTTCATATTCAGTAATCCAGTCTTCATACTCATAGTGTATGAAATTCCCGCCATACCAATCCCATTTTTTCACTACATCGTATGCTCTTGGGGTTATCAGAACATTTTCGTCAAGATATGGCGAATCCACGTGTGTATTTGGGATCACGATGAATCCTGTTCTTTTTACATTCTCGTACTGCTCCGTTGTCCATTCGTTGCCAGGAGGGAAATAGGTGGTTATTTTTTCGCCGAAAAGTTCTTCAAGTTCGTTTTTTCCCTGTAACAGAAGCAGATAAACCTCTTCATATCCTGGGCAGTCTTTGGGGTTCCTACAGTGTGAATGTCCGTGCATACCTACTTCATATCCCTTTTTCTTAAGATTTTTGAGGTACTCGACCATTTCTAGATCATTTCTTAGAGGGAGTGTCTCTCTTGTTTGCTCAATATATAAATAGGGGGAAACACCGAGTGTTGCAGTATAATTGTACTTATCAAGCAAATCTGAAACTGCAATATATGCTTCCATGGAATACTCTTGTTCACTTAAGTATTCAATGCCTTTTTCCATATTCCAGTAGTCATCTATTTCAATCACTACGATTTTTTGTTTTGGAGTTATTTTTGTTGATCTGTCAAGCTTCTGTATCTCAAAATATTGGAGCATAATAATCAAAAGAACAAGAACAATTCCTATTTTGATTGCAATTTTTATAATCTTTCTTTTTCCCTTGAGGGCTCTTTTGGTAAGGTCTATAGCTGCATTGTCATAACTTCTGCTTACAAAAAAATACAGAACACTCCCCAATGCCGTAAGAAACATCAGAATCCAAAGAACTAGCCATTGCCTTTCAGCATAATCCAAGTCAGCGAATAAACAGTTGATCATGAATAGGATATAAAAGAAAAAATTAAATAAATGATTTCAGAGATTAACCTTCAACCCAAGCTCTTTCTTGAGTTCGCGGTATCTGTTCCTGATTGTAACCTCTGTCACACCAGCAACATCTGCAACTTCCTTCTGCGTTCTCTTTTCACCGAAGATTGCGCTTGCTATGTAAAGAGCAGCTGCTGCAACACCTGTTGGGCCACGACCAGAGATTAATCCTTTCTTCAATGACTTCTTTATCAGCTTGACTGCCTCTTCCTGTACGTCTCCGCCCAATCTCAATGCTGTTGCGAATTTTGGAACGTATTGCGCTGGATCAGTGAGCGGAACTTGGACATTCAGTTCGCTTTTCAAGAATCTGTAGGCTCTTCCTATCTCTTTCTTTTCTATTCCGGATGATTTTGCTATCTCATCAAGTGTTCTTGGGATGCCCTGTATCCTGCAAATTGAATAAATTACTGCTGCCACAACTGACTCAATCAGCCTTCCTCTGATCAATTCTTCCTTCACGGCTCTCCTGTAAAGAAGTGCTGCGCTTTCCTTGATGTTTTCAGGAAGCCCAAGGGAAGATGCCACCCTGTCCAATTCAGCCAATGCTATAACAAGGTTTCTTTCCATTGATGTTGCAATTGACACTCTCTTATGCCACTTCCTCATCCTGTAAAGCTGTGCCTGTTTTTTTGGCGAGATCTTTCCACCTCGAATATCTTTGTTGTACTGGTCGATTTCTGTCACAAGGCCTTTATTTGGCCTCATGTATTTTATCGGAGCTCCGCCCCTTGCTCTTTTTCCTTTCTGTTCTGCGTCGAAGGCTCTCCATTCAGGGCCTTGGTCATGTATATTATCTGCAACTATAAGGCCGCATTCTGCGCAAATGACTTCTCCTTTTTCATAATCCTTTACCAATCGTTTGCCTTTGCATTCCGGACATTTTTCAGTTACCATCGCATTACCTCTTTTTCTTTTCCATAACAAGTAGATTTTTAAACTTTCTTATAAATTAGCAACACATCCTATTTATATATGTTTCTGTTGGTTGGTGGTATATTTACGTTGATTGCCGTATATTCCCAGATGTTAAATTTTCAGCCCTTCAAATGACTTTTCGACTTTGGCTATGGCTTCCTTTTCGTCGACAGTCACTATCTTTTTGTCTTTCATAACTGGTTTTCCATTTATGATCACGTCGTTCACGTTTCCTGGATTTGTAGAATATATGATGTTTGCCTTTATGTTTTCCATAGGCCTCATATTTGCCATGCCTGCGTCAAGCAATACGATGTCCGCAAGTTTTCCTGGCTTCAGTTCGCCTGCGTTTATGCCAAGAGCCTTAGCACCGTTCTTTGTTGCGAAATCGAACACTGTGTCCACGCTTAAAGTATTTGCTTTCCAGTACCTGTGTTTTTGCAATAATGATGCGAGCTTTACGGATTCAAACATGTTAAGCGAATTGTTGCTTGCAGCGCCGTCCGTTCCTATGCATACGTTCGCGCCATGCTCACAGTATTCTGATGTTGGGCATATCCCTCCGCTTGCCAGCTTCAAATTGCTTATTGGGCAAGTTGCTATGTTTGCCTTTCTTTTGCCTGCCAACTTAATTTCTTTTGTTGTTGCCCATGAGCCGTGTGCAATTATCGTATCCTGATCCAGGATCCCAAGTACATCCAAATACTCAAAGGGGTATTTCTTATGCTTGTTCAGGCAGTCGAATATCTCTGTCCGTGTTTCTGATAGATGGATGTGATACTTCAATCCTTCCTTTGTTGCAAATTCTTTAAGTTTGACAAGCATCTCTTCTGAAGTGGCGTATATTGAATGGGCAGACATTATGGGTGTGATAAGTTCACTTTTATTTTTCCATTTCTTTGTAAATCCAGTAGCCTCCCTGTACTCGTCTTCGAATTTTTTGTGCGGAAGCCCGTCAAGCGTTCCTCTTGCAATTGCACCTCTCATTCCTACGTTTCCGCATGCTTTGCAGATTTCATCCATTCCTGTTATGTACATTTCATTGAAAGTCGTTATCCCTGAGCGTATCATCTCGCACATTCCAAGAACAGAGCCCCAGTATACATCATTTGGCTTCAATTTGGCTTCAGCTGGCCATATTTTATCATTGAGCCATCTGTCTAATGGCAGTCCTTCACCATAGCCTCTGAATAAGGTCATAGGAACATGAGTATGGGCATTCATAAACCCGGGCATTGCTATCTTGCCCTTAGCATCAATTGTTTCGTCAGCCTTCTTTTTTAGGTTCTTGCCAATCTCAGATATCAAATTGTCTTCTACGTAAATGTCCATTTCTACTTTGTTCAGCATTGTTGCATTCTTGATAAGAAGGCTCATGACTTTGATTTGCTCAATATAAATTTAAAACATTGCATGCTTATCTTCAGCATGTCTTCAATTACATGCTCAGGCTCGATTGCATTGGATATCACCAGGACTCCTTTCCATATTGCAGAAATGGTTTTGGGCGGAGCAGCATCCTATTTCTCGCTTGCTGCAAGCTTCTTTGCGCCTGTTTCAATTTCAAGCATTGTTGGCACTGATTTTCCAAATGAGCATTGGGAAATTTTCAAGCAAAGGAATATTGATACAAGCGGGGTTGAGATAAAGGCAGGCAAGACATTTCATTATGATTCGAGCTTTTCCTATGACCTTTACAAAAGAACCACTCTCAAGACAGAGTTGAATGTTCTTGGGGGTTTCAAACCTAAATTATCTGACACTGCAAAACAATCAGAATTCCTTTATCTTGCAACGATGCCTCCTGAAACCCAGCTGGATGTCCTGAAGCAATCAAAATGCAAGCTTTCTTTCTTGGATACCATTCAGTTTTACATAGAGGGAAGCAGGAGCGCATTGCTTGAGGTCATGGCAAAAGTTGATGGCATAGTCCTGAATGATGATGAAGGTAGAATGCTTTCAAATGAAGTGAATCTTGTGAAGGCTGGAAAGAAGATTCATGCGCTTGGACCAAAGATTGTTATTCTAAAGAAGGGCGAGCATGGCAGTCTCCTGTTTTTCGACAATAATGTTATTCCATTTCCCGCATTTCCGCTGGAAGACCTCAAGGATCCTACAGGTGCAGGGGATGCATTTGCAGGCGGATTCGTAGGCTCATTGGCTGCGCAAGGTGTGGACAAAAAACTAGGTTTAGGCAATCTAAAAATCGCAATGGGCTACGGAAATGTCATGGGCTCGATTGCAGTAGAGGACTTTTCGGTCCATAATCTGGATAAGATTAGCATGAAGGAAGTTGAAAATAGGTTCTGGGATTATTGTGAGTTGCTGAAGATTTAGGCTTCGTATTCTGTTTCTCTCATATCCCATTCTCCGTTTTCTAGCCTTTTTATTCTTGTTTCGCGGTTTATTACTACAATTTTTCCCTTCGGACTAGCCTTTGCCTGCAATATCCTTGCGTAGCTTTCTATTCGCAAGAAACTTTGCCTTATCTCTTCAACCATTGCTGCAGCAGATGCAAATGCTTCCAAGTTTATTTTTTCTGGTGAATATGTTGCACAGGACATCCCTTCTGTTAAATATAGCGGCATAGTCGAGGCTATTCTCCCGGAACTTCGTACCTCAAGCCCAAAGTCAGAAATTTTCCAACTTCCATCTCGATTCGTTTTCAATTGTTCAGGATATCCTAGCAACTGATGAAACCACATACCCTCTAGATTAGAAATCGATTCTTGAATTGCAGGAATTATTTCCGTTGGTTCAACCCTTGTATTAAAGAAGTTGGATAATATCTTGGAAGTTATTCGAGGATCATAAACGACAAATACTTTCTCTTGTTTTTCTTGCCCATCATTTACTTTTCCTATTTCAAGACCAGCCACCCTCAACCCTCCAGGGTGAATCTTTCTAAACAGTTTCTCTTGCCTATGCTCAATGATTGTCAATGGTTTTATTCCAAGAAGCGTGAATGCAAGATCTAATGGGTATTCCTGCACCAAAACATTCACTAGCTTTACAGGAAGCGATGCCTTCCAAACCATTGACCCATCTCTTTTCATTACTAAGGATGCAGGATCTGGCCTGCCAGATTGTGTTTCCTTAATCAACCAATAAGAAGTATCAAAATGTTTCATTCTCTCTTCGACATGTGGAAAATGGGGGGCAAGCCTTTCTTTGACAAGTGATTTGCATGTTTCCTTATGTGTCGCCATATATGTATTTATGCGAATATGTTTATTTAAATCTATCTACTTTTTTTATGTGTTCCAGCATATCTTTTATGTTGAATACTTTTTCTCTAATCGAGGGTATCATAAGAAAATCGTTTTTGTTTTCTGTAATTATATATTGGGCCCCAGCTTCAATTGCAGTAGCTGCAATCGCAGCGTCCTGAAAGCAGACTGGTTTTTTATTCGACATCAAAAAAGCAAGTATTTCGCCAGTCCGTTCAGCAATCACTCCATTGAAGTTGAACCAGTTGAATTGCCCAAGCACTAGATTTGCCATTTGTTTTGCATCTTCAAAGTCCTTTCTTAGATATACTCCGGTTATTATTTCCGAGACAGTTATAGTGCTTATCCAGAGATGTGTGTCTTCTTTTGTTAATTTTTTTATTAATTCGATTGCTTGAGGATTTCCACGGTCTATCTGTACCAGAAAAGAAGTATCAAAGGTAATATCCATTCAGTCACCTGTTATCCCAAGATTCTTGAACCTCTTTGAGGAATCCATGCGTATGGCCTTCAATGTGTTTTCAAAATTTTCCGGTAGGAAGCTCTGTACCTTGTCCCACACAGAGGGATCTTTTTTTGAAACAAGGATTACGTCATTTACCAGATTCATGACTATGCAGTCTCCCTCGCGTATCCCTAATTGGTCTCTAATCTCTTTGGACAAGGTTATCTGCCCGTTTCTTGTTACATATACTTCTGTCATGACTATTACTATAAATATTAGTATTTATAAATATTACTAATTATTCTAGTAATTCACATTTTCGTAATATTCTGGAACGCAATCATTGTCTGTGTCTGTGCGATTTCATCAAATGTACGAAGGAATGTTAGCACAAATTTATCAAGCTCATTAACATCCGCTATTCGTATCTTAAGTATCAAATCAAACTCGCCAGTCACTGCTGATCCATCTTCAACCATGTCATTAATCATCAGTTTGCCAAGGAGCTTCTTATGGTCTGATTTTGGAACTGCCTTTATCAATATATGGGCAACCATGCTTCTGCCTAATTTTGCCTTGTCAATGACTATGGTGTATTTCTGGATTATTCCATTCGCCTTTAGCTTCGTTAATCGGTGATGGATTGTAGCAATTGGAATGCCTGTTTTTCTTGCTATCTTCTGTATCGAGAGGGATGAATTTTCTCTTAAAACGTCCAAAATAGCATAATCTTTCTCGTCAAGTTCATACATAGTTGAATATATATTCCATAAAGCTTTAATAATATGAGCATTTTTTGTATGTTTGTATGGCTTTTTATGAAATATGTTTATAAACGGCTGTCCCGCAGCTACTTTCCATAACACAACAGGATGATTGCTGTGAGGGAAAAGGTGATTTGAATGAAACAAATGAAACTTAGGTTAGAGTCTGGAATAAATGTAATTTATCGTAAATTCGAAAGGCCAGATGCAAGAAAATGCACACAGATCCTTCTTCAAAACTTCGAACCACTAAGAAGCCGAATCGGTGAAGAAGAATGGCAGAAGCAGATTGGTGACAGATATGGTGAACCTAATCTGCCAAGACTTGCTGAAGAAAGGGATTATCAGGTAATTACTACGCTTGATGGAGATGTAGTTGGCGTGATGGGTTTTGTAAAATACTCGGAAAAAGAAGGCGAGATTTCAAACCTATCTGTAGATGAACGTTTCCAAGGAAAAGGCCTTGGCAAGCTTCTGGTGACTATGGGCATATTGCAGAAAATACAAGAAGGTATTGTTGGTTTCTATGCTCATGCAGGCCAGCAGTCAAGAACAATCTTCATGAAACTTGGCTTCAGTGAGAAAGAGAATATGGGGGAAACTGCTCTTGGCACTACGGTACTTCCTCTTTTTGCTAATACAAGCACACTATTGCAATCAACGACCGAGCTTCAAGCTAAGTTAGATCGTACCACTGAGGCGGCTCATTCAGAGTTGCGAGAAACAGCAACCCAATGTCTTGAAGGTGTAGATGAATTGATAGGGGCATTAAGAGGCAAAATCGATCCATCGGATCTTCGTAATCACCCAAAAAGACAGGAAGATCTGTATGGTGCAACAACTTATCTTAGATTTTACGATGAAGCAAGAGCTGCTCAGCAGTAATATCTTCAGATAAAAACCCTAAACAACAAAAGCAACGTCGGCACAATTACTGCGCCCATTAAATTAGTTCTTGGCACTCCAACCTTTATCGTAAGATAGCCAAGAAGCGAACCCAAGGCAAATATTCCCAAACCAAACCATCCGTCAATTATGAAAACTATTGCCGTCAGGTAAATCACAAGAACCCTGTTCATTTTTGTCATGTTAAACTCTGCCAGTTTTCCAATTTTCTTTCTGAACAGATAAACCAGCGCACAGGTTACAACTGTACTGAAAAGCATAAGCACAAGAAGGTAATCCAGATTAGCTGTTATATCTACGAATTGATCAAGCCACACAATTCCTCCAACCCGCGCCTTGCCGAGCGAGCTTGCTGTTGAAAGAGCAAGCACCATTTGGCTTGTTGCAATGGATGAAATTGCAGATAAATATCCAAGGGTGTTCATCGGCATAAATATTGTAAGAAAAGTGGCAACCTGCCCTGTTGAGCTTATTCCGGGCAATAAATCTGAAAGCACTCCTCCAACAACTCCAATCAATACGAATCGGATATCAAATCCGCTAAGTGGAAGGTCTTTCTGTTCCTTTATTTTCTGGTGCGAATACATCAGAAGCGCAGGAATTGCAAAGAAACCTGTGAACATCGGGAGAAACGGATCTTCCATCGGGCTATTGAAAGAAGCATAGCCTATTGTTCCTGCAAGCAGAAATACAAAAGCAGACATCACGCGGTTTTTGGACTTTAGCACGAATATTGCAGACAGCAAAAGCACAATATACTTTATGAACGGAGATATTGCCCCATATATCATCGGGAAGAATCCAAGAGAAAGCGGAAAGATCACAATCGAGATAAGCGTTGCCAAGAGTATCGAAAGTATTATTGTCTTAAGTGCAAGCAATCCCTTTCCATCAAGAGTCATCCTGTGGCCAGGAAGAACTGAAACAACGCTCCCATCCTCAGGAATCGAAAAGAACAAGGAAGGTATGTAGGCAACAATCATATTCGCAGGCACAAGCAGTATTATCAGGAGATAGAAGTCAGGTATTTGAAATGAGGATAGGATGGAAATCAGCGTATTCGAATGCAAACCTGGTATCAGACCTGCCAAAATCCCAAGCAGTATTCCAGCGCATATGAAAATAAAAAGATTAGACATAATATGGATTTCCCTTGATTATAGTCATGGTTACTTTCCCTTTGAATTCGATTTCTTCAAATGGCGACCAGCCACATTTTGTTTTAAGATCCTCTCGTTTCACAGTTGTCTTCTTGCCAAGATCGACGATTGTTAATGATCCCTGGTAGCCAACAGCTATCTTTCCAAATCCTTTTCCATAGCTTCTATCAAGGAATTTGTTCACGAATTTTCCTGGATTGAAAGAAGTGACGCGTGCAATATCCTTTGGTGTGAACTTGTGCTCTGACATAAGCCATGCTGCAATTGTTCCATAAGTATCCAGCTGAGGGGTGCCAGAAGTCCCGTCTATGCAACTTATCTTCTTGCACTCCGCACCATTCTCCTTTTTCATCTTCAAGTAATTCATTTCTCCGCCGAAGTTCTCGAACTTTTCATCAAGCGTATGAGGTGCATGATCAGTTGCAATAATGTCTATTGTCCCATCTC
The DNA here is from genome assembly GCA_043827025.1 of Microcaldota archaeon. Lineage (GTDB taxonomy): Archaea > Micrarchaeota > Micrarchaeia > Anstonellales > Bilamarchaeaceae > DATDTS01. The sequence continues at coordinate 82,153 of JBDRPL010000032.1, forward strand.
GAAGAGCTTCAATCAACTCTAACCTGTCTTTTTTGGAGCGTATGGAGGGATTTGCCTGTAAATAGGGCCAAAGCTCTGGTTTTGAATTTGTCATTTCAGTGTCAAAATAAAGATAAAGCGGAGAGACTTCAACAAGTGTCTTAAAACCTTTTTTCCTGTGCTTCTTAATCATCTCAAGGCCATTTCCGCCAATTGGCCAGTGGCACAATTTTGCTTTCAAATCAAATTCCTTAATCATTTCAAGTACGTATTCAAGTGCAACTTCAACGCATTTTACCGGACGTCGTTGGTCATGAGTTGGTTTGCCTTTATTTGCCTGTAATATATCATAGTCCTCGACATGGAAACTTATGTGCTTGCCATAATAGTTCTTGAGCGAATTCCTCAGTTCTTTTTTGCTTTTGAAGAATAGTTGCCCTACGGATGGGCCTGTGAAAACCTTGTATGGAACTTCCTTTTTCGATTTAATTGGTTTGGTGTCAGGCCCTATGCCAGCGTAATTCAGAAAAGTCACAGGAAGGTTTTTGTGCCTGTTTTTGTGCCATTCAAGCTGTTCAGAAGTTAAAAGAGGATTAGGTGTATTAGGCATTGCGCAACAACATACGACCCCTCCATTTATCGCAGCATCATTCGCAGTCTGGTATGTTTCTTTGTAATTTTGCTTTTCTGTTTCATCTTCACGGGCATGGATGTGCACATCGACCATTCCAGGAAAAGCAATCTCTTTTTCACCAAGTTTGACGTCAGGCTTGCCGATTTTGTCGGCAATCTTTGTAATCCGGCCAGTTTCTTGGCTTATCTCTACCTGTCCATAGAACTCGAATTCAGCATTGGCGAACCTGCCTTCGACTATTGTCTTTGACATGATTTGGATTAGGGTCGTTTGATTAATAAATTTAACTCTCTATGTGTTCGCCATTTTGCATCAAAGGGCCTTCACCTTCGCAAATCCAGCCCTATTTTCTTTGTCTCTTTTTGTTCATTCCTTCCCATGTCTAAGTAATTCCCTGTTATCTGTAGTTCAACTGTTTCTGGGAATTCTCCTTCTTCATCCACATAAAAATAGACATATCCTGTTTTTGTTTCCCCTAACTGGTAATACGAAGTGGTCTCTTTCAGCTGGCCTTCCCTCCCCCCGTATTTCAATTGGTCTTCATTGACCAAAAGCTTCATTTCTGTAAGGTGGAATGGAAATACTTCGTCTCCCATGTTATTCACTTCAAGGTCAATCCTAAGGTATTCCCCTCCATAATACAGCCCTGCGCTCTTGATGCTTACTTCAAAATTACCAACACTCAGCTTTTGATTGAGATCCTTTTTGTCTTTCTGGTACTGCTCTTCCATCATTTGATTTAATTCTTGATCGCTGTACTTTTGCAGATCATACACCTGTTTTTCCGCAGAGTATTCATTTCCCTGAAACTTGAGTGTTATCTTTGCATTCACCTTGTCATAAACTGTTTTCTTTATCTTTGAGGCATCTATTTCGAAATTCACCTGGTTTTCGTTTCCAAATTCTGTCTTCCTCACTTTTCTACTCTCTTCGTATAGGATTCCATCCTTATCCGAGATGCTCAATTCCACGTTTGCATCAGTTCTTACATATCCTTTCTTGTCATTGTCATAGATGAGGAAATATACGAAATAATTCGGGTTGCCTGATTTTTTGTAGATATTAAAGGATTGCACTGCCAGGTTGGAGCTTGGATTTGAGATTGCTCCTTCTTCAGGTGTTGTTACTGTGCTCTTACCTGTCAGCTGTTCTGTATCAAGAATATCCTTGCTGTTGCATCCGAATATGAAGAAACTTATAAGTAAAATCAGCATTATCTTTTTCATAACCCTAATTCACATCATAATCTTTTAAATGTTTCTTCGACATGAATTCAAAAAGAAAAATAATTACATTGGGGCAAATCCAGCTGCAAACCACCTTTCTTCTTTTTCTTCTCCTGTCAAATATGTAGTAGATATCTTCTGTGTTTTTGCCGGTTTTGGGTTTACAGCCAACTGGCCTTTTTCTTCTTGTGTCAAAGTTTCAACAAGAGGCGTTTTTGCAGCTTTAGGATTTACAGTCACAGAGTAGCCCCTTACAGAATAACGCCTAAGCGGTTGTCCTCCGAATCCTGTTTCAAATGTTTGTCGCGCTCTATGCCCAGTCCACATCGTTCTTTTTTGTGTTTCATCCAAGCCCTTTTTTGTAGGTGCCTCTGTTGTTCCTTCGGCTCTTTGTCCTGCACTTCTGTAAAAGAAACCACATCCACATCCTTCTGATGCAGATATATGTCTGCTTGCAGCCCCGAAAACCAACTTAGGTGGGCGAAGAAGCAAGAAGTTGACCTCTCTTCTAACTTGTCCATGTGCTGTTGCTTCTGCCATGCTAATCAAGCCCCCACGTTCACTGGATTATCAGCGTATTCTTTCAAATAATCCTCTAGCAAAGAATGTTTTTTCTTTTCCATATGATCACCCTAGGCTAAAAGTTGGTGCTGTTTGCACTGCCCGCCAGACTGTCATTCTGGAAATTCCAAACATATCTGCTAGTTCTCTCAAGGAGTAGGGATGACTGTAATATAGTTTCAGCATCTCCTGAAGCCTTTGTTCAGTCAGAGAATTTGGCCTTCCTGCCTTTCTATCAAAATTAGATACATCTACATATTGATTTACTTTTACCTGTGTGCTTTCCGAATTACTGGATTTCACACCACCCTTTTGTAGTTTCTTTTTTCATACCTAACACCTCATTTTATTTTTTGCACGTTTTCGTGCTTGTTTATGATTAATGCAGGAAAATATTTATAAATAAGTGTCACAAAATTAATTTATGGGCCCTGTTTGTCCAAAATGTAAATCAAAAGATGTAGTTCGTATTTTATATGGGAAACCTTCAAATCAGACACTTGAAAGATCTGAAAGAGGAGAGATTAAACTTGGAGGTTGTTGCATTTCTGGCAATGATCCCAAAAACTACTGCAAAAACTGTAAGAATGAATGGTAATCTTTTCAGCCAATCGTTATATCTTTAACTCGTATGTGTGGCCCGCCATCAGAAACAGGCATTTTTTGCCCGCCTTTCCCACATACTCCAGGGGAGGTTTCAAAATCATTACCCACTATCTCTACTTTTTTCAGCGTCTCAAGTATGTTTCCTATTATTGCAACGTCACGGAGCTGTTCACTTATCTCGCCATTCTTTATTCTGAATGCCTCTTCTGCTTTGAACATGAATCCTCCTGAGAATATGTCAACACTTCCTCCCAACATTCCTTTCAAGTAGATTCCATCTCTGACATCAAAGACATCTTCCTTCTTTGCAGTTCCTGGCTGGAAGTAGGTGTTGCCCATCCTTACTATGGGAAAATCAGAATATGTTTCTGCCCTTGTGTGTCCATTGGGCTGCATTCCCAGTTGGTGAGCTGTTTCTCTTGAAAGGAGGTATCCTCTGACAACTCCATTTTCAATTAGGGTGGCTTTCTTCGCTGCAACGCCTTCGTCGTCGTAAGCGTAATGGCCGAAATCATTTGCAATAGGGTCGTCGATTATGTTTACCATTTCATTTCCTATCATGGCACCCAACTTTCCTTCCAATATTGATTCGTTTTCAATTACTGCATCTGCTTCGCATGCATGGCCTATGGCCTCATGGCTTAGAACACCTGTCATCTCTGGATTGAGCACCACTGTGAAAGTGCCTTTTGGAGGGAGTTTTGCATTCAATATTCTCTTTATTTTTTCATTGGCTTTTTTAGCAACCTGGTTGGCATCTATTTTTTCGAAACCGATGGTGTTTGCCTGCCTTTCGTGCGCCACTTGAACAGTATCTCTTTTTCCTATTGCTTGTATTGATAAATAGGTATAAACCTGTTTTTGGAGTATTTCGCTTCCTTCAGAACTACAAAATCTTTTTTCAATTATCCTTTCGTTAAGTCCCAATATTCTGTTCTTTATTTCTTTTGCATCCATCTCTTTCTTGGCATCGAGCAATCTTTTGATTTTCTCTTCAGTAGGTATAGTCTGGATTCTTGCTTCTGTCTGCGATTTCACTATCTCCACCTCAGCAAGTTTCACATCTCCTTTGCTTATGGACGCCAATTTCTCGGCTTTTTTCAATAATTCTTTTATTTCTTTAGTATCTGTTCCACTTGCAAATCCCCAGGCGCCATTTGCTAGTACGCGCACTGAAATTCCAAAACTAATGCCTTCATAGGGTCTTATCTCATCATCCTTTATCCTTATCGAACTCAGGGTTTCCGTGACTTCTCTCACGTCTGCATATTGGTATTTTGAGAGAAAGTTGATCATAGTATCATCTTGTTTTTGCCTATTCTGCAGGTTCTGGCTTTAAGTCTTGTATCTTGTCAGCATATTCCCTGAGTATTTTTTTCTTTTCCCGATTTTCAGTCACTCCGCACAAATAGTAATCTCCTGCAGGCACGATTATGATATAACTCTGCCCGGTTGAAATTTCTATCTCATTGTTTTTATCCTTCATCGTCTTCATTATGGTTTCGATTATGTTCGACATCGAGGCTATTATTCCCGAGGTGTTGCTGTCAAGGGCTAATGTAGAGTATGCCTTCACCCCATCCTTTCTTATCAGTGCACCATCCACTCCGGCATCCTTCATCTGGTTCATAATATTTGTTATTTCTTCCATTTTTACACCCTCTAGATTATGCTTATCCCTGTAGGGCCGAGCTTTATAGGTATGTCATCGGAAATTTCTGGAACATCCATGCTTAACATGCCGTCCTTTTCAGCTATCTCGAACTTTTCATCCATCATATGCTCAACAACGCTCAGGAGCTTCTTTTCATGAACTCCCTCTTCAACGAGCATCAGCGTGGTTGCATTTGCCTTCATCAGCCTTCCGCAAACCACTTGCAGGAATTTCAATATTGATTCTATTGGATTGTAGAGCATGAATGTGGATAGCGAACTGAACACCACCCTGATCTTTTTTCCGTTTGCCTTTGCCATCCCCTCGTTTATAGCAAGCGAAAGGTCATTTAATGCACTTGGGCCAGGGACAACTATTCGTTTTTCAGAAGGTTCCTGGCGATCTCCACTGTTTGAAGTATAGCAGTCTATGAAAAGGAAATTGGGAGCATCCAGTTTTATTCCAATAGATTGTGCCCTTTGCATCACGTTTTCAATGGCAGAGTCAGAAGATATGAATATTATATATTCATCCGGCTTCCTCAAACCCACTGCAGCGAACTGGAATGACAGCATCATTTTCTCTACTCCTGTTGGGCCAAGGATCATTATGTTTGCAGGGTTTTTGTAACCTCCTTCGAGTATGAGGTCCAGATCTTTGATACCTGTTGACATTCTGTCTTTTTTGAGTATAGGTGCGTCCTTATCAACATTCATTTCAGGCATATCCATAGCTATCACTTCTTTTGCAAATTTTATAAAGGTTGTTCTTTTTCCTGTAAAAAGAGCTGAAATGTTAAAGAAAATAGAAAAAATAGGATAAATCAGTAGTATTCTGTGCCCCTTCCTGAGTAGTCCCCACTGGTGAATCCTGAGCAGTCTTCAGAAGGTTCTTTTACGCAGCATCTTTCAACCCAGCTGCTATCTGCTTGTCCAGTCATCATGATTGAGATTATCCAAGGCATGATTATCCAGATGATTCCCCCTATTATTGCTCCGGTGAACATTGCTGTTGCCCAGACTGTTGCCCTGGCTCTTGTTTCTGCACCAAGGACCTGTCCGAGTCCGTATATAATTGCTGCCAATACTATAAGTACAAGCGCAACCAATGCCAGCAATCCCTTTGCCATGTCGCATACGGCGCCAAAAGCATTCCTCAGGTTCTGCGCTGCATCTGCTGCAACTACGATGTTTGCCAATGCAAACAGTAATATTATTGACATAACTATTTTCGGATATTTGGTTATCATTTATCTTTCACCTTTGTATCTCAGTAATTTATTGTAGTCTTGGTAAACTTAGTTTATAAAGGTTTGGGATTCTCCGAACGGTAATGCAATTAGAATAAGTTGAAAAGAAAATTAAAGAAAAAAATTGGATTTAATTTACTGCAAAGGCACAAGGGTCAGAACCATCACCATATGAGAATCCTGCACCAAGTTGGTCTTGAGGTATCAATGTCCTTATTATGCTTGGAATCAGCAAGTAAATCGCAATTCCTACCAAAGCACCAATAATCATTGCAGTAGCCCAAACTGAAGCTCTAGCTCTTGTTTCAGCACCTGTGATCTGGCCGATTGCATAAACAACTGCAGCAAGCACAATCAAAATCAACGCAGCGCCACCTAAGAGCATCTGTGCGTTGTGACATAATTCTTTCATTGCATTTGCAATATTTTGTGTTCCTGTGTCCGCAGCGATTGCCAACGTTGCCAAATTAAGTAATACCATCAGCATTATCAGATATTTTCCAATCCTATTCATCGATGTCATTGTTTTATATACATCCATCTATTTACACCTCATTAAAATTAAGATGAATATGTTTCTGAAGGTTTATAAATGTTGTTTCCTGTATTTTTAATCTGATTTCATGGAGAATCCCAAATATCTTGTCACTGTTTTTATCTCTGGTTTCTGTGCAATGATTGTGGAGATTGCAGGAGGAAGAATAATCGCACCTTATTTGGGAACCACTATCTTCACCTGGAGTGCGGTTATCGGCCTGGTTTTGGGCGCTCTTAGCATAGGGTATTATATCGGGGGAAGATTGGGAGATAAATACAATAATGTAAAACAACTCTCCCTCATCTTGATTGTGGCCGGCTTCCTAACACTTACAGTTCCTTTTTTTGCCCGATTGCTTCTTCCGGCAACGATGTTCATTGACCTGAAGATCGCAAGCATTATCGCGGCATTCATTCTTGTGCCTTCAAGTCTCTTCTATGGAATGGTCAGCCCTTATATCATAAAACTTGCAATAAAGAAGGACAGCGAAGGTTCTGTTGCAGGAGATATCTTTTCCACCTCAACAGTTGGAAGCATCTTGGGAGTCCTCGTAACTGGTTTCATACTAATTCCAAACATTCCCATTTCTGTGATTTTCATACTCGGCGCCTTTCTAATGCTTCTTTCTTCAGTTATTCTTTCCAGAAGAATTCCTTTCATAGAGCTTGGCGTTTTTCTTGTCGTCTCATTTTTCATGTCTGGCATCTCGTATTCCCACTTTGTGGAAGGTAATGTGCTTTATGAAGGCGAGAGCCCGTATTATTACATAACAGTTACGGACACTGTTTTTGATAACAAAAGCGGCATACTCTTAGGTCTGGATTCGGCATATTATTCAAGTGGTCAGACTAATGATGGTGATTTCCTTTTTGATTATGCAAAAAAAGTCCGTTTGACTTATCCTCTCCTACGTGATCCTAAAAGCTTTTTGATACTTGGAAATGCTGCAGGCACGCAGGCAATGGATCTTAGAAAAAATTTCCCGGATTCCGATATAGATACTTTGGAAATTGATGATCGGCTTATTGACATTGGCAAGAAATATTTCAATTTCAAGCCTGACGAAAGATTGAGAGTAATAAATGACGATGCAAGAAGGTATGTGAAAGCCACGAATCTTACCTACGATATGATCATAGTAGATACCTATCGTGGCAAGAGCCTGCCTTACCATCTGACAACAGTCGAGTTTGTTTCTGAGCTTAAGCATGTACTTAAGGACGATGGCCTGGTGGTGGCGAATACTATTTCCCCGTTAGGCGGGGAGTCTTCAGAGACCATAAAACTCATTTATTTGGCTTATAGATCCATGTTCAATGATGTCTTTTTGATTCCAATGAATCATTCTGATCTTGGTTCTCAGAATATTCTTCTAATTGCCAGTGACAGGGATTTGGGTGATTTTCGTATTAAATATTCTGATTTAATTTATAACATAAATACAGGTTCGCTTTCTGTGCCTACTGATGAACTGAATCCTATTGAATTGTTCGGTCATTGATAGTTATTTAAAAACCTAATCTCTGAAATCCAAATCATGAACCTCATCCTTGACCTTACCAGGTCTGTTCAGGACAATGCTGCCACTTATTACGAAAGGGCAAAGGAGCTGAAGAAGAAGAAAGAAGGGCTTGAGGCTGCAATAGAAGAAACTAAGAAAGAGATTGAATTAACAAAGGCAAAGGCTGAGGCTGACAAGAAAAAGGTACGTGTCACAAAAGAGAAGAAGTGGTTCGAGAAATTCAACTATTTTACAACCTCAAGTGGAAGGTTGGCTATAGGTGGCAGAAACGCGCAGCAGAACGATATTGTCTACAAGAAATATTTCGAAGATGCGGACTTGTTTTTTCATGCAGATATCCAGGGAGGTTCTGCAGTAATTCTAAAAGACGGAATAAATGCAAGCGAAGAAGAATTGCTGGAAGTTGCACAATATACAGCAAGCTTTTCAAATGCCTGGAAAAATGGAAACTCAGCAGTTGATGTCTATTGCGTGAAGAAAGAACAGGTATCGAAGCATTCTCATGGCGGATTCATAGCCCAGGGAGCATTTGCAATCACTGGCGAAAAGAAGTGGTTTCGATCAACTAGCCTTGGCCTTAAGGTTGGTGTTTCTGAAACAGGGATCAATGTCCTTCCAATAGTGTCAAAGGTGAAACTCGGGAAATCCGTTTCCCTGTTCCCAAGCAAAGTAGGGAAGACAAAGGGAGATTTAATCAAATCATTGTCAAAGTATTTCTCAGCCCATCCGAATGAGCTTATGGAGATACTCCCTTCTGGTAATTCAAAAGTGAAATATGACAATTAGTTCGGGGGAGTCAGGAATCCCAGGGAAACTAGAGGGGGTGTCCCCCTCTGGTTGGCCTTTGTCAAAGTATTTTGGAGCACATCCAAACGAATTGATGGAAATACTTCCTTCTGGCAACTCAAAGGTAAAGTATGACAGCTAATCAAACATAGGTAGGCTTTAATTTTTTGCCTGCTAATTACTTGCGGGGATTCAAATTGCAGCGCGAATTGAAGTATTTCTGAAAGACTATAGTCTGGATACCAACGCTCGGAAAGCTGAACAGCTTATCAGGTCAGAGCTAGGGCTGGAAGTTTCTTGCAGGTTCATCGATGTTTATAGGGTGGATGCAGAGCTTGAAGATTCGAAGTTCAAAGAATTGGGAGTAAAAGTCCTGACTGATCCTGTTTCACATGACATCTCATTCGATTCGCCATTCGAAAATACCTGGAGATTCGAAATATCTTCGCAGATCGATTCCCAGGGTAGGTATGCAAGCGAAGCGATTCGCGATGCCTATGGACTCGACACCAAGGTCAATCATTACGAATTGTATTCTCTTTCTGCAAATGTAGTGCGTGCAGAACTTGATTTTCTAGATGTCCAGAGGATATCGAAACTATTCTATGATTCTCAACGCCAGCATTGTACAATACTGAAGCCTCGTGAGAATTCTGAATATGCACCTATTGGGAGTTCAAAACCCAAGCCGGATTTTCAATCATTTTCTATGCCTGCACTTGAAAGCAGACTCGTGCAACTCTCAAATGATTTTTCACTTGGCCTGTCTGCAAACGAGATGAAGGCGATAAAATACCATTACAAGTCTGCAAAGATAATCACTGCAAGGAAGCGCCTTGGGCTTGATGGCGACATAAATGAAGTGGAGCTAAATGCAATCGCAGGCCTATGGTCTGAGAGGTGCAAACACAAACTTTTCAATTCAAGGATAAATTATCGAGAGAACGGAGAACTCCATTCAATAAATTCGCTTTTCAGGACTTTCATACAAGGTGCTGGAGAAAGGACAAGGAAACCCTACGTGATAAGCGCATTTACAGATAATGCAGGAATAATGAAATTCAATCCAGATTACGATGCTGTTGTAAAGGTAGAGGCGCAGGATGTTTTCTCAGATCCATATCACAGCTCTCTGGAATGTATGCTCCATACCCAAAGGCATGTGCTTGGTACAGGAAGGGGTGCAAAGTTGATTGCAACAACTGACGTGATATGTTCGGATGCTCCTCTTTTGCGCAAAGGTCAGGATGGGAAGGACAAGTGCAATAGTTTGACAGCTGTTGTGAAAGGCATTTCAGATTCATCTAATAAGGCAGGTGTTCCGATAGTTAATGGCTCTGTTGTTCTGGAAGACTCATTTTCAATGAATCCCCTGTTATATTGCGGGGCAATAGGCCTTATTCCCTGCTCTGCAAATTCCAAGAATTCTACAGAAAAGCAGGCATCTCATGGAAATCATTTAGTGATGGTGGGCAGCAGGTTTGCAGATGTTGCTTCTGAAAAGATGGTGGCTGATTTCATAGTGGATGCAAGGGATAATTTTCTTTATTCTGCCATTACTGATAGTGGTCAAGGCGGGCTTTCTACAAACATTGCAGACCTTGCACTTCTTTCAGGAGGGTGTGACATAGACTTGGGCAATTGTATCTCATTAAAAGATAATCTGGCTTTACCGCAGGTCTTTGTTTCCGAATGCCTGGGGAAGATGATATTAGCAGTCAAACCAGAGGATCTTGAAAAATTAAAATTGCTTTCTGAAAAACATGGTGTGGATTTGTCCGTAGCCGGAACATTCACTGAAAACGGTTATATCCGTTTGTTTTATGGGAAACAGGTGGTTGCGTATATTGATTTGAAATTCCTGCACGAAGATCTTCCTCAACTCGAACTCAATGCAGTATGGAATAAAAAATCATTTCTATTGCCTAATATAAAAGAAACAGATCCCCTTGCAGTTCTCAAACTCCTTCTATCAAGCCAAAACATTTCTTCAAGGGAACGCATAACTGAGACATTCAATCTGGATGTTGGCGGAAGGAGCGTTATAAGGCCAAGGATGTTTTCCCCTCCGGACGCTGCAGTAATCCGCCCTTCCTATGACTCGAATGAAGGCCTTGTGATTGCAAATGGCGTGTGCCCAAAGTATGTGCAGGATGGCCATGTACTATCTTCAATGGCATTTGATGAAGCAGTAAGGAACGCGATTTCTGCAGGTGCCAAATTCGGTTACCTTGCAGCAATAGACAATTTCTCCTGGCCAGATTCGATAAATTCTAATGTGGAGGGCAATTACGCTCTTGGGCAACTGGTACGTGCGTGTATTGGGTTGTATGATGCTTCCACGCAGTACATGGTTCCAATTATATCTGGCAAAGATTTTGCATATGTTGACAAAGGATCCGGCATGCTTAATCTATTGATCACAATAGTAGGAAAGATTGATGATGTAAGGTATGCGCTTACTCCGGAGTTCAAGAAACCCGGTGACTTTATTTATCTTCTAGGAGAGACAAAGGGAGAGTTGGGTGGAAGTGAGTATTACAGGATTTTTGGAGGCATAGGTACAGAAACTCCGAAAGTTGATTTTGACACCAACTTCAAATTGTATAAATCCCTGTCAAGTGCAATAGAAGATAAACTTCTTGTTTCATGTCATGATGTTTCGGATGGAGGTCTTGCAGTAGCTCTTGCCGAGATGTCTTTCCCTTCTGGTTTTGGGCTTGATTTTGATCTTTCAGTCCTACACTCTTCAATGATGAATGAGGACGCATTGCTTTTTTCAGAGACTCCTGGAAGATTTGTAGTTTGTGTTTCTCCTGAAAATGTGGATCGTTTTGAACAGGCCATGGCAGGCTCTAAGTTCGCAAAGGCAGGTCGTGTAAGGGGGGACAAACGATTTGTCGTCAGGAGGAATAGCGAGACAATAATAAATGAATCGCTTGAGGAATTAGAGTCAACATGGAGGAAGTAGTATGGTTGAATACAAAAATCCAGGACACACAGTCATTATCATCATCGAGAGCAAAGAAAATGGCAAACTAGTTTTGACAAAACGAGGCATTGACCCATTCAAGGGACATCTGTTGTTTCCTGGTGGATTTGTTGAGTATGAGGAAACCGTAGAGCATGCTGCTGAAAGAGAGTCAATGGAAGAGGCCGGCGTCAAGATAAAACTAAAGGAAATACTTGGCGTTTATTCAAAGCCGGATCGTGATCCCAGGGGCCATAATATCTCAACAGTTTTCATTGCAGAAGCTCTTAATGACAATGTGAAGGCAGGGGATGATGCGGAAGAAGCATTCCTTGCAAAGCCAGAAGAGATTGATGTTTCAAAGCTTGGTTTCGACCATCCTCAGATATTCAAGGACTATCTTGTCTGGAAAAAGAAGAAAGGGACTTATTGGTCTGGGAAAAGTAAGGATTAAATGGATTAACTAAGAGTGGTAGATATGTTGGATAAACTGAAGCATGAGCTGGCAGTTGTATTGGAAAAGGAAACCGGCGTAGCAAAAGATGAAGTCTTAAGGACATTCGAATCCTCGCAATTCAGCGACCTTACCACAAAGGTTGCATTTGTTGTTGCTAAGAAGGATGGAAATGACCAGAATCCAATGGAAGTTGCCAATGGCTTGATTGGGAAGATTAAGCACAAATATATAGAAAGGGTCGAGTCAAAAGGCCCTTATCTCAACATCTTTTTCAATGACAAGTTCTATTCCGATTCTGTGAAAGAGATTCTCAAGCAGAAAGAAAAATATGGAAAGAAAAAGAGCACGAAAAGGAAGATGATGGTCGAGTTCTTCCATGCCAACACTCACAAAGGCGTTCACATTGGCCACATACGTAATATCTCAATTGGCGAGTCATTGTGCAGATGTTTGGAATTCGCAGGCAATAAGGTCATACGTGCAAACTTCCAGGGAGATATAGGCCCTCATGTTGCAAAATGCCTCTGGGGGTTTATCAATCTATATCATGAGCAGGCGCCAACTGAAAAACGTGGAATATGGCTAGGAAAGGTTTATGCAGAAGCATCCAGCAAGACAAAGGATAATGAAGAACTTGAAGCACAGGTAAAAGACATAAACATGAAGATTTATGCTGGAGATAAACGTCTTACGGAGATCTGGAAAAAGACAAGGCAGTGGTGCCTTGACGACTTTGAATTGTTCTACAATGAATTCAATGTGCATTTCAATGAGTTGTATTTCGAAAGCCAGTCTGAAAAAGTAGGGAAGAAGCTGGTTCATGAACTTCTTGAAAAAGGAATTGCTAAGGAAGATCAGGGAGCAATAGTCATGGACCTGAAAAATGATGGTGGCCTTGGAGTTTACATTCTTCTTACACGGGAAGGCTATGCACTTTATTCGACAAAGGACCTTGGTTTGGCAAAAATCAAATCTGGTAAATACAAGGACCTGGACAGAAGCATTCATGTGGTTGGAAAGGAACAGGAGTATCATTTCAAGCAGCTGTTCAAGACTTTTGAGAAAATCGGCATGGAAGATTTTGCTCGCATTTCTTATCATCTTATTTATGGCCTTGTGATGTTGCCAGAAGGCAAGATGTCCTCAAGGGAAGGGACTATGGTGCTTTATGATGACCTGAAGGACAAGGTCCTTGAACTCACGCGGGAAGAGGTAAAGAAAAGGCATGAAGAATGGAGCGAGTCGCAAATCGAAGATACTGCAAAAAAGATTGGACTCGGAGCCATAAAATTCTCCCTGCTTAACAGGGAAAACAACAAAGTCATGGTCTTTGATTGGGACCAGGCGCTTAATCTTGAAGGTGATTCCGGCCCCCACGTTCAATACTCATTTGTTAGGACAAATGGAATTCTCTCTCGCACGGATGTGAAGCCAAAGCTTGGCACAAAATACAAATTCAATCCTGATGAAAAAGCTCTTATAAAACGAATGATTGAGTTTCCAGATGTGATGGCATCAATCTCAAGGGATTATGATACAGGCAGGCTTCCGAATTACTTGTTGCGCCTTTCAACTGATTTCAATAAATTCTACGGAACATCTAAAGTGATTGTCGAAGATGATAAAGACACAACCCAAAACAGGCTTGGAATCGTGCAGGCAACAAATTATCTGCTGAAATCAGGCTTGACACTGCTTAACATTGATTGTCCTGAGAAGATGTAGCTGTGAAAACGCAGACCATTTATTTTTTCTTTATGTTCTTCAGTACTTCTTCCAAATCCCTTTTGACTCCGAACTTCGCGAAATAATTCAACACGTTGGTTACATCCCTTCTCAAAAATACTTCTGCCTTAGGATGGTGCAACACAACTCCCTGGCCGAAATCTATCAGATAAGGCACTGGGCCAAGTAATATATTATATTCACTCAGGTCTGCATGGACCAACCCGGCCAGATACATCTTTTTAATGTCTGCCAGTACATCATCAAGGTCCTGTTCGCTTCTTGGTCCAACCATGTTCAGGTTTGGATAAGGCAATCCTTCTTCGCCAAGGAATGTCATCACAAGTACATTCTTCTCTACAAAAATAGGCATAGGGCAATGCACGCCTGCGCGTTCGCATGCCTCAAGATTTTTATATTCCTTCCTTGCGAAAATATAAACGATTTCAGTTCCTTTCTTAGATATGCCTTTGAATCTTGGGTCGCCATCGATATACTCGCTTTTCCTGAAAAAAGGTGCAGTCTCAATCTTGTATATTTTGATAGCCACATGCTTCTCATCAACAGTGGTGCCTCTGAATACATTTGCTTCCTTGCCTGTTGAAATTGGATAATCCACATTCCTTATTATGCCCTTCTTCATCAACTTTGCAAGAATAAGGAGGGTCTGCTTGTCAAAAACTTCGCTTTCTATTTTTCTCTGCTCTTTTAACTGATAATCTTCCTTGAGCTTCTTCTTCGTCATATTCGACTTCCTCAAACTAGATAAAGTTTCTGTCTCTCAGCCATCTGACTTCAATAGGCTTGTATCTCCAGATTATATCTCCTTTCTTGTCACCTTCGAGTTCCCACTCCTGTACGATGACAGCATCGCCGTCTCTGACCCATATCTGGTTCTTTAATCTTCCAGGCATCCTGCACATTCTTTCCTTGCCATCTTTGCACTGGACAAGCATTCTGCTTCCGCCCATCATCCCTATAACTATTCCAAGGACTTCGCGTTCACTTTCTCTGGGAAGCCTTACTCTGCTCACAGTCTGTTCCTGATTCTGCGGTTTATATGGCCGTTTATACGGCCTTCGTTTAGGTCTGTACATTCATTCACCATACTCAATTAACATTATAAAATTATCTGATCGCGTTCCTTGCACCACATGCTTCGCAAACCAGCTGCTTCAGGCCATGGCCCACATCAACGATTTTAGTGTCTGGTTTCTTGCACTCCTTGCAGATCACATATCTTGTTATGAATTCAGATAGTTTTTTGTTTATCATGTCGCCTATGATTTTCCTATGGAGCACCATTCTTTCTTTTTGGTTTTCTGCAGGAACTGCAAGTTCTTTTGAAAAGTATTTAGTGACTTCTTCAGGATCCCGCCTAAGCTTGTCGCAGACCACGCCGAAGTTTTTTATTATTGTCTTGTTTCCTTCAACGAAGAACTCGAAAACAGGATACTCAAACCTTTCTCCACTCGCAGTCTTGTTTGGTAAGTTAGCATAGACATTGTCAAGTAATTTTTCATAATCCATAATTATTGATTAACGAAGGAAGTGTTTATAAATTACTCGTCTTTTTTGCAAGCTCGCTTTCATATCGCTTCCTGTCAAAAACGAACTTCCCATTGCTCCCAAGTTTGTCGTATTTCCAATCTGGATTCCCGCCCAGGAAATTAGACCATTCAACTGTTTCTTTATTCACTGTTATTTTTGCCTTGAAATCCGCGCACCCTTCATTGCCACAATGGCAAATCAATAAGGTCGTTCTGCCATCCTTTCCTGCCTTTTCGCCAAGGAAGCGTTTCGAGGGAAAAAAGACCTCTCCATTTGGAAGCCCAAAATAGTCTCCTGCAACAGATTCTGCATATTGTTCGGAGAATTTCCTGTTATTTTCATTGTTCTTCATGCTTTCTGCAAATATCAAAGGATATTCGATTTTTTCCAATATGCTGGCCAGATTCTCGCCATTGACATAAATAGTGACAACGTATTCGCCAGGCTCGATTCCGAGTTTGTCCATCATGTCCCTTCCTGCCATGAACTCAAATACTTCTTCTGTTCCTCTGTCAGCACATCTATCTTTATTCCCATAGACTCCAGCTGCAGTTTTGCAATCTCAACATCTACTTCATCAGGCAATGTTATGACTTCTGGTTTAAGTTTTCCCTTGTTCTTGACTAAGTATTCGCAGGCAAGTGCCTGTCCGCAGAATGAAGTTGACATGACTTCTGATGGGTGGCCTTCTGCTGCTCCAAGATTGACAAGCCTTCCTTCTGCACATAAGTAGATACTTCTATTTCCTACTTTATATTCGTCCAGCGAGGGGCGCATCCTTCTTTTCTTGTATGCCTTGTCCAATCCTGCAACATCTATCTCATTGTCGAAATGTCCGGAATTTGCGAGTATTGTTCCATCCTTCATGTTTTTTACATGGTCAAGTGTGATGACATCTTTGTCTCCAGTAACTGTGATAAAAATATCTCCGAGTTTGGCTGCTTCTGCCATTGGCATTACTCTATATCCGTCCAACACAGCTTGCAATGCCCTGAATGGCTTTACTTCTGTGACAATTACATTTGCACCCATGCCCCTTGCACGTAATGAAACTCCTTTGCCGCAATCTCCATAGCCTGCAACTACTACAGTTTTGCCTGCGAACAAAACATTGGTAGCACGAAATATTCCATCAAGTGTTGACTGGCCAGTGCCATAATAATTATCTAGAAGATGTTTGGTGTCATTGTCATTAACTGCAATGATAGGGTATTTCAGCGCATTTTCCTTGACCATGGCGTGCAATCTGATTATTCCAGTTGTTGTTTCTTCGCAACCGCCTATCAACCCCGTCAATAATTCCTTGTGTTTGGTGTGAATCAAAGATATCAAGTCACAGCCATCATCTATTGTTAATTGAGGCTTATGGGATAAAACCGCTTCCAGGAATTTGTAATAATCCTCCTTGTTTTCACCCTTGTAACCGTAAACATGCACGCCTTCCTTTGCTAATGCCGCAGCTACATCGTCTTGTGTGCTTAATGGGTTGCAGCCAGAAATTGCGATTCTTGCCCCACCTGCTATGAGCGCTCTAACTAGGACTGCAGTCTCTTTGGTTATATGCAATGCCATTCCAATTGTAAGGCCTTTGAAAGGCTGGCTTTTTTTGAAACCTTCTCTAATCGTTAGTAGCGCAGGCATCCTCTTCTCTGCCAATTCAATATTAAGCATTCCCTGTTCTGCTAATCTTATATCTTTTACAAAGTAGTTTTCCATAAGTATCCCATCTGCTATTTCTTTTCTAGTTTATATTTTAAAGCATATTGGGAAAATGCTCATTCAGTAATCATGGTTTCATTTGTCAAATTAGTTCCATTTACTGTTGTGTTCAGCAAAGTGGATTGGTAATCATCATGGTTCATGATGACTGTTATCTTATTTCCATTTTCATATGGGTCAGATGTGCCTGAAATTCCGCTTTCTTGTGCTGATCCTGTTCTGGTGTCTGGTTTTTCACTTATTGTTTTCTCTAACTGAGTGTCCAATTGTGGCGCTGAGGCTATATCAGAACCTACACCTAACATTCCATTTCCAAATGGATTGAAAAGATACAGCCAGCCTACTGCGAGAACCAACAATATTCCTAATACTATGAATGCACTTATACTGGTCTTGTTTTTTGATGAAGATATCAGTTTTTTACCTAATGAAGTGAGCTTATAATACTTCCATTTTCTTCCCTCATCTACTTTCTCAACAAGATTTGCACCTACTAGTTGATCAAGATGTTCAAGGACTGTTGGGGATGACAATCTGAGCTCACTTGCAAGTTCGCTCTGCATTTTCTGCCTTTCAGAAAGAGCTTTCATTATATGTATCCTTGTTTCTGCACCTATTGCACGTAAAAGCTCTTTGTTTAGGATTATTTCGTCATCCATATGCTAGAAAGATAGAAAAGGAGAAATTAAAAGGTTTTAGTATTGATTAGGTTGTTGCATTTGCAAGTGTTTTCATATTCTCATACCTATTATGAGCACAAACAATTAAAAATAGTCACATTTGACCATTTTAAACTACTTGTACCTACATACTCATTTTTTATCCGATCGAAGTCAAATAAATCCCTGCAAAAACCAAGATCGCTCCGATTAGCCTGTGCATGCTGAATTTTTCCTTCAGGAATATAACTGAAATTATAACTACGAAAACAGACATCAGCCCGCTTATGGGATATACTTTGGATGCATTTCCAATGGAAAGGGCAGTAAACAAAAGTAGGGTTCCAAATCCCCCTGAAACTGAGCTTGCCATTACTCTAGATATCTCCGGTTTTGCCTTGTTCTCCAATTCTTTTTTTGATATTGCCTGGTAGATAGAAAGAAGTAGGGCAACTGAAAGATACATTGCGATCGCCAGGCCTATTGGGTCAACTCCGTTGACGAATTCTTTGGCTATCAGCATGTACATCACATCCACAGCTATAAGCACGAAAATCATGTAGTTTTTGCTTCCTATTTTTGGGATCTTGAAATTGTTCTTTGATAGGACAAGGATGCTTCCAAAAAGAATCACAAATATTCCAAGATAATTTATTGTGCTTACTGCCTCGTGGAATAAAAGTATAGAGCAGAAGAATGCAAGCAGCATTTCAGATGATTGGAGGAAGGGCGAGACTTCGCTTATCTCCGAGCCAGTAAGCATTCTGTAATATAATAATATGGAGATTATGAAACAAAGCGCAAGGAGCAGGGCCCCTATGAAAAGCTCTGCAGTGAACTGCACGTTGAAGAAAATGACTCCGATGAGGAGCAGCATGGAACCTTCAAAAAAGGTCTTCAGTACGCTTGTTCGTATGATGGCGTATTTCTTGTTCATCATGTGCTTGTCAATGCTTGTGGAAATTGCATAAAAAAGGTAGCCGAGCATGGCAAGGAGAAGGTAGGGTTCCATCATCGACATAATCCACCCTACGGGTATTTAAATCTTTCTTTTTATAACTGTTCCCTACTACAAATTATACTTTGGATATCCCTCTTAATACGAGGGCAATATCGGTGTATTAATATGGTTGACTTAAAAAGACCCAGACATGGTTCGATGGCATATAGGCCAAGGAAAAGAAGCGAGACACAGAACGTTTCAGTTTTCTGGCAGGATGTGCCTGACAAGAGGATAATTGGATTTGCCGGATACAAGGCAGGAATGACTCATATTTCGTATGTTGATCAGACCGATGCACCTACAAAAGGGCAGGAAGTCATGAGTGCAGCAACAGTCATAGAAGTGCCTCCAATGTATGTTTACGGAGTGAGGTGCTACGGAAGCGAGGGCTCAGCAGGAGACATTCTCACCAGCGATGAAAAGATACTGAAGTTTATCAATACGAAAAAAGCCAAACCACAAACCTATCAGCCTGATGTAGACAAGGTAATTGAAGTTAGGTTGCTGGTTTTTGCACAGCCTGCGAAAACAGGAATAGGAAAGAAGCACGTGGAAAAAATGGAATTGGGAATCGGCGGTCCAAACCCAAAGGAAAAGATTGAATATGCAAAGACGCTTATCGGAAAGGAATTGAAGGCAAAGGACGTCTTCAAGCCAGGAGAATTTTTAGACATCGCTGCAGTTACAAAAGGAAAAGGCTGGCAGGGACCTATAAAAAGGTTCGGAGTTAACAGGCAGAGAAGGAAAGCTACTGGAAAGCAGAGGCACGTAGGTACTCTCGGCCAATGGCACCCTGCATACGTATTGTATACTGTTCCTCAGGCAGGTCAGATGGGCTACCATAAGAGGACAGAGATGAACAAGATGGTTATGAAAATCGGCGAAAACGTCGACGAAATAAATCCATCCAGCGGATTCAAGAATTATGGATTCGTGAAAACGGAATATCTCATTGTTAAGGGATCAATCCCAGGACCTTCCAAGAGATTGGTTAAATTGAGGTTGGCGATGAGAAGGGATGGCATGAAGGAAATGCCTTTGAATTATGTTTCTTTGGATTCTAAGAGATGATTTGCATGAAAACTAACTTGTATTCATTAGACGGAAAAGTTGTAAAACAGATAGATCTTCCAAAGGTATTTGAAACCGAATACCGCGATGACCTTATTAAAAGGGCAGTACTCAGCGATGAGTCCAGGACATTCCAGCCTAAAGGAAATTACAAATATGCAGGTATGGAAACTTCGGCAAAATACAGAGGAAGAAAGGAGATGTATGGGGCAATCAAAAACAAGGGTATTGCCCACTTGCCACATGAAGTCCAGCCAAAAGGCAACTTTGGAAAGGTAAAGAGAGTGCCTCAGGCAGTTAAAGGTAGAAGAGCACATCCTCCAAAGCCGGAGACAAAGCTCGTAGAAGAGATGAACCACAAGGAGTATCTCAAGGCCTTGGGCGTTGCGATCGGATCTTCCACAAACAAGAATCTTGTAAAGTTCAGGTGTTCTGTTGACTTTGAATCATTGCCAATAGTATTGGATAATTCTTTTGAGAAATTGAAGAAGACCAAAGAAGTCGTTTCTGTTTTTGATGCATTGAAATGCACAAAGTGGATGAATGGCACAAAGGAAAAGAAATCAGTTTCCGCACTTATCGTGGTTTCAGGCGGTTCGATATTGAAAGCCGCTGCCAATATTTCCGGAGTCGATGTCGTTTCAGTGCCTAAGCTTACAGTAAAGCATTTTGCTCCTGGTACAAAGGCAGGGCGATTGGTACTCTACACTGAAAGTGCATTGAAGCAGGTAGAGGATAGGATTGAAGACAAGCCGGTTGCAAAGCCAGCTAAAAAGGTGAAAGCATGATTATAAAATCCCCAATCAAGACGGAAAAAGCAATTGCCAAGGTTGAGTTCGACAACACATTGACATTCCAGGTAGAGAACAAAGCGACAAAGGACGATGTGAAGAAAGAAGTCGAAAAATTATTCGGAGTTAAGGTCTATTCAGTAAAGACCTACATCACTTCAAAGGGATACAAAAGAGCACTTGTGAAGCTTGCCAAAGGATCAAGCGCAGAGGATGTGACAACAAAACTCAAGATTGCATAAGGTGAATATTTATGGGTAAACCACTTAAATCACAAAGAAGGGGAAAGGGGCTTCCAAGATACAGGTGCCCAAAAAGCCAGAGAGTTACTGACCTTGCATACAGGTCATATGATGATATTGAAAAAGCAGGAGTTCTTAAAGGGGAAATACTTTATTTTGTCGATGATCCTGCAAGGAATGCAGTGCTTATGAAAGTTAAGTATGACAATAATGAGCAAGTATTTCTGCTTGCACCTGAGGGAATAGCAATAGGTGACTTCATAGAAGCAGGCGCCCAGGGAAAGATAATTCCCGGAAGCGTGCTTCCTCTTTACAGGGTTCCGGATGGAGCATATGTGTATAATATAGAGAACAGGCCAGGAGATGGCGGAAAGTTTGTCAAAAGCCCTGGATCTTATGCAGTTGTAGTTTCAAAGGAAAAAGGCAAAGTATTCGTAAGGCTTCCAAGCAAGAAAACAATACAGATCTCTGAAGAATGCAGGGTTCAGATTGGTGTTATTGCAGGGGGCGGAAGGCTTGAAAAGCCTTTGTTGAAAGCAGGTAATGCGCATTACAAGTATAGGGTAGCCAAACACAAGCTCTGGCCAACGCTCAGAGGTGTCCATATGTCTGCATACAACCATCCTCACGGTGGAAAGCAGCACCATGTAGGAAAACCAACGACTGTTGCAAGGGGCGCACCGCCGGGTTCTAAGGTTGGACATATTGCTGCAAGGGCCACAGGAAGAAAAAAGTCCAGGATAGTGAATGAGGCTACGAACAGTTGATGAGTTGATACTATGAAAACCGAAGACGGAATCAAGAAAGATCTTTATTTAGGTATGGAGGAAGAAGAAGTCAAGGCTCTCAGCTTTGAAAAGTTTGTAGGGCTTACAACTTCCCGCAATAGAAGGACGCTCATGAGGCTCAAGACCAATCCAAGACTCAAGAAGTTCATGGAGAAAGTCCGAGAGATAATAAAGAAGAATCCGAAAAAACTCATCAAAACTCATGTTCGGGAAGCAGTCATTCTCCCTGATTGGATTGGATTGACATTTGCAGTTCACAATGGAAAGGAATTCAAGAAGTTCGAAATAACTATTAAAAAGGTGGGCCGAAGACTCGGCGATTTTTCTCATACAACAGGAAGGGTTTTACATTCTGGTCCTGGTGTCGGAGCTACAAGGGGAAGCAAATTCGTGCCTCTCAAGTAGGTGTTGTACATGAAGTCTTATTCGTATAATTTCGACAATGAAAATTTCGTATGCGCGAGAATAGAAGGAGTAGATGCATCCTATAAAGATCTGACAGAGGTCTGCGGAAGGATAAGGAACAAGAAAATAAGTGTTGCATTAGATCTCCTTCAAAAGGCATCCAATATGGAAATTCCTATTCTATATAAACGCCACAGCAAGAGGCTTGGCCACAGGCGCGAACTGGGCGGACAGAAAGGGAGATATCCTCAGAAATCCGCGAAGATCGTGCTTAAGGTGCTGAAAAGCGCCATAGCCAACGGAAACCTCAAGGGATTCGATGAGATGGTAATAGCCCATGTAGCTGCGAACAAGAAAATTGTTTATCCAAGACTTGCTTCAAAAGGAAGGCAATCAAGGTCCAACTTCGAGCTTTCGCGAGTTGAGATAGTTCTTAAAAATACGGGTGCAATTGTAAAGAAGGAAATCAAGAAACCTGTTCCTGTTGTTCAGAAACCTAATGAGGTTCATGAGCACAAGCCTGGTGAAGTGCACGAGCACAAGCACGAAGAGGTGCACAAGCACGAGGAGAAGAAAACTGAAAAGCCAGTCGAGGCTAAGAAGGAAGTTGCAAAGCCGGTAAAGGATCCAACGGAATCCAAAAAGAAGGAGAAGCCAAAGGCTTCAGTTTGATGGTGATTGAATGATTAATGCAGACAAATTTATCGAAGAAGATCTCAATAAGTATATACTGATGAAATATCTTGAGAAGAAATTGGAGGAAGTTGGGCTTGCCAGCGTTGAAATACAAAGGACTCCTCTTGTAACAAGAATCTCGTTGGAAGTGTTGAACCCTGCAAGGATAATCGGGAAAAGAGGCAGGCTGATAAATGATCTTACTGATGCAATAAAAAATGATTTCAAGATAGATAATCCTCAGATAAGCGTAATAGAAGTTAAGAATCCATTTTTGGAGCCTGCAATAGTTGCAAGAAAGGCTGCCAAATATATTGAGATGGGAAAGAAGGTTCGATCTGTTTTGCATTATTTTCTCACTGAAATCATGCGTTCAGGCGCAATGGGCGCTGAAATAGTTGCATCTGGAAAAATTGGTGCAAAGGGTGCAAGGGCAAAATCACTTCGTGTTTCAAAGGGACATGTCCCTAAAGCAGGAGAGCCTACAAGGCTTGTGAAAGAGTCGCACATAAATGCCAATACAAGATCAGGAGTCATCGGAGTGCTCGTAAGAATACTTCCACCTGGCACAAAGCTTCCTGTTCCAAAAGTTAAGGTAAAGCACAAACAGAGGGTTGATATCGGGAACGACGAGGTTATCGGAGTTGAAGGCCCGGGTGTTGAGGCAGTGGCTGAAAAGAAAGTTGCTCCCGTAGAGGCAAAGGAGCAAAAAGAAGCTAAACCTGCTGAGACTGAAGAGAAAAAGGCAAATAAGCCAAAGGCTGAAACTTCTGAGGTTAAATCCGAATCTCCAAAAGAATCTTCAAAAGAGACTAAGGAATCCCCAAAAGCAGAAGGTGGGGAAAAACCAAAGAAAGAGAAAAAGGCAAAAAAGCCTAAAGAGTGATTTACATGCTGCGAATGAATGATCTTAGAAAACTTTCAAAAAAGGATTTGCAAAAAAAGCTGGACGAAATCGAGCTTTCCATGCTTGAAGCTGAAGGAGAGGGCAAGAGCGAGAGAAGAAAATCCCTCAGGAGATCTAGGGCAAGGATACTCACCTGCATTACATTCCTTAATAGTGAAGCAGTGGACAAGAATGCTACAAAGAACAACTAGAAACTTATTGATTTAAATATTAGTTCATTGGGAATATTAATTGAGGTGTATCTCGGTAAATGATTTGTAATAAATGTGGGATGATGAAGGACCTTTGCGTCTGCGAGGTTCTGGATAAGCAGGGCGTAGTGAAGATAAAAATCTATACCACTGCGAAAAAATTTAAGAAACTTGTAACTGTCATAGAAGGCATTGATAAGGCACAGGTTGACCAGACTGCAAGCGATTTGAAGCATAAGCTTGCTTGTGGCGGAACTGCCAAAGACGGTTTGATAATCCTTCAGGGCAATCACAAGAGAAAGCTTCCGGCGATTCTTGAGAAACTCGGTTACCTGAAAGAGCATATGGAAGTAAGCTGATTCTTTTTTGGTAATATGAGAACTTCCAACAATCTTCTTTTTCATACTTTCATAGGGTTAGAGGTTGAAGTCTCTAACTGTTCGGATAGGAAACATATTGGCCTTAAGGGAAAGATAATTGATGAGACGAAGAATCTCATTGTCATTGAAACGGTCAAGGGAAAAGAAGTTAAACTTCCTAAAGCATCATGCATTTTTCTGTTTCATCTGGATGACGGAAAGACAGAGGAAGTTGAAGGAAAGAAGATTGCATTTAGGCCTTATGAGAGGGGGAAGAAGGTTAAGGTTTGAGTTGAAACCGCGGGTTTATAATTCCTAGCTATTGTATCCATCTACGATGAGCGGCGCAGGTAGTTTACATGAAATTGAAGCACGCTTCGGAATCTAGTTTTCGAATACAAAACGACAGACATACTTTTGGGCAGAGGCTGAAAACAACTGCAGTCAGAGCATGGCATTCAGCAACAAAATGGGGAAGAGGATTATTGGTTGCAGGACTGATTGGTGCGCCATGCGCTGGGGCGATGATTGGGTGTACAGATGATCAGACAACTCAAGCAGAAGAAGCAGTTTTTCCAAAAACTGGAATTGTTACAACACCCTATAATGGAGAAATTCTACAGGATGAGAATGGAACTTATTATATGGCCACTAGATTTATCGTAGCATTCAAGGAAGAAATCTATATTTCAGATTCTGAAGTTGAAGGGCTAACTGGTGGGAGGATTACAGGAAAGATTCCAGGGTTGAATGCGTATCAGGTTGAGGTTGCTAAGGAGAAACTGGATAAGGCGATTGGGGAGGTTAGGAAAGATGCTCGCGTAAATTATTCAATGAGAAACTCATTCCTTAAATTAGACACTACTTTAGATAATTATGATTGTAAAAAAGAAGATGGGAGTTCTTGTGGCCATACTTTGAATTCTGGGCTGTGGTGGAAGGATTCTATACAATTAAAAGAATCATATGATTTACTTGAACAGAGAGCTATACCTTTAAAACGGGTTACCGTAGTTGTTTTAGATAGCTGTTTTTATCTAGATCATCCAGATCTTAAAGGTCAATCTGTTCCATCCATGTACCATTGGGATGTTGCTGATTCTACATCTAATAAACCAGACTCAAATGTTAGTTGTGATGATGTAGATGTACATCTTAAGGATAAAGATGGAAATCCAATTCTTGACCAGGATGGAAATCAGATTAAAAATCCAAGTTATTCACATGGGACTGTTGTAACCGGGCTGATAGCAGCAAGCAACAATGGCCAATATTTCAACGGAGTAGCCTTCAATGCAAAAATCTTACCAATCAAAGTAGTTCAATCAAAATCTCCATACGCGTATGACTACCTTACCTTGGCAACTTTGATAGATTTGTTTGCAGCAAGTGGAACTTTAGATTATCTCACTTCGTCTGTTTTGGAACCTTTGAACATAAAAGTAGTTAATATGAGTTTTGGTGGGTATACCGAAGAGCCATTACTTGGGGATGCTATATCTCATTTGTCCCAAAAAGGAGTAATTTTTGTTGCTTCTGCTGGTAACAATAGCAAAGATCTAAAAACAGAGAAACATTATCCATCTTCTTATCCATATGTTATTTCTGTTGGCGCTACTGAAAACATAGGTGGAGGATATAGAAGAGCACAATGGCCTCTGACAGACCCCAAAACTGGAAAATCAGCCATTCAAAATTCCAATTATTCTAGTGAAGATAATCTTAAAGATTTAACAATCTCCGCACCAGGTACAAATATAAGCGGAATATCGCCCCTTTTATCAGATACTATTGATAAGTTATATACTATTGACCATAAAGGTACCTCCGTAGCTGCACCGTTAACTTCAGGATTAGTCGCACTAATGGCACAAGTAAAACCTGATTTAACCTATGACGAAGCAGTGCAATACCTAAGACAAGGTGCAGAAGATATTCCCTTGGATGTTCAGGGAAACGCCACAATTGACCCTAACCCTGCTCTAGTGTGGAAAAGAATCAATGCATTTAAAACACTTCAAACAATGCTTGATGAACCAAATGCACTTCAACTAAGTTGTAACACATTGCTTACCGTGCCAGAACCATTTGGCTCTATTTTTCAATATCTATGGTTTGGTGACAATAAATTAGGGTTTGTCGGATTCAGTGATCTTCAAAAAATGTTCGTATACGATTTTTCGAAACGTTTATTAATTCAGCCCCCTGAAGCCTGTTGGACGCCTCTTGGATTTGATAATGGCAATACCTATTGTTTTACTGGATCACGTCATTTTGAACTCGCAATTGTAGATTCTGGAGGAAACACACGGACAGTCAATCTTGCACATGAAGCAAATCTGGAATCATCTGTTGACCAAAAATATCTAGCATACTCACCTCAACTAGACGGTTGTAAAGAAAAATATACCGGCGTATATTTATATGATTTAAATAGTGGGGAAGAACGAACAATAAGTAGTAGTGGGATTAGACCAAAGATGCACCAAAATAGAGTTGTATATATTGAGCCTGCAGACTGTAATGATGAAGGACATGTTGCAAAGATCTCAGATGGTGAAGTTTATATTTATGATACGGCATCCAGAACAGCTAAACTGATTTCGTCAGGGCTTTATGCAAGAATCTTTGGAAATAATGTGCTAGTAGTGAGTAAAACAAGTATAAAACTTATAGACATCTCTGATTTGGATAATCCAAGAGATACAATATTAGCGGATGGAGCTTTGACAGATGATAATGGATTTACTGTATGGTCATTTGGATTACATGAAACTTATGCCGTTTGGTATAAACGACCGGATATATTGGACACAATGGGAAGGTTGATGTTCTATGATATTCGTAATCGGCAATTGAATGAAACTCAAATGCAAGATATCAATTATTTTGCATCGGACAATCGGAGTTTTTTCACCGTTGGATCTCCGACAAACGAGATCAGACAATGTACCTTTTAAACATTAATGAAGAGGTTTTACTATGAAGAAAATATTGGCTTTGTTTGTTGTTTTCTTTGTGCTGGGATGTGTCCAGCAACAGCAAGATACTGAAAAAAATGAAAACCAGGCACTGGACATACTGATTCAACAACCAAATAATGTGAATCTAGACAAAATAGATCACCCTAAATTTGATATTCCGGAGTTTAAGGAGAACCAGTCAGAGTTTAACACTGAAGAATTACAAGCTGCAATACGCTCAGGATACAAATATCCTAAGAACTACCAATATAAGGGAGATTTTGATCTTATACGTAATAATCTAATTTATTATATTCACTCCTGCAACATCAATGACTCCCTTCAATGTAGGGAAATATGTACAGACAATGTTTCAATTGCATATATGTGGATAAACAATTTCAAAAATTATACCCTAGTAAAAAATATAACGAAACATGAAACTGAAAAATATTTTGAGGAGTATGTCTTAAATGATGTTTCAG
>JBDRPL010000033.1:0-12080 GCA_043827025.1 Microcaldota archaeon
CGGATGGAATTCAGCCCTGCGGGGGGTTTGGGCGGTCTCGGACTAAGGGGGTGCCCCCCTTGGGCTGAGATTAAATGAAAGAGATTAAATCTCTTCTTATTTTCTTTTTCGCTGTCCGGTCTTAACTCCAACCCACCAGAACATATCAATAAAAACAATCCCAACCAATAGTAATCTGGTGTTCAAATGTTCGTAGCTGTTCTATCCGATAATCCTGAATTACGTGAGTCTTTTTGCAAGTCTGTTGGCAAGGAAGTCAGCAAGGATGGCCTGGGCCTTTACTCGGCAGATGCAAATAACAAAATATGGCTAATCGATCCGATTCACTATCCTGAAAAGATCCAACCTCTTCTCTATTCTCTTTCAATGGCAGATTTTGTCGTATTGCTGGTGGATAAATTAACTCCGAAGATAGGGGAACTCATAGTTGCCATAAATTCATTGAACCTGGATCAAGGAATCATAGTATCAAGCAGTAATCTCCCAGTTTCTGGAACTGTTTTAGAAAAATACGATAAAGTAACAAACAATGAAGCAGCAAAGGCAAAGATACTTGCAACTACCATAACTTCAACAAAAGAAGATCCTTTAGGCTTGATCCACAGGACAGCTAACATGCCCTCCATGGGAAATGTAGCCTATGGGGCATTGAAAGGCGGAAAAGTAAGAAAACAGGATAAATTATTCCTTTTGCCTGATGGAAAAGACATCGAAATAAGATCAGTGCGTGTAGATGGAAAAGATGCAGAAGAAATCTCGGCAAATTCAAGTTTTGAGATTTCATACAAGGGAGACTTGATAGAACATGGATTATTAGCCTCATTAAGGCATGGCTTTGAAGTTGAAAAGATAGTAAAGGGAAGATTCAGCCAAAGCCCGTTCTACAAGGATGAATTGAATCCAAGAGTCCATGTTTATGCCAATATGCAGTATCTTGAAGGCCAGATAACTGAAAATGATATAACCTTGAATAAGCCTATGGCTTTCAAGAAAGGACAAAGCATCTTGATCATAGATGCAAGCAACCAGAAGCTGAGAATAGCAGGAGTTTTCCAGAGTAAATGGTGAACTTCTTAGAATTGTCCTTTGAAGCAGTATTTCTCCAACCAGTGGCTGGAGTTTTTGTCTTTAGTTCAAAACCTCCCAATGTCCGCCCTTATCTGGACCTACTCTTTTCAATCTACCTTCTTCTTTTAATTTGGATAAATTCCATTCAATCCCTCTTCTACTCAGCCCTGTTTCAGCCATAAGCTCTTTTTGAGTCATGTGAGGATTTTTTCTAATCAGTTCAATTATTTTCTCCACAGTTTTCTCCACAGTTTTCTCCACAGTTTTCTCCACAGCCAAAACATCATTCTGAGCATTCACCTTCCGGGGAAACACAGTCTTGAACTGGCGCCCAATTTCAATGAACTGTGCCCTTGGTTCTGCCAAGAGTATTTTCTCAATACCTCGCCCCCATTGCTCAACCATATGTATTCTATGCAACAACTCCGCAATCAATGGATTTCTTCTTTCTGAAACCCGTTCATTCACTATCCTCTGCACAGTCAGTCCACCGTAGAGCTTTCCTGGGCTTCTTATTTCTACACAATCTGGATAAATTGCAATGTCTATTGAACCATAAAAATGATAATCTCGATGACAAAATGCATTTATAATCGCTTCGCGTATTGCATCAGGATTAATCTCCGGCACATCTATACGTACCAATCCCTCAATACGTTCACCTGTATGGATATTCTTCAGGATATATTTTTGGGCTTCTTCAATCAGATAAAACATATCTCCTTCATAATCTTTCATGTCAATTATTGTTCCACCTTTGAGGAAAACAGCGCCCCTCATCTTGGCATTTGAAAAGAACTCCTGCGGATTTTCGCCAAACATCAAAACTGCAGTATTGATTGGCCTTTCGCCCTGTAAAAGACCAAGCTTTTTCAGAGAACTCGATTTGGACTCAAACTCAAGACCCGCCTTTTCAACAAAAATCTTAAGTTTGGATTCACTGATATCAGAGATTACAGCTTTATCGCATATTTTATTGTCCCACCGATAAAGTTCCTTGTTCTTCTTTGCAAACATCCCTTCAATTTCTGTTGGGCCAATTCTCCGTGTTTCCTCGCCGATCCGAATGAATGCCCGCCCATACGCAAAATAAGGAAGGTTATTTCCTGAAAAACAAACTCTGATACAGGTTTTCCCTTCAATTAGTCCTTCCTTTACTTCCGGATGAATCTTTGGATCGATGTTTTCACAGATGGTTTTTGAAATATCCCTAAGGGTCTTTGCACCCATTTCAACCCCAATGACTTTTCCATCGTTCTTTATTCCAAAAATTATCTCTCCTTCGCCATGTTTGTTAAGCATGCCTGAAATGGTTTCTACTGCCTCTTTCAGTTCCGAAGTGGACTTCTTCAATTCCAGAGTTTCGGATTCTTGAAACGTCATAGCGTGCTCCATCGATTGTTTGATGCCTCATTCAAATAGAATTCCATGGCGTTTTGGTCTTCTACAGCCAATAATAGGCGATAGTGTGTCCAGCTTAATTCTGTACGCAATGCGTTCAGTTTCTTGAACCTTAAATAAAAATTGCGCATATGCCAAATATTTCTCTCGTTAAATCCTGCGCCAAATTCTTTGGAAAGCCTGCTTGAAACAGATTCTATTAGTTGTCTGCCATATTCTGCTCGCGTTTTTCCTTTCTGTTCCTCTTCAACAAGTACCTGTCCTATCCCCCAGTACGCATGTACCATAGCTGAATTAACTGCAGTATATGCGCGAGATCTTGCATTTTCAAGTATCGCTCTTATTTCTTTATAGACGCTTTCCGTCCCTGATTTTTGAATATCAGCATCAAGTTCTTTTTTATTCATAGCAGCGCCATCCGCGTCAAACTTATCGTTCACAGAGTATGGTTGATTTCTTTGTATAATTGATTTTCGGAACAGTAGACTTCCGCGCGCGGAAGCACCTTTGGATGCGAAGAATTTGAAGAATTAGGAATTCGTTTGGTTCGCTATCCAGTCTCAGCCCCAGGTCTAAATGCACCAGAGCCATGGTCTGCTTTATTCACATCCCACCAGTTGGAATATTTCTCTGAGACTTGTTGTTCAATGGATTTGGAGAACTTCAATGCCTCTATAACATGCTTCTTCTCGATCAGCTCGGAAGGCTCGGAAACTGCAAAATCTCCGGATAGTTTGATCAAACCTGAGATATTCCTTAACCTTAAACTAATGCCTTTTGCATTGTCAACTGTTTTAGCTATCTTCTGAGCTTGTGACATGAATTCTTCAGCTGCTTCTCTTGAAGCGTGCGGAATGCGGCCATCTTTCTGGATTTCCTGAGCTACGAACTGATAGAATTTGTCTATGTTGACTTCAGTCTCAGGCATAAAACTATTCATCAATACTTCATAACCCTCTCCACGTATTCTAGAGCGTAAAGCAGGTAATAATGTTTGTAAATCATTGATGTTAACAGCACCAACTAGAAGAAAATCACAGGGAACTGCATCTACGCGCACCATTGCACCGCTGCTTGTAGGATTCCTGCCAACAATAGGAAACACCTTATCCTGCATTGCAGTTAAGATAGATCTTTGGACATTGCCTAATGTGGATAATTCATCAACGAATAAAACACCTTCATGCGCTTCATGAACTGATCCTGCAACCACTCTTTCAAAAGATGGAGTGCCCAGCTGGTGATGGCTTCCGTAAGGATCATGGCGAACATCGCCTAACAATTCAGTTTCGCTTGCACCGCTTGCCTGGATGAATGTAGAACGGTTAAAAGGCACTAAAACCTTTCTTGCTGACTTCTTCTTCAATTCTTCAACTCTTCTTATCTCTCTCTGATTTAACAAAATAATAGTGCCATCGCTTCTTCTTTCATAGATAAGCTCTTCTTCCTGACCGCTTGCTGATCTTCTGCGGGTAGTAACACTGGAAAATGATTTAGTTGCTTCAGGCTCATTGACAAAGCCGCTTCTTGAAAATTTGTCAGCCCCACAGCTTGAACAGGTTGAAATGGTATAATCACTTGACGCACCGCATCTTTTACACCTGAAACCTAATCTTTCAGATACGAAAGTAGGAACATCTAATGGAGATACCTTTAATCCAACCACTTCTATCTGGTTCTGCTTAGGATCTATTTGGTTTAGCAGTCTAGCTTCAGCTATTGGCCTTTCTGGATTTTCCGGATTTTGAAGAACTGAAATCTCAAACCTTGGCTTAGGCAAAACACTTGCAATTGCCTGGGCTATCATGCTTTTACCAGTTCCTGGAGGCCCTACTAGGAGTAAATGTCTTCTTTGCCTTGGCGCAAGATGAGCAATTCTCACAACATCATCCTGGCCTATTATCTTGTCAAAAGGATTAGTTGGAATCTTGATATCTGCAGTTGTCTCAAAATCCATGCTTTTACATTACAGACTAATTATTTAAAGATGAGCTAGTTTCCTAAGGATTTTTAATTGATTGGTGAGTTATCTAAGTGATGGATAAAATAGTGATCTATGTTGTTGCTACGCTTGTTTTGCTAGGTGGAGTTTTTCTTGTGATAAGTCCTTCACTTACTCCTAAAACTCCTTCTAAATATGGCATTATGTTATTTGTAAACATGGATTACACAAATGGCAGCAATATTGAAGGAAGCTTGGATGACCGTGCGCTTAAGGCGGTTTATGGGGTTTAGGATTCTTGAATGTGCAAATGAACCGTAAATTTATAAACTGACAGTTGAAATGCACATGTTTTCTGTGGTAAATTATATATACTCGTTATGTAGTCAATTAAAGCCCAAGGGTAAGGTATGAGGCTTAGACACGAACAGGCCAATTCAGTTTTACGAAAAGACAGACACACTCAGACTTTTGGACAGAAGCTTAAAGCTGGAATAATCAATACAGCAAAGAAATGGGGAAGAGGATTGCTCGTTGCTGGATTGATTACTGCACCAAGTGCTGGGGCGATGGTTGGATGTCAAAGCACTTCACCAACTCAAACATCAACTCAAGATGCTGGCTCAAAAACTGATCAGGATAGCAGTACAACAGAAACAGGAGCTCAGACTGGTAGCGGGATATGGGCTGAACCATACAGAGGCGAAGTTCTTCAGGATGCAGATGGGAATTATTATATGGCAGATAGATTCATAGTAAAGTTCAAAGAACCGATCACCAGAGAAGATGTAGAAAAATTATTAGGGAAATTCAACGGTAGAGTTACAGGGCAGATTCCTGGATTGAATGCCTTTGAGATAGAAGCAAAAGGAAAACTAGAAACAGGAATAAGTGAAATGGGCAAACTGGAAGGAGTGGAATTTGCTGGAAGGAATTATTATGCAACAGCAACTGAATCACCAACACCTTTTGATAATGATCGATATACAACACAGAAAGCAAAAATGTATGAAACATTGTGGTGGGCAAGACAAATTCAATTAACTGAGGGCCATAAACTACTGGCCGAAGTTGGACTTCACCCAATTACAGTAGCTGTTTTGGACACTTCTTTTGATCTGGAAATGAGTCAGTTGCATGATAGATACGTCCCTAAGCAATATCACAAAGATACAGGAGATAACGATGGAAATGTAACTAACGCAAACATGTGGGGCAATCAAGAAAGTGAAGATATAGTGCTTGCAACACACGGAACACGCGTAGTTAGCATTTTAGCTTCTTCAAATAATAATCAGGTGGAAAATCCAGCGGATTTTTTGATGAATGGTGTTGCATATCAGCCACAAATCAAAATACTGCCCATAAAACTAGGATCAAGTAATTTACTACAACAGTTCTTGGCAGGAGCAGGAATACTCGTAATGTCAGATGATTTCAGAATTAGTTCTGGATTGCAACATGTTGATGATTTAACTGATGAACTTAATATCAAAGTTGTAAATCTTTCATTTGAGATGAAAAAAGGTGCCAGAGCCATGCTAATGCCATCTGCATTATCTTCTCTTATTTCAAAAGGTGTAATTGTTGTTGCTTCTGCAGGTAACAATGGCCAACGCATAAATGATTTTCCATTTAAAGTCTATCCAGCTGGTTTTCCAGGTGTTATATCAGTAGGTGCAACTATGCTTATGAACGCATATGAAGGTGATGAGAAAAGATGGGTGAGAAGTGAACATTCCTCGAATTATTTTGTAAGTTCATCTAATCTTGCTGCACCAGGAGGTTATATAAGCACACTGGAAAGATATCCGGACCAACAAAAAGAATCAATCCAGTATGGTGATGGGACTTCATTTTCCGCTCCAATAACCGCAGGACTGGTCGCCTTGATGAAATCTATAAATCCGGAGTTAACTTACGAAGAAACGGTAGAGCTACTGCAAAGAAGCGCGGATAGAGTTCTTTTAGACACTGACCCAAAGCCTGAGCTTAGAAACAGTGTATGGAATAGAATTAATGTCCACACTACTCTAGCAAATCAACTTGGAGTGCCATTCATGAAAACAGAGGATAATGCCAGAACTGTAACCTATTTGGACTGCAGAGTTCTTCATTTAAGAGAAGTATTAGATACTAATAATTTTAAGCTAATCAATGGTAAACTCATTTATTCTTTCGAATCCAGCCCAGATAGCTGCTACCTGAGCCATGACGTTGAAACTGACGAAACCCAAGAACTCCCAATATGCTGTCACGATGAGTCTAATTATGGCCCAAAATATTCAGGAGAAGAAATGAGTTGTAGAGGCTATTATAACCCGGATAACATAATACGCATCAATGTAAGAACAGGCGCAAGACAGGATTTGAATATTAGCGGAGTATCAATTTCTTCACAGATTTGTACTGGAGATTATGCTCTGTGGAATGACAGTATTGTATATTCAAGCCTGAATGTAGGGCTAGTCCTTCGCAATCTTAGTACAAATGAAGACAGAGTTCTCTTTGAATCCTATAGTACGGATCAATTCCAGCTCTCAGGAAATATATTGCTCTTCCTTTCTTTTTCTACGGGAATCCACTGGATAGATTTAAGCTCGGGACAGACAGAACCGATATCTCCATATTATTATTTTGATATGGAACTTGTTGGAAGAAAAATTGTAGGTAATACTGAGAGCATGGGTGGTATTTTAGCTGTTTATGATATAGACTCAAAACAGGAAACAACCATAGAAGAAGCGGGTCAATGGGGTTCCACAAGATTCATGACTGATCTTCAAGTCTCTGGAAGATTTGTTGCGTATAGCTATCCGCCATGGTATCACCCTAGTTTTAAGCTATATGAGCTTTCTTCAGGAACAAAATTCAGAGTTTATCCTGCAATTACCTCATTCCCAAGAGTTTCTGTTGATGAGAATGCTTTTGTCACAGTATCTACAAACCCAAAAACAAGTGAACAAACGGTCAAACTATGCCATTTTTAAGGTTTGAAGGAGGAGGTTAAGGTATGGACTTAAAGAAGATTTTTGTATTGTTTTTTCTGAACATAATACTTACCCTCTTGCTCATAACCACATTCAATACATATTCAAACGAACTTGGATTCATTTTTATTCTGATCTGCCTAAGTATAATTTATATTTATTTGGGATATGAAGCATCATATGCGTATGGAATATGGAAATCTTCCATCATAGTTCTTTTGTTTTTCCTTTTCTCATCCATGATTACAAAAAGCATAAATGTTCATGGCATGGGAGAGCAGCCACTCATTGAAGAGTTTGCATCGCTGATATGGCCTTCAATTATTCCAATCATACTTGGAATCATAGGCTTAAGGATACGTGAATGGAAAAACAACCTAAAAAAAGTCAAAATGCCCAAGAAAGACAGTTCTACATTGGACATGAAAAAAAGCCTCAGGAACTCATCACAGGCAATTTTCTTGTTCTTTATGTTAAATATTTTTATATTCTTTATGGCTTTCTTTGGAATTCTAAAGGATGAAGAAACCAACATAATAGGCTACTTTACCTTCGTGATATTGAATTTTATCTTATATATATACATAGCAAAAGAATCGAAAGGCCCTATACTTTCAGCCATTTTTGTAAACCTTGTTACTCTATTGGTGTTTCTGATATTATGCAATATTGCCCTACAGATGCTTTTCCCGAAACTACTGGGAATTGCCTTGCAGATTACAGGAATTGAACGTTTGTTTTATATGAATGACCTGGGTAAAACATTAATCTGGACGGCAATAGCAGTACTTGCAGGAGTTATTGGATATAAACTAAGGGAATGATCATGTCCACCCGCATAATGTCCATCCTTAATGTCACTCCAGACTCCTTCTTTGATGGAGGCAGATACTCCCAGCTCCAGAAGGCTGTGGAACGGGCCGTTTTGATGGAGAGTGAAGGGGCGGACTATATTGACGTGGGCGGGGAAAGCACCAGACCTGGAAGCGAGCCTGTAAGTGCTGAGGAAGAGGCCAAACGGGTTATTCCTGTCATCAAATCGCTGGCAAAGGAGGTTTCTATTCCCATCTCAATAGACAGCTACAAGTTCGAAACAATAGAAAAGGCTGTTGATGCTGGAGCTAGCTTTGTCAATGACATAACTGGATTGAAAGACGAGCGAATACGAAGAATAGTGGCTGAAAACGATCTGGAAGCCTGTATAATGCACATGCTTGGAACTCCAAAGACAATGCAACAGAAGCCAAATTATACTGACGTTGTGAAGGAAGTTGGAGAGTTCTTGAAAGAGAGGAGAGATGTGGCGCTGGAAGAAGGAATAAAGAAAAACAAACTCTATCTTGATCCAGGAATAGGATTCGGAAAAACAACTGAACAGAACTGGAAACTGTTGAATTCACTGAAAGAGTTCAAGAAAATAGGAAAGGTATTGATTGGGGCTTCTAGAAAGAGCTTTATTGGAAAGTTTTTTGGATCCGAGGAAAAACCGCTTCCGGTGGAAGAAAGATTGCAGGGAAGCCTGGAGATAGCGAAGTTGTGCATTAAACAGAATGTAGATATATTACGCGTTCATGACACGAGAGAAACAAGGCTCTTCTCTAATTGTGTTAAAGTATAGGAAAAAGTGAATGTTTATAAAGAGATGCATGCATAAATGAGTTATATGACTCCAAAAGAAGTTAAACGTTTCATTGCAGGCGCAAGAACGCCCCCTCCAGTCTCAACAGGGAAGGGTAGTACTTTTGATCGTTACCATAGCGGACCAGGCACAGGACCATCAGGCGGAAGATCAGAGACAACTAACATCATATATTATTTAAGAAACGAAAATGGAGAAGTGATTCCTATAGGGAAGCTACCTTCAGAACCCACAATGACAAGCGTCCAGCCGGTTTGTTCCGTAGAAGAGGAACATGCAGGACTGCAAGCTGAAAAGAAATCAAATCGTTTCGCACGCGGGGCATTTAAATATTTAGAATCAGTAAATGATGGTTCCGCAGACCTGAAAAGAGAGGACATAGCAACTGCTGCCAAAATGTTGGAAAAAGCCATAGGTCTTACAGCTGATCCGGAAAAAAAGGCGGTATACATTGCCAAGCTCGGAGAACTGATTTATAGAGCTACAGCTATTGAACTAAACCCTGGAAAAAACGAAGAGCTCTACAGGCTAGCTGGCATTAAATATGTTGAGGCAACAGAATTTACACAAAATGCTGCAATGAGAATGGAATGGCTTATATATGCCATAGATGCTTACACCAATGCATCTGAATTAGCAGAAACCCCAGAACAAAAGAAAATATATGTCGAAATGATGAATGCTCTCAAAGAAGCACTGAAACAGAGCTAAAGAAAGAGATAGTAGCTAAGCTTGTGCTGATTTGTAACCTGAATGACTTCTACATCTCTTATTATTTCAAAGAACTTGTTCTTCAGGTCACGTAAAAAATTATCAAGCTGTTGCTGGCTTTCAACTTCTACTTCCAGATCAAGGTCATGATCTCCAAGGAGATTCACAAGATAAACAGAGTTTGAATGGGATTTGCAGTAGTTTTCAAGCTTCTTTCTTGCTGTTTCTGACGAATTGGAGAGATTCACGGAAACAATGAAGAAAAATAAGTTTATCTTCGAGAAATTGAAACTAAGTTTATGGCCTTTGATTATTCCTAGTTTTTCCATCCTCTTTATCCTTGAACGCACTGTGTCAATGCTTGAATTGACGATATCGGCAAGCGGAACCACGGCCGCAGGCCTGGATGTTGCGCGTGATCTGGATATGGCAGGTATCTTCACAAGAGTTGTCGAACGAGCCATCGAAAGGGCAGGTGAAATGCAAAGAATTTAAACAAATGGCTGAGAAAACAAATCATGCATGTTTTCATAGGCCTTGGCTCAAATCTTGGCGACAGGATGCACAATCTTGAAGTGGCAGTCCATAGAATAGAAGACAAATGCAAGCTTATCAAGAAATCCTCGATATATGAGACTGAACCCAAATATTTCGCCAATCAGCCGAACTTCCTCAACATGGTTATTGAAGTTGAAACTGAGCTTGACCCTTATGAACTATTAGAGTTCCTCCAATTGGATGAAAAACATCTTGGAAGGAACAAGGAAACTGAAGAGAGAAACTGCCCAAGAATAATAGATCTTGATATTTTATATTATAAAGGACTTGAAGTGGAAACTGAACGCTTGACAATCCCTCACCCAAGAATGACTGAACGGGCATTTGTGATGATTCCTT
This sequence comes from Microcaldota archaeon, assembly GCA_043827025.1. Taxonomy (GTDB): domain Archaea; phylum Micrarchaeota; class Micrarchaeia; order Anstonellales; family Bilamarchaeaceae; genus DATDTS01. Next base: position 10,649 of record JBDRPL010000033.1, read on the forward strand.
TGATGGAAATAGCGCCTAAGATAAAAATAAGGGGGCTTGAGCCAAGAGAGATAATAAGAAAGATGCCAAAGGAAGAAATTGAAGGGGTAAAGAAAATAACTAATGAAGTTCAACCCAGCAATCATTCCCCTGCCAAACCTTTAGATGAAGGCCATAACCCTTAAACTTCGATTTGAGGTCCTTATAAAGCAAAGAAGAGAAAACCTCTGCAGTAGGGTTCTTCATGAAATCATTGAGTGTCTTATAATTATATTTGGAAAGAACTTCTTTTACCATGGATTTCAGATTTTCAAAGCCAAGTAGGTAGTCGCCTTCAGGAATTCCTTCGATTGAAACCTCTATCTTATAGGTGTGGCCATGCATCTCGTATTGCCTTTCGACTTTCGTCTTGTGTGCACAATTAATATATTCGACTATTCCGATCTTCATAACATCCCCTCCCATTCACTGAAAACATTGAATGGATTCAGGCTTTCGTATGCAACTGATTCCACTTTCGCATACCTGCCCTTGAACTTCTTCGATAGCGAAGATACGCATGCGCGAGTTATATCTTCAACGAATTTTGGATTTTTATACATCTTTTCAATGACTTCGCTTTCCTGCTCTCCGCTGAGGCTTAGGAAAAGCGGTGAAGAGAACGAAGTTTCTGCAATCCTGCACAAATCAGTTGCATCGATGTCATTTGAACTCTGAATGAATACATAGATTTTAGCGCGCTGATTGTGCGAATTGCCATTCTTCTCGCATTTGCAAGGGCAAACAGAACTTCCTGAAATCGAAATACCAACCAGCTGACTCTCCTTTCCATCCTTCAGCTCATAGGTGCCAAACAGATCTCCAACCTTGCCATGGCCATAGCCCATCTTGGTCACAAGCTTCACAAAAACATTCTTGGCCTGCTTATTCTTTGCTAATACGGTAGTTGCAATATCCTTAGCCAACACTTCAACAGCACTGCTCTTCTTCGGGATTTCAAGGTCTTCAACAAAATGGCGAATGTGGATCCCTTTCAGATTTTCAGGAAGGTCAACACTCATCTCCAGCTTCACAATTACCTTGTATTCCTCAGAATTTCTTTTGATAGTTATGGGATATTCTAGGTCAGTTATGCCAACTCGATTTAATCGAATCAGATTGTCTGGTTTTCTATCCTGCATTTAGAACACTATTGCTTTGTTTTATCTTTTTTGTCAGAAGGCGGACTATGCAGCATGCTCTGGACCTTGCCAATTATTTCATCTTCAGTCACAGGAGTCTTTGCAGATTTATCCCTGACTTCTATAAGATAATCCGTATAGGATTTGTTAATTGATATAAGGCTGGATGACTGCTCGAATCGAATAGTGTCAACATTCTTTGTTTTCTTCTTGATATCATTCATGTCGAGTTCCATGGTAAAAGTAATAGTGGCAGAGGTTTAAATATCTGT
>JBDRPL010000034.1:0-2776 GCA_043827025.1 Microcaldota archaeon
CTTTTCAGCCCATCTTGATTGAAAAGCCTCTTCCATTTCTTTTAGAGATTCACCCATCTTTGTGAGTGATAATTCACCTTTCATATAATTGGAATAGTTCTTCCGTTTCATTATGGACTGATCAATTTGGAATAACGCATCCTCTGATTTTAATGCACGGAACATAGCCGGTATATTTTTAGATGACATAACCGGATGTGCTATAAAAGCAAAGAACCCCTGCCGTCCAACTGCGGAAACGTCATACGATGATTTAAGTGCCTTCACTAAAGCAATCGCTTCAAATACACCTGCTCCTATCTTTTGTAGCGTACTTCTATTTGCAAGTGTATTCTCAAATCTTGCTTTTGCATACGCAGCCTTTGCTTTATATTCGGCGAGTTGTAGTGCCATTTCTTTATCACCTAACTTTAATTCTTTTCTCTTTTTTGGTGCAAAGTCCTTCTCTTTTACACGACGTTCATATTCTGCTATTTGACGTTCTTTACGTTTCCTGAAGGCTTCAAGTGCCACATCGTCAGGTGACTTCTTTGGCTTTGCTTCATTCTGCATTTCTTTATAGATGTCTTTAAGTAAATCTCTTTCTGAACGTAATCTTTTTAGTTCAGGTGTTTCAGGTGTTGTACTACCTTTCTTTTTAGTAGCAAGATCGTTTTCAGTTATCTTACGTTCATATTCTGCTATTGATTTCTCAACGGCTGCTGTTGCCATCCTTATTCTTTGTTCTGGTGATTGCGGTGTTTTTTCTTTCTTTCCTTCGGCAAAGTCTAAAACTTCTTGAATCTTATCCCTAAAATTTTTAAGTTCTGTTGCTTGTTCATCATATTCTATACCAATTTTTTTTGGTTCTTTTTGCCCTGTTTCAAACCGTTTTACTAAATCAGCCACACTATTTTTCAGTCTTGATTTTATAGCATCAAGAGACGTTTTCCATTGTTCTGCTGGAGTTCTAGTAGTATTAATACCTGCTTCACGCATCGCCTGATGTACTTCTCTACGGAGCTCTCTTTCTCTGTCACTCTGTTTATCCCTGCGCCAACCCGATCTTGATGGAACAATACCTTTTCTAGCATCTTCAAAAGCAGAAATAAGTTGCATCTGCCTTTTGGCTTCACGTAGTGCAACATCAATTTCTTCCTTACTCATTTCCTTTATCTGACCATACTTTGAAATCGCATCACGAATATCTCTTTTGCTGTATTCAATTCCTGCATTGACAAGTGAGGTATAAATAGAATCTACAATATCCTCTGCTTTAACAATTCCTTTTCTGATTCTGTTACGTGTCATCTCAACAAGAAGTTTCGTATTGACAATATCAATACCACCCAACATAGAACCTAATTGATTACCACTGTTCTTTGCAAATTCATTTATAAGATTGTCAAATTCAATATCAAGTTCTTCAGTCTTATATTCTCGTTTCTGCTTTCTTTTTGTAAGACCTTCTTCATTCTGAACCTGCTTTAAAGTCTTATCAAGATTCTCGGTAGCCGTCTGGTTCTTAAATTCTTCAAGATCAGTTTGAGCCTTTTCTATATTTGCACTGAGTTGCTTGTATTTCTTTCGTACTTCTGGTGTTATTATTTCTCCATCTTCTCTCGCTCTATTAAGCATCCCTGCTACTGAATAATCAACATCTTCCTGTCGTGATTGTAAGGCACGCCCTTGTTCCGTTCCGATGGCTTTTGTTGCCTTTTCATTCGCAGCCAAAGCATCTTCTAAAACATCTCTTCTTGCTTCAAGTTCACCAGAAGGATTTTCTTCTAATGCTGTTTCGATTGATTTTAATTCAGATTTCATACGTGCTTTATCGTATGCGAGTTCGTAATTAACATCATCTGTTATTTCGGTAGGTCTTTCACCAATATCAATCTGATTATTTATTCTGTTTGCTCTTGCTTTTGGGTCACGGATACCAGAATCAACTTCTGCTTCAATCGTTGTTTTCCAATCAGTAGGTCTTTCAGTAACAGGTGTTTCAATAGGTGGTAAACCACGTGCTTCACGTTCTGCATCAACTTCGGCATTTCTTATACTTGTTGTTTCCCCCTTCCCTTGGGGTTCTACTTTAGCTTTGTTTGCCTTGTTCCAGATGTCGGTGAGTTGGGATTTGGTTGTTTCTACTATTTTCTTTCTTAGATGGATTGGGAGTTCATCTACATAAATAACTGGTATTGTCTTGTCGCCACGTTTAATTGCGGCAAAATATCTATGGTTTCCATCTTCTATCAACCCTGTTTTTTTATCAACCAATATTGGAACTTTTATCCCTTCATCAAATCTTGGGGACAAATACATATCATCAGGTTTTGTTACTATGGGTTTTATTTTATTTACATCAATTATTTGAGGATTGTTCAAATCTATTCCCGCCACAAACTCATCTGCCGTCTTGTACTTCTTCGCTTCTGCTTCAAGGGGTTCTACTATGCCCTCAGCTTTAACTGCCTCTGTAAGGGGCGTTTCAGTGGTCGTGAGAGGCTTCTGAGGCACTTCTGTGGGTGGTTTAGCCTCCATCTGTGGTATGTCCATCTTAGGGACTTCTGCTTTTCTTACTTTTAAAAACTGGATACCTGCCTTTGTAAGTTGTCCTGTTTTTGCGTAAGCCGCAAGTTCTCCTGCCGTTAAGACTACTTCTTTCGATAGTCCTTTCAATCCCCATGATTCAGCAGGCATCATTGCAAGTTCACGCCCTATCTCAGCAGGAAGTGACACTATGGTTCCAAGTATCTGTGATGCTTTTTGTGCCTCTGGTGTTCGTGGTTTAAAGTTC
>JBDRPL010000035.1:0-20435 GCA_043827025.1 Microcaldota archaeon
TTCCATTCGTAAATAGATTTCTCGATTTTAATTAGATTGATGCAGGCGGCAAGCTTGTTTTGAATTAGATGTTTAGCTATCTTTTCCGCAACTTCCTTGTCAAGGCAAGTGTTATAGACAATAAGCATAAAAACCAAAAAAAGGATTAATTGGAAATGCCAGCATCTTCCTCTTCTACATCCCCGTCTTCATAATCATCGTCATCATCGTACTCTTCATCGTCGCCTATCATATATACCACCTAAAATTGTGCTTAAGAATAATGGAAAACGTTTAAAAACATATTTTTTGCAAAAAACAAAGAATTGACAGGATAGTCATTCACTATCCAAATCAGTTTCATCTTCATCCTCATCATAATCGCCGTCATAATCGTCGTCATCGCCTATCATGTTATCCCTCTTTTAATGGATACGGGCAAAGCCCACATGGAGTTTAGTGGATATAGTTATATATACCTTTTGGTTTCTTCTCAGCGCCCAAACATGAACTCAATAACGTCCCTGTGCTTGAGCACGTGATCTGCACCATGGCTCATTTTTGTTTTTACATCTATGGCTTTGATAAACTTCTTGGCAAAATCGCTGTGAATCGCACCTGCGAAATAAATTGCAGTGCTGTTCGGAGGCAAAAGGAAGCAGTCTGGAAGCGTCCTGCCCTGACTGTCCACAAGATTATTCACTCCGCCAGGAAATACTGCAATATACTTCAAATAATCAAAAACCGCTGAATTAAGGCATCTCTGCACACCAGTGCCATCAAATGTTTTGACAAGATTGAAAAGAAGATCCATTGCCCTCTTCTGCTCAGGGCTAAGGTCCTTCAGCAATTTGAAAACCCCGTCTCCTGGAACATATTCAATAAAACCCGCTTTTGCAGCTGTTTTTAATGTGATTTCAGCTTCTGCAGAGCATGGAACTATCAGATATGTGGGAAACGTCTTTTTGAGGCGTTCGATATTTGCTTTTGAAGTTGAAAGATCGCACTTGTTTGCTGCGATTATTATAGGTTTTCCGATCTCACGCATCTTCTTGCAGTAATTAAATTTCTCTTCTTCTGACCAAACCTGCAATTTTTTTTCTTCAAGATTCAATTCCTTGAGCGTTCTTTTTATTGAATCCAGTTGAATGCCCAATCCGCAGAACTGGCCTGATAATATAATCTCGTTCTTTTCTCCAAGCTCCGAATCCTTTGATAATTTTTTCCAGTTCTTGTCCAATATCCCCTTTATCCAATAGATCAATTCTTCTTCAAGAAATTTCACATCATTGACAGGGTCATATGAACCAGGGGCAACAGATTCGCCTTCTGCATTGGATGAACCTGAAGCATCAACTATGTGGATAAGAAGGTCCGCCTGCCTTAAATCATCAAGGAACTTGTTGCCCAATCCCTTGCCTTCATGCGCACCTGGGACCAAACCTGCAACATCAAGAACATCAACAGGAACGAATCTTCTGTGATTTATGCAAAACCCTGTTCTTGGATTGCACTGGGCATTGAAGTCCTTGTCCACACATTCAACTTCCACGTAAGCAACTCCTCGATTAGGCTCGATAGTAGTGAATGGATAGGCTGCACGTGCAACTGGCACAGAGGTCAATGCCTGAAAGAATGTTGATTTTCCAGTACTAGGTTTTCCGACTAGGCCTATAAGCATAGAAAACAGATTTGTTAGGATAAGTTAAAAAAAGATAGTTATTCACAATATGCTTCTGCAACTGCTTTTTTTCTTGTAGCTGGATGCCTTTCAAATCTCATTGCACGATCTATTCGAGCCAATGCACTTTTTGCCGGAGTCATTCCTTGATCAGCATATGCCACCAATTCAGCCATGGCTTCCCTGACTTGTGATGTGCGTCCGTGCAATGCAACATACTCCAAGGATTTTATTCTTGGAATAAGGCTAATTGATTCAAATGCCTGGATTCTGGCCAAAGCAGATTCTGCTCCTTCAAAACCATATGCTACAAAAAGATTCAGAAGATCTTTTGCATTCCCTAGTGCAACTGCATTACCTTTACCAGTTACACGGCCTGCATCAGCAACGGCCTTGGTTGCCTGTTTGATTGCTTCATCAACACCTGCACAAACGAAACGCATCAGTGAACCAACATAAATCGCTTCCTTGTTTTCCACAGGTAATTTAGTTTCCAACAAAGCCGAAAGGTGCGGGACCGCATTCGCGATTCCAAATTGTGTGCATCTCAATATCGCATTCAATCTCAAATTTTCATTCTCGCTTGAAAGGGATTGCACAAGCGCAATACTCAGAAGCGGAGTTATTTCAGTTCTTTGCCTCAAATCTTCTATTGCCTGCCATCTTATAGAACTATTCCTTCTGAACCAATCCAATAATACGACTTCTGCCAATGCCAAAGGAAGTACCTGGACATATGGAGCGTACTGCGAAGGGTCTGATGCCAAAACATCAAATGCCTGCTTTGAAGTTTCAGAATATCTCAAACCAACTCCAATTGCCGCAAGCCTTATTGCATCATTATCGCTTTGCATGCAAGCAGGTATTTTAGCCACTAGTTGATTTGGGACAATAATGCCAACTTTTAATGCACCTGATGCAAACTGAATTGCAGTATCTGTTTTTTGTTCTCTTGCTGCCAACGACCTCAAGGCATGGATTGTTCCTAGTTCTCCCCTGTTCATCCAATCAGCAAGAATCGGTTCCGCAATCTGAAGAGGAAGCAATGAAACAACCATTGGAATACGATCTATTTTATCAAAAGGCATGGAAAGAGCTGGAGTGAAACGAGTTGTTCCTTTTTCTTCCATCAATTTGAATAAGCAATCAAGCCCGCCGTCAACACGGGAAAGGGTTGCAACTGCAAATCCTGCTGTTGCATCGTCATCGAATTTTTCAACCAAAAATTCCAATTCATTGTTGAACGTCCACATCACTCTTGCACATGCAAGGCGCAAGAATTGGAACGAATCATAATGATGGAAATCGTTTTGGCTTATGGAATCCAAAATTTCAGTGAGTCTGTAGATGCTTTTATCAAATAAAGCACCCTCATCGTCTTTGTAAGTCGTCTGGCTTTTTCTTCCGATAGACTCAATCAATCCAAGAAGAGAAACTGCCGACTCTTCAACAACAATAGACATACGGGTGAAAATATCAACATGATTCACAAGATTCTTGAAAACATTCGCCCTGTCTTTTTGTGACAACGATGCGTAAATGGTTTCGAAGTGTTCCTGAACCTGCTGCGGAAATGCACCTACTACAGCCATCCTTATCAATTCGTTTGCAACACGCCTGTTTGCACTTGATTTGAGAATAAGCTGGCCTACCAATGATTGCACATCTGCCTTGTCCTGAGACTTCGCTAAATCTCGGGCTACGCAAATAAATATCTTGTGTTGTTTTCTCTGAGAAAGATGGGGATACATTTCAAGAAGTTTGAGGCGCATGTCTGTCTTAAGTTGTTCTATTATCTGTGTTTTCGGTGATGTTTCTGCACCCATGAAAAGATTAGCAAGCAGTTTAGCAACCCCATAATTGCCTTTTCCACGTTCAGAAATTGATTCAAGAATTTGAGTGATTCTTTCATTATCTTTTGATTTATAGGCACTTTTGAGGCTAGAACTGAGATTCGAACCCAAAAAACCATATATGAATAAATGCTTTGTTTCCAACAGGACTTCGCCTGCGATTTTTTTAGTGATGCCATAGGTTTCCTTTGCGAATTGCCTTGCAATGCCGTATTTTTCAACCGTGAAATCTTTTGTTCTTTGCAACGTGAGAGATTTTGCCATAGTATAACCTAACAAATATCTGTTTATGTACTAAATTATGTAACATCATGTTTATAAACATTTTGACACAAAAAAATATTTATGGCCAGACGATTAGAAAGAAGCATACTGTTCAGACTAGAAAATAGACTGGATGCCCCTCATCATTTTCCAGGACCTACAAAAGAGGAGATAAGAGGAATTATGCAGATAGCAGATAAAGGCTCAATAAAAAGACTGCTCAAAACTTATTTTGATGTGGATTCACCACAAAGAGAGGTTGCAGCCAAAAAACTCGAAGACATCATAATGAGAGGGAAGATTCCAGACTGCTTCAGAAGAGAGCTCACCGAATTCGTCTGGGACAGAGGCAAAGAATTGAGTAATCCCGAAAAGGCAAGAAAAAGGGTGGGGCTTGCAGATTTGACCAGTTCTAATTAGAAAAAACCTGAACAGCATAAAAAAGATTTGGGCGTGCGAGGGATCGAACCTCGAATCTTCCGCGTGTAAGGCGGACATATTAACCATTCTACCACGCGCCCGAATGAATATGAGGTGTGTGGGCTTTGAACAGACAGTTCAAACAAACCACGCGCCCGAACCGAGTCATCAATAAAAAAAGACTACAGAGGATCAACTAATACCTTCGATTATCATGATGCTCTGAAGGCGGCTTTGTAAAGAGAAAATATTTCTCACTTCCTTCCAACTCGCTAAGTATCCTGTGCTGCAAGATGCCCACTGGATCTGCAAGTGTCGGGATTCTCTTCTTCATATCTTCAAAGCTCTCAAAAGGCTTGTTCTCCCTTTCTGTAAGCACTGCTTCCATATTCTTCTTCCCTATTCCAGGAAGAAGGTCAAGAGTATGAACGCGAATTGAAATCGGCCTCGAATGGTTGAAGAAATTGACAAATTCCGCCTCCCGCTCCTCAATAGCCTTTCGTAATATAACTGCAAGAAATTCTTTTGCTCCGTTTGTAAGGCTAGAAAATTGAATTCTCCCTTTTATCCTATCAATCTCAGAACGCCCTTCCTTTCCGACATAAACCTTCTGTCCGAGGACAAGAGGGACATTTGGAGTTACGCTTGCCTCAAGCAAAGTGAAGAACTTGCAACCCAAAAGCTGGACAAGCGACTCCTGCCTCATCTGTGATGAGTGGCCTGAAGGCAAATACTCAATAACCCATGCGTAGTCTTCCATTTGAATCACTTGTTGGAAATAATAAGAGATATTATAAATGCAATAATTTAAATACATCGTCTACTTCTTCATCAGAAAGAGATATTTTATCCTTTATCAGAATTGCTTTCAAAGTTTCGAGCTTCTTGGGCATTATGTCCGCGATCTTGACTGCAGTCTCCTGACTGATCTTTTCGTTGTTCTTGGTTATCAAAGCTACAAGCTTCTCCGCATCCTTTGCAGAACCTTTTTTGAACTTCTCTGCATGCTCCAGGGACTGCTGCTGCTCATATGCAAGCTCTTCATCTTCCTTCTTCCTTTTGGAAAGCAATTCCTCGACTTCTGCAAGCGAAACGGGATGCGATGATGTGACCTTCATTTTTTCACCTGATTTTCAGATGGACTGACCCGCATACAAGAAGCTTCTTCTTGTTGCCATCCATTATCTTCACACAATAGCACGAACCCTGCTGCTTGACAATCTCACCGCACCTGTTTGCATACCTAAGATGAGGAAGGCCTCGGTAATCCGGCTTCGGGGAAACGAATACTGTATCCCCTATATTGAATTTCCTGGTTCTGTCTACTACAGTCAAAGTCTTCTTTCTCTTTAACTTCTTCGTATTTCCTGAATTGAAACCTTTTGAGTGTTTTACCATCTGATACCACCATGATAGCTAAAATATTCTGAATACTAGCATCAATTAGTTTAAATACATTAGGTACTAGTCTTTATAAACCATTACATTATATTTATAAATAAGGTGTTTATAGCATGGCAAAAAAATTGGATTTTGTTATAACTAATATGGTAGCTTCAGCGAGCCTTGGTCTCGAGCTAGATTTGTTTACTCTTGCGCAGAAGATAAAAGAAATAGAATATGAGCCTGAGCAGTTTCCAGGTGCGATATTGAAATTCGTTGATCCTAAAGCATCTCTGCTTCTTTTCAAGAATGGAAAGGTCGTATGTGTAGGCTGCAAGAAAAGGAGTGAAATAGCAAAAACAATAGAAAAGACCATAAAAATGCTCATGCCCTATGCAAGAAAAATAATCAAAAAGAAAAAACCAGACATAGTCATCACCAACATAGTCGCATCAGCAGATCTTCACATGGATCTTGACCTTTACAGATTAGCATACAAGCTCCCTCAGATAGAATATGAGCCTGAGCAGTTTCCAGGTGCGATATTGAAATTCAAGGATCCGAAGGCATCGCTTCTTTTGTTCAAGAACGGAAAGGTCATATGCGCAGGCGCAAAAACAGAAAAGGAAATCACCACGACCTTGAACAAAGCGAAGAAGATGTTAAAAAGTTTCGCTGGGAAATGATTCAGGGAATGCTGATGAAAACAAAACTGCTTGCAATTTTTATAGTTCTATTTTTTTTAATGGGCTGTGCAACCCTTGGACTGAAAAATAAGGAGAGTTGCAACCAAATCATTGTGAATGGACCAAGCGGACCTGAAAGCAGGTTTGCAACCACGGGAGAAAAAATAGTTTGCTACCGCGAAGCAGCAGTTGCAATTGCATACGCAGCAGGCGGAGCAAACGCGGAAAAGACATGTGATGAGATAAAGAGCTGGTCAGCAGATCAGGATTATGGATATCTTGCGAGATCATATGCAAACTTCTGCTACAATGATGTTGCAATAATAACTGCCAAAAAAGAGAATGCTGAATTCAGCAGAAGATTATGCGATAAGATTGAACCGCAAACAATATTTACTGGAATAACAAGCGGAGGGTCAGTCACAAAACAGATATGTGAAAGAAAGGTAGAGGCAAAAATAAAAAGCGACCCGGAAGATTACCTGTCCAGGCCCAACAACATATGTTCGCTTATTTTTATAGCACCATTTACATTATTGCTTCTCTGTATCCATAAGCTCTAAGGCTTTTTTTACACTCATGCCTTCGCGTATGCCCAAGTCTTCAGCCCAGGTAGTTGTCTCGCGAATCTTTGCCTTCATGAAGTCATCAATATTCTTGACTCCTGAAACAAATGCCGCAACATCACCTACCTTTTCTGCTGTGTCCTTGTCAATATAGCTGCAAGCAATATAGCCGTTTTTTGCCTTCACGACAATCAATGGGAGATTCCCCAAATTTCCCTTTAAAGTAGCATATATTCTACCGTCAAAGTGAAATTCATCCACTAGAAAACACCCCGTTTCCTTTCGTTCTGCCTTTTTATCTTTTCCAAGATTCCCCTGTGCTTCGCACAGCCCAAACAATACCAGGCATCAACGACTATGGATTGTGTGACGTTATCACCTGTCCTTAAATCAGTACTGAAAAAAGATTTCTTTGAGTACTCTACACCTCTGTGTCTAGGAAACGAACGTCCGCAACCTTCACAGCTTTCCAATCTTTCTCTTCCCCTGCTTTTTCTTCCTTTTCTACTTTGTCCCATTTGTTATCAACTCATTAATATTTTTCAATTCACCGAAACAAACTCCATCCATCCCATATAATATAGCATGTTCCCATTTAAATAATTTATTCTCAAATAGTGGCCCAAGGTGTTCATCACCAGGGTGTTTAAGGGATTTTCCAACCAAAACATTGAAAGATGGCATTAATATGAGTTTTATTTTTTCATTGAAAATCCCATAACGTTTTGAAATTGCCTCCTTATTCGCATTAAGTACTGCCCATATTTTCCTGACGTGAGTTTTGTTTCTGTCATGGAAATCAAATTGGATGTGCTGGTGCGCTGAGATAAGATAATCGCACTGCATTAATTCTTCCGAAGGAAACGCATGGCCATGTATTAATCCCAGGCCCTCGTAAACGAAACCTGCTGGCGGAATTACCTTGATGTTTGGAGCTGCTTCTATGCCGCCATCATGATTGCCTTTCACAACAATTACCTCGACAACATCTGAAAGACCAGAAAGAATTTTTCTTGTGGTTTCATCAACAGACAATATGTTGTCCTTGACATCTCCGAGAATTATCAACTTGTTTGAATTGGTTTTCTTGATTAAAAATTTTATTTTATCAGCAAGCATTACACTAATGTCGTTCTGCCTTATGCCTTTTCTCGCCATTTTATCTTCGATGCCGAAATGCGTGTCCCCTATGATAAGTGCTCCTTTGTGACAAATAGCAGGCTCTTCATACAGGAAACGCATAACAAAGAATTATAAAAAAAGAAATATAAAAATAGAGAGGTTATTCTCCAAGTGCTTTCAAATAGGCGATTTGCGCCTTCACCAGCTCAGGCATATCTGCTTTGCTGACAAGCTCGCATGTCTTTTCAAGTCTTTTTGGATCCGCCTTCACACCTAATGAATCCAATACAGGCACAACATTTGCAGGAGAGATTTCTTTTTTCAACCCATAGCATAAAATGGTTGCATGCATATACGGATCAAATGATTCCCTTACCCCATACTTATTGAGGAAATCAATTATTGGCTTCTTCATCGGAGGCGAAGTTTCCTTACCAGGACCCATGCTTTTCTCCATAGCCTCAATCATTGCCTTGAACTGCTTGAAAGCGCTTGCAGCCATGCCAAGCATGATGAACATACTGTATTGATCCACACCGATCTTCAGCGATTCATCATTATATTCGGGAGCCTTGGCAGCCAGAGGGTTTTTGTATCCCTTCTTTGCAGGAGCCAGCACCTTTTTGATGTTGTCATCGAAACCCATCTCGTTGTAAAGGCCAATAACCGCGGCTGCTGCTTTCTTTTCACCTGATGATGCTTTTTGTCCAGCAGATGATTCCATAAGATTGATTAACGAGGATTCGTCAACCTTCATTCCCATCGCATGCAAAAGAGCCAAGCCTTCAGCAAAAGGATCTACCTTGCCTTCCTGGATTATACCCATTATATACCCCATAACTTCTGATCCATCTTTAGATCCCATAAACTCACCGCAAAGTATTCTTCAATAAGGATTAAGAATGTTAAGTAAAAACACGAAACCAAATAAAGCAAACCCAACAAAACAAAATTGGTTTGGGAATGACAAAAGACATATATTTCAGGCACACGACAATACGCCAGCACCAGAAGGAATTACTCAAAGACATCTATGATGCTATCAATGAGGGGAAAAACCTTCTTGCGCATGCCCCAGTTGGTTTAGGAAAAACAGATTCTGCAATAGGCGCAGCACTCACCCAGGCCATGGAAAATGACCTGACTGTCTTCTTTCTGACTCCGAAGATATCCCAGCACAGGATTGCCGTAGAAGTTGCACAGGGAATTGCGAAAAAATACGAATTAGATTTAAAGTGCCTTGACCTTGTGGGAAGAAGATACACCTGCATTGACCCGACGCTGTCTGAGTTGGACCATGACGGATTTTACCAAAGCTGTGAAAGGAAAAGAAAAAGAGAAGAATGCATGTTCTATGGAAATGCCAAGGGATATGGAAAGTTGGGGGAAGCAAAGGCCAATCACAATTTCAGGAAAATGCTTGAAGAATATGGAGCAGGGAAAAAACACAACGAACTGATAGCTCTGGGAGAAAAACATTCCTGCTGTCCTTATGAATGGATGACTAAACTTGGAAGTGTGTCGCGCATCATAATCGCTGACTACTTTCACTTGATGATACCCAGGATAAGGGAGATATTCCTGAAGAAAGCAGGGAAGAAAATGGAAAATTCAATAGTAATAATAGATGAGGCTCATAACCTCTCGAAAAGAATACGTGAACAGCTGTCAAGCAGCATAAATTCAATAATTCTTATGAGGGCCACCAAGGAGATAAAGATGCTTGGCGGAGAAACCACAAACATCGAATCCCAGTTCACAAAATGGGTTGGCGAATCAATGAAACATGCGAATGAAAGGCTTGTGTCAAAAGACGAATTCAATGTCTTCCTCTCTAATTTTGAAATGACCTATGAGGACCTTGCGAATCATTTTGAAGCAATGGGCGTTGAATTCGTTGAAAAGACCAACAAAAAAAGCGCCTGTTTGAGATTCGCTAATTTCATCAAGAGATGGCAAGAAGAAGAGATAGGAAGTGTGAGGATACTTAGGAAAAACGGTGAGTACTTGTCACTTGCCAAAAGATTCCTTGACTCGTCTCCTGCGACAAAAATACTCAATGATGCCCATTCATCAATATTAATGAGCGGAACCCTTCTTCCGCTTGAGATGCACAGGGATGTGATAGGCCTTGATACTGAAAAGACAGAAATGAAGAAATACAAATCCCCTTTTGACAGGGAGAATACTATAAACATCGTCGTAGATGGAACTACAACAAGATATTCCCAAAGAAATTTCGCGAATTACCAGATAATGGCGAATAAAATAGATAAGATAATAGGCAAGACACCTGGAGGGGTGGCAGTCTACTTTCCCTCATACGCTGTAATGAACAATGTCATGCCAATGATAAAATCAAGGAACTTACACGTACAAAGAGAAAAGATGAACCCAAAAGAAACACTTGAGCTCATACGCAGATTCAGCGCAGGAGGAGTGTTGTGCGGAGTACAAGGAGGCTCAATTTCAGAAGGCGTGGATTTCTGCAACGGGGAAATAAAAACAGTGATAGTTGTCGGGATAGCACTTGAAGAAATGGATACCGAGGTAAAATCACTCATAGATTACTACCAAGACAAATTCGGCAAGGGATGGGAATATGGATATATTTTCCCAGGGATAATAAAGGCGCTTCAGGCAGCTGGAAGAAGCATACGCAAAGAAACGGACATGTCAGCAATAGTTTTCATGGACGAACGCTTCAAATGGAGCAATTATAAAAAAGCCATGGGCGACATCAGATTCGTCTCGACCCTTGAGCCTGAAAAGTATGTCGAGGGATTTTTCAAAAGCAGGGAATAGAAAGGTAATTAAATTTTCGTTATATAATGCACATGTTTTGAAAGGCGATGATATGAGAAAAATAATTGTTGGGGTTATGGGGCCTGGCAAAAATGCATCGAAAAAAGATATTGACAATTCATTTCAGCTTGGCCGATTGATAGCCCGAAAAGGATGGATTCTCCTGAGCGGAGGAAGAAACGAAGGGGTGATGGATGCTGTCAACAAAGGCGCCAGAGAATCGAATGGCCTGACAATAGGGATTATGCCAACATCAGACCCTAAAACGTTTTCTGAAAGCGTGGATATAGCCATCATCACGGATATGAAAAGCGCCAGAAACAACATCAACGTCTTATCAAGCAATATTGTTATTGCATGCGGGATGGGCGTAGGAACTGCCTCAGAAGTTGCATTGGCACTCAAAGCAAACAAAAAAGTCATCCTATTGACAGATGATGAGGATGCCAAGAGATTTTTCAGCAAAATTGGGAATGGAAGGGTGTATCTGGCATCAACACCTACGGAAGCTGTTATATTGGCAGAACAGGCAGTGGTAAGCCAGATTCATGAATAAGAATCAGCAAACGGGCAACAATCCAAAACAATATAAAATAATTCTCTTAAACAGTAATCCATATGCTTCTAACTGAAAAATACCGGCCTAAAAAAATCGATGACCTCATAGGCAATGACGAGGCCAGATCTAAAATAAAGCAGTGGATATTGAACTGGATAAAG
The DNA here is from genome assembly GCA_043827025.1 of Microcaldota archaeon. Lineage (GTDB taxonomy): Archaea > Micrarchaeota > Micrarchaeia > Anstonellales > Bilamarchaeaceae > DATDTS01. The sequence continues at coordinate 11,480 of JBDRPL010000035.1, forward strand.
GGGAACAAACGAAAGCCATTGCTTGTTTATGGACCTCCAGGCACCGGGAAGACAACGATCCCATATGCACTGAAAAACGAATTTGAGCTTGATATAGTTGAAATGAGCGGCAACACACTTCGCGACAAGAAACGAATAGATAAGATACTTGGCGGAGCCACGCTTGCAATGTCCATTTTTGAAAAGATGACAATAATTCTGATAGATGATATCGACATATTGACTAGGAATGACCGCGGAGCAATCGGAGAGATAACCAAATACCTCAAGGACAAACGAAAACCCATACTGCTCACAGCAGGAGATGCATGGAACAAGAAGCTGGCTCCGATAAGGACAGAATGCGAACTCATTCAAATGAAAAGGATAAACAAGTCCTCCATAGCCAAACTGCTCACCCAAATTGCTAAACAAGAGAAGATAGATGAGGAATGCATACCTGAGATAGCAGAAAACTGCAACGGAGATGTGAGAAGCGCGATAAATGATTTGCATGCAAGGCACAGCGGCCTGCGGGATGTGAACCAAGATATATTTCAAAGAGTAAGGGACATATTCAAGGCAAGCAATTATAAGGAAGCAAAAAAGGCAGTGAGCGGAGATATCGATTACAATCTGATAAAACTCTGGATAGATGAAAACATACCAAATGAATATTCTGACAAGGCAGACCTTGCGAATGCTTACAATTATTTGTCAAGGGCAGACATATTTGAAGGAAGGATAAAGAATTCCACATGGGGCTACTTGAAATACGTCATAGACCTTTCAACCATCGGGGTGAGCCTTGCGAAGAAAGAAGTCTACAGGAAATTCACTAAATACGAATTCCCGAAATACCTGAAATACATGTCGCAATCAATTCAAAGAAGGGCTCTGCTTAAGGCAATAGGCACTAAGATAGGAAAGGTAACCCACACCAATAGGAAAGATGCCCTGAACTATCTTCCCTTAATACAGGAGCTTGGAAAATCAAAGGAGAACCAGGATGGACTGATGAACTTGTATCTATTCGAAGAAGAAGAACTGGCATTCATACTTGAGACTTCTGTTAGCAGGATAAAAAAGACACTGGACTAGATCATTTCTTAGAGATTATTTTCTGAACCTCAGCAGGATCAACCTGCAAACGGTACTGTGCCATTACCTCTGCCATTGATTTTCCGCTTACAAGTTTCTTTAGTTCTGCTCCGGTAATTTTACCAAGCCCACCTTTTTCAACTGCCTCGCTTATTGTTTGACCTTTTGAGATGCCCTTGAGAACTTCAGGAATCGCTGCCTTCACGAATTTGCCTTTCTCATATGCATCGAAAACATCTGTCAGCACAACCTCAAGTTCAGCAAACTCAACTCCTTCCCTTCTAAGGGAAACAATCGTATTCTCAAGAGTTGTTGCAACAAGCATCGGGTCTGATTTCTTTGCGAGTTTTTCGAACAAGGAAAGGTTCCTTGATTTAAGCATAACTGCTGCCATTTCCTTGTTAAGCATCTTCTCCAGCCTTCCCTTCTTTTGCTCAAGAGATTCGCTCATCTCAATCTGTAAAAGAAGCTGTTTGTCAACTGTGATTATCGGAATATCAGTTTCAGGATACAACCTTGCCCTTCCTGGAAGCGGGCGCATATAGGTTGTCGTTCCATCCTGATTCGCCCTTCTTGTTTCTTCTGGAACCGGGCCCAGGCCTATTCGCTTTATCACATTCTGCAAAGCATTCCTTGCAATTTCCTTGTTTGCCAACACCATTGCAAATGCATCATTGCCCTTCATGCCAAGCCTGCTTCTCAAACCTGAGATCTCCTGCTCAGAAAATTGATATTTAGAAAGATCTTCATCGCTATGGATGATGCCTTTGACGCCTGCTGTTTTTGCATATTCGGAAAGTTCTGTGCCAAATCGTTTTCCAGGCTGTATTTCCGTTCCGGGAATGCCTTTCATATCTGGAAGAAGGATTGCAAGTGCAGATTCTCCTTTTGCCAAACCAGATGCAGCCATTTTGGAATTTGTTTTTGAAAATAGGCTGCTCACATCCACGAAATCAACTGCCCGCTTGTCTTTTTTTATCTTCATGTAGATTTGAACGAGCTTGTTCTGCCTCTTTTCCTCGATCTCGACCAATGTCTTAAGCATCTTCAGATCCTGCGCGCCTTTTATCTCCACTCGCGCACCATTCGGAGTTGAAATATTAACATCCTGCCTTATTGTCCCTAATCCTCTTGCAACCTTGCCTGTGGCACGAAGCACCATACCTATTTTCTCTGCAACCTCCAACAAATGGTCACCGTCAACGATATCGGGAGTTGTGCTTAATTCTATCAAAGGAACTCCCAGCCTGTCAAGACGATACGTGGATTTATTCCCTTCACGCCCAACGATTCCTGAACTCTCTTCTTCAATTGAAAAGAACGGAAGTGTTATGTTTCCCTTGGAAGTTTCAATCGTCCCGTTCATTGCTATCAATGCAGTTCGCTGAAAACCGGATGTGTTGGAGCCATCTATGACTATTTTGCGCATGACATGGATCTCATCCACAACCCTTGCACCCAATTGTTTGCAGATTTCAAGCGAAATAAGAAGCGCTTCATTGTTCATGGGGTGAGGCGGTTCTTCATCTGCATCAACAAGGCAGTCGCAGCTATGGAAACATTGGTATTCATAGGACTTATCCTTGGAGAATTCCTGTTTTGATACTTCATCAATCTCACCCAATTCACTGAGCACAGGATGGAGTTTCCTTGAAAGGGAAGTGTCCGGATGTCCCTCTTCACTGATAGATGGGCAACTGCAAAACAATTTATGTGAATCCAAACGTTGATGAATTTCCAGCCCGATCTTCATAGTAAAACGCTCCTTTCTGATATCTCCCCAGCAATATTCGTTTCCATCATTTCCTTTACTTTTTTAATGTTCTTTGTCTGGCCAAGAACCCATGACAATTTCACAAAAGCAGTCTCAGGTGTCCAATCCATCCCATCTCCAATTACGCCTGCGTCTTTCAAAAGGCGCCCTGTTGTATAGACATTAAGATTAAGGCGTCCACTTATTGTCTGCGGAGCCATGACTACTGGAATGTCTGAATCCACCAGTTCCTTCACTGACTTTAAAACCGACTTGGCATGCTTGTCTCCAAATGGGTTGGTTGAAACGTGCCCCAAACCCGTTCCCATGAGCACTACGCCATCATAATCATCAAGCTTTGATATTAGTTTGGAGGAAAGGTTTGGATGGGCATAAATCATGGCAACATTTTCATTGACATTTGTACTGACAGTCAGTTTACCTAAAGGCTTTCTGAATTCTGACAGTTTTTCGAAAACATTGTTCTTGTGATCAACCTTTGCCAACGGATTCAAATTTATGGATTCAAATGCATCCCTTCTTGAAGTGTGCATTTTCCTTACCCTTGTGCCTCTGTGCAAATAGCAATAATCATCATTTATCGTGGCGTGCATGCATATTGCAACTTCGTTGAAACCCTGCCTGGCAGAATAAAGGGAATTAAGAAGATTCATCTCGTTCTCGCTGCTCGGCCTGTCGCTGCTTCTTTGGGAACCTACAAAAACAACCGGGACAGGAAGATTCTGAAGCATGAATGAAATGGCTGCAGAACTGTAATGCATTGTGTCTGTGCCATGCATCAGGACAACTCCTTTTGCCCCTGACTTTACTTCTTCATATATTGCATCAGCAATGACTTTCCAGTGATAGCTAGAGAAGTCTTCAGAAAACAAAGAGAAAATCTGTTTTGCATAGACAGAACCGAATTTGTCAAGAGAAGGGAATGCTGCCTTAAGTTCCTGCGCTGAGATTGCAGGGTAAACTGCTCCTGTGCTATATTCCACTTTTGAAGAGATGGTTCCTCCGCAACCCAGTATCGCAAACTCCCCTTTTGCAACATCATTCTTCTGAATTTTCTGCTGTTTTTTCATACCTTTGGAAACCAATTCGATTTTCGCACCAACTGAATTCAAACCTATATTATACCCATTATCAAGCTTTAGAACAATGATTTCGCTTTCATATGATCTTGGCATCAGTCTCCCTTCAACAGCATTGCTGCCAGCCAAAACCTTTATCCTGTCGCCTATTTCTATCTTTTTAGATTTGAACAACTTTTCCAGAGAAGACGGGTACATGCCTATTTAGTAAGAAGATAAAGAATAAAAAGATGAAGGTACGCTTAGAGGAATTCAGTTGTCTGACATATACATCTTCACATCAGAGTTCGTGTAGACCTGGCTGAAACCCTCAAGCTCTCCAAGGAAATATGCCTTGTACAGGTTGGAATCATAGAATTTTCCCTTCCGGTCTTCATAGCCCGATTTTACTTCCCCATTCTCAAGCCATATCTGATCGTAAGTATATACGAGGTCAGACACGGCTATTGGATCATCACGGGTATGGGAAGGGATCAATACGATATTCTTATCATAATTTATGGCATTGGATGTCCCCCTAGGTGGCAATATCACAGCCTTGTTGAGCACCAAGTCGCCAGTATCATCAGTCCTATCCAGATAATAAGTAGCTGAAACAGTTTCGCTGGTTGCGAGAACCGCATCCCCGATGCAGTATGCAGGAACTATGTTGCTTATGACCATCTGGTCCTTTTGCAGCCCATAAACCAATTTATAGGCAACCATTCCAAATTTCTGATCGCGTGCAGAAATCACACACATGTCATTTTCATTTGGATTTTGAGGGAAATAGATTGTTTCCCAAAGATGCTCCACTTCGCACATGGAATTGCCTGGAGAAATTGAAACGTTTGTCTCATTGTCCCTTGCACATGATAGATAATTGAGCGCACCATATTTTCCTCCGAAATTCGAAGGGCCTGAAAGTACAAGCTCTGAATCAAACAAAGCGTATTGCGACCCATACTCCTTCATCAGCTTCCTGAGCTCATCAGTACTGCCATCCACATACACATGGGCAACCTCTCCAATCATTTCAGGAGAAAGGTGCTCATTCCTTATGACTGCGTTCCTGTTCCCAAAATAATTTATCCAGTGGCCATAATCCCACCAAGACATTACCCTTGAACCTGCAGGAGTATTCTTGCTTATCCATTCCATAGAGCTTATCCAATAAGGAGCAAGCACAGAACAACGCTGCCTGAAAAGAACCAGATCATCTGAAGGAATCTTGTTTGAATCAAACCCATATCTCAGAAGATCAATCGGATTGGAGGAAAGGGAAAGGTAACACAAAACAGAATTGTATTGAATGTTTATGTCTGAATTAGCAAGAGCCACCGGATCAGTGCCTACAGCGCAAATCATCTGGTCATCAGCACCAAGCTGCCTAAGGTCGCTGCATATCTGTTGGAATTTCGGCTGGGCCGCAAGAGGATTGTCCTGAAACCTTACCAAGGAGGAGCCCTGAAGTATTGCCGGAGCCCATGATGCTGAGAATTGCCCAATCACTATTATTGATGCAAAAACAGCAAAACCATAGTAAAGATAACTCCTGTTCTCCGGTTTTTTTATGTATTTTGAAAAGAAATCAAATGCCTCGCCAAGAACAAAACCAAATGCTATTGCAACCAAATATCCACTGTAGATGGAATACTTGGTCTTGAGAAGCCCGATTATTGTTGGCAGGAGTATCAGTGAAACAAAGAATATGGAGAAATTATCATCTCCTTTTGTAAGCTTTATAAAAGAGATTATGAAAAACACAATGAAAAGGAAGAGTATGAACATCATCATGCTCGGGATTTTTTCAGTGTAGCTTAGGTTCGTGCCAAAGGCAGTATTTATGAGCGAGGTTATCAATGAAAAAGACGCATTTATTACATACGCGAATGGCAAATAAATTACGTCCGCCAGGGATTTTATCAACCCGAAAAAGATAGATGATGAATCTTTCACGAATGCAGCTGCCACGCCGTCAGGGGAAAATGCTATGAAACCAATCTCACCTGAAAAATTGCTTCCTGCATTGCCCTGCTCTGCAATAGTACGCTGGAGAGGGTCATTAAACTGCCCTGTTGCAATTCCCCTAAGAACTGCATCCTTGAGCAACTGGCCCATAGGCGTGAATGCAAATAAGATAAGGCCAATGACTATTGCTCCACAAAAAACATAAAAAAGCACCTCTACATCCTTTATCCTAGTCTTCACAAGAGAAAGGCAATATGCGAATGCAAGGGCAAACACGAAAAGCAATCCATTCGTCGCGTTGAATGCATTCAGCCACAATCCATCAAGAAGAACTGCCTTGATGAATATCGGCCCGATGAGGACGACTACCAGATTCTGCATAACAAACTCTTTAAGATATTTTTCATCTTTGGTGAATGCGAGCACAAGCGAATGAAAGATTATGAAAAGGAAAAGCGATGAAAAGATGAGTACTTCAGATGCGCTTCCAAGAGTGACAATGCCGTATGCAAAACCCGCAAGCGCAAAAAACTTCAGGTCCTTCTGCCTGAATGCAAAAAGATAAGCAGCAAGGAAAAAAGAGATTGCAAAAAAGGCAAATGGCTGGGATTCCATCTCTCCTGCAGATGTTTTTATGAGAAACATTGGAAGGAATGAGAAAATAGCTGCTGCAATAAGGCCCCATTCCCTCTTATATGCAACTGAAACAAGGAGATATACAAAAAATACTGCAAGAGCAGCTGCAATTGGAGGGTATTGTCCTGAAACCAAAGACATTATATATTTGTCATAAGTCCCTCCGCCAGTATAGAAAGAATACCATATGGCTTCCAAATCCCCTATGAACGAAAATCGCTTGTGGTCGACCTCAAGCACAGGATACCAGGCAGTCTGGTCATTCACAGGATTCGATCCTATTGTGATTAACTGGGATGCTGAGAATGCATAATAATACGGATCAAGCTCCTGGAACACAGGACTGTATGATTGCATCCTCACAAAATAGGTGACGAATAATAAGAGTATGATTAAGACAGGGATTATGAGTTCCGCCTTGTTCTCGAAATTCAATAGTTTTTTGAAATCAATGGAAACCTTTTCCCGCAGGAAAAGACCAATGGACAATGCATAGAATATGCCAACACATAGCAATGCAATTGTAAAAGAATAGCTGATGCCGATTATTGCAAGCATAAAAAATATAAACGCAGGAGCTGCAAACCCAATGCCAAAACCAATCAAGACCTTTTCAAAGAACCTCAAGTTGGTCTTGTTGAACAGACCAAGAGCGAATATGGCTCCTGGGATGAAAGAAGTGATAAAAACCCAGAACAGCAATAAAAATGGATCAAAAGAAACGTACATTCATACCACCAATACTCATATCTCTAATCAGAAAGTTATAAATATTCAACTGCTTGCTCAGCAACAAGCACCTGTTCTGTCCGCTGAGATTTTTCGCCAAGAATGTAGGGAGATTTAACTCCAGTAATTATTGCGGTTGCACGCACCTTCCCTGCGAAATCAAGATTGATTCTCGCTCCCATTTTCACATTTGCCATGTTGTCAAAGGCTGAACTCAGATTTTCACCTATTTTTATTGAATCTCCGAGAGTAAGGTCCGGTCCGCCTTCCAAATGAAGCAATGCGCCTTTTGCACCTTCAGAGCTGACATCAAGCAATGGATGATTAGCAGTGTCCTTTATGACATCATCGATCCTATTGACTCCAAGCCCCTCTCCAAGAGAAATCATTGATAATCCACCGCTCTGCATAACTGATTTCACATCTGCATAATCAATATTCATCAAACTTGGAAACATGATAGTATCGCTGATACCTGTAACTGCCCTTCCAGTGATTGAATCCGCCAAAGCAAAGGCCTTGTCAATTGCAAGATTTGGAGCGTATTTGAGCAGTCGGTTATTGTCAATGACCACAACAGTATCACATACCTTAATGAGTTCCTGCAATGATTTCTGAGCTTTCTTCAGGCGCACTCTTTCCAATGCAAATGGATACGTAACCATCGCTATGACAATTGCACCTTTGTCCCTGGCGATTTCTGCAATTACGGGGGCAGCACCTCCTCCGGTTCCACCGCCCATTCCAGCTGTGATAAAAATAAGTTCATTCTCTCCAATAGCATCAGACAACGCCCTTCTGTCAGCATCAGCACATTTCTTGGCCAATTCGATATCGCCACCCGCACCTAAACCTCTTGTAATGTTTCTGCCTATGAGAAGTTTTTTTCCAGTTGTTATCATGTTAAGGTGTTTTCCATCTGTATTGACAGACAATAGTTCTGCACTCTTTATGCCGGAATTCTGCAACCTGCTTACGCAATTGCATCCTGCTCCGCCCACTCCAATGACTTTTATGCGAATGTCGGAATTTTCGCCTCTATCTTTCTGTTCCTCAGATTTTTCATTTGCCACAGGCTTTGGCTGAACCTCATTATTGTTTCCGGAATCATTTCTGACAGATGCGATGATATCTTCGAACATTACTAACACCGCTTGTATTACTAAGATAAACCATATAAATGTGATTACAGATATTGAAGGATATCCTATGAAAAGTGATTGGTTATAATTGTTTGTGTCTAGAATACCTACAGTGGGATTTTGTATGGGAATTGCAATTAACCGAGTTATTCGAAACACAGGAAACAGGCCTCCGAGATTTGATTTGAATTTATTTGAACCCAGGGGGAAACCAAGGGGAAGAAATTTGGAACCAATTGGGGAAGACGGAATTTCACAATTGAAAGACGAATTTTTTGGACAGATGAAACCTGCAACATTGAATCGCATATTACTTAATGCAAAGGAAGAAGGCTGGAGCTATGAAAGAACCGAAACCATGTTAAGATCTCAAATCTGAGATTCATGAGATAGTTACAATTTATAAATATTTGTGTACTTAATATATTTGATGATATTTGATGATATTTAATGGCATTAATAGTAAGAACATTAAAACCAGCAAAAAATCCAGTTGCACATTTGGCAGCAAAAGAATTTGACAGATTTGCAACAAAGCCCAGGGTTGGTTTGACAGGATTGAAAAG
>JBDRPL010000036.1:0-3319 GCA_043827025.1 Microcaldota archaeon
TTCTTCCACACCATCACCTCAGAAACATACTATTTTATCGCTTTCTTTGACTAATGCATAAAGCTCTTTCATCGAAGAAACGGGGCACAAGTTGTCGCCTGGTTTATTTCTCAGTTTTAGGCAGGCACCACACGCAAGAATAACTCCTCCTACAGAGGCGAATCGTTCGGCCTCGTTTTTTACAGGAAAGTGCTCAGTATTTTTTTCTTCATAGTCAACTGCCTTTCCTACGAGGAAAACTGTTACTTCGTCACCTTCTTTTTTTGAGAAGTTTGCAAGCCTTAATGCATTCCAGATTGCTTCGATATCTTCGGTAGAAATTACAATTCCAAGTTTCATGTTGTTCACCCGTTTTACAGGAATATTTCCCCTATAACGATATTCGTTACTGGCTTCTATCCTAGCTTCACGTATAACCGCTGTTTTTGGCGTTTATAGCGCATATCAATTCTCTTAATGTTCGACTACTACTTGGAGTAGTTTTGCGCTTCCTACATACTCTAATGTGCGTTCAATCTATTTACCCAAACATACTTTTATTATCTGTTTTCGCAGGTTTTGGTTCTTCTAGTTGAGTTACCTGCATTCCGTTCTTTTTAGCGATTTCAAACCATTCCTGGAGCGTGTTGAATCTCCCTTTGCAATTTTTAATTATCTGGATGAAATCGGCAGTTTTGATCTTTCTTTTCCTACCTTCTAACCAAACACACTTAGACGTCTCTTTGCAGATCGTTTGGATGTCTGCACCAGAAAACCCATCACTCAGTTCTGCAAGCTTCTTATAATCAATTTTATCCAGTAATGCGATCTTTCTACAATGTACCCTGAATATCTCAGCTCTTTCTTCCTTGTCTGGCGGACCGATAAAGATCGTCTCACTGAATCTTCCACTCCGCTTTAAGGCATGGTCAATATGCCACGGCGAATTCGTAGCACCAATAACAAGTATCCTTTCGCCTTTCTTTTCTATTTGATCCATCTCGGTAAGAAATTGATTTACAAGTATTCTTTCCCAATTGGTGTGCGCTCCCTCCCTGCTTGCACCCAATGCTTCTATCTCATCGAAGAATATTATTGCCGGCTGTTTTTTTCTTGCTGCTTCGAATATCTGCCTAATATTCTTCTCACTGTTTCCGACGTACATGTTAAGGGTGTCTGCTATGCTTGCTTTCAGAAAAGTTACATTTGCTTCTCCGGCAACCGCTTCAGTTACAAAGCTTTTTCCACATCCGGGGGGTCCGAAGAAAAGAATTCCACCGCCAAATTCAATTCCATATTCTTTAGCCGCTTCAGGGGATTTTAGAAGAGACAGAATCTCCCTTATTTTTCCTTGTTTTAGGTTTTCCAGTCCACCAACGTCGGAAAGCCTGAGATGGGAACGAACGATCCCAGTCTCAACTGGTTTTTGTCCGTTCACATCCGTTGTTATCCTTGTTGCAAATAACATATATCTTATTGAATCCAGATGAGCCTTGGCGTCATTGGAAAAGCAAAAAATCGAATCTGCTTTTTCCAAATCCATTACGGCTTTTGCAAGCTGCCCTGCATATTCATGTGCAAGACCTCGAAGATAGTATGCAGCACCGCTGTCTGGTTTGATTTCTATGGCGCAAGTGAGATCTTCAACAGCCTTCCCAAATTCTTCTGTATTTAGATGAGCAAGACCACGGTTGTAGAACCCACTGAAATCTTTTTTATCTAATTCAAAGGCCTTAGTAAACTCAACAATAGCTTCCTTTGGGTTTAGAAGGCGGAAGTATGCCGCACCACAATTGAGATGATATATGGGTTTGTTTTCTTTTGCAATTGCCTTTGTATATTCCTCGACTGCTTCCTTGTACCTCTTTAGTTTATAATAGCATAAACCTTTTCGAAAGTGGATGTTTGAACATGTCTCATGGTCTGTATAAAACCCCGCCGTCACAGGAACATCCCTATCATGGGGGGCATCACCTTCTGCAAAAAACAACAATTCTTTTCCTTCAATCATCTCTCTCACAATGATTCTTTGATCAATTAAGAAGTTCAATATTTCCTCAAGATTGGAACTTATAGTTAAAGTCCTTATATTGGCTAGCGGAATGCCATCATATATCAGAGCGTATGCCTGCACTCCGTTGATGCCAAATTTACGTTTTACTAATCTTGCCGTTGGATTCCATCCCAGAAATTCGTCTATTCTCTTAAAATATTGTTGGTTTTTTACTATGAAACCGTTTGCGTAAAATGAATCAAGAATTCTTATAAGTTCTTTCTGTTCGACAATATGTTTGCCTGCTAGTTCCTCTGCTGTTGTCAGAAAAGTAAATGAGCGATATATTTTCACTGCATCAGAGCCAAGTTGTTTTTTTATTTCCATTTCAGTTTTAACATTCTCAAGCTTGCCTGGCTGAAGCATGCCATGTTCTTCAAGGTAACCTACAATCTCAGAGAGTCTGGCCTCACTAAGGCCTGTTGCCTTCATTATATTTTTTGCCGCGTATTTATCATCTTCGTAGTCATTTCCATCACACAAAACATATACGAGCAGACCTTCTTCACCATAACGCCTAGCAAGTGCCTTCTGTTTCACGCAAATTTTTTTATCGATAATCATCTCTGATTCCATCATACTGCAATTGCGTAGGAACATTAAGATTCTGGCCAGGGGGCTATCAAGTTTATTTTTACTCCCCATCAGGTTGTAGATTTCTGGAGTTGTTTTTTTCTGATCCAAAAGAGCGTAGAGAATAAAGGCATTGTATCCAAATTTATCAATAAGAACTTTTCTGGTGAGAGGGCTAAACCATGTTTCCGGTTTTGCTTTTTTGTCTCCGCGCCAGCGGCATACTGTAGACATAATTGCGTTTTGAAACTGTTCTGCTGGGGTTTTATCCAATGTATCACCGTTTTAGGATGAACTATTCGTTCATCCTTCTGTTGTAAATCCTGCTGGATTTCCAAACAGGATGAATCATTCATTCATCCTTGGACTGACACTATCAAGTTGCCCTGTATGCAGGTTTCTCGATGCGTTAATCTGTTTTCTTAATATTTCTGTTACGAAATTCGTGACCTGGTCGTCCTGGCTTTGGAGCATTCGTGATGCCTCCTCTGCATGCCTATCTCCGACAAGATTTGCAAGTTTTCTTTGTGCATCCCTGAGTCTTGATTCGTTCTCATCATCCTGAAGTCTTCAATATGCTTCAATTGCAATTCTGAGTGCAGCTAGCAACATTTCAAGAAGTTGTAAAATATTATTTTGTATCTCTCTTCCTGAACTTTGACTAAGGTTCCATTCATGTGCGATGCTAAATATATCTGATGCAGGTGCGCCATA